>JADCJC010000035.1 GCA_020247395.1 Rhodocyclaceae bacterium
ATCATCCACCGCTTGTGCGGGCCCCCGTCAATTCCTTTGAGTTTTAATCTTGCGACCGTACTCCCCAGGCGGTCAACTTCACGCGTTAGCTTCGTTACTAAGAGAATAAATCTCCCAACAACCAGTTGACATCGTTTAGGGCGTGGACTACCAGGGTATCTAATCCTGTTTGCTCCCCACGCTTTCGTGCATGAGCGTCAGTATTGACCCAGAGACCTGCCTTCGCCATCGGTATTCCTTCTGATATCTACGCATTTCACTGCTACACCAGAAATTCTAGTCTCCTCTGCCATACTCTAGCCTTGCAGTCCCAAATGCCATTCCCAGGTTAAGCCCGGGGATTTCACATCTGGCTTACAAAACCGCCTGCGCACGCTTTACGCCCAGTAATTCCGATTAACGCTCGCACCCTACGTATTACCGCGGCTGCTGGCACGTAGTTAGCCGGTGCTTATTCTTCGGGTACCGTCAGTTGTCACGGGTATTAACCGTAACCGTTTCGTCCCCAACAAAAGAGCTTTACAACCCGAAGGCCTTCTTCACTCACGCGGAATGGCTGGATCAGGGTTGCCCCCATTGTCCAAAATTCCCCACTGCTGCCTCCCGTAGGAGTCTGGGCCGTGTCTCAGTCCCAGTGTGGCTGATCATCCTCTCAGACCAGCTACAGATCGTCGCCTTGGTGAGCCTTTACCTCACCAACTAGCTAATCTGATATCGGCCACTCCTTTAGCGCGAGGTCTTGCGATCCCCCGCTTTCATCTCCCGATCGTATGCGGTATTAGCACAGCTTTCGCTGCGTTATCCCCCACTAAAGGACACGTTCCGATATGTTACTCACCCGTTCGCCGCTCGCCGCCAGGTTGCCCCGCGCTGCCGCTCGACTTGCATGTGTAAAGCATTCCGCCAGCGTTCAATCTGAGCCAGGATCAAACTCTTCAGTTCAATTCCTGTTTGCAAGACAGTTATCAGGCTCTCACCCAATAACGTCTTCCCAACTCAAAGCTTGCTTCACATCCAAATTCCTTCAGATGCGCTTACTTCTTCGAGACGGGTACTACTTCAATGTTTTGAGCTCAACCTCGCCAGCAATCCGTGCACCTAAGCACCAGCTACCTTCCGCAGCCAGCCTAAGCTAACCACCTCCAGCACCTATCACCAGCAAAGCACCCCAATACCAGAGTACCCACCTCAATCGGTTGTCTAGTTTTTAAAGAACAATCCCAAAACATACCCGTTTACGCCGGTAATCTGCCGCGCAACGTTTGTTTCGAGGGATTGCTATTATGCAGTGCGGCACCCATTCGGTCAACACCTTTTTGCAAAAAAGTTTTCACCGTTGTGAGAAAGAGATGATTGCCGCAACTTGCGATACGGGAGTTTGGTAACCACATTCGACCGAACCACATTCGACCGCACTTCCCCCGCGATCCGGCGCCAGATCGTTGGTGGAATCAAATTTGCCAAAAAATTGACCTTCCCCTTCTCCACCTGCAGAGGACGCTCGCGGGATTGTCATTTCGCTCCAACATGGAAACGCCTGCGTTATTGCTTGCAGGGCGCGGGCCGCTCGGCGGCGAGGCAACAAATGGGCGTTTCTGCTATTCTGTTCAATTGTGTTTTTGCCATTGACCGCAGTTTCCGAGCCGACCGATTGTTCCGATGAACCACAAAAAACTCAAGATCGAAGTAAATCAGGCAATGACGCGGATGACTACTGCAACCCGCTCTGTCGTCCAACGCCCGGGGCTGCGGCGAACGGCGGTTGCGGTTGGTGTACTGTTTGCCCTGCCCATCTTTGGCGTACTGACAGCATTTGGCGTATCGTCAGACACATCAACAACGCGGGTTGTTCAGCGTGACGTCGATCAGTTGATCACGTTACCAGAGTTTCAAGAACAAGATGGTGCGCAGGTCGAATACCGGACTGCAGATCGCGTACAACGTGGGGATACGGTTGCAAGCCTGTTACAACGACTCAGTGTGAATGACAAAGCCGCGTTTGAATTCTTGCGCAAGTCTAAGGAGGCGCGCGCACTGTTTCAGCTTCGTCCTGGCAAAACATTGCAGGCGGTAGTCGACGGCGACGGCGAGATGCAGTCGCTGGTGTATTTCCATAGCGCCGACAAATTACTGGAAGTGGTTCGGGATCACGACACCTTTAAGGCTGTTGAAAAGCTCGTGACACCGACCGCACAAACCGTGCGCAAGTCAGGAGTTATCAAGTCATCGCTGTACGGTGCAACGGATGCCGCCAACATCCCTGACGCGGTTGCCAACCAGCTAGCAAGAATTTTCTCAACGGACATCGATTTTCATATCGACCTTCGTACTGGCGATCGTTTTTCAGTCGTCTACGAAATGCTCTATTACAACGGCGAGTTCGTCCGGCCGGGCCGCGTGCTCTCTGCCGAGTTCTCCAACAAGGGCAAGACTTTCGAGGCATATCTGTTTACCGATAGCGAGGGCAACGATGGCTACTACGCGGCAGATGGCTCGAACCGGGCTAAATCTTTCTTGCGGTCACCGCTTGCGTTTTCTCGCGTTTCGTCAGGTTTCGGCGGTCGGATGCACCCAATATTCCGCAACTGGCGGCAACACACTGGCGTTGATTTCGCCGCACCACGCGGCACGCCCACTTGGGCGACCGCCGATGGCATCGTTGAGTTCGCGGGTGTAAAGGGCGGCTACGGCAACGTTGTTGAGGTTCGCCACTCCGGCTCGATCAGTACGTTATACGGCCATCTATCAGGGTTCGCATCAGGCGTGCGCAAAGGCATGCGGGTCACACAGGGTCAAACATTGGGCTATGTAGGCTCGACAGGGTTCGCGACCGGACCGCATCTGCACTACGAGTTTAAGATCGGTGGACAACATCAGGACCCGATGCGCGTCGCGTTACCGAAGGCAGATCCGCTCGCCGCCAAGTACATCGCCCAGTTTAAGGCCACTGCAGCCGCCCAAGGTACGCAGCTCGCGCTCATGCGCGACATTATCCCGAGCCGCTTCGAGTAGCTCGGCTACTGATCAATCTTGCAAGCCACTTTGTTTGACCTAAACGCATGGTCAATTTCGGAGCATGTAAAACGCTACCCGCCGAGCACGAATAGCGTGATTGTTTGTGGTGGTGGCGTTGATGCAAGCTTAAGCCTGTGGCATCCCCGCTCAACAAGTCGACCGCAGGCTTTTGTATGGCCCGCCGAACAATACACTGACACCAAGCCTATCGACTTAACGCGTCCGAACAGTGTCGCGCACCGAAACATTGTCGGCACGCCTAGGCTCACATAATGTCTGTCAGATCACATCGCCTTGGCAAGCGCCTGCTCGATATCCCAAAGAATATCGTCGAGCGTTTCGAGCCCTACTGAGAGGCGAATCATATCGGGCGGCACACCGGCCTTTATTTGATCCGCCTCGCTAAGCTGCCGGTGCGTGGTGGATGCGGGATGAATGACTAGCGATTTTGCGTCGCCAATGTTTGCCAAGTGCGATATGAACTGCAATGCCTCGATAAACTTAACCCCCGCTTTGAAACTCGACAGTGAGCTGGGTTTGATGCCAAACGACAACAATGCCCCCGCTCCACGCGGCATGTATTTCTCTACCAACGTATGGTACCGATTGGTGTACAGGCCCGGATAGTTCACCCACGCGACTGCAGGATGCTTATCGAGGAACGTCGCAACAGCCATCGCGTTTTCACAATGACGTTGCATACGCAGCGGGAGGGTTTCAAGCCCCTGCATCAACTGCCAAGCACTAAACGGTGATAGCGTCGGCCCATACACCCGCATCACCTCCATGCGCGCTTTCATGGTGTAGGCGAAGTCGCCAAATGTTTCAAAGAAGCGTACGCCGTGATAACCCGCAGATGGCTCGTGCATGCCCGGGAACTTGGCCGCAATATCCTCATTTCCCCATGGAAACTCGCCGCTCTCGATCACTACACCGCCCATTGTCGTTCCGTGTCCGCCCAGAAACTTGGTGGCGCTGTGGATCACAATGTCCGCACCGTGCTTGAGCGGCTGACAAAGGTAAGGTGACGCTGCCGTATTGTCAACCACAAACGGCACACCCGCCTCGCGCGCGATCATGCCAACCGCTTCTAGGTCGATCAGGTTGATCGCCGGGTTGCCCAACGTCTCGGAGAAAATTGCCTTGGTGTTTGGCTTGATTGCGCGCCGAAAATTTTCTGGATCATCCGGATCTACCAGTGTTGCCTCAATACCGAGTTTCTTGAAGTTAACGTTGAACATTGTATGGGTGCCGCCGTACAGCTTCGACGACGATACGATGTGATCTCCAGCCTCCAGAATGTTCAGTAACGCCACCATCTCTGCCGCTTGCCCGCTGGCTGTTGCGACGGCAGCCCGTCCACCTTCCAGCGCGGCACAACGCTCCTCGAACGCGGCGGTTGTCGGGTTTGACAGGCGAGTGTAAACATTGCCGAATGTTTGCAGGTTGAATAGTGACGCCGCTTGTTCGGCGCTATCAAACACATATGACGTGGTTTGATAAATCGGCAGTGCGCGTGAGCCCGTCGCTTGATCGGGAATTTGCCCGGCGTGCAGCGCCAATGTCTCAAAGCCGAATTTGCGATCTGGCATGCTGGGCTGTCCTCAGGTTCGACGAAGCCACGATTCTAACGGCTGTCTCGCCCAGTCCGGAAATCACTCTAGGACATGATCAATCAGCTTTGCCCTTGACTGCGCGCGGACATGAAAGCTAACAGCTAACGCGGGCACCACAGTGGCAGTAGCAATCGCGGTGGATCGACCGAATTTTTTATGTCTTCTTGCCCCTTAAGTCACTAACGGTTTGCTTTCAGAAAAGCGACGGACTGAGGCAACGTGTCGATCACAATGCTGTTGTGCGTTCCACCAGGCACGTCGAGCAGCGACACCGCCGTCCCATTGGCAATCAGCGTTTGCGCCAGAACGGTGGTTGCCCCCGCCGGCACCTGCTCGTCGGCAGACCCTTGCACCACTAGGACCGGTGCCGTCAGCCGAACCTGTCCGACCCGATTGGCCGTTGCGATGGACGCGAAGTCATTGTTTGTCACCCAGTCCCGACGGAAACCGGGATAGCTTCCCAAATTGCCGCCGCCGCTCAGAAAAGCATTCAAATCATTAATGATGGCCGTGCCGAAGGCTTCGCAATTGGCATCCGTCAATGCTAGATCAAACAGCGGGAGCATCCGTGTGCCAAAAACTCGCCTAACGTCCAAGTTAGGGTTCACCGTGCGCATACCGTGTATCGCAAATGAGCCGTTTAGTTGAACGAAAAAAAGTATCTCAGCAGCTTGGTTAAGGTCACCAGCGGAAATGAGCGCATCGATACTTTGGAAGGCAAGATTGCTACTGAGTACCAAGTCGGAGCCCGGTGCCAGAGCAACAACCCCACGCAACGGAAAATCGGTACCAAGCTGGCTGGCGAACTGCGCAGCAGACAGCGCCACATGACCGCCTTGGGAGTGACCAATGATGGACCAAGCCTTCGACACCGTCGTACTGCCGACGGCCTGCGCGGCCCTGACCGCTGACAACACTGAATTTGAGTGACTTGAGCGGATGAAATACGGGTGCACACCGGGTGCGTCGAGGCCTTCGTAGTCCGGAGCCAGAACCGCAAAACCGGCGGCGAGCAAGGCATTGGCAACAGCCGGTTCGGTCAGACCCGCAAAATTACGGCTGGGCGCGCAACTGTCGGCTACACCGGTTGTGCCATGCGCCCACACCACGAGTGGCCAGCCGCCATTCGGAGGGCTACCCGGCGGCGCAAACAACAGCGCATTCGCTTCTGTCAGACCGCCACCAATGGCCTGCATCCGATAGCGGAATTTCACGATGCTAGCGGCACCGACAATCCCACTAGCTTGCGCGGCGCTACTCGCCACTAAATCGCCAGCAGCAGGCAACGCGACCGCTGGCGATGAGACTTTGTTATCCCCGCAACCGAAGACCGATACGCTGACGATTATCCACACCGCTGCGAGTGCAAGTTGAAGTCGTTTCATGCTAATCCTCTCAAGTGTTTACGGTTGCGTTGCCCCGACCGTGCAAAAGCGCGTCTAGATTTGGCAAACGATGAACACAGTAACGTTCAGCGCGACCGAAGCGTGAATGTGTTGGCCTCTGCAGCTAGCTCAGGGACGTCCACGTAGAAGCGGTCGCCACTCAACTGATAAACCGTGTGGCAAGCTTCTGGATCCTGCTCGACCCGAATGCAAAGCAGGGCAGGTTCCGCCGATAGCCGCCACCGGCCCGCCACAACCCTAGACGTAAAAAAACGGCTGCGCACTTGCATGCGTCCGTCTGGTTCGAAGCGAAAACGCAGGCCGTTCTTGACGTCGTCGTCGAACCAAAGTGCCTCGCGAGCTGCGCGTTCGAATAGTGCTCGCAACTCAACCACATGGAGCGCTTTAGCCTCTCTGGGTACGTCTCCCGGCGTGTAGCTGGCACAGCCGTAGACAAGCGCTAGAGAGCTGAACATCACCAAACCGAGAATTCGCATATAGTAAGTATCCTCCGATCAAATTTGCGCAGGTAAGACTGCATTTCGCCTGCCATATGTCAAATCTGAATTTGATTTGTTGAGTTATTGCCTCGTAAGTGTTGCGTTTGTTCGGCAGCGTGCGGCCAAAGCGGACCAGTGTTGTAGCCGGGCTTGATATGCCGCACCCCATTACTTGCATCGTCACCATGCCTCACATCCTGCTAATTGAAGACTCGACCGACGTTTCTAATTTAGTGGCGAGCGAGCTGCGGGCGCTGGCTTTTGACGTCACCACAGCGGCTGATGGTAAGGCGGGTTGGTTGTTGCTCGAGGAGAACGAGCCCGACCTATTGATTCTTGATGTCATGCTACCGGGCGTGAATGGCTTTGAGATTCTTCGCCGCATCAGGGAGAAAGGCTTTGACAAGCCGATCCTTTTACTCACCGCGCGTGGTGAGGAAGCCGACCGGGTGGTCGGATTGGAACTCGGTGCGGATGACTACATGGTGAAACCATTTAGTCTGCGGGAACTCGCTGCGCGGGTTGCGGCGCTGTTGCGGAGGTATCGACGATCTGAGACGAAGACGCACGAGCCCGTTCCAGAAACAAACCGGGCGACCTTACGAGTGTTGGACTGCGAGCTGGATCCCGCCGCCAGTTGGCTAACGGTGAATGGTACCGACTGCAAGCTTTCTCGTCGAGAATTTCTCCTGTTGGAGCTACTGATGCGCACACCTGGGCGGGTGCTGACGCGCGAGTGGTTGCTGGAGCAGGTATATGGGCGAGACTATTCTGGAGAGGATCGGGCGGTCGACGCCTGTATCATGAGACTACGCGAACGCCTTGGGCGCGCTAGCGCCATCTCGCGTGCGTTAGAGTCGGTGCGCGGGCTGGGCTATCGGCTGCGCGCCACTAGCAGCTGATGGATCCTACAACGTCGTCCGGCATGCCGCGTTTCCGGGACGCGATCTTGCGGGCCCAGCTACGCCCCGTGATCTCTCTCGCGGTAGCGGCCGCGTTGGCAACCTCCGTTGCTATATTGCTCGTCTACGCGACGCTGCGCTGGACCCCTCGAAATCCACTGGATGAGTTGCGGTTTGCGGAATTGCAATCAGTACTGGGCCTCGCGCACGAGGAGCAGTGGCCGCAGCTGGCCCGCTGGCTGGTGGAATACGGCCTCGAACAAGAGCTTGATGGACCAGATCAGATACGTTTATTTGACGGTGAACGCGTGCCGGTGCACCGGATGGTGCAACTTCTGCAGGGCGGGCTGCGCGTCGATCCGATGAACCAAAGATCCCTCGGGCAAATCCCCGCAACATGGATGCAACCAGTCGATCGCGTCGCTCCTCTCAGCGTTGCTGCAGAACCCAGCGGTGCGCGTGGTCATTGGCGCGCCGTCGTGATCATGCTTTCGGAAGATCGTCGGCTTTTCGTTCAGGCGCCAGACCTTGAAATGTCGTTTGCAGCGCTTGCCAAACTCGTCGCTAGCGTATTCGCGGCGACACTGTTGTGCGTAGGCTGCTTCGTCGCCTTATTCCTGTGGGCGTTCCGTCGTTGGTTCGCTGCCGGAAGCGCTGAAGCACTCGCGCTTCCGGTCGAACGCCTCGCAGATGCCATGACTCGCTTCATGAAAGACCAGCGATACCCCATCGAGGTCGCAGTTACCCCGCCCTTAGAGCTGGCCGAGCTGATACAAATCAACAACAGCTTACAGCACCACGTGAGCGATAGCCTCCGCCAATCGGCTAAGGCGCGTGAGGACCAGAGCAACTTTGTGGCAGAGATTTCGCACGAACTTCGAACACCTCTGACCGTCATTCGCGGTCACGCAGAACGACTCGCCAGAGAGCCAGCTTCGGTCGGGAGCGCAGAGATCATCGTGCGTCAAGTTGACGATCTTCACATTTTGCTCAGCGATCTGATTGACCTTGGCCGCATGCATTCCATCAACGCCAACATGCAGCAGGAGCCAGTCGGTCTTGCCACTGTGTTAGAGGAGATGCATGCACGATTCCAGGCACCAGCCTGGAAACACGGCGTCCTTCTGCGCTGCGAAGGGCCCTCATGCGACGCGTGTGTGGTGGCCGACTCACGCTGGCTGCGCCAAGTGATTGCCAATCTGTTGGCAAACGCCATCCGCCACACGCCGAACGGCGGTTGCGTTTCAGTTAGCGCCGGCAAAAATAGCGGCCAAGCGTTTATTCGCATTGACGATACTGGGCCGGGAATAGGACACGACCAACCCACTGTTGACTATATCGGGCGCAATGCGGGCATCGGCCTTAGGGTCGTGAGAAGTCTGCTTGCATCAATGGGCGGCGCGATCAATACAGAACCCAACGAGGACGGTGGTACCGCGACGATTCTCTTGCTGCGGCTACAGAATTCATGATCTTGCGACCGATCACACCGTACTCAAGAAATCGCATGGCACCCGCACATAGAACCGTCCCGCATCTGCGGGGCAGTGACCTTGCGCGACGCGTTCATTTCATCACCTGCTTGGTCTTATCCAACACCGTCATGGCAGTTGACAGCATACCGGCGACATCCGCAATATTTGCCGGCACGATCAGCGTGTTGCCGGCCTTGGCCAAGTTGCCAAATTGCTCGACGTATTTTTCTGCGATCTTCAAGTTTGCGGCTTGCTGTCCGCCAGGCGCTTCCAATGCTGCGGCAACTTGACGTACTGCGGATGCTGTCGCCTCTGCTACCGTGGTGAGCGCCTGCGCCTCACCCTGGGCTTTGTTGATGGCGGCTTGTTTCTCGCCTTCTGAAGCCAAGATTGCTGCTTGGCGTTGCCCGTCGGCGATGTTGATCTCTTCTTGGCGCACACCTTCTGACTTGGCAATCAAGGCACGCTTCTCGCGCTCGGCAGTAATCTGCGCTTGCATGGAGCGCAGGATGGATTCTGGCGGCGTCAGACTCTTGATTTCGTAGCGCAGTACTTTGATGCCCCAGGTGCGGCCCGCTTCATCCAGTACGCTGACAACCTTGTGATTAATCTCGTCACGACTTTCAAAGGTCTTGTCGAGTTCCATCTTGCCGACTTCCGAACGCAGCGCCGTTTGCGCCAACTGCGTAATCGCCATGATGTAGTCGCTCGAACCGTAACTCGCAAGTTTTGGGTCCATGACCTGAAAATAGATGATGCCGTCTACAGCGAGCTGTGTGTTGTCTTTGGTGATACAAACCTGCTCCGGAATATCCAGCGGGACTTCCTTCAAGCTGTGGCGATAGGCGACTCGATCAAAAAACGGCACGATGACGTTTAAGCCGGGAGCGAGCGTCGCGTGATATTTGCCCAACCGCTCCACCACCCATGCGTTTTGTTGAGGGACGATGCGAACGCCTTCGACCACAAAGACAATGATCGTAGCGAGGAAGAAAAATGGGATGGCGTACGCGGAAAACCCCGGCGTGAAATACAAGCCCAGCGTAGCGACCAGAACTGCGGCGAATTTGACAAACATGGAAGCTCCTTTGTGATTGTCGTTCGTGTTTTGAATAGGGCTGCTGGGGCCAAGTATTTGCTTGACCACCGAGTAGGCTTGGTTATCGATTAGGCGGAAGCCGATGACACATGCAGCACACCGTTTTCGGCGGACTGAATGGTAAGTACGTCGTTGGCCTGCGGTGATCCATCAACCTTCGCGTCCCAGCTGGAGCCGCGATACTTCACACGCGCGATTTTGCCGCTTTCGTTTACCCAGCTTTCGAAGACGACTGTTTGCCCGACGTCGAGGCTATTCTCCGCCTTCGAGTCTTTGGGGTGTTTCTGCCACCAGGTGTGAACCAGATACACACCAATGAGCGACGCTGCCGCAGTGAAAATCACCTGGAGCCAAAATGCCCCGCCCAAGTAGGCGACCAATGCACCCACTAGAGCGGCTATGCCGAATACCAGAAGGTAAAAGGTGCCCGTTAAAAGCTCGGCGATGATAAGAACAAACCCCGCGATTGCCCAGAGAACATACGAAGCCATTTTGAAACTCCTTTCTTGTTGTTATTGTGTTTCTTTTAATGTCATGAGCGCATTGTCGCCCGTGCTCATTACAATAAAATGACAACAACAACCTGCAAAAATTCCCCGCATGGTCAAAAAACCGGCCGTTTGGCGGAGATTATCTTGGTGTTGACACCGGCAAAGTTTAGCCCACCGAACAGTCGTCCATGTTCAATTTTCACGCAACGATCCACCACCACATCAAGCCCCGCTTGTGACGCGAGGTCCGCCGCCGCCGCGTTGGCCACACCCAGTTGCATCCAAAAACACCCTGCGCCCATGGCGATGGCCTGTTCAGCGAGCGCTGGCATTTCTTCGGCTTTCCGAAAGCAGTCGACGATGTCGATTTTCTCCCGAATATCCGCCAGCGAGGCATAACACTTTTCGCCCAGCATTTCCGTATACATCGGGTTCACTGGAATGATGCGATAGCCGTGCTCTTGCATGTATTTTGCGGCAAAGTAACTAGGACGCCACCAATTCGCAGAAAGTCCTACTACGGCAATCGTGTGGCTATTTTTGAGCAGACGGCGTAGGCTGGCAACATCGTCGATGATCATCTGTTTGCCTCCTTGTCGGCGATATCGTCATCAAGCAACGCTTTGGCGCGTTGCCGCGTCGACGCTGGCACCGAGCCATCCCGGGTTGAAGCCACTTCACCAGCGTGTTTGGAGGCCTTCGCCGCAAGCCCCCGACGACGCGCGACCAACCAACCACTAATACCGCCGATGATTAACAATCCAAATGGACCGAACCACAGAAGATACGTTTTTGGATCAACCGGCGGCTTGTAAAGAACGAAGTCGCCGTATCTCACGCGTAGGAAAGCCTTAATCTCTGCGTCGCTCTTACCTTGTTCCACCAACAAACGGACTTCACGCCGCAAATCACCGGCTAGGCCCGCCGGCGAATCCGCCAACGTTTGATTCTGACAAACCAGACAGCGCAGTTCGCTCTCAAGCGTCTTCAAACGTTTTGCCACCGCCGGCGACGGCAACGAGGCCTCGGGCGTTTGCACCTGTGCATTTGCTGCGGACGAAACAACACTGGCTGACGCCAAAAAAAACGCCGCTCCCGCCATGCACGCAGCAGCGGTTGCAAGGGTGCTGCGTACCAAGCGAAAAACGACTGAAAACCAAACTCGCCATTCGGCGGGCTTCTTCAGAGCAAAACCGCTGAAGATGTCCATAGATGTTAGCGTTTTGTACTTATCAACGATCTCTCCAGAGGACGGGCGCATTGGCTAACTCGCCGTTTTTAAGTCACGAATCAAGGGCAGCAGAGTCTCGTTGAGCACCTTTGCGTCAATCGGACCAGTGTGCTTGTAGCGAATCAATCCCGCCTTGTCGATCACAAATGTCTCCGGTGCGCCGTAAACCCCCCAGTCAATTGCCACCCGTCCATCTAGGTCGCTGACACTAAGCTGGTAAGGGTCGCCGTACTTAATGAGCCAGGATTTCGCCGCCACCGGATCATCTTTCCAATTAAATCCGACCACCGGCACCACTTGTTGTTTCGCAAGGTCATTCAAAAGCGGATGCTCGTAACGACACGAGGCGCACCAGCTCCCCCAAACATTGAGCAGCCAAACCTTGCCTTTCATTTCCGCTGGTGAAAACTTTTGGTCAGGCGCGTGCAGTTTGGTGAGCGAGAACGCGGGTGCAGGCTTGTTGATCAACGCCGATGGAACTTCGCGAGGGTTGAGGAACAAACCGCGGTAAAGAAACCAGACCAACGCAACAAAGATCGCGAGTGGCAAGAAAAACTGCCAGGCACGTTTTGCGCTGCTGACGCCGCCTGCCGCGCCGTTGACTGCGGCGACTGAGGAGGACTCTGCCGGATCAATACTCATTCGGCCCCCAGCGGCGTCTGCTGTGACTGCGAAACAGTCGGCGACGCCAACGTTGATGCCGCCGACTCTGGCCGCGCTGTCTGGCGCACTCGAACGCGATAACGCTTGTCGCCGATGGCGAAGGCACCACCGAGCGCCATCAAAATGCAGCCCGCCCAAATCCAATCGATGAAGGGTTTGACATAAATTCGCACCGCCCACGCTCCGGTCGCCGGATCGTTGGGTGAAACAGCTTCGACTGGCTCGCCGAGTGAGACATACAAATCACGTGTCAACCCCGAATCTATCGCAGCCTCTGTCATTGTCTGGCCGGAGGCAAAATAGGTACGCTTCTCCGGATGCAGCACATGTACCACTTGGCCATTTTTGCTGACCTCAAAAACACCCTTGATGGCGTCGAAATTCGGGCCTTGTCGCGCGCCGACTGACATGAACTTGAAGGCATAACCGCCCTCTACGACCGAATCGCCGGGTGCCATACGTACGTCACGCTCGGTTTCATAACCTCGTACCAGCGTAATACCGATTACCACGACTGCCATACCGATGTGCGCCAAATGCATGCCGTAATAACTCGCGCTATTGGCGCGCAGCTTGGCCAATACACCCTCGCCCGCAGTTGAACGCAGACGATGAACGATGCCCGCCAGTGATGCGGCGATGATCCAGAACGCCAGCAGCAGACCCAGTGAGATCAGGGGTGTCCACTTGCCCATGAGAAAAGGCGTAACCACTGCACAGCCGATGGCCGTACCGAGTGCCCACTTCAAACGCGTCCACAAATCTGGCAGGGTCGCGTTTCGCCAAGCCGCAATCGGGCCGACCGCCATCAAGAACAATGCGGGTGCCATCAACGGGTAAAACACTGCATCAAAGTACGGTGGCCCCACCGAAATCTTGCCCAGATTTAGCGCATCCAAAAACAGCGGGTAGAGCGTACCCAACATCACCGCCAGCATCGCCACCAACAGCAGCACGTTATTGGCCAGCAACATCGCTTCCCGCGAGGCCGGTGTAAACACACCGGGGATTTTTGCCAATCCCAGCTGCGGCGCGCGCCAGGCATATAGCGCGAGTGATGCGCCGGTGACAATCACCAGGAAGCCGAGAATAAATGCGCCGCGCGCGGGATCCGTCGCAAAGGCGTGAACACTGGTTAGCACGCCGGAACGGACGAGGAAGGTACCGAGCAACGACAGCGAGAAGGCGATGATCGCGAGCAGCACCGTCCAGCTCTTGAAGATGCCACGTTTCTCCGTGACCGCGAGCGAATGAATCAACGCAGTCCCGACCAACCACGGCATGAAGGATGCGTTTTCGACCGGATCCCAGAACCACCAGCCACCCCATCCCAGCTCGTAGTAGGCCCAAGCACTGCCGAGCGCTATCCCCAGCGTGAGAAAAATCCAAGCGGCTGTGGTCCAAGGGCGTGACCAGCGGGCCCAAGTTGCGTCGAGCTTGCCGCCGATCAGCGCAGCCACCGCAAACGCAAACGCCACGGAAAAGCCGACGTAGCCCATGTAGAGCATCGGCGGATGATAGATCATGCCCGGGTCTTGCAGCAGCGGATTCAGGTCGCGCCCTTCGGCGACCGCGGGCACCAGTCGTTCAAACGGGTTGGATGTAAGCAGCATGAACAGAAAGAAGCCGATGGCAATCAGCCCCATCACCGACAGTACGCGGGCAATGACTTCTTGCGGCAGATTTCGACTAAACGTCGACACGGCAAAGGTCCAGCCGGCGAGCATCAACACCCACAGCAAAAGTGAACCTTCATGCGAGCCCCACGATGCCGTCACCTTGTAGTAGACCGGCAGTTTCGTGTTCGAATTTGCCGCGACGTTCTTGACCGAAAAATCGCTGGTAACAAAACAATAGATCAAACAGGCGAACGCAAACAACACAAACACAAACTGGCCGGTCGCGAGTGGCCGCGCCATGCCCATCAATCGTTCGTTGTTGCGGAACGTGCCTAGAAGAGGCAGGGTGCCCAGCAAAATCGCCAAACACAACGCTATGATGAGCGAAAAATGGCCCAGTTCTGCAATCAAGAGAGTCTCACTTTCCGGCTTGTGTCACCACTGGCTTTTGCCCAGCGAACACCTTGCCTTCAATCGGATGCCCGGCGCGCTTCAACGCTTCTGCCGCTTCCGGGGGCATGTAGTTCTCATCGTGTTTGGCCAGCACTTCAGAGGCCGTGAACACTCCGTCACCACCCATTCTGCCCTGGGCCACCACACCCTTCCCCTCCTTAAAGAGGTCGGGCAAGATACCCGTATAACGCACGGGAATCGACTGGATCGTATCGGTGACGGTAAAGGCCACAGTCAAACCATCTGGTTTGCGTTGAACACTGCCCTCAGTGACTAGGCCGCCGATACGAAAGGTGCGGTCTTTTGGCGCTTTGTTTTGCGAGACTTCTGTCGGCGTGAAGAAAAATACCAAGTTTGAATTAAACGCGCGCAATACTAGCGCCACCGCAACCGATAGCGTGACAATACCCAATGCGACCCAAACAAATCGTTTTGCCCGTAGCGTCAACATCATCTTGGCACTTTTTCAGTGGCACTGCTCCCGGCCTGGCCGAGTGAGTTGCGAACTGCTTGTTGCGCCCGGTGTATTCGCAGCCGTACCAGCACGATCTCAATCACAATAGCAGCCAGAAACGCGCCGAATGAACCCCAAACGTAAAAGCCCCGACCGTCCATCGAAAGGAAATCCGCCCAGTTCACGCCTGCACCTCGCGAATGTGTTTGACCCAAGCTGCGTGAGGCTCGCGCTCCAGAATGATTGCGCGTACGCGGCAAAGCGAGACCGCAAGCGAATACATCCAGCAGGCCAGCGCCATCACCAGCATGCCTGCCAGCATCGTCGCTGCCATCTTGTTGCCTTGCGTTAACGACACCGACGCGCCCTGATGCAGCGTATTCCACCATTTCACTGAAAAATAGATGATCGGCACGTTTATCGATCCTACCAGCACCAACAAAGCACCAGCTTTGTCAGCACGTTTCTTGTCTTCGATGGCGTTCATCAGGGCCAAATAGCCGACGTACAAAAATAGCAGAATCAAGGTGGAGGTCATGCGTGCATCAAACGCCCAGTAGGTCCCCCAAGTCGGTTTGCCCCACAATGCGCCGGTCCATAACGCCAGTGCGGTAAACATCATCCCGGTAGGGGCGAGCGCTTCCATCATCATTGCGGATAGCCGCGTTTGATACACCAGCGCCAGCACGGCGTACATTGCCATCACCAGATAAATGAACATCCCCATCCATGCACTTGGCACATGAATAAAGATGATGCGATACACCTCGCCCTGTTGGTAGTCTTCCGGCGCGACAAACAACCCCAAATACAAACCACCGACGGCCAGCAAAAACGCGAGCACGCCAAACCACGGCACTAGCTTGCCTGCAAGCGGATAAAACGATGACGGCGCGGAGTACTTAAAAAGGCTCATTTTAATCCAGTGATATTTTCACCGCAGTAGCGGCCGCAAATGGCGTTGTCACCAAGCCAAACAGCAGCATAGCCGCCAGCAACGACAGGTTAGCCATGGCGTCAATCCCGGCGATGCTGGCTTCAACCGCACCCGCGCCAAAAATCAATACCGGGGTATACAGCGGCAACACCAACAGCGCCATCAAAATTGAGCCTCCGCGGACACCCAGCACCAGTGCGGCACCAATCGCGCCCAACATGGTCAGGACTGGTGTGCCGAGCAGTAGACCAGCGACCATCACCAGGAGTTCACTCGCTTCCAAGCCAAACTGCAAGCCTAGCACCGGTGCCACCAAGGCCAACGGTACACCCGTAGAAAGCCAATGTGCCAACATTTTACCGGCGCATAGCAGCGGGAGCGGATAGGGGGACAGCGCCAATTGTTCTAGTGTGCCGTCCAGATAGTCACTCTGGAATAACCGCGGTAGGGTCAGCATCACTGCGAGCAACGCACACACCCAAACCACCCCCGCAGCGATACGCTTCAATATCGCCGCCTCAGGCCCGATCGCCAACGGAAACAGACTGACCACAATGATAAAAAACGCCAGCGCTTGAGCGAGTTCGCCCTTGGATCGTATCGCCAGCTTGGTATCACGGACAAGCGTGATCCATACACCGCTCTCTGGAGTGGAAAGCGCGGGTTGGTTAACCGGCACCGCGCTCATACTAGCCCCCGCATATGAAGTTCATCCACCTTGCCAGTTAACGCCATCGGCAGGTGTGTGGCAATCACCGCAACACCTCCCTCAGCCAAATGCGCTTCCACAATATGCACAAACAGCGCGCTGCCGTCCGAATCCAGCGCGTTGGTTGGTTCATCGAGCAACCACACCGGCTTATGCAGCGCACCGCGAGATAGATGCAGGCGCGCCAGTCCGATCCGGCGCTTCTGCCCTTGCGAGAGACGGCGCGTTATCACATGGCGTCGCTCCATCAAACCTACCACCGTAAGCGCATCGGCCTGCTGCTCGGCGCTGGCCGGGTTTGCATCTAACGCAAGCTGGTCTGCCAGATTCTCCGCCGCAGTGAACTCGTCTTTCAGCGCATTGGCATGACCGAAATAAAGGATGGCGGAACGCGCCGACGAGGAAAGTGCCTGTGTACGCTTTGCGCCAACCCACACCTCCCCCGCGTCGGCTTCGGTGAGTCCGGCCAACACCCGCAGCAGACTTGTTTTGCCAACACCATTCGCGCCACGCAAGACTAATGCATGGCCACCTGCCAGCCCAAAGCTGAGCCCGGAAAACAATTGCTTCGACCCACGAGCGAGGCAAAGTTCTCTACCTTCCAAGACCGCAGTCATTAGGGTGCCACCCGATCGATGAGCACCTTCAAAGCGCCCGCCGGCGGGCTGATGCTTGGGGTCACTCCGTGCAAATCCCCCGGCTGCAAGCTTGCCGTGCCGGCCTTCGAGATCCGCGCCTCGATCACAACTTCGGCAAATGACGACAGATTCATCCCCGGTGCCATCGCCATCGCGTCAGTCAGCTCGAAGCGAAACGGCCACTGAGACGGCGCAGGTACGCGCACAATCGCCAGTGGCATCTTCGGTCCACTCGCCGCCCGCGCGAACACAAACAAGGTATCGCCCTTGGCAACTTTGTTCGCCAGTGCGGGGGCTACCGTCACCTCACCGGCGACCACCTTGCCAGCCGGTTGTGTCGATTTTGTGCTCGATTGTGTGCTCGATTGTGTGCTTGTGGCGGCGGGCGCAGACGCAGGGGCGGGGGTAGTTTGCCCGGTCTTCATTTCCTGAATGATTGATGCCACCTGAGAGGCATCGTCAGAATCTTTCGGCAGCACCGCTAGCAGGCGCTCCCAATACTTCAGCGACTGCGACTTGTTACCGGCGCGCATCTCCGCTGTTCCGGCTAGGGCGAGCGCTTTCATGTTCTTTGGGTCCACTTTCAGGGCGCGTTGGGTCAGTTCCATCGGCTTGCCGGCAAAGTTGCCGTCCTGCACCATCGCCTGAACATCCGCATAGTCCGCAAGCAACTGCGCATCGTTGGGCATCAGCGCCACAGCCCGCTCAAAAGCCTTGGCCGCTGCGCCCCACTGGCCAAGTGCGTTTTGTGAACGCGCCAGCAGAATCCATCCTTTTGGATCCTCTGGATTCGCTTCCATCTTCTTGGCGAGATTCTCAACCAACCCAAGTACTTGTGCCTCTGTCAGCGGCGCATTGGGGTCAGCAGTGGCTGCGGTATTCCGGGCCGTGATCGCCGCAACCTGCCGGGCATCATGTGCGCCGAGCATTGCATAGCCGAAGCCCGCTGCTCCCGCCACAGACACCGAAAGTACAATGGCCAATAACCACGGTCGTTTTGAAGCAATTTCGCCTGAAATCGACCGCCCTTGCTGGAGTTTGATAACCGCATCCATTTCAGCGGCTAACCGGCTGCTCAGCTCATCAATCACCGCCTCGCGCTCTGCGGTGGAAATTAATCCACGAGCGTAGTCATTCTCGACCTCGCGACGCTGCACGCGAAACGCCTCGAGATTGCTCGCGTCAGTCGACGGCGAATTGGCCGCCGCCGGGCGGCGTAGTAGCGGCCAACATACAAAACCGAGGGCAATCAGCAACATTGTTGCGGCAAACAGAAAAAACATGCGGCGGATCGCTACCTGACGAAGGGAACAACATTATAGCGACGCCTCTTAGCGAGCCCCGTCCACCACGAACAATCAAACCGTCAAAGTGATCGGCTCGTTCGCATCGCCCTGCGGCAGAATACGCCCGATCACTACGGCATGGGCATAACCCAGGCCGCGTAGCGCGGTGATACAGGCCTCGGCCTGATCCGCAGGCACGCTGGACAACAATCCGCCCGCCGTTTGTGGATCAAAAATCAGCGGATAACGCGGGTGCTTGAGCATCGCCCCCTGATTGCGCAACGCATGACGCAGCCGGACATTGGCACTTTGCAAAGAGCTCACAATACCCGCCGCAACACATTCTTCGGCACCTTCAAGCAGCGGCAGCGCGGACAAGTTGAGTTCCGCATCGACCGCCGATGGCCGCGTCATTTCCACTAGGTGCCCGAGCAGCCCGAAGCCGGTGAGATCGGTGCAGGCGGTCGCACCATGCGAGAACAAACATCGCGCTGCAAGCCGGTTCGACACCAGCATCGATTTCAGTGCCTCATCAATCCAACGGCCCTTGGCCGCCAGACGCGCATGTGCCGCAAACAGTGTGCCGCTGCCGATGGGTTTGGTGAGGATCAAGACGTCCCCCGGTCGCATACCGCTCTTGCGCAAGATTTTTGCCGGATCGTCGTCGATTAATCCATTCACTGCAAAGCCGAGCGCGAGCTCCCTGCCTTCTCCCGTGTGTCCGCCAACCAAAGCACAATTGGCCTCGTTCAATACCGCGAGTGCGCCGGCCATCATTTGAAACAACACATCCTCAACTTTTGATTCGAGCCCGGGTGGCACCGTAGCAATCGCCGTTGCGGATTGCGCCTCAGCACCCATCGCCCAGATGTCGCCGAGCGCGTGATTGGCGGCAACCTTTCCAAACAAATACGGGTCGTCAATAAACGACCGGAAAAAATCCACCGAGTGCACCATCGCCTTGCCCGGCGGCACCCGCACCACGGCGGCGTCGTCCGAGTGCTTGAGGCCGATCAGCACATCATCGCGATCCACCGGATGTAGACTGCCCAACGTCTGCGACAACACCGTTGCCCCAACCTTGGCACCACAACCACCGCAGCGCATCGCAACTGCCGAGATCGCCTGTAGTGATTCCGCCTGCGTCAACTTGACTTGGTTTGCGCTGCTGGTCGCGGCCGGTGTGTCCGCCGCCATCGGCGCTAGATGCTGGAATTTGCGCATGAAGCGACGGTCAATCCAGTCTTTCCATCGCCAGACGGTGCTGCCGGCAAAATCGAGCCAGCCGCGTGACGCCACGGCGTACTTATCACCGGTGCTGATCAACGCCAACCAGCGTCGTTGCGGCTGATACGCCACCAGCGGTGCACCCTTTACCGCCAGCCGCAAATTAGCCGTCAGCGGCGTGCCCTGCCGCACCGCAAACACACCCGCCTTTTCCAGCGGATGATGAATCATATTGGCGACGTCGCCCGCCGCAAAAATGTCAGCGTCGGTTACGGTTTGCAAGGTATCGGTAACATTGATAAAGCCATTGGTGTCGAGGGCGAGGCCGGTGTCACGCAACCATTGCGCCCCCCCGGCGCTGGTGACCCAGAAAATTTCATCAGCGGCAAGCGTCTCACCGTTGGCAGCTTGTAATCGCCTAGGAAACACATCGGTGACAGCGGCATTGCGATGCACCACCACGCCGCGCGCCGCCAGCACCGCATCAAACCGACGACATACCCTGCGATTGTGTGTCGGCAGGATGGTTGCACTGCTGGCGAATAGATGAAACGTCAGTTCATCCGCATCGCGGCCTAGCGCCCGGAGCTCGTTGCGTAGTCGAAACTGCATTGCCAGTAACAGCTCCACCCCCCCGGCACCAGCACCGACCACGGCGATGGTCAGTTTGCCCGGACGATGTTTGACCCGACGCAACAATTCGAGCCAATGATCGTTGAAGCGTTGAATTGGTTTGACCGCCACCGCGTTTTCGCTCGCACCCGGCACCTGCGCCAATTGTGGCGTTGAACCGATATTGATCGACAGCAGATCGTATGGCACCGGCGGTCGGTTGCGGCACAACACTTTCTTATTCACGCGATCCAGCCCCACCACTTCATCGCGATACAAACGTGCACCGGCAAATACCGCCAGCCGGCTCAAATCGATATACACGTCATCATAGTCATAATGCCCCGCCACATAGCCGGGCAACATGCCGGAATAAGGCGTGTGCATGTCGGTGCAGATGAGCGTAATGCGCACACCGGACAGCGGCCGCATGCCAAAACTTTTCAGCACGCCGACGTGGCTGTGCCCGCCGCCGATCAGGACGATGTCTTTGAGGATGAGTTGATCCGCGCTTTGCATACCGCCCGTAGTTTACGGTGCGCGGGGCGAATTGCGATTCGACCTTTCATCGAACCCTCCAGCTCCGCGAAGGTCAGACTGCATTGGATAACTTCTCGGGGCAAGTGCAAATCATTTTAGAAAGTTTTTGGACTTGATTCCGGTGCCGAGAGCAACGCAGAATGTTCGGGCCTGCGCCGCCACCCGCGCGGAATGGAAGTCGTCTTTCGTTGCGCCGCTATCCTCGGACTGCACAGCCCTCAAGGACAACAAAGCGACGTCCGCTTCTTTGCGCGTGAAGCGCCGAGTTTGAGCCAAAGCGGCGGTACCGATTTCCCGAAAAGCGGACGTGCGTTAGCAGCGATGAGCATTATCCGAAGTGTGGCACTTAGCTCGTCTTGTTTCTTCGCGGGCTGAGTTCGTTCATCAAGACACCACCCTCAGACTGTCTCCCCGGCGAACAACCACAAGGGTTGCGCCGGGGAGACACTTGTTTATCAGCCGTCTCCTCCCTGATCAACTGCCGCTGCTGGCCGAATTGAGCGTTCGCCAATTGGGCGCGGCAGAACGTGGTCACATCTTTGTCTTAAGTTCACCCAGCTTTAGCGCGATGTCGTCGCGTTGTGGATTTTCCCGCAATGCATTTTCCAGTATTTCCAGCGCTTGTTTCTGCCGACCATACGCAATGTAAACCTCGGCTTCCGCAATTGGGTCCATCGGACCACCGTTGCTTCTATTGCTACCGGCGCGCCGCATCAACAGCACAAGGCCAATAACCAGAATTACCCCAATCATCAACACAATCTCTGTATTCACGCTTACTCCAAATGGATGAGCGTATTAGCTTAACTTACGGCGGCAGACCCAGTCATCGAACTGGAATAGTACCAAACTTCAATTTTCGAGTAGATGTGTCGGCTGTTCCATCACCCTCGATTGCTCAGCACAACGAATTGTTTGACGGTTGATCACAGCAGATTTTCAATAGACCCAGTCGACGTGCTGCACTGGTATCCTTCTGCAGTTTTTGAAGATTGCGCTCTACAGAGCGTTCTGTGATCCCTAGTAACTTTGCGAGATCTGGGATGGTGGCGTTGGGGCGGCGTCCTAAATAGGTAAGGATTTTCCCCGACGTTTTCCCCGACGCGATTACCGACGTTTCTACCTGCGTTTCTACCCGCGGTTCTACCGGCGTTTTTTGGGTAGGCGTTGTGGTCGGGACCATCGCCTTCACATACGATGCGGAGAACTGAAACTCTGTCCACACCCCGTCTTCTTCTATCGCCAGACACAAACGTCGCTACAAGGCCACAACCCACTCCGCGCACCAGTTGCCGGTCGCCCGGAACGTACTGAATCGCCAATTTAAGACGACCGCACCGGATCGGGTGTGGACGGCTGACATTACCTACATTCCGACCGCAGAAGGTTGGTTATATCTGGCGGTGGTGGTGGATTTGTATAGCCGGATGATTGTCGGCTATGCGATGGATGCGCGGATGACCAAAGAGCTGGTGCCAAACGCACTTCGGATGGCGCGCTTCAAACGCAAGCCGAAGCCGGGGCTGATTCATCATAGCGACCGCGGCAGCCAGTATTGCAGCTATGACTACCAAGCGTTCATCGCAGATATGAAGGCGGTATCGAGCATGAGTCGTAAGGGCAATTGCTGGGATAATGCGCCAATGGAAAGCTGGTTCAATAGCCTGAAGAATGAGCGTGTCTTCCATCGGCGGTATGAGACTCGTGACGAGGCTCGGGCTGATTTATTTGATTACATCGAAGTTTTTTACAACCGGAAGCGCCGCCACTCCGGATTGGGCTATGACATCCCGAGCGAATTCCACTCGGCTTGGTTGGCTCAACAGAAGCTGGCAGCATGAGCGCTACGTTCATACCCGTTAAACACGGTCAACCTCAAAGGCAGTGATTTGCGCATCCGATTCGTGGCCCTTCGGTGTTTTGAAGAGCAGGTTGTAATCGCGCTTGGAGTTAAACGGCGGGTCGAGGTAGATGAGGTCGACCGATTCATCACGAACGTGGTCGCGCAGTATTTGCAGGTTGTCGCCGAAGAAGAGCTGCTTAGTCATAGGTGGCGCTGCGCAGATAGGATGGCGCGAGTCTAGCAGTGGGATGAGGATTGTGGGAACGTTGCACCTATGCGGCACCTAAGCTGCGCCGTCAGGTCGTCGGGTCGCCATCTTGATGCATCGTTTGCCAAGCGAGATACTCCGAGCGCTTCAGACGGTAGCGTGCGACATTTCCTTCGTGGATATTGGCTAAATCCTCCTTCACGAGGTCGCGTACCGCAGCTATTTCCGCATTGGGCACATGCTTGATGAGGTGCGCGGCGATGCCCGCGTCGCTTTCGCGCGCCCGCGCGCGCACGATTTGCGCAACCGCGTCGATGATGACCTCCCGGTAGCGCTGCCGCAAGGGATTAGGCTCTGCTGTTGTCTGACGAATGGCCATGTAGCGTTGACAAGAGCGCTCATAGGCCCACATGAAGACATCGCGCAGTAGCTCGATTCGACGTAGCTCATAGACCCCGAGTACCGCATCGACATAGGCGTGCTCCGGTACATCAATGAACGATAACGGGCAGAGATTGCGTCGAATCAGCGCGATGTTGGCGGCGAGCCGGGACACGCGCTTGTTCACGTCAACAAATGGTTGCAAATACGGCAGGTGCACCATGCCAAAAAAAGCTTGCTCGAAGGGATCCTGAATGGCCTCAGCCTTGGTCAAGAGCTCTCGAAACAGTTGCTCAATTTGTTGCGGAATGCCGAGTGGATGGAAAACGGTGCCATTTACCTCAACGATGCGCTCTCGCAGTCGCCCGCTCTCGCGGACATCCGCGAGTAGGTTGTCGGATAGCAACGAGTGTAGGTTGAAGATGGTGTAAGGGTCGTAGGCAATCTCACCCGCGCTTTCGACCAGCATCTCGATCGCAGCTTTGTGGTTCAGGATCATTTGCGCCTCACGACGGTCCTTTCCCTGCGCGGCTTCTCCACGCTCAATCAGATTCTGCGTGTCCAGCCGTGTATAGGTGTTGCCTTCCAAGCGGCTCGACGCCCATGAGAGATCGATCAGCAGCCGCCCGAGAAGATCGCGTGCATAGGTGCCGGCAGGTCGTGTCTCATCCACTCTGCTGCCAAGTTGCATCAGGTGCGTTCGGATTTCGTGTGAAAGATAGTAGGTCTGGTTCGGGTGATAGCTCTCCAGCAAGGCGCGCTCGTATCCGACCGGCCGACGCTGCTGTATGGACTGCCGGACGTATTGGCGGATTTGTTCACCATCGGCGGATATGGGGACGTAGCTCTCGGCAGTGACTTGGTCAGTTGCGCTGGCGGCTTCTACGATACCCGCGTCAAACGTGCGGGGAACCCGGTAGCGGGTCGCCCGTCCGATCCCGGTGGTGGTTATCTTTTGCCGAGAGACAAGCTCAGCCAGTCGTCGCTGCACCGTTCGCCGACTCGCTTGCCCGCCCAAAGCCAAGACGAGTGCGTCGACACTAATCCCCTCAGCGTGTTTCGCGAGTTCCGCTTCGAGTTTGTGAGTGAGATCGTTCTGGTTTTGTGTTGGCATGATGTTGGCGCGTATTTGGCATGTAGATGGCACATATTTGGCGCGTAAAACGCTTATACTGGGCTTGATGGCAGTTTACGCGCCAATTTATCACAAAAGTTGGCGCGATACCTCAATTCGCGCACCATTATTGCGCCAATAGTAATAAATTTCGCGCCAATCTTGATATGGCCGTCCCGCAAGCGGAGAGCGTGGAAACACCAAATTGAATCACCGGATGAAGTACTTTTTTGCAGAAGACGAAAGTGCAATAGGGACGGGCAGTTTCAGGCAAAAATTGCTGGAGATGCCCGCCAATAGGCGAGTTTGTGAACTTCTAGCCTATTGCGAGCGCGGCAAACAAACCGTCATGGCTTGGCCCTGCTTGTGTATTTCGAGCAGGCCGCGTTTCTCCGCGTCTTCCAAAATTTTGCCAAACGCTTTGTAACCAAAAGCGGATTCGACGAAGTCAGGACGACGACGCTTCAGCGCGAGCTTTACGTTTGACGCGTGAACCGCATCCAAGTCTTTTTCGCTCATCAACGCTTCGACGGTGTCGACTACTAATTCGATTGCCTCCAGACTGCGCGCATCATCTGTTGCATCTTGTACAGAAGGCTCATCTGCCGATGCTTTTTTGTCCGGTGAGCGTTTGGCTTGCTGCTTCTTCGCGTTCGCCTCCCCCACTTTTTTGGCAGAGGCTTTTTTGCGTGCCTCCTCCGCCTTCACCAGGTCGTCGTAAAAGATGAACTCGTCGCAGTTTCCCACCAGCAAATCGGCAGTTGAGCTGCGCACACCGACACCAATGACAATCTTGTTGTTCTCACGAAGTTTGCTGACCAGTGGTGAAAAATCCGAGTCGCCGCTGATGATGACAAACGCATCCACGTGTGCCTTGGTGTAACAAAGGTCGAGCGCGTCGACCACCATACGAATGTCAGCCGAGTTTTTGCCCGAATCCTCGCGTTTGGGAATATCGATTAGCTCGAATGCCGCCTCGTGCATGCCCCTCTTGAAATCCTTGTAACGTTCCCAGTCACAATAGGCCTTTTTAACGACGATGTCTCCTTTGACAAGCAATCGCTCTAGCACCTTACGGATGTCAAATTTGGCATGTTGCTCGGTGCGTACCCCGATAGCAACGTTCTCGAAATCGCAGAATAAAGCCATGTTCTGAATTTCATTACCGGAGGTAGACGCCATAGTTGTCTTGGAAGGTGAGCGGTGAGGAAAAATGAGGCACAACGATCATGCTACAGCAATCAAGGCGCTAACACGGAGCGCGCCAAACTGCTCTATGTCCGCCTGGTCCTGAGATAGGTGATCAAGTGTTCAGCCATGCTGTTAGCCAGTTCACGTTCGGCGACAAACACCGTGCCTGCGCGTTCACGCGTGAGCAGGCTTGCCTCCTCTTCGCTGCCTGCGTCGGCATCAACCCGAATGACGATCTCGATATTGGGGTTCAACGTGCGCGCAATTTCAACCATTTTGCGAACCTGCCGCGTATCGGGCGTGGCGATCACCAGTGCTGCCGCGCGCGCTACATGCGCCTGAACCAGCGCCAAGGGCTCATTCGCGTCGCCGCTTACGGCGTCAATACCCTGCGCACGCAACGCCTCAACCACCTCGCGTTGTTGTTCGACGACCACGAAGAACATCCCGTTTGCCGCAAGCGCCTCACCGATGCAGCGGCCGACTCGACCGTACCCCACAATTACAACCTGCCCGCTCAGGTGTGAGTGCGGGGTATCCATGGGCAGCGCCGCCAGTGGGTCGGCCGGACGTTCGAGGCGCCGTGCAAGAAATGAACGTGCGCGAATCCATGCTTGAGCAGGCTCGATCGCGGCAAAGAGCAGCGAGTTGCAGGCAATGGAAATCAGCGCGCCGGCAAGCACCAAGCTTTGACCGACCGGCGGCACGATTTGCAACGTCACCGACAGCCCGATCAAAATGAACGAAAACTCGCCGATCTGGGCCAGGCTGACGCCGACCGTCAGTGCTGTGTTGAGTGGGTATCGCAACAGAAGCACCAGCAGGACGGCTGCAACGGTTTTGCCCAGCATGATGATCGCGACCACGCCAAGAACTTTTAACGGCTGTTCGATCAAAATCCTCCAGTCGAACAACATACCGACCGACACGAAGAACAACACCGAGAACGCGTCGCGCAACGGTAGCGATTCTTCCGCTGCGCGGTGACTCAGGGGGGACTCACGCAGCACCATGCCCGCGAAAAAAGCGCCCAGGGCAAACGACACACCGAATAGCGCCGCCGCACCGAAGGCGATACCCAGCGCGGCGGCAATCACGCATAAGGTGAATAACTCGCGTGAACCAACCGCCGCGACTGCCCACAGAATGCGTGGAAACAGCTTGCGCCCGACCACCAACATCAGTGCAACGAACGCTGCGACCTTCAGCAGCGTAATGCCGAGTATGCTCCACACATTTGAGACATCCCCCGCGGCGGTTGAAGCGATGACAGGCGCTTTGCCGCCCAGCAAAAACGCGAGCGGCGGCAGCATCACCAACACAATCACCATTGCGAGGTCTTCCACGACCAGCCAGCCGACGGCGATTCGCCCGTTGCCGGACTCAAGCTGGCCGCGCGTTTCGAGTGCCTTGAGCAACACAACTGTGCTGGCGACCGACAACGCGATACCAAACACCACGGCCGCGCCCGGCGACCACCCCCACCAAATAGCCATACTCGCGCCGAGCAGGGTTGCAACAAACATTTGCACGATCGCACCGGGAATGGCGATACGTTTGACCGACATCAGG
>JADCJC010000036.1 GCA_020247395.1 Rhodocyclaceae bacterium
AAAACTTAAGCAGCGGTAAAATCTTTTGAACAACGCCGAATTGTCAAATCGGGTTTTGCTCGCAAGTTGCGTTGTTACACCCACCTGGCTACCCTACACCCCGCTCCTTCCCGCGTGCAAATAGGTCCATTTCTATTGAAGAACAATTTGATCTGTGCGCCGATGGCCGGTGTCACAGATAGGCCGTTTCGCCAGCTTTGCAAAAAACTGGGGGCGGGCATGGCGGTTTCAGAAATGGTTGCTGCCAATAGCAAGCTTTGGCAGACCGAGAAATCAATACTGCGCGGCAACCACGCCGGTGAAGCGGAACCCATCGTGGTGCAAATCGCCGGTGCCGATCCCGATATGATGGCAGAGGCGGCGCGATACAACGTTGATCGTGGCGCGCAAGTGATTGATATCAACATGGGCTGCCCTGCCAAAAAAGTTTGTAACGTGTATGCCGGATCAGCGTTGCTTCAGGACGAAGCTCTCGTCGAGAGAATTGTCTGCGCTGTTGTTAACGCGGTCAATGTGCCAGTCACACTAAAGATTCGCACGGGCTGGGACCGCGACCACAAAAACGCACTGAAAATCGCACGTATTGCCGAAGAAAACGGTATCCAATGTCTCGCAGTACACGGTCGCACACGCGCCGACCTCTACAACGGCGATGCCGAATACAACACCATTCGCGCGGTGAAGCAGCATGTGAAGATTCCCGTCGTTGCCAATGGCGATATCGATTCACCCGAGAAAGCCAAGTTTGTCTCTGAATACACGGGTGCCGATGCCGTAATGATTGGTCGCGCCGCCCAGGGACGGCCGTGGATTTTTCGCGAGATAAGCTGGTACCAGAAGACGGGGACACATCTTGCGCCGCCTACGATTGCTGAGGTTTCGTCGATCGTTCGCGAGCATCTTGAGAATTTGTATGGGTTCTATGGCGAGCAGAAGGGATACCGCATCGCACGTAAGCACATTGGATGGTTGGTTGCAAAAGATGGAATGCATGCGCCCAATGGTGAGGCTTTCCGGCAAGAAATGAATCAGATTGAAAACACCGCAGCACAGATTTCCGCAGTACTGAAGTACCTCGAAACACTGGAATCCCAAGGTCATGTATTCTTCGACTTCGGCTTTCCAAAAAGTCCGGTAACCGCAGACCAATTGCAGTCGGCGGCGTAGCTCGGGCGTCCGTAGAAGTGCAATTTTCTAAACAAAACTAGGCGCGAACAATAAATAGCAACGACGCATACGCGTTGTACGTCAGTCGCTGTTTTTTGTGAGTAGCAATGTGTTGTGACGAAAAGTGAATTTTCCGGGATGTCCGTAAAAAATAATAGGCAATCTAAGGAATAGCATGACCAGGGAAACACGTGGCCACTTGTTGGAAAACGGTGGTGATAGCGAACTATCCGCTTGTGTTCGCAAAATGATGAAACAGTACTTCAAGGATTTGGATGGAGAGGAAGCATCCAATATTTATGACATGGTGGTCGCCAACGTCGAGCGCCCCTTGCTTGAAGTGGTGATGCACCAAGCGCGCGGAAACCAAACCCGCGCTGCGGATCTCCTCGGATTGAACCGCAACACACTGCGGAAGAAGCTCAGTCAACACGGCATTGAATAAGTCGGCTCAGGCAAATGTATAGCATTAAGCGCGCGCTGATCAGCGTTTCGGATAAGACAGGTATCGTTGAGTTCGCGAAATTTCTGGCGAATTCAGGAGTTGAGATTCTTTCGACTGGTGGTACTGCTAAGTTACTCGGCGATGCCGGTATCAGAGTCATCGAAGTCGGTGACTACACGGGCTTTCCAGAAATGATGGACGGGCGCGTCAAAACGCTGCATCCAAAGGTTCACGGCGGAATCCTCGCTCGGCGGGATCTTGCGCATCACAGTGCAGCGATGCAAAAGCATGGTATTCCGCCAATCGATATGGTGGTCGTTAACTTGTATCCGTTTGCTTCGACCATTGCCAAACCGGGCGTCACCTTTGATGATGCCATTGAGAATATCGATATCGGCGGGCCTGCCATGGTGCGCGCCTCTGCAAAAAATCACGCGTTTGTCGCGATTGTGACCGACATCGCAGATTACGAGCATATCGCCGCAGAAATGAAGGCTAACCGAGGTTCAATTTCAGACTACACCCGCCTTCAGCTCGCCAAACGCGCATTCGCGCATACAGCCGAGTACGACGGCATGATCAGCACCTACCTATCGTCGCTCGAAGTTGATGCCGATGGCAACACCAACCGCCGAACGTTCCCGGACAAACTGCACCTGACCTTGAGCAAGGCACAGGACCTGCGCTACGGCGAGAACCCGCATCAGGACGCTGCGTTCTACGTCGAAAAACATCCGGCCGCCGGCACGTTGGCCAATTACAAGCAGCTCCAGGGCAAGGAACTCTCGTATAACAATATCGCCGACGCGGATGCCGCTTGGCAATGCTGTCGCAGCTTTGAAGTACCAGCTTGTGTCATCGTCAAGCACGCCAACCCGTGTGGTGTAGCGATTGCACACGAGACCTTGGCGGCGTATCAGCGCGCATTTGCCACCGACCCCACATCGGCGTTCGGCGGCATCATCGCCTTCAACCGCGAAGTCGATGGTGCGACCGCCGAGGCAGTCTCCAAACAGTTCGTTGAGGTGTTGTTGGCACCGTCGTTCAGTCTGGCCGCGTTACAGGTTTTCCGCGTCAAACAAAACGTTCGCCTGTTGACGATTCCGATTGCTGCAATGGTCAATGACGTCGACATGAAGCGCGTTGGCGGCGGCATGTTGGTGCAATCCTCGGACGACTTCGACGTCTCGGAGTTGCGCGTAGTTTCCAAGCGGCAACCGTCGCGCACCGAAATGAACGATCTGATCTTCGCCTTCCGCGTCGCCAAGTTTGTGAAATCCAATGCGATTGTGTTCTGCCAAGATGGCATGACGCTCGGTATCGGTGCCGGGCAAATGAGCCGCGTGGATTCGACCAAGATCGCCGCCATCAAGGCAAAAAATGCCGACCTGTCGCTCAAAGGGTCTGTTGCCGCGTCGGATGCGTTTTTCCCGTTCCGCGACGGCTTGGATGTCATCGCCAACGCCGGTGCAACGGCGGTGATTCAGCCCGGCGGCTCGATGCGCGACGACGAAGTGATCAAGGCCGCTGATGAGCACGGTGTGGCGATGGTGTTGACCGGCATGCGCCACTTCCGCCACTAAATGGCACATCTCGCTACTGCGCTTGGCATGGCCTCGTTGCACCAGCGCTCACAATCCTCATTTATGTCGGATACATTCCGGTTGTTCGCGCAGTTGCGCCTTTCGTATCATGCGCTTCCTACGCTCGTCACGCGATTTGCGCCATTTAGACCTACAACACAAATTAAACGATGAAGCTTCTCGTCATCGGCTCCGGCGGTCGTGAACACGCACTCGCTTGGCGCCTCGCCCAAAACAAACGTGTCCAGTGTGTTTATGTCGCCCCCGGTAACGCCGGCACCGCGACCGAAGACGGGCTCATCAACGTCAACATCACTGATATCGGTGAGTTGCTGGCGTTCGCCGAAAAGGAAGATATTTACATCACCATTGTCGGGCCGGAAGCACCGCTGGCCGCGGGTGTAGTCGATACCTTCCGCGCAGCCGGCCGAAAGATATTCGGCCCGACCAAGGCCGCAGCACAGCTCGAGTCGTCGAAAGATTTTGCCAAGCAGTTCATGGTACGCCACCAGATTCCCACTGCGCGTTATGCCACATTCACCGACGGCAAGCTCGCGCGTGAATATGTCGCAAAGGAAGGCGCGCCGATTGTCGTCAAGGCCGATGGCCTCGCCGCTGGCAAGGGTGTTGTCGTTGCGATGACTGTTGTAGAAGCAGTCTCGGCGATCAACACCATGCTCGGCACGGATGAAAAGCCCATCGCCGGACGTGTGGTTATCGAAGAATTCATGCAAGGCGAAGAGGCGAGCTTTATTTGCATGTGTGACGGCAAATCCGCACTCCCCTTTGCGTCCTCACAAGACCACAAGCGCATTTTCGATAACGATCAGGGCCCCAACACCGGCGGCATGGGCGCTTATTCACCCGCACCAGTTGTGACGCCAGAGGTGCACGCACGGGTGATGCGCGAAGTCATCAATCCCACCCTCAAGGGCATGGCGGCTGAAGGCGCGCCGTTCACGGGCTTTCTGTATGCCGGCCTCATGATTGACGCATCCGGCAAGCCGCGTGTTGTCGAATTCAATGCGCGCATGGGTGACCCCGAGACGCAGCCGATCATGATGCGATTGAAGAGCGATTTTCTATCGCTGGTGGAAGCGGCGCTGGATCACAAGCTGGCGGACATCGATGCCGAGTGGGATCGACGTGCTGCACTCGGTGTGGTGATGGCAGCGGGCAACTATCCTGACACCCCGCGCAAGGGTGATGTCATTACCGGCTTGCCTGCAACCACTGAAGACGCAAAAGTTTTTCACGCCAGCACATCCCAACAGGACGGCAACGTGGTCACCAACGGCGGGCGCGTGCTTTGCGTCACTGCACTTGGTGACACAGTTAAACTCGCCCAGCGCCGCGCTTATGAAACCCTCGACAGTATTCGGTTCGAGGGCATGCAGTTTCGCAAAGACATCGGCTATCGCGCCATCAAACGATAGCGCTGCGACGCGGCTGACCAGTCGCACCATGCCTGAAAATACCAAGCGCCCAACAGACGGACACTTTCAAGGCAAAATGTCTGAAAAGCCGCCCTCTTCCTTGCGTTTCAAACTAGACTCGCCATGAATCCTAACGCCGTCCGCGAATACCTTCTCCATCTTCAGTCGTCGATCGTGTCACGTATGGAATCCATCGATGGCGGCACATTCATCCATGATGAATGGCAGCGGGCCGAAGGCGGTGGCGGCATCTCCCGCGTGATTGAAAACAGCAAGGTGCTGGAGCGCGGCGGCATTTTGTTCTCGCACGTGGTCGGCAGCAAATTGCCACCTTCGGCAGCGGCCAGTCGACCGGAGATTGCCGGACGCCCTTGGGAAGCCATGGGTGTTTCGCTGGTGCTGCATCCACGCAATCCCTACGTACCGACAGTGCACATGAATGTGCGCTTCTTCATCGCCAGAGCAGACGCAAACAAAGCCAGCGGCGAGGATGTATTTTGGTTTGGCGGCGGGATGGATCTCACTCCCTACTACGGCTTTGACGAAGACTGCGTCCACTTTCACCGCACCAACAAAGACGCGCTGGACAAACTCAGCCCCGCATACTTTCCGCGCTACAAGAAATGGTGCGATGAATATTTTTGGTTGAAACACCGCAACGAGCCGCGTGGCATCGGTGGCGTATTTTTCGATGATTTTCACGATGGCGGCTTCGACCATGCCTTTGCACTCCAACGCGCCGTCGGCGACGCGTTCAATCATGCCTACGCACCAATCGTCGAACGCCGTATGAATACCGCCTATGGCGAACGCGAACGTGACTGGCAGCTCTACCGTCGCGGCCGCTACGTTGAGTTCAATTTAGTCTGGGACCGCGGCACGCACTTCGGTTTGCAATCGGGGGGCCGCACCGAATCCATCCTGGCTTCGATGCCTCCACACGCGACCTGGCGGTACAACTGGGCACCGGAGGCCGGCACGCCTGAGGCCGAGCTGCTCGCAAAATATGTGAACGGGCGGGATTGGCTTTAGTCGAGGCGCGCCTCAAACACCAACCGGCTGAGTAACACGCTTCATCGCCCAGTCGAGCGAACAACCCAGACGCGGTCTGCGCGTTCGACCGCGCTCCCATAAGGTGTTGAGGCTAGCCGCGCGGAGCATCGGTCGTCGACGCGGGCGGCGATGGTGGACGAATACCATTACCTCGATTGATCGCAGCACGCATCAGCATATGCGCTGATATCGGCGCGGTGATAAAGATAAACAGCGTAATCAACAGCTCATGAATACTCAAATTGCGGCTGGCGGTGCTAAAAAAAAGTATCGAGGCAATCAACGTGCAACCAACACCTAGGGTTGATGCTTTGGTTGGGCCATGGATGCGTTTGTAGAACTCACCAAGTTTGGCTAGGCCAAATGAACCCACCAGTGCAAACAAGGAACCGAGGATCACCAGTATCGCGAGTGCGATATCCAGCCACATCGGCATCATCGGACGATGTCTCCGCGATGCAAGAACTTCGCCATCACCACCGTGCCGATGAAACCCAGCATGGCGATCACCAATGCGACTTCAAAAAAGACACTTGACGCCGATACGATACCCAACAGTAACGTGAGTGCCAGCACGTTGATGTAGGCAGTATCGAGGGCGAGAATTCTGTCCGTCGTACTCGGGCCGCGAATCAGGCGATACAGATTCAACAGCAGCGCGATGGCAAATGCTCCCATTGCAATGGTCACGGCATACTGGGAAAAGGTTCCCAAATGTGCAGACGTGTTAAACAGGTTCGTCGTCATTCGAAAATCTCCTTCAATGGAAGTTCGTATCGCGCTTTAATGTCTTTAATCAGCTGCGCTTTGTCCGTGACGTGCAACGCATGCACCAGCAGGTACTTGCCGTCTTCAGAAAAATCCACCGATAACGTTCCGGGCGTCATGGTGATAATGCCGGCCAGCGCAGTCTTCGCATAAGTATCGGTAACCTCAAGCGGTATCCACAAAAAGTCGGGTTGAATCTCGGCTTCCCGGCCGAGAATCAAGCGTGCCACGTCGAGATTCGACTTCAAGATGTCAACGAGCACAATCACGCTGAGCACCACAACGGTGAGCAGTTGTTTTGGATAGGTTGCCGACACCGCAAAGCGTGACGTCCACAGCGGGATAATGCCTGCCAGCAAGCTGCCCAATAGCAAGTGCGCGGGATGAACCGTGTTATTCAGCGCCAGCCATACCGCCAACAATACGAGGCTCGTTCGGGGCTGCGGTAGCCAGCGCCTCATTTTGGTGCCCCCAGCTTGTTGATATCCTGAGTCGCAGACTTTTCAATCGCTAGCTTGCCGAGTACGTTGCTGATCATCGCTTGTGGCCTGCGCAGTTCGACCGCTGCCTGATCGGTGTATCGTTGAATCGGTGCGGCAAAGACCGTCAGGCAAACAAGTGCCGTCGCGATGGCGATACAGGGGACCAAGTACGCCGGCACATTGTCAGCAGCATCCCGCTTCCAGAACAGGCGACTGCCCATCCGGGCGTAGGCCAACATCGAAACAAGACCCCCGCCGAGGATTGCGAACCACAACCAACCCTGCCACGCCTGGTTCACCGAACCCGCAAGAACAGCAGCCTTGCCGATGAAACCGGCAAACGGCGGCAGCCCGGCAAGAGCGGCGGCACCAATGAAGAACAGTGCGCCAGTCCAGGCCCACGCGGAGCCGGGAACAGTATCGGCTGCCGCGAGCCGAGGGCCGACCTCGTCGATTGCGGCGGTATTGAGAAAGAGTAACGCTGTCGCAAGGGTTGATCCGATCAAATAAAACAGCGCGCCCGATAAGGCCATTGTGCCACCCATTGCGACGGCGCAAACCAACAGGCCGGCTGACGCAACAACAGACCAGCCGATCAGCGAACGCACATCTCTGGCAGACAATGCCCCGGCGGCAGCGGCCAGCAAAGTGAGCGGTGCAATGATCAATAGGGCTTGGCTCATGTATTGATTAATGATCCCGCCTTCGGGAAAGATCAGCGTCATGGTGCGAATGATGGCGACCACCCCGACTTTTGTCATCAGCGCAAAAAGTGCCGCAACCGGCAGTACTGCCGCACGGTAAGTGTTGGTTAGCCAAAAATTAAGTGGTAGTAGCGCGGCTTTGATAGCGAATACGACCAGCAGCAAAAAGCCCGCCGCCGCCGCCAGCGCTTGTGAATGGGCCGGTATGACACTAATTCTCTGTGACAAGTCGGCCATGTTCAGCGTACCCGTCACACCATACAGTAGCGATACCGCGATCAGAAATATCGCCGAACCTGCCAAATTGATCACCACGTAGTGTATCGCGGCATTCGTGCGCCGCTGATCACTGTGTTGCAACAACATGCCATAACTGGCCGCGAGCAGCACCTCGAAAAACACAAACAGGTTAAACAGGTCAGCGGTAAGGAAGGCACCGTTCAACCCGGCCAACTGGAGCAAGAACAGCGGCGTAAAGTAGGTTCCCGTTGAAACTGGTTTACCATCGGCAGGCTTGAAATTGGTCGCGGCAAAAACAACCGCCCCAACGAATGTCGTCAGAAGCAACATAATTGCCGTGAGTTTGTCGACCACTAACGCAATACCGTAGGGTGCCTTCCAGTTGCCAAGCAGATACACAAACTGCTCACCCCTGGCGGTTCGGTTCACTGCAAACAGCGCAACCGCAAGCAGCAGCAGAAGTGCCGCCCACGCCACACCACGCTGTAGCCGGGTTTTCGACTCAGGGACGGTTAAACACCATGCCGCAGCAACCAGCGCGATGGCAATCGGCAACACCGGTAAGTGTTTGGCGACCAGTTCAATCACGGCGCTTGGTCTCCATCGACATGGTCGTGACCATTTTCCGCGTACGCCCGCACACCGATTGCCAGCAACACCGCCGTCATGCCAAACGAAATCACAATGGCGGTTAACACCAACGCCTGAGGGAGTGGATCAGCGTAATGGGCGAGAGTCTTCGGCAACGTTCCGGCGATAATCGGCGGCTTACCGACAGTCAGCCGTCCCATAAAGAAGATAAACAGGTTTACCGCGTAGGAGATGAGCGTGAGCCCCAGCACGATATCAAACAGCCGCGTACGCAGCAGCAGGTAGATGCCACACGCCATCAAGACACCAACGCCCATGGCCACGATTAGCGCGAGGCTCATACCGCCTCCTCCTTGGTCGAGGCGATGACATCACGCTGACCTAACCGGCCCAGTGTTGCAAGAGCCAACATCGTTCCGCCGATCACAGTGAGAAACACGCCGAGGTCAAAGAACATCGCCGAGGCAATCGGCACAGCACCAATCAGCGGAAAGCTGAAGTACTTGAAAGCACTGGTCAGGAACGGGAATCCAACAAGCGCGCTACCCAGGCCGGTGACACCGGCGAACAACAGGCCCCAGCCAATCCAGATCGGGTAACGCAGCCTCGCCCGCGCTTCCGCCGCCTGCTGGCCAACCGCCACATATTGCAGGATCAGCGCAACGGCAAAGACTAGGCCGGCGATAAAACCGCCGCCCGGCTGGTTGTGGCCGCGCAAGTAAAAGTAAATCGACACGATCAATGCCATTGGCAATAGCAGTGACGTTACGGTATTCAACAATAAGGAAATACGGGCGCTTTCAGCCAATTTCACCCCAAACTGCCCGTCAAATGGCGTGTTCGGCAAACGGAAGTCGCGCAGCAGCAACGCGACAATCAGCCCCGCCATTCCCAGGACGGCGATCTCGCCCAGGGTATCAAAGCCGCGATAGTCGACGATGATGACGTTAACCGCATTCGACCCACCGCCTTTAGACACCGTCGTTTGCAAGAAATATGGCGCAATCGAGTTAAATGGTCTTTGTAGAACCTGATAAACAATCCAAGTGATTCCTAACCCCGCCAGCCCCGCCAACGCTGCATCTAGCCAGCGAACAGCGCCAGCGCCTGCCTTGCTCGTCTTTGGTAA
>JADCJC010000037.1 GCA_020247395.1 Rhodocyclaceae bacterium
GCTAAGAAGCCAGCAGCGAAGAAAGTCGCTAAGAAGCCGGCTGCGAAAAAAGCGGCTAAGAAGCCTGCTGCAAAAAAAAAAGTAGCTAAGAAGCCCGCAAAGAAGCCCGCTGCAAAAAAAGCAGCCCCTAAAAAGGCAGCCCCTGTAGCAAAGCCCGCACCAATGGTGACCCCAGTCATCACGCCGCTCATCAAACCAATGGGCTAACCGGGCCCAGCGCTTCAGTCAATCTCAATCCGGTAGGGTGTGACGTCTTACCCGTGCACCCCAACCGGATTGAGACATTTAGCGGACCAAGCGGTCCACAGATGTTTCCAAATTTTGCGGATATAGGAAAAGGTCGGCAGCCCGTCCGCAAACGTCAAACGGATCGGCGCTATCGTTAAGAAAGCGGCATCATCCTCGGAGTCCCAATCGATACACGAAGCTATTGGGAGCTAGCAGGGCGATCGTTATCCTTTCCCGCCAGCCCCGACGCCCCGGTGAATCTGGGCAAAAATGGCCGCTGCCGTCAATACATACAAGATTGGTGTGATGACAATTAAATCGATGCGGAACAATCCGATGCCGGATACTTGTTGCGCGCCAAATACGGCACCAACCTGCAATTCGTAGAGATTGAATATTATCCAAACTATTCCAGCGAGCGCGGCTGAATGCCGAAACCAATCCCGATTAAATGGGCCGCGGAGCCGCAACGTCTGGATTGCCTGTCCTGCCAACAAAGTTCCTCCGACGAGAAATCCTGCATAGGACAACAGCGCGATAAGCTTCGCTGGCCCGAAGAAAATCCAGCTCAGTAGTTCCATTCTGGAGGCCTCATGGCAATTGCGCGAGATGCATGCGTTGCTTGATGCCTTCGGCCCGCCTAGCCAAATATGGGGAATCGCGGTTTTTGTCGAAAAAACGCGGTCGCGGCAGCATTGCCGCAAGGCGCGCCGCCTGTGATGCGTTAAGCTGGGCCGCACTCGTCCCAAAGTAGTGAAGGGCCGCCGCCTCTGCGCCAAAAACGCCATCTCCCCATTCAACGACATTTAGATAAATCTCGAGGATGCGCTCTTTATCCATCACGCTCTCCATCATGACCGTAATAACGGCTTCTTGGCCCTTGCGAACAAACGAGCGCTCACCCGAAAGGAATAAATTCTTTGCAAGTTGTTGAGAAATTGTCGAGCCGCCAGCAACGACCTTCCCACGCCGTTCGTTTTTCTCCAGCGCCTTTTGAATACCCTCCCAATCAAAACCGTCGTGGTCAACAAATTTATCGTCTTCAGACGTCAGCACAGCACGCTTGAGATTTTCAGAAATCTTGCCATAGGGAATCCATACAAAAAACAGCTTTGCGGAGGGCGTAGTTTGACGCATCAAGGATAAGCGCGACTCCATAAAGGCGGTCGTGGTTGGATTGTGGCTGCGCCACCAAATGAGACTTGCAAACAGGTAGGCTTGGAAGGCTGCAACGATGAAGATAAAGACAACAAACGCACTGATGAGTGTTTTTTTGATGCGTTTCGTCGCAGACGCCTTCAAAGTGCGGCCCGAATGGATGTGATGACTGGCTGCGTGTCTGGTCGAGCACCGCGCCATACAAAAAAGGCCTCGGCCGCTTGCTCTACCAACATGCCGATACCGTCAGCGATGGTTGCCCCAGCAATTTCCGCCAACTGGAGAAATGGCGTGATGCCCCTCGCGTAGGTCATATCGTAGGCCAAGCTATTTGGCGCGAAGCATGACGCGGGAATCGCCAGTGGAGACGATAAGTCGGCTGAAGTTGAGTTAATCACAATGTCGAAGCTGAAGCGGTCAAGTTGGTTAGACTCGATCGCCAAGATTGAGCCCCTCGAAACCGCGGCGGTGAATTGCTTTGCTAGGGTAGCGGCCTTGGCAAACGTCCGATTCGCGATTGCAAGCTGTGCGGGATTTGCATCGGCCAAGGCACCGATCACCCCGCGTGCAGCACCGCCGCCCCCAAGAAGCAGAATACGCTGTCCACTGAGCTCGCGCCTGAGGTTCTTGCGGAGGTCATTAACCAAGCCGACGCCGTCGGTATTGTCCGCGTAAATCGAAGAACGAACAACGCCACCATGGAAACAGAGTGTGTTTGCAGCGCCGGCAACCCTAGCTCGGAGGGAGGATTCGGTAGAATATGCGAATGCCTCAAGTTTGAACGGAGCAGTGACGTTCATTCCGCAGCCCCCGCCAAGACGAAACTCTTCAGCGACTTTAGTAAAGTCGCCAATCGGTGCCTCAATGGCAAGGTAGCTGAGGCGATGCCCGAGTTGGCGGGCAAATGCGGCATGAATTTCTGGCGACCTAGAGTGGCTGATCGGGTTACCCACCACGGCATATTGATCAATCATTCTTCCCCCAAATCAGCAATGTCGGAAAAATACAGATACACAACGCACCAATTTGATGCTCCATCACGAGGCGCGTTTCGGCACGACGCACCAAAATAGCGCAGAGAAACACAAAATCCATTTTTAATAGCAACTCTTCTAGAGGGCACCGCAAATTCACGCGTGGCATGTTTTGTGCTGATTAGTCAAAAGCGCACGTACCCCGGCTAAGTCTGGGGCGTAGCGTCTGGTCTCAGGTTTTCCGCATACCTTAAACAGGAGAGTCTCATGGTTGTCGCAGATGTAATGAAGTTGGTAGAACAAAACGAAGTCAAGTTTATCGATTTCCGTTTTACCGATACAAAGGGAAAAGAACAACACGTTTCAGTGCCGGTAAAGTCATTTAACGAGGCTAAGTTTACAGAGGGTCATGCGTTCGATGGATCCTCAATTGCAGGTTGGAAAGGTATTGAAGCGTCTGACATGCTGCTAATGCCCGATCCGCGCACCGCAGTTCTTGATCCTTTTTTTGATGAGCCCACCCTGATCTTGACCTGCGATGTAATTGAACCCTCCACCGGCAAAGGATACGATCGCGACCCGCGCTCCCTCGCCCGCCGGGGAGAAGCCTATCTGAAGGCGAGCGGTATTGGCGACGTGGCGTATTTCGGTCCGGAACCAGAGTTCTTCATTTTTGACTCTGTCGAGTGGAATGTGGATATGTCGGGAAGTTCATGTAAGGTGTTTTCCGAAGAAGCCGCATGGTCTACCGGAGAGAAGTTTGAAGGCGGCAACCTTGGGCACCGCCCTCTGGTCAAAGGCGGTTACTTTCCCGTCCCTCCAGTGGATCAACTACAGGATATTCGTTCTGCCATGTGTATTGCGCTCGAAGACATGGGCGTCGAAGTTGAAGTGCACCATCATGAAGTTGCAACTGCCGGTCAGTGCGAGATCGGAACCAAATTTGCCCCACTCGTACAGCGTGCCGACTGGACCCAAGTACTTAAGTATGTCGTGCTCAATGTGGCACACAGCTATGGCAAAACAGCGACCTTCATGCCGAAACCGATCGTCGGTGACAACGGATCCGGGATGCATGTACACCAATCAGTTTGGAAAGATGGGAAGAATCTGTTTGCTGGGAATGGCTACGCTGGCCTGTCAGAGTTCGCCCTTTACTACATAGGCGGCATCATCAAACACGCAAGAGCGCTAAACGCCATCACCAACCCGGGGACCAACTCCTACAAACGGCTCGTACCCGGTTTTGAAGCCCCAGTCAAACTAGCCTACTCGGCACGCAACCGCTCGGCGTCGATTCGTGTGCCATATGTGCAATCTGATAAGGCTCGTCGCATTGAAGTTCGCTTCCCCGACCCAACGGCAAACCCATATCTTGCCTTCACCGCAATGATGATGGCTGGGCTCGATGGTGTGCAAAATAAAATCCACCCCGGCGACCCATCAGACAAGAACCTCTACGATTTGCCGCCGGAAGAGGACGCAAAAATCCCGACCGTGTGTTCGTCGCTCGACCAAGCCCTAGAGCATCTTGATAAGGATCGCGAGTTCCTGACCCGTGGTGGCGTGTTCTCTAATGAGATGATCGACGCCTACATTGAATTAAAAATGGCCGATGTCACGCGCTTCCGCATGACAACGCATCCAGTCGAGTACGATATGTATTACTCATCCTAGTCGAAAATGCCTGTGCTGAACAAAGCAAGAACTAAAGGGCGGCTTTACAGCCGCCTTTTTTTGCCCGACAAATCGTACGGCAACCCTATAGGTAGTGACCACCCCAGTGAATTTCGCTATCCATTGGATTGAAATAGTCGGACTTCAGACGCAAACTACGGTTCCTCGTATGACTTCTCAGCCTTGGTAAAACGCTGCTATCTGTATGAATCTCCTGCGCCCTTTCTTGCTGCTCTCGTTGGCTCCCGGGGTATTCGGCGCATCAAGCGTGTTAGCGCAGGGTCTTAGTGTGTACAAACATGTCGATCCAATGGGCAGGACGACCTACTCCAACCTGCCCATCAAAGGGGCTAAGGTTGTCGACCTGAGTCCCCTGACCGTATTGCCAAAGTCACAGACGGTCACGATTGCTACCGCCCCCCAGGTGGCATCAGTGGACGCGCGGCCAAACCCACCCACTCTTAGCGAAGCAGGGGCGCGTCAACCTAGCGTATTGTCCCAGAGGTCTTTTGAGACCTCAGCCGCTCAAGCCGAAACACTGCAGCAAATCGTACCAAACCTATCGGCGATTGGCCCTCCTCCGGCAGCGGCCTCTGCGCCACAGAAGGCCACATCAAGCGACTCTCGGCGTACTCTTGGCACCGCAACCCATGGGAGCGCGGACACTGTTATTGCAACACAACGGCGACGTGAAGAAGTTCGCCGCCGCATCATTGAGGCGGAGATTGATGCTGAAGCGCAATTGCTTGGTGAGGCGCAAGCTTCTCTCCAGCGAGAGCAAGCGAAAAGCGTCGCAATGCGCTCTTTGCGTGCCGCGATCATCCTTGAAGAGCGCGCGGTCGCTGGAAAGCAGACACTCGGCGACGATATCGCTGCTACAAAGATGGTCGTGGAACGACATTTCGAGCGGGTTCGAGAACTACAGGATCGGGTGCTAACCCATGAGGAAAATCTTGCCGAGCTTACAGCGCAATTGCGGGCACCTGCCCGATCTGCCGTCCTGAAGACGGCTGGCACAGCGCGCCCAACCGCAATTTTGTCGACGGCGCAACTTGGTGGCCTCGGAGGCAACTAGCAAAATCAGACTCCTTTCGATTGGTTTGTCCGATCGAAGTTGAACGCCGAAGACCGAACGATCTTCGGCGTTTTTTTTGGCGATTGGCGTACTGTTTACATATGCATCCTGGCCAGCTGCTGGCAAGGAACTTGCTATGGACGGAGAGGGTGAAACTTGAAACAACAAAATCGACAACAACTACGCAATGCCTCGCCATTGAATAACTATCAAGGTCTCGATCTCATTGCCACAGCAGTGATGATAGTGGATGGAAAACTTCGATTGATGCATGCGAACACTTCGGCTGAATACTTGTTTGCATTTAGCCGAAGGAACGCCATTGGCTCGCCGTTGGGCAGGGTGATTCAGGACAATAGACAAGATGGCGGAGTCTTTACGCTGCTAGGCCAAGTACAGATGTCTGAATCTGGTTTTGGCGAATCCAGCCTTTCTGTCGTAACTTCAGCTGGTCAAACCCTCCATTGCTCGTGTGTTGCAACACCAATAGACACCGGTCAAATCGTACTTGAATTCAAGCCGCTCGACCAACACCTGAAGATTGCTCGAGAAGAAAAACTGTTGGAGCAGCAAAAACTGCATCGGGAGCTAATCCGCAATCTTGCACATGAAATCAAGAATCCGCTTGGGGGCATTCGAGGAGCAGCGCAGCTACTCGAGCGCGAGCTACCGGATGATACTTTTTCGGAATACACACAAGTCATCGTCAAAGAAGCTGACCGCTTACAGTCCCTCATGGACCGGTTACTAACACCCCACCGGCTTCCCAAAATAGAGCCGGTGAACATCCACGAGGTTCTTGAGTACGTGCGTTCACTGCTGATTGCCGAGTTTCCAGAAACGTTGTTTATAGACCGTGATTACGATACCAGCATGCCGGAGCTGCTTGCAGACCGAGAGCAGTTAATTCAGGCGATGCTAAACATCGCGCGTAATGCCGCGCAGGCGACTGGCGGCGTTGGAAGGATTCGATTTCAAACCCGTATCGCGCGACAAGTCACAATCGTTCGCGAACGGTTTCGTTTAGCCATTGAGATTCGGATTTGTGATTCGGGTCCTGGGATACCGGAGAAGCTCAAAGACACCGTCTTCTATCCACTCGTTACGGGACGCGAAGGCGGTACGGGCGTCGGCCTATCGCTGGCGCAAAATTTCGTGAATCAGCATGCCGGCGTCATCGAGTTCGATAGCGCTCCGGGCAATACGCAGTTTGTCGTGACAATTCCAGTGAGAAGCAAAGAGCAATTGAAAGAAGTACGACCGACGTCGTGAACCGAGCTTCGTAGCCCGTTCGGACACGGCACGGCAACAAACAAAGGATTCGTAATGAAACCGGTGTGGATTATTGATGACGATAAGTCGATTCGATGGGTGATTGAAAAGGCGCTCACGCGCGAAGGCATCGAGTACAAGTCGTTCGCAGCAGCACATGAAGGGCTGGAGGCCCTCGACGACGAACCGCCGCAAGTTGTCATTAGCGACATCAGGATGCCCGGAACATCCGGGCTTGACTTCATGCAAAAGCTGAAACTGAAGCTGCCGACGACGCCCGTCATCATCATGACGGCTTACTCGGATTTGGAAAGTGCCGTGGCCGCATTCCAAGGGGGCGCGTTTGAGTACCTGCCGAAGCCGTTTGATATCGACCACGCAGTCGAATTGATCCGACGAGCGATAGATGAGTCTCGCCATGTTAGTCCGCAATCAGACTCGGACAAAGTGGAGACTGCGCCCGAAATACTGGGTTCCGCCCCCTCTATGCAAGAGGTGTTTCGGGCGGTTGGGCGGCTTTCGCAATCGCACGCGACGATACTCATCACCGGTGAGTCGGGGAGCGGCAAAGAGCTGGTGGCGCACGCGCTGCATCGTCACAGTCTGCGCGCAGCCAAGCCGTTTATTGCAATCAATACTGCAGCAATCCCAAAGGATCTATTGGAGAGCGAGCTGTTCGGGCATGAGCGAGGTGCTTTTACCGGCGCAGCGACGACAAGGCGCGGTCGATTTGAGCAAGCGGAGGGGGGCACGCTGTTCTTGGACGAAATTGGCGACATGCCGGCGGAGTTGCAAACGCGCCTGCTAAGAGTGCTGTCTGACGGACAGTTTTACCGTGTTGGCGGACACCTGCCCTTGACCGCCAACGTGCGTGTTATTGCGGCCACGCACCAAGACCTAGACCAACGTGTAAAACTTGGTTTGTTTCGCGAGGACTTATACCACCGGCTCAATGTCATTCGACTCAGGCTGCCTGCCCTGCGCGAGCGGCGCGAAGATGTCCCCTTACTAGCAAAACATTTTTTGACAAAAAGTGCACACGAACTTGGCGTGGATGTGAAGCGGCTGTCGGACGCTGCGACAGCATATTTGACCGGGCTGGAATTTCCGGGCAACGTCCGTCAACTGGAAAACATCTGTCACTGGATCACCGTCATGGCGCCAGGTCAGCAAGTCGAGATAGCAGACTTGCCCCCCGATGTACGGGTCAACGACAAGACCGTTGTGACAGATTCAAACTGGCAGCGGGCGCTGGAACGTGAAGTTGCAGCGTTGCTGGCTCGCGGGGATCGCAACATTTTTGACGGCTTGAATCGGGCGTTCGAGACCGCGCTGATAGTGAGGGCGCTGGAACATACCGCAGGCAAACGAATTGAAGCGGCGACCCTGCTCGGCATTGGCCGAAACACGCTCACCCGAAAAATCGCAGAGTTGAATCTTTCGGCGGAAAGCAAGGAGGAGTAACGCCTTTCAGGCAAAAATCCGTGAAAGCCTCCGTCAATGCTAGGGTTTGATCTTTGAGCTGACGGCTAGTCGAGTAGCCAACCTTTCCTCCCGCTGGCGAACCCGTTGGAAATGCTAGTTTGGTGTCAAACTCGACAAAGATTCGAGCGTGGCTCACTGCTACGCCTGCGAGGCTCGTTCCGAGAGCGCGTGTAGTCGAGCCAATTGTGCCTAAGCCAAGCCAAGGTGTCATGATCGCTCCCCGGTTCCCGGATATTCGGGCAATGTTCTAGTTTGTGTGCAGTGTTCGTCAGGCCGTATACAGCTGCGCGGGTATCTGATGCAGGTGCATGGTTTTGCCAGCCTTCATCACCTGCCCAGGGACTTCGTGGCCGACGATGGATGGAATTTTTACGGCCACGGCCAGTAACCGGTCAATATCGACGCCGCTCTCAAACCCCATGTCGTCGAGCATATTGACCAAATCTTCTGTGCAGATATTGCCAGTTGCTCCCGGCGCGAACGGACAGCCGCCCAACCCGGCAATTGAACTGTCAAAACTGGTGATCCCCTCTGAAATACCAGCAAGGACGTTCGCCAGTCCCATGCCTCTGGTGTTGTGGAAATGCAAAGTGATCTCGACGTCGGGGAAACGGTGTTTGGTGCCGCGCATCATCCGGCCCACTTGTGTGGGGTTCGCCATACCGGTTGTATCGGCAAAGGTGAGGCTATCGAATCCGATCTCCAGATATTGCTCTGCAAAACCCATGACTCGAGCTTCGTCGACCCGACCCTCAAAGGGGCAGCCAAAAGACGTTGAGACACAGCCGTTGAGCTTGATTCCCGCCGCTTTTGCCATTGGTACCATAACTCTAAACTCAGCGAGCGACTCCGATGTGGAGTGCTTCACGTTAGCCATGTTGTGCGTTTCCGAGGCAGACATAAACAGGTTCATTTCATCGATTCTGCCTCCTGAGGTGTGGACACCAATAGCGCGCTCCATTCCTTTGATGTTGGGAGTAATTGCGGTGATCAAGACCCCCTCGCGGCGCACGATCTCGCGGAGCACCACTTCTGCGTCGGCCATGTTTGGTACAAGTTTTGGGTGAACGAACGAGGTAACCTCAACTTTTGCGAGGCCGGTTGCAGTCAACTGGTCGATGAGCGAAATCTTCGTTTCGGTCGGAATAATCGTCTTTTCGATCTGGAATCCATCTCTTACGCCGACATCGTTGATGTGAATCCGGCCGCTATTTTTTTGCATGGAAGGCATTGTTAAATCTCGAGGGGGTTATTACGCTGAACGGAGCGGGCGAGGCAATTCGACAGGGGCGGATAGGCAAATTTTTTCGTTTCTGCAAAAGCTCATCGGTTGGCTGGGCCCTGAGTTGAACGCTCTCATTGTGCGCCATGGAGAAATTTGTGGTGACAAAAGAACCTTACAAAAGAACCTTACATTTCATGCGGTTACACAAAGAATATTTATGCTTAACCATGGTGCGCCGCCGCATTTTGGTTTGACTTGAAATTCTACTCGCGCTTATAATCGTTTGGCTTTGCATTTGAAACTATCAGTGTTTTCGCTCGGGATCGGCCATTGGCGGCCTAGAAACATGCAACATGCGCACATCGTTTTTGGAGCCGGATGTTCGGCGAGTGCTGATATTTCAAGTTGCGTCTGCAGCGCTTGTGTCGTCTGTGGCATTAGCCAGTAGCGGCCAGACTGCTGCAATCTCCGCCTTAGTCGGCGGGGGAGCAGTGATTACTGGCAACTTGGCATATGCAATGATCGCTAGGCCATCGCGGGTGAAAGCTAAGTCCGGTGCCGCCGTGCTAACGGTTCACGTAGCCGCGCAGGCGGCGAAGACGGCTTTGGTTTTGCTTTCGCTGCTGGCTGCGTTTGCATCGGGGAAGTTCGCAGCCGGATCACTAATCATTGGTACTGGAGTCGCGCTTCTCGCGCATTGGTTATCGTTTTTGTTTCACCGTTGAATTCGCTACCGATAGAAGAATCTCAAAATGGCCAGTTACAAAGACCCTACTGACTACATCACACACCATCTGACGAACCTGCAAGTCAAGGTCTCGGACGGATGGATGATCAACGTTGACACCATCGTCAATTCGTTTTTGTTGGGTTGCCTGACCTTCGGCATCTTGTGGCTAGTCGCGCGGCGGATGACTTCCGGTGTGCCCGGTCGGTTGCAGGCGGCCATTGAGTTGTTGATTGAATTCATCAACGGCCAAGTCAAAGAGGTGTATCACGGCAAGAGCACGCTAGTGACTCCGATTGCAATTACGGTATTCATGTGGGTGTTAGTCATGAATTCTGTCAAGCTCATCCCAATCGAGCCGTTGGCGTGGGTAACGCATCTTTTCGCGCCGTACTGGCGTCCCGTTCCCACAACTGATCTCAATACGACGGCAGCATTATCGCTGTCGGTAATTATGTTGGTTGTCGTGTTCAGCATTCGCGCAAAAGGGATCGGCGGATACATCCATGAACTCTTCTGCACGCCGTTTGGTGCCAATCCTTTGCTTTGGCCTTTCAATTTTGCGTTTCAGTTGATCGAGTTGATCTCCAAGCCGTTGTCTTTGGCGCTTCGCCTCTATGGAAATATGTTCGCAGGCGAAGTGATTTTTCTGCTAATCGGGATGTTGGGAGCCGTTGGAGTTGGCGGTGTGTTGGTCGCAGGATTGCTCCACGCCGGTTGGGCGATCTTCCATATCTTGGTCGTAGCACTGCAGGCATTCATTTTTATGATGCTAACGGTGGTCTATTTGTCGATGGCCGAAGAGCATCATTGATCTGGTTTTGTCTTTGAATTTGGCTAGGTAATTTTTATATTAACTACTTGTGGCGTGTACTCGAAAGGAAACATAAATGGAAAATATTGCAATGGTTCAGGCTTACACCGCGATCGCGATCGGCATCATCATTGGTCTCGGGGCGATTGGTGCGTGTATTGGGGTGGGCATCATGTGCTCGAAATTTCTAGAGTCTGCCGCGCGTCAGCCTGAGTTGATTCCGACATTGCAAGGCAAAGTATTCCTTTTGCTTGGCCTTATCGATGCTGCGTTCATTATTGGCGTCGGTCTTGCGATGTTCTTCGCGACTGCAAACCCCCTTCTGGCCCCTTTGCGCTGACTCCTTTTGATTCGGAATAGTCAACTCAGAACAGGAAAGGTACCGTCATGAATATCGGCGGAACGTTAGTTGTTCAAGCGATAGGTTTTGCGATCTTTATTTGGTTTACGTGGAAGTTCGTGTGGCCACCGATCGATCTGGCTATTGAGACGCGCCGGAAAAAGATTGCAGAAGGTTTGGCCGAAGCCGAAAAGGGTAAAGCGGCACTCGCCGATGGTGAGAGGCAGAAGTCGCTGATCCTGAAAGAGGCTCGCGATCAGGCAGGTGAATTCAAGGCGCTCAATGAAAAGCAAGCGCAGTCGCTGATCGATGAAGCGAAGGCGCAGGCCAAGTTGGAAGCGGATCGAATCATTGCCGCTGCGCAAGCGAGTGCCGCGACCGAATTGCAAAAAGCCCGTGAGCAGCTCCGCGAGCAAGTCGCAGTATTGGCCGTCGCCGGTGCAGAGAAGATCCTGAAGCGCGAAGTGGACGCAAAAGCGCACGCCGATATGCTGAATCAATTGAAGGCGCAGCTGTAATGGCGGAGTTGACAACAGTTGCCCGACCCTACGGCGAGGCGGTGTTCCGTGCGGCCGTTGAGGCGGGCAGTATTCCTGCTTTCGGTGATGCGTTGGCCGTGCTAGGCGCCGCGGCGTCAAATCCGCAAGCCCTCGCGATCCTCGGCAACCCGAAGGTTAGCGTCGCCGAAAAGGCAGCAGTGCTTTCTGCGCCGGCTGGCAGTCTGGCACCGGCAATCTCGTACTTGCTCACGATGTTGATCGAGGGTGGCAAGGCATCGCTGTTGCCGTTTATTGCAGAGCATTTCGCAAAGCTGCAACGCCAGCATGAGGGTGTGATCAAGGCGACCATTACCAGTGCGATGCAGTTGTCGGACGCAGAAAAATCCAGCTTGATCGACGCGCTGTCTCGCAAGTATGGCAAGCAGGTCGAAGCGGTGGTAGTCGTGGATGCAGATCTGATTGGTGGTGCGCGAATTCAGGTCGGCGATGATGTCATCCATGCGTCGGTTCGCGACACGCTGGACCAAATGAAGCAAGCGCTGACGGCATAGCCAGCGCCAACGAACTTTTTTATTTACTAGATTAACTAGGGTACGAAGATGCAAATCAACCCGGCAGAAATCAGCGAACTCATTAAATCGAAGATCCAAGGCCTTCCCGCCGCAGCTGAAAAACGCTCCGAAGGTAACGTGATCTCGGTGACGGACGGCATTTGTCGCGTACACGGCTTGGCAGATGTAATGCAGGGCGAGATGCTTGAGTTTCCCGGCAACACGTTTGGTTTGGCGCTCAACCTCGAGCGCGACTCCGTGGGCGCGGTGGTGCTAGGCGAGTATCAGCACATCAAGGAAGGCGATACCGTCAAATGTACGGGGCGTATTCTCGAAGTTCCGGTTGGCCCAGAGCTGCTTGGCCGCGTGGTCAATTCTCTCGGCGCGCCAATTGACGGCAAAGGTCCGATCAATGCAAAGTTGACTGACGTGATTGAAAAGGTTGCGCCGGGCGTTATTGCGCGTAAGTCGGTTGACCAGCCTGTGCAGACGGGTTTGAAGGCCATCGATGCCATGGTGCCGGTCGGCCGTGGTCAGCGCGAACTGATCATTGGTGACCGTCAGACGGGTAAAACTGCTGTTGCGATCGACACCATCATCAACCAAAAAGGCAAAGACATGTTCTGCGTCTACGTGGCAATTGGTCAGAAAGCCTCGACCGTTGCAAACGTTGTCCGCAAACTCGAAGAGAGCGGTGCTTTGTCCTATACCATCGTTGTTGCCTCGACAGCTTCCGAGTCGGCTGCAATGCAGTACATCGCAGCGTACTCCGGCTGTACGATGGGCGAGTACTTCCGCGACCGTGGCCAAGATGCTTTGATCATCTATGACGATTTGTCCAAGCAAGCCGTCGCGTATCGCCAAGTGTCGCTGCTGCTGCGCCGTCCACCCGGTCGTGAAGCGTACCCGGGTGATGTGTTCTACCTGCACAGCCGCCTCCTCGAGCGCGCTGCGCGGGTGAACGCTGACTATGTTGAAAAGTTCACTAACGGTGCTGTCAAAGGCAAGACCGGCTCGCTGACCGCGTTGCCAATCATCGAAACACAAGCGGGCGACGTTTCGGCGTTCGTCCCGACCAACGTAATTTCGATTACTGACGGCCAGATCTTTTTGGAAACTGATTTGTTCAACGCTGGTATCCGTCCCGCGATTAATGCGGGTATCTCGGTATCGCGCGTGGGCGGCGCCGCACAGACGAAGATCATGAAGCGTAAAGATACTGGGGCAGGGGTTCGTTTGGCACTCGCGCAGTACCGCGAGCTTGCCGCGTTCGCACAATTTGCTTCCGATCTTGACGACGCAACCCGCAAGCAGTTGGAGCGCGGCAAGATGGTCACCGAGTTGATGAAGCAGCCGCAATATCAGCCGCTGCAGGTTTGGGAAATGGCCTTGATTCTATTCGCAGTCAACAACAACTACATGGATGATGTGGACGTCAAGAAGGCCGCCGCGTTTGAAAAAGCACTACGCGATTTCATGAAGTCTAAATACGGTGCGCTAGTTGATTCGATAGCAAAGGCGGCAGCGCTGTCCGGCGACGACGAAAAGGCGCTGCATGCTGCGGTTGCCGACTTCAAGAAAACAGGCGCGTACTAGAAAGTAGGGCGTATTGGTAAACGTCTTAGCCGAATCGAAAGATTAGAGAATGGCCGGTTCAAAAGAAATTCGGAACAAGATCAAGAGCGTTGAAAACACGCGAAAGATCACCAAGGCGATGGAAATGGTCGCGGCGTCAAAGATGCGCAAGGCGCAGGAACGTATGCGTGCCTCTCGACCGTATAGCGAGAAGATTCGCAGTGTTGCCGCGAATTTGTCGCACGCAAATCCTGACTATAAGCATGTGTTTTTGCAGAAGCGTGATGTGGTGAGGAATGTCGGGGTGATTATGGTTACGTCCGACAAGGGCCTCTGCGGCGGCCTTAACACCAATGCGATGCGCATGATGGTCACGAAGATCAAAAAGTGGGAAGGTGCGGATGCAAAGGTGCAGGCCACGGCGATAGGCAATAAGGGCCTCGGTTTCTTGATGCGCTACGGAATCCCCGTGACGTCGCAGGTGATCGGCCTGGGTGACAAGCCGCATCTCGAAAAAATGATCGGCCCCGTTAAGTTACAGCTAGATCAATTTGCCGATGGCAAAATTGACGCCCTTTATCTCTGTTATACGAAGTTCATTAACACCATGAAGCAAGAGGCGATGTGCGAGCAATTGTTGCCATTGTCCGGCGACAAGCTCGGTGCGCCTGATTCGTCTTGGGACTATCTGTACGAGCCGGACGCCAAGGCAGTGCTGGACGAATTGTTGGAGCGTTACATCGAATCGATCGTATATTCGGCCGTGGCTGAAAACATTGCGTCCGAACAGTCGGCGCGGATGGTGGCGATGAAGTCGGCGTCGGATAACGCCAAGAAAGTTATCGGTGACCTGAAGCTGACCTACAACAAAGCACGTCAGGCGGCGATCACCAAAGAATTGTCGGAGATCGTTGGCGGTGCAGCGGCCGTTTAGGATCCTGCAGCGATCAGTCTTCAGTTAGCAAAAACATCGAAATACTACGTCGGAGCAAAACATGAGTGTCGGTCAAGTAGTGCAGTGCATTGGTGCGGTTGTTGATATTCAATTTCCGCGCAACCACATGCCGCAGATTTATGACGCATTGGTCTTAGAAGACTCGGACCAGAGGTCTTTCGCCGAAAAAGGGTTGACATTCGAGGTTGAGCAGCAGCTTGGCGATGGCATTGTGCGTTGTATCGCGTTGGGCTCGTCAGACGGCCTGCGTCGCGGTATGACCGTGAAGAATTCCGGCGCACCGATTTCGGTTCCGGTCGGCGGAGCTACGCTTGGCCGCATCATGGACGTGCTCGGCCGCCCGATTGACGAACAAGGCCCGATCAAAACGGAAGAGCGCCGCTCTATTCATCAGCCAGCGCCAAAGTTCGACGAACTCTCGCCGTCGGTCGACCTTCTGCCGACCGGCATTAAGGTTATTGACTTGGTCTGCCCTTTTGCAAAGGGCGGCAAGATCGGCCTGTTCGGTGGCGCAGGTGTGGGCAAGACCGTGAACATGCTCGAGCTGATCAACAACATCGCGAAAAGCTACGGTGGTCTGTCGGTGTTCGCCGGTGTGGGCGAGCGTACGCGCGAAGGAAACGACTTCTATCACGAGATGCAGGAAGCGGGCGTCATCAAGGCCGACAACCTCAGCGATTCCAAAGTGGCGATGGTGTTTGGCCAGATGAACGAACCTCCCGGCAACCGTTTACGCGTGGCGCTGACCGGTTTGACCATGGCCGAGCGCTTCCGCGACGAAGGTAAAGACATCTTGTTCTTCGTTGACAATATTTACCGCTATACGCTGGCAGGCACCGAGGTATCAGCCTTGTTGGGCCGTATGCCATCAGCCGTGGGCTACCAGCCGACCCTTGCTGAGGAGATGGGCGTTCTGCAGGAGCGCATCACTTCGACCAAAACCGGCTCGATCACTTCGATCCAAGCTGTTTATGTCCCGGCGGATGACTTGACTGACCCAAGTCCTGCGACGACGTTTGCCCACTTGGACGCAACGGTTGTATTGTCGCGTGACATAGCAGCACTTGGTATCTATCCGGCGGTTGATCCGCTCGACTCCACCAGCCGCCAGCTCGATCCGCAGGTGGTTGGCGAAGAGCACTACACGGTTGCACGTCGTGTGCAGGCAACGCTTCAACGCTACAAGGAGTTACGTGACATCATCGCTATTCTTGGTATGGACGAGTTGTCTCCTGAGGATAAATTGGCGGTGTCGCGAGCCCGCAAGATCCAGCGCTTCCTATCGCAGCCATTTAATGTTGCAGAAGTGTTTACTGGCACACCGGGCAAGATCGTGCCGCTCAAGGAAACCATCCGCGGGTTCAAGATGATTGTCGATGGCGAATGCGATGCGTTGCCAGAGCAGGCATTCTACATGGTAGGCGGCATTGACGAAGTCTTCGAAAAGGCAAAATCTATGTAACCCCGTTAGGGCCTGTTGCTTGTTTTGAGCACCCAACGTATTGAAGCCTTGGCGCGGTAGCGATGAAGTATGGATACCCGTCTTGAGCTGAACAACCGAAAGCATTTATGGCAACACTCCACGTCAATATTGTGTCTGCAGAACAATCCATCTTTTCAGGTGACGCTGAGATGGTCGTCGTGCCTGGTGAGTCCGGTGAGCTAGGCATTCTGCCTCTGCACACGCCCCTGCTCACGCGCATCAGGCCGGGCACGGTCAAAGTCAAGCTTGCCGGGGGCAACGAGGAGTTGGTTTTTGTGTCAGGCGGTATCCTTGAAGTCCAGCCGAAAGCACTCACAATTCTTGCCAACACGTCAATTCGTGCAAAAGATCTTGACGAGGCCAAGGTTATGCAAGCAAAGCAAGCCGCGGAGGAAGCGCTCGCTAACCGGCAAAGTGGCCAAGAGCGGGCAGTTGTCCAAGCGGAGTTGTCACAACTCGCTGCGCAGCTGGCCGCCATAAGAAAGTTGCGTAAGTGAGCAAACTTTGATACCATTGACCTGCCGTAACGGTTTAGAGGCGCAGTAAAAACTTCAGGCAGTGGGGGTTCTCCACTGCCTTTTTTATTGTGGCCAGAGTGGCCCATGATGGTGCTGTATATCTATTGCAAGTACTTAATATGCCATCATTAGCAATCGTTATCTTAGCAGCCGGCCAAGGTAAGCGCATGAAGTCCGCGCTACCAAAAGTGCTGCACGCTATCGGCGGCATTCCGATGTTGCAGCGAGTTGTTAATGTCGCCGAGGCGCTATCACCCGACAAAGTTGCGATCGTCTATGGACACGGCGGAGAGACGGTGCGCGCTGCAGTTTCATCGAACACAGGTCTCGTCTGGGTGAAACAAGAACCCCAGCTCGGCACTGGCCATGCTGTCCTCCAAGCAATGCCGTATGTTGCACAAACACAAACAACGCTTATCCTGTACGGGGACGTTCCGTTGATCGGCGAAGCGACGCTCAACAACCTCGTCGAGATTGCAGCGCAAGGTGGAGTGGGTTGGCTGACAAACGTGGTGTCGAACCCAGAGGGTCTCGGGAGGGTAATACGGGATGCTAGCGGTGCGGTGATGGCAATCGTCGAAGAGCGGGACGCAACCCCTGCCCAACGAGCTATCTGCGAAATCAATACGGGGTTCTTAGCATGCCCGACCGCAAGCTTGGCGCGCTGGTTGCCGATGTTAGGCAATCGCAATGCACAAGGCGAATATTATCTTACCGATATTCTCGGGATGGCAGTTGCTGAGGGAATAAAGGTCACCACGCACACGCCCAAGCATAGTTGGGAGGTGATCGGAATCAACAGCAAGGATCAGCTCGCGTCGTTGGAACGCCTCTACCAGCAGGAGAACGCTAGAAGACTGATGGCGAGTGGCGTAACGCTTCTAGATCCGACACGCCTTGATATCAGGGGTGAACTAGTATGCGAAACTGATGTGACTGTCGATGTCAACGTCCTTGTTGAAGGGCAAGTATGGCTGGGGCGCAACGTTTCAATTGGTGCCAATACAGTACTCAAGAACTGTCACATCGGCGAGGGCACCACCATACTTCCATTCACCCACATTGACTCCGCGATCATCGGTGCCAATGTTCGCATCGGACCATACGCCAGAATCCGTCCGGACACCAAGCTTGCGGATGGTGTGCACATCGGAAATTTTGTGGAAGTGAAGGCCAGCCAAATCGGCGCTGGTTCAAAGGCAAACCACCTAAGTTACATCGGCGACTCAACAGTGGGTTCCAGCGTCAACATTGGCGCGGGAACAATTACCTGTAACTATGACGGTGCGAACAAACATCGAACCGTTATTGGCGACAATGTTCACATCGGTTCGGACGTGCAGCTGATCGCCCCAGTTACCATCAACACAGGTGCCACGATTGGAGCGGGGACCACAATCTGGAAAGACGTCGCCGCAGCTTCCCTCACCGTCAACCCCAAGACGCAAGCGGCAACTCCGAACTGGCAGCGCCCCACCAAGAAAACAAAAAACTAGCCATGTGCGGAATTGTGGGAGCAATCTCTTCACGCGACATCGTGCCCATTTTGACCGAGGGTTTAAAACGTCTTGAGTATCGGGGATACGACTCGTCAGGGTTGGCGGTCATGTCTGCCGGGTCTGAAGAGATAGCGCGCGTCAGACGAGTTGGCCGGGTCGCAGAAATGGAACGTGCAGTAGCCGCGAAAAAATTAACTGGTCGAATTGGAATCGGCCATACTCGTTGGGCAACACACGGAGGTGTAACTGAACCGAATGCACATCCACACGTTTCGCAGCGCGAAATTGCCGTGGTTCACAATGGCATTATTGAAAACCACGAGACGCTCCGTGCACTGCTCAAGCAACGCGGTTATGTGTTTGAGTCCCAGACTGATACAGAAGTCATCTCACATCTGGTTCATTACTATTTTCAACTCTCTGGGGATTTTTTCAGAGCTGTACAGATCGCAGTCAGAGAAATGCATGGTGCCTATGCAATCGGGGTTATGGCGCGGTCGCACCCGGAACTGCTGATTTGTGCAAGAGTGGGCTGTCCGCTCTTGATCGGCGTCGGCAAGGTTGGACATAGCGGTACCATGACTGAGAATTTTATTGCCTCAGATGTTTCCGCCATCTTGCAAGTTACGCGCAACGTCATGTACCTTGAGGAAGGCGATGTTGCCGCGATTACCTGTGCCTCGATTTCGGTGGTGAATCGCCAGGGAAGCCCGGTTGAGCGTGCCATCCACGTTTCCGAAGTAAGCGATGATGCAAACGATCTTGGACCGTACACCCACTTTATGCAAAAGGAGATCCACGAGCAGCCGAGGAGGATCGCCGACACCCTAGAGGCGGTTCTTACTAACGGTATTGATGTTGCCCAATATGGAGCTAAGGCTGAATCCTATTTTGCAGGTGCGACCAGTGTACTCATACTCGCATCAGGTACCAGCTACTACGCAGGTATGGTCGCAAAGCAGTGGATCGAGTCCATTGCCCGAGTCCAGTGCCAAATCGAGTTGGGCCATGAGTACCGCTACCGCGATTCGCTGCCAGATCCGGGTCAGCTTGTCGTCACCATTTCGCAATCCGGCGAAACGCTTGACACGATGGAGGCGTTAAAGCGCGCAAAGCAGCTCGGCCACAGTGCGACTTTGTCTATTTGCAACGTGAGAGAGTCGGCAATTCCGCGTGCGTCAGCAATGGCGTTCTACACGAGGGCTGGTACGGAGATTGGCGTTGCGTCAACCAAGGCCTTTACCACCCAGCTCGCCGCGTTGTTCACCTTCGCGGTATCACTCGCGAAATCAAAGGCTCGCCTAAGCGTAGAACAGGAAACTGCCTATATTGAGCAATTGCGCTTTGTGCCGGGAAGCGTGCAGCATGCGCTGAATCTTGAACCGCAAATACAATCATGGGCCGAGCTGTTTGCGCAGAAAAATCATGCGCTGTATCTTGGGCGCGGATTGCACTATCCCATTGCGCTAGAAGGCGCGCTTAAACTAAAGGAAACTTCATACATCCACGCCGAGGCATATCCTGCCGGCGAACTTAAACACGGCCCACTCGCACTAGTCGACAGCAATATGCCGGTTGTCGTTGTCGCCCCAAACGATGTACTGCTTGAGAAGGTGAAGTCGAACATGCAAGAAGTGCGTGCGAGAGGCGGCGAACTATTTGTGTTCTCCGACGCAGACAGCCACTTTCACGAAAGTGAAGGCATACATGTCATCCGCACTCCTCGTCACGCAGGACTGCTTTCCCCTATCATCCACGCCATTCCAGTCCAGCTGCTTGCGTATCACACCGCTCTTAAACGTGGAACCGATGTGGACAAGCCACGAAACCTCGCAAAATCTGTGACGGTGGAGTAATAATTCATCTTTAAGGATGAATTGTTTCTTGAGAATAAAGTCTAGAACTCAGTAATAAAGTCTAGAACTTCTCGGTGAACATCGGGAATAAAGTCTGGAACAAGTCTGTTTCTTAGCGCGCCGACTCTTGCAAGTAGTTCAGTAATACTGACGGATATACCCGTAAGCCTTCTCAAATAGCTCCTCGTCCGCGTGCAGCTTGTACTTAAAAAGCGCCTTTCTAAGGGCCATCTTGATCTGGCGCTCCCCCGCTAATGTCCCCTGCCAGCCAGGAAACCGCACTAAGCGAACGATCTCGTCAATATCCTTCACCACGCGCTCCACGATGATCGGTGTCTCGGTCGTCTTAACTTCTGACCCTATGCGTGCTTGGCGGTAGGGAACAAAATGTTTCGTAGGTTAGGTTAGACCACATGGCAAAGACCCAATACTGCTGGCGATGCAAAATGCCCTTGCCGATGCTCGACGAACATGAATGGGAACTGATTCATCCACTTCTTCAAGATGCAATTGAGGATGTAAAACGCTATCGTGAGGCGCATGGCGCTTCCATAGAAGAGGCAAAAGCAGATGGTTACGGGCTTGCAGCACTGGCGCTCTATCAGCCAATAACTGGAATTGCGGAAACAAACCCCGATGCAATTTGGCATCACCGCCTCAGTCTTTTTGGTCCTCCCTGTGCTGCTTGCGGAAAACCCTTGCGTACTCCTGAAGCGCGCATGTGCGCTGCGTGTGGCACAGGTAGGTCTAACTCGTCACTCCACACATACGCTTCAACAGCGGAGCGTCCGTAAGCTAGGTCGTGAAGGGCTCGCTATCAAAAAAATAGCTGGTAGATTACGTATGATGTTTTCGGCCAATAGCTGACGTATCAACAATCGCCTCCAATATGCACCCTCATCCGTTGCCACTGATTAGTCATCAACGCTGGAAACTTCGTCTCGCCTTCGCAGCCCTCCTGATGAGCGGCGCCGCGATGATGTTTGACAAACAGCTCTCGGCCGTAATGTCGGTTCAGACATACGTACCTACACTAATTGGCACAGCAGTCGGACTCGCTGCAATGGTTTTTTCGGTCATCGCAGTTCGCTGCCCCCAGTGCGGAACCAGCCTTGCTTGGCTTGCCATTTCGCAGAAGTCCTCATCGTCGTGGCTGGATTGGCTCCTAGACGTCTCCGTTTGTCCAAAGTGTGGTCATTCGAGCATCAAAGAGCAAAGTGATCAAAAGAACGCGCTGTAACTATCGGCAAGCTGAGGCCGCTAAGCCGCGACATCGAATGTCGGCTTTCGGGTAATCGCCATGTCAGCTATGGGTCAACAGCGACGGTTCCTGCCGGAAAAAAGCGGTCATTCGATCTAGCCGCCGCCACACTTAACCAAAGATGTTTGCGACGGATTCAAGTAGTATGGTTTCTGGTCACCAAATCGATTTGGTCATAGGCAGAAAGTTAGTGGTGCGAGATGAACCGAATTCGCCCGCGCATATTTGTTCTCGACTTTATTGCGCAACCCGTCTAACAAAAAAGCAAGAATTTGCTGTAGTTCTCAACATTGCAGATTCGATTGTCGGAAATTGGGTTCGGTTTTTAAGCCGGCTTACTGGGAAGTGAATTAAAAATTGATTGAAAAATGTTCTCGACTTTTTTGTTACGAAACAAAAACGTTCTGCCTTGGGTTCCATCTACGTTTGCTGATGGTGTCGAGGTTAAGAATCTTGGAAAAGCGAACGGGCGAGCGTTTCAACTAGTTCGCTTTCAGGCTGGTGCTTCAAATCCATCACACATTCATAATTACTGTGAATTCATCTACGTTCTGGAAGGTGAGGTATTCCAGAACGGACGGCGACTAACAGTTGGCTCGTCTACGGATGCTTCGGCGGGAACTATTGACGAGACTGCTGAATTGCGCTTTGACTTGAACCAAAATTAGCCGAAACTTGCGCGCTGCACTGAAGCGCCCGGAACACGTGATCGCAATGATGTTTCACGGTTTTCCGGTCGAAGTGCGGGTCATTTCCCGGTGCAATTGGGGGGGTCAATTTTTAGCGCAACTGCACACGTTGAGCCTCGCCGGGGCGCAACACTAACGGAACTGCCGCCGGAACCGAGCCGTTCCCAGCGCCAGAAACGCCAGCCCCAGCATCACCATGAGGGCCGCTGGCTTGGCCACGGCCGCCAGATCGGCCCCCTTAAGCAGTACGCCGTAGGTGATGTCAACAAAGTAGCGAAGCGGCGACAAGTCAATGGCTACCTGCAGCCACCCCGGCATGCTTTCGCGCAGATTCCAGGTGCCCGAGAGCATGGTGATCGGCATTACCAACAGCAGCACGATCAGCCCGACTTGGCCGGAGCTGCGCGCGAAGGTCGCCGCCACGACACCAAGCCCCGAAGCCGTCATCGCATACAGCGCCACCAGCGAGAAGAACAGCAGCGGGCTTCCGGCGAACGGTACGCCGAGCAGCCCATGCATCACAAGGCCCACCGCCACCGTAGAGCCGACCAGCACCACGCCCGCCATTGCCACCACCTTGGCTAGCACGATCTGCAGCGGTGATAACGGCGATACCAGCAGCTGCTCGATGGTGCCGCGCTCCTTCTCGCGCACCATCGCCGCCGCTGGCAGTAGTATTGACGCCACCGTGATCATCGTCAGTAGCTCGGAGATGGTTGCGTACCACGCCTCAGTCAGTGCGGGGTTGAAACGGTAGCGCGCCTGCAGCTGCACCTCGGGCAGCACTACCGCCGTGCGCGCCAGCGAGTATTCAGCCGCCAGCGTCGCTAAGATTCGCTCGGTGTAGCTTGCCACTAAGTAGCCGAGGTTGGAGTCGGCCGCCTCGACCACGAGCTGTACCTGCGCCGTCTCGCCGCGCACAAAAGCGCGCTCAAAGTCGTGCGGAATGGTGAGCACTGCGCGTAGTTGCCCGCGTTCGAGCTGGCGCGCCACCTGCGCTTCGTCGTCGGCGACGGCGCGCACGTCGAAGTACGGTGCCCGCAGGCGTCCGGCCAGCTCGCGCGAGGCGACGCTGCCGTCGCGGTCGATCAGACCGATCGGCGCACTGCGCAGATCGAGTTCCGGCGCGCCGGCGGCAATTAGGATGTCGAGGGTGAAGATGAACACTACGAAGCCGACCAGCGCGGTGTCGCGTAGCAACTGGCGCCATTCCTTGCCCACCAATGCTGCCACCTGCCGCAGCCAGCGGCCCGCGCCTCGCGCAAACCGGGAGAGGCCACTCACACGACTACCCTCCGCGCCGACAGCCGCAGGACGGGGGCTTCAGAACGACCGTGCGCTCTCATGCGGTCGTGCGCTTGTGAAACAGCGCGTGTGCCAGCGCCAGCACCAGCACTGCGTAGGCCGCCAGTGCGAGCAGCTCGGGCCAGAATATGTCGATGCCGGCACCGCGCAAGTACATGCCGCGCACGATGGCGAGGAAATCGGCGGCAGGAAATAGCCGCGCCAGCGCGCGATTGACAGGGCTAGCCGTTTCCAGCGGTGCGAACATGCCGGCAAACTGGGTTGCGACAATCACAGCAGTGATGGTGGTGATGATGATGGCCGCCTGCTGGGTGCGCACGGCCGCCGACACCAGCAATCCGAGGCCAGAGGTGGCCAGCACGTATAGCACGATGGCCAGCGCAAACTGCGGAACGCTGCCGCGAAACGGCACGCTGAACCACACGATCACCACCACCCAAAGCAGCAGCCCGTTGGCCACGCCGATCACCACCACCGGGATCAGCTTGCCGAGCAGGAATTCCAGCCGAGTGACCGTCGAGCTGGCGATATTGAAAATCGCACCGCTTTCCTTTTCGCGCACCACGCTCACCGCGATCAGCAGCGGCGGCACCAGCAGCAGCACCAGCATCAGCAGCGACGGTGCCACCGTGACCACGCTGCGCAGCTCGGGATTGTACAAAAAGCGTGTCTGCAACTGCACCGGTGCGACCAGCCCTGCGCTGGGCGTGCGTGCGCCGCCAGCGGCCATCGTTTCGGTTCGCAGTTCGGCGTTGGTCTGCGCGTTGATCGCTTCAAGATAGCCGTGGATGGTGCGCGCCGAGGTGGTGAAGGCACCGTCGATCTGTGCTAGCACCTCCGCCGGACGACCGGCGTTCAGATTGCGCTCGAAGTGGGGGCCGATCCACAGCACCACGCGCGCGCGTCCGTCGATCAGCGCGGTTTCGCCCCGCGCAGCGGCTGCGTCGGCACGGGCGTGCACGAAGTGGCGGGTCGACAGAAAGCCTTCCGCATATCGGCGGCTGGTCGGGGTGCCGTCCTCATCGATCACCACCAGGCCGATGCCCTCGACGTCGGTGGTCATGCCGTAGGCGAACACCACCAGCAGGATCAGCGGCAGCGCGAAGGCCAGCAGCAAATACAGCCTGTCGCGCCGCACTTCGCGCGCCTCCTTGCCCGCTAGCGCCAGCACGCGCGCGAGGTTCATGCTGCAGCCCGCGCCAGCGCTGCAGCTTCGAGGGCGAGCACGCGGTGGATGAACACATCTTCCATCGTCAGCGTCTGCGATGTGATGCGCGCCGCCGCCAGCCCGGCGGCGGCGAGCGCGGTGTCGATGCGCGTGCCCGCTTCTGCCGCGTCGTGCGCCAGAACGTGCAGGCGTCGACCATGTAGCACCGCCTCGGCGAAGCCGCCTGCGCGCAGTGCCGCCAGTGCAGCCAGCGGGGGCTCGGCGCTCACCTCGAGCAGTTGCCCGCGTTCTGCAGTCAGCTCCGCTTTCAGTTGCGCCGGGGTGGCATCGGCGACCACCCGACCGGCGAACATCAGCGCGATGCGGTCGCACAGATCGGCCTCTGCCATGTAATGCGTGGTGAGCAGGATCGCCACACCCTGTTCGCGTGCCAGCCGACGTAGCGCACCCCAGAAGCGGCGGCGACCGATCGGATCGACACCCGAGGTAGGTTCGTCAAGAAACAGCACGCGCGGCTGGTGTAGCAGAGCACAACCCAGCGCCAGCCGCTGGCGCAGGCCCATCGGCAGACGGCCCGCTGGCTCGCGTTCATGGCCGTGCAGGTCGCCAAGCGCCACAGCCCACTGCGCGCGGCTGCGCGCCTGCTCCCGGGTAAGTCCGTAGACGCCGGCAAACAGCAGCAGGTTTTCCATTACGGTGAGGTCCGTGTACAGTGAGAACGCCTGCGACATATAGCCGATGCGCTCCTTGATCGCCTGCCCGGCTTGGCGCATGTCCGCACCGGCGACGCGACCGATGCCGGCCGAGGGGGGTAGGATTCCTGTCAGCATCTTGATTGCCGTGGTCTTGCCCGCGCCATTCGCCCCAAGTAAGCCGAAGATCTCGCCGTAGCGCACGATGAAGCTGGCGCGGTCGACTGCGCGAAACCCGCCGAAGTCGCGGGTCAGGCTCTGCGCGTCGATCGCATGCGTGCCGCCGTTGTACTCGGATGGCGGCGCGCTGCCGCGTTCGCTGGCGGGCGCTGGTCGTTGATTCCTGTTGGGCTTGAACCGGCCATCCGCGTCCGGAGCGGGCCGTGTCGTAGCGGCACCGTCGAGTGCCTGTAGCCTAGCGACGAACAGGTCCTCTAAGTCGGGAGGCGTGATCACGATCTTTGGCACCGGGTGTTGGTCGCTACCGAGTGCGGCGCGCACCGCCGCTGCGGCCGACTCATCGTCGTCGGCGGTCACGACCACGCGCCCAGCACCGGCGGTCTGCTCGGTCTGCGCGAAGTGCGCCGCCAATTGCGCCAGCGCGGCAGGTTCGGCCTGCACTTGCGCCACACGAAGGCCGGCGGCGGCCACCAGCTCGGCAGGCTCACCCTCGGCTAGCACGCGACCGACGTGCATCAGCGCCAGACGGTCGAAGCGGCTCGCCTCGTCCAGGTACGCGGTGGACACCAGCGCCGTCAGCCGCTGAGCGTCGATCAACTGCGCTAGGATGGCCCAGAAGTCGCGGCGCGACACCGGGTCCACCCCGGTGGTTGGCTCGTCCAGCACGATCAGCTCGGGCGCGTGGATCAGCGTGCACACGAGTCCGAGCTTCTGCTTCATGCCACCGGACAGGTTTTTTGCGGCGCGGGTGCGGAATGCCGCCAGCCGCGTCATCTCCAGCAACTGCTGCTTGCGCGGTGCCAGCTCCGCCGCCGACACTTGACGCAGCCGCGCAAAGAAGTCGATGTTCTCCTCGACCGATAGCTCGGGGTAGAGGTTCAGCCCCAGGCCCTGCGGCATGAAACCCAGACGCGCCTTCACACGCTCGGCCGCGCGCTCGGAGTCGATACGTACGCCGAACACCTCGACCGTACCGCAGTCGTGTGCCAGCACACCGGCCACCATCTTCATCAGGCTGCTTTTGCCAGCACCGTCGGCACCGATCAGCCCGTACAGTTGCCCCCGCTCCACTTTCAGCGAAACATCATCCACCGCCAACATGCGGCCGTAACGCTTGCCGATGCCAGCCAGCGCCACCACGGGCGCATTGATTGTGCTCACTGCGGCAGGCCGCACGGCAGCGACACTGGTATCTGTGCCGGGCAAGTTCGCTCTGCGCGCGAGCGGTATCCGTGCGGCGGGTCGGCTCCCGGTACCGCGCGAGCGTTGGCCGCACCCCGCGGCATGTTAAGGCGGCTCAGTGCCGCGGCCGTTGCCACGCGGCGGCCTCATCGTAGCGGATCATGCCGTCGGCGGGCTGGCCGGGCAGTAGCTTGCCCGCCGGATCGGCTAGCGGATACAGTCGTACCTCGTAGACGAGCTTGGTGCGCTCGTCGCGCGTCTGCACTTCCTTTGGCGTGAACTGGGCACGCGCGGCAATGTAGCCGACGCGCGCTTCGAATGGTGCCTCGGGCCACGCATCAGTCCAGATTTGCGCGGCTTGTCCAAGGCGAATGCGGCCGATCATGGGCTCGGGCACATAGCCCTTCAGGTACACGTTCGTCAGATCGGTCAGGCCGAATATCGGCGTGCCCGCAGCCACCACTTCGCCCGCGTTGGCGTAGCGGTTGGAAACCCGCGCTGTCAGCGGCGCGCTGACCGAGAGGTCGGCGCTCTGGCTGGCCGCCTCGCGCACGCGTGCTTCGGCGACTGCTGCCTGCGCCCGCGTAGCCGCTGCTTCTGCTAAGCGGGCGCGCACCCGTTGCGGTCCGAGCTCAGCATCGCGCAGCGTTTGCTCCGCGCGTGCCAGCGCGGCCTGCGCAGCGGCCTGCTGCTCGCGGGCGCTGCGCAGCGCTAGCTCGCCGCGCTCAACCGTTTGTACCCCAAGGAAACCTTTGGCGGCCAGGTCGCGAGTGCGTTCGAGATCCCGCTCCTCCTGTAGCGTCGCGGCTTGCGCGCGACCGAGATCGGCCCGCGCCGCCGCCAGACCGGCTCGCGCGGCGGCCTGCTGCACCGCAGTTTCGGATCGTAGCAGATCGGCCGAGGTGTCGAGTGCGAGTGCCTGCGCCCGCTGCGCTGCGGCACCAGCCTGCGCCTGCGCCTGACGCGCATCGACCGCCTCGTCGGCCAGAATGGCCAGCGACTGGCCGACTTTGACCTCATCGCCCTCGCGCGCGAGCAACCTGACAATGCGGCCAGCGGCTTTCGGTGCCGCCATGATCTGATCACCTTCGATGCGACCGTTGAGCTGCAGCAGGCCAGTCGGCGTGGCCTGTCCTGTCCACCAAGTCCAAGCACCAGCGGCCACGGCAATGGCGACACTGGGCGACCCGACCCAAAGCAAGATGCGCCGTTTGCGCGGCGCGGGCTCCGCAGGCGAAACGGTGGTCATGCGGGTTGCTGAAGGGCTGTTCGTGTGGCTTGAGTCGGGTGCCGATCAGCCCGCATGATGCTGCGCTGGCTCGCGTACCTCGCGTACCAATTCGCAGCGTCAACCGGTTTTTGCGAGCTCGCTGCGGACCCGACACCGGCCCGGGTGGCGAGCCGGACGTCGATCTCAAGGCCGAGCGGGGCAAGGGCGAATCGATCGGCGCGCGGCGAGCCTCGCTGACCAATCTGCGCACACGCCAGATGGCTATGTTGATAACGGCGGGTTTGCTGTGCGCCTTCTGCCGCTGCCGGCACCTGGGCTAACTGCCGCACGACCGTACTAAACATCGCCATCCTCCGGTTGTTGTTGCGATTGCACTCAAAGAATAAATTGTCCCACAGGCGTTTGTGACCTGCCAAGTGATTTTGTGATCGCGCGACCGTCTGGTTCATTACTGGCCCTAACCACCCAGATCGACCAGCACGGATTACTACCTCAAATGGTGTGCGAGCGGCCTGCCCTAGCGTGACTATTGCACGGATCGCCCGCTCACTCACTGGCTTTCAAACACCGCCCGGTGAAATTTTCTAACTAGCTAACGGCTGACAAGGGTCGGATAGTGGCTGGTGCGTATTGTTCGCAGTGGGTTACGAGGCGGTTTAAACAGAGCCGTTTGTACCGTGGGTTCCGCTCCGCGTGAACGTAGTCAAGACGAGATGAAAACGACGATGCAACAGAACTTTAGAGGTAACCACGGTCAATCGCCTTGAGTACCGCACGCACGCGATCGCGCACCCCAAGCTTTGCCAACACATTTGACACGTGATTTTTAATCGTACCCTCGCTGGTACCGAGTGAATCGGCAATCTCACGGTTGCTGAGCCCCCCTGCCATGAGTGCGAGTATTTCAATCTCGCGAGGGGTGAGATGCTCCAAGCCCTCAAGTGGTCGTGTATCCGTGTGATCTGCAATCTCATTGGCCAGCGAACGTTCGACCCGTTCGCTGAGCGCCGGCCGAAACATGGTGCCGCCTGTGGCGACTTTGCGTATCGCCTCGCACAAGCGCTCGAACGAGATGTCCTTCAGCAAATATCCCTTGGCGCCAGCGCGCAGACTCCGCAAAAGTGATTCATCATCATCGAACGTGGTCAACATGATGGCGGGTACCGCAATGCACTGTGTGCGCATGCGCTCCAGTAGCTCCACGCCCGTTTCACCGGGCATACGGTTGTCGAGCAACATGATGTCGTATGCGCGCTGCTGTAAGGCCTGCATCGCCGAAGCAGCATCGGCCGCCTCTGCAACGACGCGGATGTCGACCGACAGCTCCAACAGCCCGCGGATACCGCTGCGCACCAGCGTCTGGTCGTCGACGAGTAGGACAGAGATCATACTTAATCAGCCAATGTTTGCGACGCAGGCAGGTCGGCGGTGAGGGGAAGAATTACCTCCACGAGTGCGCCTCCTGTTTCACGATTACGAATCGTCAGCGTACCCGAAAGCAGTGCGGCACGTTCGGCGAGTCCGCGTAGTCCGTTGCCGAAACGGGTTTGGTCGATGCCGATGCCGTCGTCTTTCACTTGCGCGGCAACATGCCCCCCGGCTATTGCTATGTTCACGTCGACATGCGATGCATGTGAATGCTTTGCGCAATTGGTCAATGCTTCCTGTACAAAGTGGTAGAGCGTGTGAAGATGCGCTGGCGGTAGGGCGTTGATTTGTGCATCCACATGTAGTCGGTGTTCGGCGTTGGGCATGCCCGTACTAAGAGCCTCCAGGCTGCGTCGCAAGTCGAATGCTTCGGCCTGCCGTTCTTTTGCAACAACGGTGCGTATCTGTTCCAAGGCTTGCGCGGAGAGATTCCGCGCTATTTGGAGCGATGGATCGGGCGCTATTTGCCGCCGTGTGGCTAAATCGAGATGCAGCTTCAGCGCAGTCAAGTGGTGGCCAACGGCATCGTGCAGATTGCGCGAGATGCGCAGCCGCTCAGCTTCTCCCGCAGTCCGTTCCAGCATGATATGGCTGGCCTCAAGTCGCGCCTTTGCGGCGGCTAACTCAAGGCGCATGCTTTTTTCCCGCGCCATCAAACGCCCTACACTGAAAGCTATAGTTATCATTAGGGTCATCATGATCAATTCCACAAGCCATGTTCGATGTTCTGAACGAAAATGAAAAACAAAAGCTTCCATGGCCCGTGCGCACCAAATCCCCAGCAACAGTACTAGAAAGTAAGCAAGCGCTGGCCGAAGGGGTAGCAGCACGGCGATAGCGAAAGCCGTCCAGTACCCCAAGTCCAGCCGACATACCCAGATCAATACAAACTGTGTGAATAACAGTGCCAACGGCCTCCAGTCAGCCGCGCGCTCCCGGATCTGGGTGAATGTCCAGAATGCCAGCGCATAGACCGCATGGCCGACAAATTCTGTCACCAAATAAATCTTGACCGTCGTCGGACTCGACGCGTTCAACGCGTTCGCGCTGAGCCAGTTGCTGATATGCGTAGTGATGAATGAGAGTAGATATGTTCCGTCGACGCTGAACTGCGAATAGCCCCAGCCCTGGACGATCAATAGGACGGCCGTCGCCATGCTGGGCACCACCCCAATCCACCCAAGCCAGTTGATTTGTTTGTTCAATTGGACGCGCAACGTTGGTCTCGATTCGGATGTGCGGACTCGGCATCGAAGATGCGACTGGGAGCGCGGCCTTGTTTGCCAAACGGCTAGCCGCTGAACCCGCGATTTTTCGCGCCTAGTTTATCCGCATCGATTCACAGGCGACCGTGCCAAAAGTCATGTATCAGCAGCATGACCAAGAGCACATGCGTAAAGCGCGAGGGCTGGATAGTATCTGATCTACCCGCTATGCGTACTGAACAGAGCGTAACGAATAAGAAAGGAAATCTATGGACGGCACTTCCCCTGTGAGACGAAAACTTGTCGCTGGTGCATTGGCGTCTGCCACCACACTATTTTTGACGCGTTGCTCTGCAGGCGGCGGAAATGGCAGTATTGGTGTCGGCCTTCCCAGCGGCCCGAGCGCAGCAAACTCTTGGGCAGAAGACTTGGCAGCGATGGCGAACAACATCCGCAATACCCACCCGGACCCTAATGGAATTACGCGCAGCACCACTTGGAACAATACGGTCAGCAGTATCACCGCCGATGCAAACGGCAAGTCTGCCAAGGAAAATTTAATCGCCGCGATCCGGCTCGCCGCGCTGATGCAGGATGAGCACACGGGAGTGAGTACCACACCGGTCGTATTAGCAGGAACTCCTATCCGTTTTGCAACAGCGAGTGACGGCCCTTGGGTGCAACAAATAACCGCGTCGCAAGTCAATAGCCTCGGAGCCCGTCTTATTGCCATAGACGGCATCGCCATTGCTGAAATTTCGACCCGCCTGCGCGCCTATATCTCGGCGGCGACTGCTGAGGGTTACGCCTTCAACACGCCGCCAATGCTGCATCAGTGCGAGTTGCTTGCACTAATCGGTGTCGGGCGCAGCGCCACGCAGGCGACATACACGCTTCGGTCATCCAGCGGTGCCGAGTTCGCGATCACCCTGCAGGCCAATGACACATCTGCTCGGCAATCGATCTATGGCCGATCTGACGGGCCGGCCGCGCCCCTATGGCTATCGCAACCTGATCGCAACTACTTCATGGTGCCTCTGTCAACCAGTCAGAGTGTCTACCTGCGGTATTCGCGTTGTGCGCTGGACGCCGCTGCGCCGATTGATCCGGTCTTCGATTCGGTGGCGAACGCATTGGCGGCGCTTGACCAACCTAGGCTGATCATCGATCTTCGCAATAATGCCGGCGGGGACTCTTCCATTTTCTCAAACGCGATGATTCGTTTATCCAACGCATTCCCGCGCCTATTGCAGACACGCGTTGTAGTACTGATCAACAATGGCGTGTTCTCCTCGGCAACATTAAATCTCTATGATTTGTTGAGGTACCCAAACGCCACCACCATCGGCGAGCCGCCCGGCACCCCACCGAACCATACAGGTGAAGTGCGTAGTTTCACCCTAGCCCGAACCGGTCTGGGCCATACAAGCTCGACCAAGGTGTTTACCCTCGACTCGTCGCTGGGAAGCCGAAACTACACGCCAAACATCTTGGTTGCGCCGAGCGTGGACGACCGCGCCAATGGGCGAGATCCGGTGCTGGCCCGCGCGGAAGCGTTTTTGATGAATTGAAGCATATGCCTTCCATTGAAGCGTAAACCCGCAAACGTGCTAAGAGAGGAAATATATGGACGGCGCTTCCCCTGTAAGACGAAAACTCGTCGCTGGTGCATTGGCGTCCGCCACCACATTATTGTTGACGCGTTGCTCTGCAGGCGGCGGAAATGACAGTATTGGCGTCAGCCTTCCCAGCGGCCCGAGCGCAGCAAACTCTTGGGCAGAAGACTTGGCAGCGATGGCGAACAACATCCGCAATACCCGCCCGGACCCTAATGGCATTCCAAAGGGTAACCCGCGTCTCGGTAACCCATGACTTCGCCACCTGCGCAGTCGGATCACGAGCTGATTGCCCGCGTCATCGCGCGGGGCGATCAGTTCGCCTTTTCCGAACTCGTCA
>JADCJC010000038.1 GCA_020247395.1 Rhodocyclaceae bacterium
ACAGAGCGTTTGGTTCCGCGCGGAGCCATAATTCTTAATGCGGCAGACGCTGGGGAATCGTTATTCGCCATCACGGCTGGGCGGGTCAAAGTTTTTATTGGCGATGAGGATGGGCGCGAAATCACAGTGAAGATGCTGGGGCCGGGCGATTTCTTTGGCGAGATGTCGCTGATCGACCAAGAGCCGCGATCCGCTTCAGTGTCGGCGGTGGAAGCCACGACGCTTAAGATTTTGTCTTATCAGGCATTTCGTGATTGCCTCATCCGATTTCCCGGGATTGGCATCGCCGTGATGACCGAATTGGCGAAACGCCTGCGCGACGCAGATCGGAAGATATTCAACCTTGCCTTGATGGATGTCTACGGTCGCGTGGCAAGTATCTTGCTAGAACTCGCCACTAGTAGCGACGGAAGGTTGGTTGTCGGCGAAAGGTTATCGCAGCAAGAGATCGCCAATATGGTTGGCGCGTCTCGCGAGATGGTGAATCGAATTCTCAAGGACCTGTCTGATCGTGGCTACATTTCGGTCGAAGCCAAACAGATCACTATCCATAACAATCGCCTGCCGCCGGGCTTTTGACGGCGTGGGTCGGCAAGGGTACGCGAATGCCGCACGTAACAAGCCGTGTTGGCCAACTGCGTGTGGGTAACGGCGCGTGATTGGCAAATACGGCGCCGTCCCGTTGCCGCGCGCGAATGCGCAGCCCGCATCCTCTACGAACGAGAAAAGGCCCAAGTTGGTTTGTCAATGGTCGAGAGGCAACGCCCTTCGATGCAACTGGCATCCCATGAAATTTTCATGGCTAGGTATGCCCCCTTATAATCGAGTGCAATGAGCGCAACCGACAACGATTTTTTTGATCCTACCGCGCCCGCGCCCCAGGTCGCCACGCCAGAGGCAACGCGGATTTCCCGACTGCTGCGTGAAGCTGGTTGGATCCTGTTTCTTGCCTTATCGGCCTACTTAGCGCTGATTTTTGCCACCCACTCTGCGACCGATGCCGGCTACTTTTTTTCCGGAACAGGGGCTGCAGTCGGGAATAAGGGCGGCGTGACCGGTGCGTGGCTGTCGGACTTGCTGCTCGGCTTGTTTGGCTTGTCAGCCTGGTGGTGGGTGGTTCTAGCCGTCTACGGCGTGACACGTTTGTTCGGTCGCGTTGAAACCTCGCGCCTGTTTCACCGCCGCAATATCGTAATTGCCCTGATCGGCTTCTTGATTTTGCTGGTTGCGTCGTCGTCGCTGGAAGCGCTACGCCTCCACTCTATCAAGGCAGTATTGCCCAACGGTGCGGGCGGGGTTGTTGGTGGATTGCTGGCCGGGGTGATTGAAAAGGGGCTCGGCTTTGTCGGTGGCACCGTATTGTTGCTGGCCCTTTGCGCCGGATCGTTATCGGTGTTTTCCGGACTGTCGTGGATTCGCTTGGCCGAACGTGTGGGTACTGGTGTTGAGTGGGTGGTTGTTGCGCTCAAGGGAAAATTTGAAGAAAAGCGCGACCGCAACGTAGGTGAACAGGCGGTAGTGCAGCGCGAAGAAAAAGTTGAAGAGATGCGTCGCGTGATTGAGGACCATCCGCCGATCCGTATCGAGCCGACGGTGGTCGAGATCCCGCAGTCGGAGCGCGTCAATAAAGAAAAACAAGCGCCCTTGTTCTCTGACATGCCCGATTCGCCGCTACCGACGATTGGCCTATTAGACGCGCCCGAGGCGACCATCGAACGGCCGTCTGCGGAGACGCTCGAATTTACGTCGCGCTTAATCGAACGCAAGCTGATGGATTTCAACGTGAGTGTGCAGGTTGTTGCAGCCTATCCCGGTCCGGTGATCACACGTTACGAAATCCAGCCTGCGGTTGGGGTGAAGGGCTCCACGGTCGTCAATCTCGCACGTGATCTTGCGCGCGCCTTATCGGTGACCTCAATTCGCATTGTTGAAACCATCACCGGCACGTCCCATATGGGGCTCGAAATCCCGAATCCGAAGCGTGAAATTGTGCGGCTTTCAGAGATTTTGGCGTCAGCTGTTTATGCAGACATGAATTCCAAGCTTGCCATTGTGATGGGCAAGGATATTGCCGGCCGACCGGTCGTGGCAGACCTTGCCAAAATGCCGCATGTGTTGGTTGCGGGCACCACTGGATCAGGCAAATCGGTTGCCATCAATGCGATGATTTTGTCGCTGGTCTACAAATCTACGGCCAACGAAGTTCGGCTGATTTTGATCGACCCTAAGATGTTGGAGTTATCGGTTTACGAAGGTATTCCGCACCTGTTAGCACCGGTCGTCACGGACATGAAGCACGCCGGGCACGCACTAAGCTGGTGTGTGGCCGAGATGGACCGCCGTTACAAACTGATGAGTGCGGTTGGTGTGCGAAACCTCGCCGGGTTCAACGCCAAGGTCAAGGAAGCAAAGGACAAGGGCGCACCGATTCCGCATCCGTTTTCACTGACACCGGACACATCCGAACCACTCGAAGCCTTGCCGCTTATCGTGGTCGTAATCGATGAATTGGCCGACATGATGATGGTTGTTGGCAAGAAGGTCGAAGAATTGATCGCCCGCCTCGCACAAAAAGCGCGCGCATCCGGTATTCACTTGGTACTCGCCACTCAGCGCCCGAGTGTTGACGTCATCACCGGCCTCATCAAGGCCAACGTTCCCACGCGTGTCGCCTTCCAAGTCTCGTCGAAAATTGATTCACGCACGATTCTTGACCAGCAAGGGGCAGAAGCGTTACTCGGTCAGGGTGACATGTTGTACCTACCGCCAGGCAGTGGCGTACCGCAACGGGTACACGGTGCCTTTGTCGGCGACGCCGAGGTGCATCGTGTCGTGCAGCATCTCAAGACGCAAGGAGAACCAGCTTACATTGAAGGTATTCTGGACGCGCCGGAAGAGGCCCCGACCGACACGATTGGCGGTGTCGGCGAGGGGGGGGAGAAAGATCCACTCTTCGACCAAGCGGTACAAGTCGTCCTGCAGAACAAGCGTGCGTCGATTTCACTGGTACAGCGGCACTTGCGGATCGGTTACAACCGCGCCGCGCGCCTGTTGGAGGACATGGAGAAAGCCGGGCTGGTCTCGGCGATGGGCGGCAATGGCAATCGCGATATCTTGGTTCAGGCGCGGACTGAGTAGGTCGGTGGCACGGCTGTTCCCCTCCTAGTCGGCTAAATGCACAGCGCAGACGTTGGATCTTATTGCCGTGTTACCGCAGATGAATGCAGATAAGTCCAGAGGTTTGCTAACAAGATGATGGATATTGAACCACTACAAACACCGGCCGCTGGAGCGCAACGTTTGCTTGCATCGATCTATGTTTATCTGCACTCATCCGCAGTTAGGTTGTTTGCGATTGTCGTTCTGCTGCTGCCGGTATCGGCCGGTGCGCAGAACGCGATCGATCAATTCCGGGCGTTTGTGCAATCGACCAAATCCGGTCGTGCCGACTTTTCCCAGGTTGTCACCGATGCCCGGGGTAAGGCCGGTGCAGTAGCGGCGGGCACGCTGCAATTTGAGCGGCCGGGCAAGTTTCGCTGGGTTTACGAAAAGCCCGCCCAAACCATTGTTGGCGATGGTAAGAGGGTTTGGTTTTATGATCAGGATTTGAATCAAGTCAATGTTAGACCACTTGAGGCGGCGTTCTCGTCGACCCCTGCGGCACTGCTCGCCGGTCGCGCGGAAATCGACGCGGCCTTCACGCTAGTTGCCGGGGCAGAGTCGGAGGGCATGGCTTGGGTAATTGCAGAACCAAAGACCAAAGACGCGGGCATCGAAAAGATCCGGCTCGGATTTCAGAGCACGGATTTACGCGTGATGGAGTTAGCTGACGCATTCGGCAACAAGACGCGAATCATCTTGTCAAAGTTTGAGCGCAATCCACGCCTCGACACCAGGCAGTTCACCTTTGTGCCACCCAAAGGTGCTGACGTGGTTGGCGAATAAGGCGGCTTTGCATCGCCCCAAACAAGGGCTCTCACAAGGAAAGCAGGACGAGCGTGGCATAATTTCAGATTATCCAAAAACAAAATTCATGCGTATCCTCCTCTCGAACGACGACGGCTATTTCGCTCCTGGATTGGCGGCCCTCTACGCTGCACTTGCCCCTCTCGCAGAAATCACCGTCGTTGCGCCCGAGCGTGACAAAAGTGGTGCCTCAAACTCACTCACGCTCGATCGTCCTTTATCGATGCGTAAAGCGCCGAATGGCTTTTTCTTTCTGAACGGCACACCGACCGACTGTGTTCATATGGCCGTGACCGGCATGCTGGACTTTGTGCCGGATATGGTGGTGTCGGGCATCAACCACGGCTCGAATATGGGTGACGACACGATATACAGTGGAACGGTTGCCGCTGCCACCGAGGGTTTCTTGCTGGGTGTTCCGTCTATTGCCGTTTCCATGGTCGCACGCGACTCGAAAAATTTTGAAACAGCCGGGTGGGTCGCGGCCGAGCTGGTCAAACGCCACCAGCAACAGCCAATCTCGGTGCCGTCATTGTTGAATGTGAACGTGCCCGACCTTCCGCGAGATCAGTTAAGGGGGTTTGAAGTCACCCGCTTGGGTAAGCGCCACAAGGCGGAGCCGTCGGTAAAGGCCTTGAACCCGCGCGGCGAGACGGTCTATTGGATAGGTGCCGCCGGCGGCGCGGCCGACGCCGGCCCAGGCACCGACTTCTATGCCACCGAACATAAGCGCGTTTCTGTCACCCCATTACAAATTGATCTGACCAACTACCCGCAGATGAAGTCGCTTGCCGAATGGATGGCAACCTAACGATGGCGGGAGACAGCAACTCGGGCAAACGGAGCGCAGCACGCTTTTCCGGTAGCGGGATGACGTCGGATCGCACTCGGACTCGGATGATTGACGCGTTGCGTCAACGCGGTGTTAAGAATGAAAAAGTATTGTCGGTGATGGCGGAAGTGCCTCGCCACGTCTTTATTGAAGAGGCGTTGCGAGAGCGCGCTTATGAGCCTGATAAGGCGCTGCCAATCGGTTTTGGACAAACCATATCGACGCCGGAGATTGTTGCCATCATGACCGAGCTGGTTTGTGAGCGGCCGCTGGGCGTGCCGAAGAAAGTGCTCGAAATTGGTACCGGTTGTGGCTACCAGACGGCCATTCTCGGCAAATTGGCCAAGGACGTATATACGGTGGAGCGCATCGCACCGTTGATGGACAAAGCACGGCGCACGTTGCGCGATCTGCGTTACTACAATGTGATCTTCAAACACGCTGACGGTCACTTTGGGTACGCCGATGCCGGGCCGTATGATGCCATCGTCATGACTGCCGCCGCCTCGCACGTTCCTCAAGAATTGACCGCTCAGCTGGCGGTAGGCGGGAGAATGGTCCTGCCGGTTGGCGTGGATCAACAGCAACTGTTTGTGATTGACCGCACCGAAAACGAATTTCTCCAGCGCGTCGTCCATGATGTGCGTTTTGTACCACTTGTGCCTGGAATTGCCTGATCGATATGTCTAATTTTCCCTCTGCTACGCGGCTTCTGACTGCTTCACCCCTTGTGCTCCTACTGACGTTGGCGGCCTGTTCGACCAAGACGCCGGCACCGGTCAGTGATAGAGGGGCAGTAGCGCAACAACCAACTGCGGCCGCCACCCCGCCATCAAGCGCGCCGCAGCCTGCTGAAATCAGGCCGACTGATCTTGGTAAGACACATACAGTTCAAAGAGGCGACACCCTCATTGGCGTAGCACTGCAATACGGCTTGGACTATCGCGAATTGGCAGCGTGGAATAACATCGAAAACCCTAACGTGATTAAGCTCGATAGCGTCTTGCGCCTCACCCCGCCGACAACAGGTGCCACCGGGACGGCTGCTACCAATTTAACGAAAGAGCCGAAACCCGGTGCGCCAGTTGCTACGCCGCTGGCGCCAGCGTCGTTACCTTTGGCTTCGGGCGAGCGTCCCGCGACAAACTCGGCCACCAGCAAAGTCGAGCCACGTGGCGGCAAGGTGCCTTATACGGATGCCGCGTATCAACGGCTATCCGCGCAAGTGGCCGCAGCACCCGCACCGACCACCGGCCCGATACCGGCGGCAACCCCAGCCTCGCCAACGGCGGCAACGGGCACGGCAGCCCCTGCGACGTCCGCGCCGACAGTCCAGCCTTCGGCCACTGCAGGAGACGATGTCGATTGGGCATGGCCGGTCAAGGGCAAGGTCATGACTACCTTTACTGAGGCCAACAAGGGGATTGACATCGCCGGCACCAAAGGAACGGCGGTGAACGCCGCCGGCAACGGCAAGGTTATCTACAGTGGTTCGGGATTGCGCGGTTATGGTCGGCTCGTGATCATCAAACACAATGTCACCTGGTTTTCTGCCTACGCGCACAATGAGAAAATTGTTGTCGCAGAAGGTCAGGAAGTGAAACGAGGCCAGAAGATTGCGGAAATGGGTAATTCGGATACGGACCAAGTCAAGTTGCACTTTGAGATCCGCAAAAACGGCAAACCGCTTGACCCCGTTAAGTTCTTGCCGCCGCAGTAGTTCGGAGTGCCGATGTTCCGTGTAGTGTGCCGCGATTTTGCCGAAGCACGATCAGCTAAGAACCTCCCAACGGCATTGCAGCCGCGCCTAGCCTAAGTCGAGACAGATCGTAGTGGCCTGACCATTGCATGATGCCTAGACTGGCTAGGCGAGGCCATTACTGGATCGTTGTTGGCCTGCAGCGTTGATTCGGCGGCCGCTGCACGTGAGCCGCTCGAAGCTGTTTTTAATTGCAAGGCAATCCTCCCGGAAGCAGTGGAGATGCATTGCTTTCAATCCGTCCACGGTTTGATAGCAGATGTGCTGGAACCTCGGACTGCTGCCACCAAAATCGGCTGTTCGCTGTCGTTAGCTGCTTCTAGCCATTGATCCAGCCCATCGATCCAAGCGCATGCCACTCCGACCACCGCAGTCTCGCGTGCCACCGCGATCAATTGCCAGACTTAATCTGATACCACCCTCGCGAGATTGTCGTCGGAGTTGCGATCGATGCGTTTGTTGTACGGATCAACACCCACAAACTTCGGTAACTTGTCTGTGACAAAAGTGACGGTTTGCTTACCGGTCCTCATCACCCGGCGATCCATCAACAGCACCGATTCACGCTTGTAGCCTCTTTTGCCAGGCTCCTCGGTAAAGGCACCAACATCGAACGCCTCGTCCAGCGCAGCTTCGGTTTCCTTGCCGTTGCCGTCGGCGTAGAGTTTCTTTGCTTCGACCGAAAAGCTCACCTCGTACTTACCATCGGCGCGCTTGTTTGCTTTTGCATCTGTTGCCTTCATGTCATAGAGCGTGATTTTTTCAAACAGATCGGTGATGAGCTGATCATGCTGGGAGCCCGCCTCTGCACGGAGTAGACGAAGGAAGTCTGTTGTCGCGGCATAGGGCGCAGGCTTAAATGCAAACTCGGCGAGAAATTTTTGTAGCGCACGATTGACCACGGCCTCGCCTGCGACTTCCTTCAGCCAATACATGACGAGCGCGCCTTTGTTGTAGTGAATGTAGTTCTGGTTCTCCACTCGTATCAGGGGTAGCTCCTCAACCACCTCACCGCCGCGAGCGCGCAAATAGCGATCAAGCTCGGTTTTCAGGAACTTGCGGATCTGCTCGCGGCCATAAAGCTTTTCCATCACCAAGAGCGCGGAATACTGTGCAAATGACTCTGACAGAAGCGTCATGCCCTGCTTATTCGCGCCGATCACTTGATGCGCCCACCACTGGTGCGCCACCTCATGTGCCGTCACGAAGGTCACCTGATCAATTTTTTCATCGGCTCTCTTCTCATCAAAATTCTGAATAAAGCCAATACTTTCTGAATACGGCATGGTGCCCGCGAAAGATTGGGCAAAGCCTTCGTAGGCGGGGAACTCCAAAATCCGCGCTTGCTTGAACTGATACGGCGAGAAGTTATCGTTGAACAGATCAAGCGACGTCTTCATGGCATCCAGCATGCGTTGTACATTATGCTCATGCGCAGGGTGATAGTAGACCGCGAGATCAACCTGCTTGCCTGTGCTCGATGTCCACACGTCACGCTTCTGCGCGTATCGCGCGGACTGCATCGAGAAAAAATTCATGATCGGTGCCTCGGTCTTGGTGAGCAACACGCGGCGTTTGCCCTCAGGACTATCCTTAACAACATCACTAACCATATAGCCTGGCGCCACGGGCGTTTGGTCCGCATCGGTACTAACCGTAATTTGCGCATTAACCCAGTCGCTATCCGCGCGCAAGTAATGCCTGTCATTTGCCACCTGGTCCTCTAACTTTGGCGGACGCAAGTCGGCGGGCAAGTCGTGCTTGCGACGTCTGCTCCGATCTTGGAGGAGCATATCCCGACCGATGCCCAATATTGGTGCGACGGTGAAATTGTCGATAAAGGTCCCGTTCTCGACGACTCGCGTGAGCGGGCGACTATTCACGAAGCCGCGTTCTTCGAGCCGCGTGGTAAAGCGAATGGTGCGCTTCTCTCCGGGCCGCATCGGCGTTGCGAACCGATAGATACGGTAGTCGAACTTCTTGTACTCCTTCTCAGTGCTGGCACCTTCTACGTCGAGCGTTTCCATCTTCAACGGCGCACTCCAGCGTACGTGTACTGCGGGAAGTGGTTCGCCACTGCGATTTTCGATCACGTAGCTGCCACTGGTGATGACGCGCGCCTGCTTTGGGAAAATTGCGACGTCGAGAACAACATCGGTAATCTTTGGCTGCGGCAGCTTTTCATACGGCAGTAAGGTTTTCTCATAGTCGGCAAAAAAGCGTTCACGCTCTGGTCCCGTCTCGTATCGGTTCAGCACGTTTGTGTTGTAGAAGATGAATACCCCGATGCCAACCCACGCAACGCCGGCCGCGCCAATAATCAAACCGGGCCCACCGGGAAGGCGTGAACGCAGGCGGTGGATTCGAGGGCGCAAGAGCGTCTCCACGCCGCGTCGCCACAGCAAGTGCGTCGCCACTAGCAGCATTAACGCGAACGCGAGCCAATATCCTTGGAACCACGCACGACCAATCCAGAAACGCCCTAGGCCATTCATGTCCGATAGCGGTACACTGGGCTCGCCGCCGTAGTTGTAGAGATTGTGTTCGAGGCCAATGGTGTTAAACGTCACGCTCGCCACGACGTAGACCAACATGACCGCCCACCCGACAAACTTGTGTGGCGCCAGCGCTTGCACGAAGATTGCGAGTACTGCCAGCAGAAAAGCCGAGATGAGTCCGGGCAGGATGAACCACAAGAGGTATGCCTGTAGCTGTAAATGCGTGTAACCATAAAAGAGCTGAAAAAGAATGGCGCTCAGCGCAGCCACGGCCAAGCTCGCCAGTAAAACCAGCGTGATCGCTAACACCTTCGGAATGACAAATGCCCAGTCCGGCGCAGCAGTGGCATCGACAATCTCATGAATACGCCGCTCGCGATCACGCCACACCAGTTCCCCGGCATAGTAAATTGCGATGATGAGCGGGACGATAGTGAATGCGCCCTGTAAGCTTTCGATCATCGCGCGAGTAACTGGAAAGTAATTCACGCCATCCCGCTCGACGACAAAATTCATGCTGCCGAGTGCGTTGAATACACCAATTGCCAGAAGCACAAAGAATGCGGGGCTTTTGAAGACGAAACCCATATCAAAGCGCGTTAAGGCCATCAATTGCTGCCAAGGTGTGCTGCCAGACGCGTCGGTTGTTGCGAGCGGCCTAGCGATAGGAGGGGTATCTGCTGTTGCTGTTCGCTCTTCCTGCACAGCCGCTGTTTTCTCTCTTACTTTGGCCCCTTTCAGCTCAAATCGGAACATCGCATAGGCCAGCCCGAACAGGGCGAGTCCGACCGATAGCCAAATCACGCGGTTGTAGAGGATCAAGCCGGACAACGATGGAAGCATCGTGTTACGGTCGGAAGCCGTCCAATACTTGGTCGCCTGTTGCAATGCACCGAGCCCGAATGGATCAGATAGTGCTGAGATAGCATCGAATGACGAATCGCGCAGCAGCAACCGTGTTGTGATAAATAGGACGAGAAAGGCTACCACCGCGACGTACGTCCACATCATCGAACGCGTAGCGGTGGCAACCGCAAAGAACCCTGCACTCATCACCATGATCGTCGGCAGGCTAAACACAAAAAACGCATACAGGTAGTGCGTCAATACGAATGGGCCAACTTTTTCCGCATCCAACCATGGCATCCAAGACCCGATGAGCATGCCTAACGGGACACTCGCCATGACAAACATGGCCACGATTAACGCCCCGCTGAAGCGGCCGACGAGATAGTCAAACTTTGATACTCGCGTCGCGCGGACAATCGGCGCGAACCGAGTTTCATCATCGCGAATGACAACGTTGGCAACGAACGCAGTCACAACAAAAAGCGCGAAGACATTTAAGAGGCCAAGCGTTTGTAACAGCGCATATGGCGAATTGACATTAACGTTACCGCGTCCGCCAATCTGCACCTGGTCTATTGTTACAGAGGCAAATGTCAGCAGGAAGAACAATACAAAGCCCACCACAAACAGCGGTGAGCGCAATTGATAACGCATCTCGAAAGCGGCGATTTTGGTTAACACGGTCGAAATTCCTTCTATTGGCAGCTGGCGGTTTGTGTTCGGGCAGCCCCCTCGCGGCGTACGCCCGCGAGCGTCGCAAAATAGAAATCTTCCAAGTCGCCGGCGATCGGCTCAAACGCGGCCTCTGGAGCGGCGTTTGCGGCAACATGAATGACAGTCTCGCCGCCGCGTAAGCGCGTAGAAATGACATTCATACGTGATTGGTAATGCGGCAACGCTGCTTTCGGAATCGCTCGTCGCCACACTTGACCGCTTAAGCCCTGCATCAACTGCGCTGGTGCGCCCAGCTCGACGATCTTGCCGTTAACAATGATCGCCATACGCGAGCACAGATCAGCAACATCATCGACGATGTGCGTGGATAGAATAACCACCACGTTCTCGCCGATCTCGGACAGCAGATTGTTAAAGCGATTGCGCTCCTCCGGATCCAAGCCCGCCGTCGGCTCATCAACGATGATCAGCGACGGATTACCGATCAGCGCCTGCGCAATACCGAAACGTTGCCGCATCCCACCTGAAAATCCGGCCACGGCCTTTTTGCGCACCGACCACAGATTGACTTGATTGAGCAGGGTCTCAACCGTGTCTTTGCGCTCCCCTTTATTGTCTAACCCTTTCAACACGGCAAGATGGTCGAGCAAATCTAGCGCGGAGACACGCGGATAGACGCCAAAATCCTGCGGCAGATAGCCGAGGGTCGCGCGCAGCTTTTCCGGCTGCTGTACGACGTCAATGTCGCCAAACTTTATTGTTCCTGTGCTTGGCGTCTGTAGCGTAGCGATGCAACGCATAAGTGTCGACTTGCCCGCGCCGTTAGGCCCGAGCAGACCAAACATCCCCTTGGGAATGTCAAGGGTGGCGCTGTCCAGCGCCTTAGTGCCATTGGGATAAATGTGCGTGACGCCGTCGAGTCTAAGCATGGAAACACCCCTTGTTGTTAGATGAGGTCGATGAATGGTCGATTGATGTGCACTTTTGTTGGGCTGTATTCAATCCCACGCGTAACCCAATCTCAACCAAGGTGCGACAGAATGCCGACTGAGTAGGACGACTTGCAGATGAGGGTAAGGCCTTCGAGGAAGAGGCACATAAAACGGCAAGGCATCTTCCGCCCGGGTTCACCTGCCTTCGGTCCCGATTAGATGATCGTCGGTGTTGAATCGTTTTTCACTCGATTTGCCGGGGCAATATGCGAAATCAAAAAGCGCCCGTGTACTGCCGCCGCGGCTGGGTCTTGGAATCCCGACCATACACCGCAGCGCCATCTTTTTTTGTGCCCAATCATGAGTTCCTGACGGTTCACCGCGCCATGCGGTGCGCACCGGGCACTCGTTCGCCTTTTTGTCGTCTGCGCACATCCTTCCCGCTGGCGCGCATTTCTAGACTTTCGTGTCCATGTTGCAATGTACGTTGACACGAAGTCTGACGATGTTGGGAAAACGACGATGGGGCGGTTCAGAATACAACCGCCAAGAGTGGGCGGTTAACTTTCAAACGCGCCCCTTGAAATGTTCAGAGTAGGCTGTTGAGCAGCGAAGGCGACTAATTGCGGGTCGAAAAAAACGGCATCCACGTTCATGAATGCCGTGCCGCGTTGGCGCGTGCTGAAGCCTAAATGCGCATCAATTAAATTTGTACGTCGCCGTAAATCCGAGGCTGCGTCCGAGCACATTATAGGTGTCGGCGAAAGTATTGAAGGTGCTAGGATTTGTTGGGGTTGGAGGTTTCTTGTCCGCGATGTTGTCGATGCCGGCATTGACGCTTAGACCCTTGACAGGGGTACGCCACGCGATGTTTAGATCAAAGTAATCCTGTGCGCTGATGCTGCCCGTGCTGCCGAAGGTGCTGTCATTTACCTTGCCTATGCGTTTCCAACCGATTTGCGCAGTGAGCATACTGGCTTCCCAAGTGACGGAGGCGCGATGGCGATAGCTCGGTGCGACGAGTGAAACCGCATCAGACGAGCAGCGGGAACCGTAGGTACCTTTGCAATCGATTGGATCGAGCACGGCATTGCGCTGAATCGTGTACTTGCGGACGAACGCGCCTTGATATTGCCACTTCAATATTCTACCAGGCAGACCGCCGAGGACACGATGTCGGAAGCTCAGATCGAGATCAAAGCCCTCTTGTTTGATTAAGGCCAAATTACGATCCACTGGAAAGCCATCCTGAATGCGCCCGGTGGTCGGGTTACGCGTGACGGCTTGGCATAGCGGATTGCCGGCCGATGGATCGGTGATATAGCAACTTGTTAAGGCATCAATTGGCTGAATTTGACCGACAGCATCCTTGATTTCGATCCGGTAGTAATCAACCGCCAGGGACAAATCTTTTAGCGATGTCGGTGTTAACACGGCACCCAAGGTGCTAGTTTTCCCTTTTTCCGCGCGAATGTCAGGGTTGCCACCAAAAAAATATCCGCCCAGCAAATTCGCGGCGTCGAGCGAATTGTATGAGCCTACCGCTGGCGCATTAAAGCGGCGGCACTGTTCCGCGTTGCCGGTGCCCAGTACGCATGGGTCGCCAGCATAACGTGGGCGTAGTCGTGCAACCGTTACTAGGCTCGAAAATGGAATCGAGAAAACCGGATTCGCAAATTCGCCGAAGTTTGGTTCGCGCACTACGTTCTGGCGCGTCGCACGGAGGCGGAAGTCATCGCTGATTGACCACGATGCACCGAATTTGTCGGTGTCGTAAGTATTTGAGGCACCAACCGATTTAGTGTACGCCGAACGACGCTTCGCGCCTTCAATCGAGAGGTTTTTGATTAACGGCAAATCGCTTAATAGTGGGATCAAGACCTCACCGTAAACTTCGCGTGCTCGGAAGAAGGGCGGAACGCCTGGGCCAGACTCGACCCCTTGATTAAACGACTGACCGAGGTTCGGGTTGTAGTCAAAGGTACCTGTCTCGCGGCGATTCTCTGCGCCCAAAGCAAAGCCGATTGGACCAGCGGGCAGTTTGAATAAGTCCCTGCTGTCACCGGAGACATTGGCACCGATTACATTTTGCTTTCTCTCGCGATCACCATATTTGAACTGCTGTGCCAGACCGGATAAATCTGCTCCCGGGCCAAAAATATCGATGGTATTTACCAGCGTTGGGAAGCGCGCAGCCACGCCATCACCATTAACGACGATAGATTCTTTGGAGGTACCCGTTTGTGCGTAAACATCCCAACTGACCGCGTCGGTGAATGACCCCTTCAGACCGACTTGCGCTTGAAAAGTGGTACGGTCGTTTTCAGCCGTTTTCACGCCAAGTTCTCCAAGGGATCGATTGACGCGAACCTGCGCCACGCCGTTGACGAAGGTCAGAAGTGGCCGCGCCTCAGGCGGGATAAAGCTATTTGCGCTTGTGATGCCGACCACTGTGTTCACAACCACCGGCACCTGACCAGAACGCGGGGCACCGGTGGTTTTGACATTTGAATACATCACACGACCATAGCCTTGGACCGCGTCAGTGAAATCGTACTTGAAAAACGTCGAAGCGTTGACGCGCTTCATCGGCTGAATCAAAAGGTAGCCAGGTGTGTAGTCGGTCGTCTGCGGTGTCAATGTGAAACGATTGGCGTCGTCTACCGAGAATATCCGACCGCTGGCGACATCGGTGAAGTTGCCGCCGCTGCCCGCGACTAGTCCCGGATTGCGCAGCGCCCAGTCGCGCTTACCCGCTAACAACTCTTTGCGCTCGGTGTATTCAGCATAGCCCACCACACTGCCGCGATCAGCGAACTCAGACCCGAAGGTGACGTTCGCGCCGTATTGTGAGCCGCCACCCTTGGCACCACGATAGTTGGCAGACGTTTGCAGGCCGCGGAAGCGGTCATTCATGATGAAATTGACCACTCCTGAAATCGCGTCTGCACCATACACAGCGGCGGCACCGCCCGTGAGGATATCGACGCGTTGAATCAGCGGTGCAGGGATCGAATTCACATCGACTGCGTTACGGAAACTAAACGGTACCGCACGGGTCCCGTTGATCAAAACCAGTGTGCGGCTTTGGCCAAGGTTACGCAAATCAAGCGTCTGCGCGCCGAACGCATCGCTGCCGGCAGAGGTGCTGTTGACGCCGCCCGCTAACTGCGGCAACTTGGTCGAAAAATCTTCTACCGTGATCGCACGCACCATGGCGATATCGGCAGCGCTGAATTGACTGACGGGGCTGGTAGCAGTAAGACTTGCGGCCTGCATACGGGTGCCGGTGATCACCAATGATTCTACTTTTTCGTCGCCCTTTTTGGCGTCTGCGGGCGTCACGGGTTTGGCGGATGGGGCAGGTGCAGTTTGCGCGTACGCCGAGGAAAGTGCTAGTGGCGAAAGGGCAAACATGACAGCCATCGCCGTTGCCTTCAGGCGGAACACGGGTTGATGCAGCGATTGTTTGGGTGTCATAAGTGTCCTTTTTCGTTAGGAATGGTGATGGTTAGGAATGGTGAATAAGCGAGTCAGACACACTCGACTGATCAGCTTATTCTCGAGTTGATGGGTAAGTGGTCTTTAATTGGTATGCTACCTCAATTCATCTGTGACTTGCAACGCGCTGGCGATTGGTACTAAAGTGGTATACACATGCATTGCGCCTGCCGCCTAGCATCGGCCGCCACCGCCTACCGCCGGGACACAAAAAACTGGTATGGCGATGGTCAATTGATGTCTTTTGGTTGACCACGCGGGACGGCGAATACGCAGGGTATGCGCTGTATGTGCTATCGGCTACGAGCCCTAGGTTGAACCGCCATCATGAACTCAAATCTCCAGAAGCTTTACCACGTCGCTAAGCAGAAGACTCGTCGCATCATTGGTCTGATGTCCGGTACTTCGCTTGATGGACTCGATGTTGCGCTTTGTGAGATTAGTGGCGCGGGGGCAACGACTGAGGTCGAGCTGGTGCACTTTGCGACGATCAGTTACTCCGAGGATACCAAGAACGAAGTTCGCCAAGTGTTCGCAAAACGCGAGATTGATTTTCAGCACTTGGCCATGCTGAACGAATGGATTGGCAACCTGCACGCGGAGATAGTGCTCGAGTGCCTGAAACGCTGGCAGGTTGCACCAACCAGTATTGATGCGATTGCCTCCCACGGGCAAACTGTGATGCACGCGCCGAAGGCACTGCACCGGCAAGCAAAGTTTCCGAATGCGACTTTGCAGATTGGCGACGGCTGCCATATCGCGGTAAAAACCGGTATCACCACGATTTCGGATTTTCGCCAAAAGCATCTTGCAGCAGGCGGCGAGGGTGCTCCGCTTGCTGTATACGGCGACTACTTTTTGTTTGGCAAACGCGGTGAGAATCGTATCCTGCTAAACATGGGCGGAATCGCCAACTTCACCTATCTGCCTGCGACCATGCGTGCCGAGGACGTGTTTGTCACCGACACCGGCCCTGGAAACACCTTGATCGATGCCGTCACGCGCCGGTGTTTTCCGCAATTATCATTTGATCGCGACGCGGCGCTAGCGAAGCAGGGTAATGTGCATCCCCCGTTACTCGCTGCACTCAAAGCAAACGCATTTTTTCGCCAGCCATTTCCAAAAACAACCGGGCCTGAGTTATTTAGTTCGGCCTACGTTGATGATGCCAAATGCGCTAGCGACAGTATGAACGTTTCTGCACACGATACGCTCGCCACGCTGACTCGATTTAGCGCCGAGACAATTGCTGAAGCCGTCCATCATGCTGTCGCCGGTACAGGCGTCGCGCTTTCTGAGTTCACCATCTATCTTTCCGGGGGCGGCGCGCACAACCCGCTTTTGGTAGCGTGGCTTCAAGAACTAATCGCGTGTCGTTTTTCGACGACCGATGAGTTGGCAATAGCAGGAGACGCGAAGGAAGCCGTTTTGTTTGCCGTGCTGGCAAACGAAACAATTGCAGGCGGCCGATGTGAATTTGGGCTGCGACGAGGTATTCCCTCGGTGGCGATGGGCAAAGTTTCCTTTCCGAGTTGACTCGGAAAGCGGCTGTGAAACAATCGGCATCCTTTGCTGCCAGCTGATCAAATACAAGGCTTCAGTTTGTTGAACGCCCGTATGCTAAGGCGTTGGTACAGTAGTTGACTGTATCGTTGCGCGCCGTTGGTTCTTGCAGCCGCCACTAAACGCAGCAGGGTTTACGCGATTGGTGCGATTCTAGTTGGCGACCATGGTTCGCGGTCCGACGCGGCCAACCTCGGTGTACATCTCACATTGCAAGCCATCCGGGCTGAACAGAATGCCAAACGCATATGGCGTCGGTTTATCAAAGTAGTTGAAGAGTGTCGGTTTCAACAGGAACTTGTAGCCAAGTTTTACGGCATTTTCGTAGGCAGGTATCGCGTCAGCGTACAAGAAGCCGATGTGATCGATGTTGCTGCGAAACTGTGTGGGGTCGCGTTTGATGACTGTTTCGCGTTCGAGCCCAAGAGCTGCGGGCTCTGAGAGCACAAACAGGTGCTTGCCGATTTCCATCAAGGTCGCTTGATCGTTACGGCTTTTCACCACACCGCGGAACACCTCCGAGTAGAACTTGACGTTGTCGTTTACGCTACCCACGAGTAGTTGGACGTGGTCAATCGCGTAGGCGCTATTCAGCTTGGCATCCGGTCGTTCAACCAGCACAATCAAGTTGTAATCCGGCGTGTGAACAGCGGCGGCTCTGGTCATCGGCTGGCCAGGTAGTTTGAAACTACGCGATGCCACACTGACACCATTGGCCTCAAGCGTTGCTAGTGACTTGGCGAGACTATTGGTGGTAAACGCAATCCAATGCACGCCGTACATGGCGGGTAATGCGGCGGCTGGTGGCACTGTTTGCTTTTCCCAGCGTTTAGGATCGCCGACACGAACGCCCTCAAACGGGCCTTTGGGCGAGAGGTTGATGGTCGATTGTGTTGGCGAGATGGCGAGAAAATCAATGAAGTGTAGTGGATTCGTCGGCTGTTCACGCATGGGCGTTGCCCCAAAATGCGTGATAAAAAATGCCTTCATCTTGTCGTGGGCTACGCTGTAGTAATGGAGGTCATCCAGCATGATGGGTGCCAGCTTATCCTCGACCGCAGTGTTGCTAGGCGTGCCACTTTGAGCAATTGCAACCGAACTGATTAATAGCAGGGTGTACGCAAGATTGCGACGCAGGGATCTGATCAACATGGTGCGCTCTCCAAAAAAATCGCACCACCACGGGTGCGATTTGACGGTTAGACGACTATGCCGGCAGCGGTTCCCCGGCGAACGTTGGCCCGTTAACACCCCGCCACTCTTGCGAGACTCGCTGTTCGTCGATCAACGTCCGCGAAACAATCCGGCCATCACGATACCAGTGCCACACACGGTGCCGCGCTTGACCATCGTCGGACAATTGAATCATCTCATAAAGGTAAAGATTGTCATCGCCTTTGCGTTTCCAATAAAGCATGACGGTGCGGTTTAAGTCATCCAGAGGAACTTCGGCGGCCCAGCCTTTGATCAGCTCATTATCAAACCACATACGGCCGTCGTGAATCTGTGCGGGAAAATCGCGCACTTCAGTTTTGCCATCAGTCCAGCTGTAGTGGTTGGTCTGATGGTAAGGATACGGCCCGGAATCAGGAAAGCGGCACACCAATCGGGACCTATGTTCATCGGTCATTTTGCCGTTCGGGTCATAGTGGCGGTACCAGCCATCCCAGACGCCCTCATGCTTTGACAGAAGCGGCAGCAATTCTTTGGCAGTGGTCAAGTTTGTCTCTCCTCAGGACGGTTAGGTTCTACCAAGCTCATCAGCCTTGGCGTCAAGATCGTAGTTGTTGTCCGGCGAGGCGTTGAGGGCCTCGATTTCTTGTTGTACGATTCGTAGCACCCTCGCGATATACATCCGCGACCATTCGGCGCGCTCGGTTGCCGAGGCTTGGTCCGGTTCATAGGCGTCGATTTCGGCACGCGTGAGTCCGCCGTGTTTTTCCAACAAGCGTTCTACCGTATCGAGGCGTTCACGCAATACTGCCACCTCCTGTGCAACGGCCATGGTGATGGCCAGTACTCGTTCGACTGCGGGGTCGTCAAAAAAGTACGGGCGTTTTCCGCGTGGTTTTGCGCCCGTCAGCGGAATGTAGTCGAGGGGTGCCTGCACGCTCATTGTGTTCGCTCCGTCCGAGGGGCCTGAACGGGATAGAAAAGCGCCACTCGCCTGCGCCAGTTCGCCTTGCTCGCATCCCCGCAAAGCGGGGCCCCTGCTCGGTGGCTCACTTGCGCACCCCAAACACGTGCCAGCTGGCTTTGCGGCCATAGTCTTCGACGTCCTCTTTTTGCTTGCCGAAGATCGTCTCATCGACGACCGCCTGCGCACCGGAGACGAACATTTTTTCGCGTTGAAAGCCGACCGCTTCCATCAGGGCTTCCAGATCCATTTCGTGCATCCGGGTCCAGAAGGGTTCGTTGTTGTAAAGCGCGTCCCAGTCGCGCATGAACTGTTCAAACGGCGGCAGCCCTTCAAATTGAGGCTGCTCCAAATGCAAGCAAAGCCCACCGGGACGCAGTAGGCGGTGCGTTTCGTTGATGATGCGTTTGATCGCGGTATTTGAGGTCTCGTGCAAGAACATCGTGGTGAATACTAGATCAAAACTCCCATCCGGTTCCGGCACCTGCTCGGCGTTTGCCTGGATAAAGGTAATGTTGTTAACATCAAGTGACTTTGCTCTTGCATGGGCAAACCTTAGTAGGGGTGCCGCCACGTCGATGGCGATGACCTCAGCTTCAGGAAACGCCTGTGCCACCGGCAGCAGGCTGTGCCCCATGCCACATCCCAAGTCAAGAATACGTTTGGGCTTTAGCTCAGGCGCGTTTTTCTTGAGCCATCCGGCCAGCGCGTGCCCTGCACCGTCGTTCAAGCGTCCGAGCCCGCCAGCGGTGGTGGCAAAAATGCCGACATCGTAGTTTGCCGCTGCCGATACATCGTCGGCAGCCAATTCGTCGATGTAGCCACCGGGCATGCAGTGAAAATCCACCTTGGCGATGTACGGCGGAACCACAAATTTTGGGTCGAGTTTAAGTTTTGGTGAGTCTGCGTTGAGTGCTGCGGCACGTTGATTGAGATCGGCGATCTGCCGCAGCACTACCTCGCGACCATTTTGTTGACGCAGCTCCATCGATGATCGGCGCAGCGCGCTCCAAGTTTGAAAAAGGCTATTTTTCAGCATTGCGCGTCGTACTTCGTGGCGATCTCTGGGTGCGCGGCCGTGTTCTTTTTCAAACTCCGGTTTGACCTTGAGCTCGTACGCGCGGGCGTTAGCGGGAACGACGTTCGTCGCCAGATGGGTGTTGAGTTGTGCCAGGAAGTTAAACCGTGCACGATCGTCGTGGCTGGTGACGGGAGATACCCCGTGTTTGCCAACCAGGGAATAGGGCGGGGGGGAGGGCCAGCTACTCATCTTGATTCTCCTGCGGGACGTTACGTGATGTGGATGAGACAAATGCGCACAAGATAGGTCGACTAACAAAAAATGGTAAATAAGGTTTACGTTAGATCAAGACGTGGACTGCTTTAAAGACATCGAGTACACAAAATCCGAACCCGGATGCAGGTTGACAGCGGCAACGATCAGCTTACCGGAGGGATCGAAGTACCGTCGTGCGATACGTAGGCATACACTCGATTTTGGTACGCCCAGTTCTAGCGCGTTTTCTGAGGGCAATGGCGCGGCGTTGATATCCTGCTCAACCATGCCTATATGGCCAATCTCCAATTCTTCGACAAGCGCGTAAACCGCGCCGCTGACTTCCATCAGACGTCTCGAAAGTGGGTCTTTGCCGCCGATGCGGTAGATGTCGGACACACAAAACGGTGCCTCGCCTTTTTGCGTGCTGCGCAGGCCATGAAGATGAATACAATCGGTGCCGACTTCGCAGCCAAGCAATTCGGCGAGTTCATCGTCGGCCGCGACAATTTCAGTGTGTTTGATGGTCAGACGCGTGTTGGCACCGTACTGCAGCAGGTCTTGTACGGAGCTGATGCTATGGTTAAAGCGCTGTCGCGAGTTCGCGATCACCAATGTGCCCGAGCCTTGCTTACGTTCGATCATCCGATCATGGATCAATACACGTAACGCTTCTCTGGCAGTGTGACGTGAGATCTCGTAGGCGGCGCACAGCTGTAGCTCGGTTGGCAGCAGCGTACCGACTTGGTGACGCCCTTTTTCAATGTCCCGGCGGAGCTGGTCGGCGACAGTTTGATAGCGGGGTTTTGACATTGAGTAGGTGATTACAAAGGCGAAGGATACAATAGCTTAAACGGCGGGCACAAAGATCGCTGTTGATCGCAGTTCAATGGTCTCAATATGTCCGGACAACTTTATTATGCGCTTATAATGAAAATATGTCCGGACAAATTTATCTGAAGCGCGCGGCGAAAGCTAGCGGCAACCAACCTGTCGGCGTACAAGCCCACGAGACTGTTCTCGAGGTACTCGCGACCCGCTTGGCGGCATCGATTGATGATGCCGCCCGTAGCCGCGCCGCGCGACATGTGCTGGACTGGTTGGCCACGGCCCAGCTTGGGGTGGTTCAGCCAGCTGCATCGGGCTTCGCTGCGTTGGCGTGCGAATCCGCCCCCAACGTTTGTCGCGCCGTTGCCGGTCAATCCGTCGATTGGTGGTATGCACTGCAACTGAACGCCGCCTTGGGCAATATCATGGAGATGGACGACCTGCACCGGACCTCGATCCTTCATCCCGGACCGGTAATTGTGCCTGCTGCGATTGCAGTCGCGGAGAAAGTCGGGGCCTCCGGCGCTGAGCTGCTTGATGCGATTGTGCGCGGTTATGAAGCGACGATTCGGATCGGCCGCGCGCTGGGAACGTCGCATTACAAGTATTTTCATAACACCAGCAGTTGCGGCAGTTTTGGCGCGGCCGCGGCTGCGGCATCATTACTCAAGCTCGACCGCGCTCAAACGGTATCCGCGCTGGGGAATGCCGGCAGCCGTACCGGTGGTCTGTGGCAGATGCGGCACGAAGCTTGTGAGACTAAATCGTTGCACAATGCGATGGCGGCGCAGACAGGGGTGCAAAGTGCGCTGCTCGCGGCAAAAGGTGTGCGCGGCCCGGCACAATTACTCGAAGGGCCGCACGGGCTGTTTGCGGCAACCGCTGATCATGCCGATCCTCAGGCGGTAGTCGCGCAAATGGGGCGAGCGGATGGTTGGCTGATTCATGATGTGAGTTTCAAGCCCTGGCCGGCTTGTCGTCATGCCCATCCCGCCATTGACGCGGCATTGGCGCTCGCCAAGACCATGGCGACAAGAAGTGTAGGGCAGGCGGCTGACATCCGCGCGATTGAGGTTGCGACCTACAAGAGCGCCATCGATTTTTGCAACAAGCCGAAGCCGACGACGGAGGCCGAAGCGAAGTTTAGTTTGCAGCATTCCGTAGCGGTCGCGCTGCTGCGCGGTCTGGCTGGCGAGGTACCGCAACTCATCGACTTTGCGCCTTCAAATTTGGCCGTTGCAAATGTCGTGGCGTTACGCGATCGGGTGGGTGCGGTTGAAGATGTCGGCCTAACCAGCGTTTTCCCTAATCACTACGCCGCGCGATTGAAGGTCACAATGGCCAATGGTAACGTCCTCAGCCACTTGCAAAAAGACGCGTGGGGAGATCCCGAGTTACCACTTTCGCAAGAGGGGCTGCAGGCAAAGTTCGTCATGTTGTTTGATGCCGCCGGTGTTGAACCTGATGTTACGCAGACTTTACTGACGGCGACGTTGGCATTGCCTATGTATGCAAAAGTCTCCGACTGGACCGCACTGTGGCCTAGGGTTGTTTCTCCACATTCGGCGCGGCAGATATGACTGTAGCGACACAAAGGCCGGCGGGAGCCGATCACGTCGGGCGAATCGTGCAGCATGTCTTGATGCATGCAGACCCGAACAGCGTGCCGCTCGCCGCACGCAACGCAGCAAGAATGTTTATGTTCGACAGTATCGGCGTTGCGCTTGCTGGCGCATCCGTGGCCGAGTCTTCGCTGGTTCGCCGCGCCGCACTGACGTGGGGAAAAAGTGGCGGACGGGGCTGCGATGCGAGCGTTTGGGGCAGCAGTGAACAACTGCCAGCACCTTCAGCGGCCATGGTTAACGCATTTCATATCCACAATCAAGAATTCGATTGTGTGCATGAAAAAGCGGTGGTGCATCCGATGGCGGTGATCCTTGCCGCACTGATGGCGTATGCAGAGCGTGATGGCCAAGTATCAGGCGCAAAGTTCTTGGCCGCACTTGCCATCGCTGTCGATGTTGCGACCGTGATCGGCATGACCGCCACCAAGCCGATTCGTTTCTTTCGTCCTGCGCACTGTGGATGTCTGGGGGCGGCAATTGGTATGGCTTATCTGGCCGAGATGGACGAAGTCGGCATCAAAAACACGCTGGGGCTCGCCTACAGTCAGCTGGCGGGAACGATGCAGGCGCATATTGAAGGTACGCCAACACTCGCCTTACAAGTGGCCTTTGCCGCGCGGTCGGCGGTCAACGCTGTTGATCTCGCCGCACTCGGTTTTTGTGCACCGCACGATGTGGTGGACGGCAAGTATGGTTATTTGGCATTGATCGAAGACGGAGCCGCCAACCTTGCGTCGTTTGCCGAACTTGGCAAGGTTTGGCAAATCACACTTGTTTCTCACAAACCCTACCCGACAGGGCGCGCGGCACAAGGTGGCATTTCCGCGTTGCAAAACGCCATGCAAGAACATGACCTTGCCGCTGACGATGTGGTCTCGGTAGTGTTGCACGCACCGCCGCTGATTCGCCAACTGGTTGATCGGCCCTATCGCGACCGGATGGCAACAAACTACGCGCGACTGTGTCTCCCTTATTTGCTCGCGCTGGTCTTGCGCGATGGCAAAGTTGGGCTGGATGCGTATAACGAAACGAATCTGCGAGATTCACAATTGCGGGTGTTGGCAAGCCGAATCAGCGTTATTGCTGATACCAATACCGACCCGAACGCCCTGACGCCGCAGGCGCTCACGTTAAGCTTGGTCGGCAATCGCCGCGTGTCAGTTGATATTGCAGTCGTGTATGGCTCACCTGAGGCCCCAATGACCAGCGATGCGCAGCGGGAGAAGTTTGTCGCTTGTTGTCGACACGCCCCTGCACCGCTTTCAATGGACCAAATAAGATCGCTGATGGGGACGTTAAACAATATTGACGGCGCGACTAATGTTGCATCGTTCATCGCGCATACGGTGGATGGCTAGTCAACCCGGTTTCTCCTTTCCAATATCAGCGTGCGTTTAACTTAACCTAACCACTTCACCATGTCCCAGCTACTGTATTTCGATTCGTTCGACTGGCATTCGTTAAAGCAGGCCTATCCACTCGGCGAGGATTTTATGGCGCGTTACCGCGGGATCAGTCGCGACCATTTGTTTGCCATCCAAGACGCGCAGTTCAAGCGGTGTATTGCGCGCGGTTGGGAGATCCCGTTCTATCAGCGGCTGTGGGGAGCCAAGGGCATACAGGCGGGTGACATAAGAGGGCTGGAGGATATCGCCAAACTCCCGACGTTTTCAAAGACAGAATTGATGGAAAGCGTTGAGTTGGTACCGCCATTAGGTGACTATCACGGGCTGGATAGTTACGATGACGCGACCCGACCACCTATGATTTTGCATACCACCAGTGGCACTACTGGACGGCCACAGCCGTTGGTGTTTGGCCCACGCGGGCGCGAGATTCAAAACCTGTTGCTTGGTCGCGCCTATACGTTTCAGGGCATAGGCCACGGCGATACGGTGCACTCGGTGTATGGACACGGTTTGATTAACGGTGGGCACTATGTGCGCGAAGCCGTGTTGCATTACACCCGCGCGGTGTTTTTGTCGGCTGGAACGGGTGTTGAGACGCGTTCCCTGCAGCAAGTACAAATCATGCGTGATTTTGGCGTAACTGCTGTCGTTGGCTTCGCGGACTACATCAAAAAACTTGCGGAAGTCGCGCACCAATCTGGCATCGTGCCGGGGCGCGATATCCCGGTCAAGCGAATCTCTGGCCACTTGGGGCGCGAATCCCGCGAGGCGCTGTCCGCGTCGTGGGGCGACTGTGAAGTGTTTGATTGGTATGGCGTTGGTGATACCGGGTTGATTGCCGCCGAGGGGCCCGATCACGACGGCCTGTATGTCATGGAAGACGCGCAGTACGTAGAAATTGGCGACGTCGATACGGACCTGCCGGTTGCGGATGGTGAAAATGGCAACTTGATTGTCACGTGTTTGTATAAAGATGATATCTACCCCTGTATTCGCTTCAACACGAAAGACGTTTCGGCCGTGAAGACGGGTGGCTCCGCAATTGACCTCGGCTTTAAACGCATTGAAGGCTTCCTCGGTCGCTCCGACAACATGATCAAACTTCGTGGCATCAATATTTATCCGCAGGGTTTGGCGCCGGTACTGGAGCAAAACAATTCCTACGCGGGGGAATTTGTGTGTGTGGCCGAGCGCGGTGCCGATGGACGGGACGAATTAACGGTGCGCGTCGAAGTCAAAGCTGGTTTTGCGGCGGATGCGGGTTTGGTGAGTGCGTTTGAAGAACTGTTGAAGCAGCGTTTTGGTGTGCAGATGAAGGTGACGTTGGATAAGCCCGGCACACTTGCGCCGCTGACCGGCATTGAAACAAGGCAGAAGCCGATTCGTTTGATCGATAATCGTTTCAACTAGTGTCCTGAGAACACATCCGGCGTGATCGACTTTTCCAAAGTAGTCCAAGACGTCAAGCTACGCGACCGCGAGGTGGGCGCGTTTATGGCATTTTCGGAAAGTCCAAAGGCCAGAATTGACGGGCAGTTTCAGGCAAAAAGTGATGAAAACGCCCTACAGGATTGGACTTTTGCCATTAAGTCGAATATTGCCGTGGCGGGGCTTGCACATACGGCGGGAATTGGGGGTTACCGCGCGCGCATTGCGGCGAAGGATGCTGCCTGCGTGGCACGGCTACGCGCAGCAGGCGCGGCCATCATCGGCACCGTGAATATGGAAGAGGCCGCACTTGGTGCTGTCACCAACAATCCATACTTTGGCAAGACGCACAACCCGCTTCGTCACGGCTACACCGCAGGTGGGTCGAGTGGCGGCAGTGCAGCGGCGGTGGCGGCTCACATGGTGCGCGTGGCGCTTGGCACCGACACCATGGGCTCGTGTCGAATACCTGCGGCCTATTGCGGCGTGGTTGGCTTTAAGCCCAGTTACGGTCGCATCGGCATGCGCGGGGTGGAACCATTGTCGCGCAGGCTCGATCATGTCGGCATTCTCGCCAATACTGTTGCCGACGTGCGTGACGTGTTTGCCGTGCTCGATTTTTTTGATGCAAATGACGCTTGTGCCCGTCAGTACGATAACGCGCCCGCGACTCGGGTCAAACCGGCGCGCCTTGCCGTACTTGACGAAGCATCACGTGCCGGTCTCGACGCCGATGTGCGTCGCGACTACGAAAGCGCGTTGGACACAATTGTGCGTGCGGGGTATCCGCTGACAACACGTGCAGTCAACCAAACCAAATTAGCGGCCGCACGGCGCGCCGGTTTACTCATCTGTGAGGCTGAACTTTCGGTTACCTTGGCCGACTTGCTGGCCAAGGACGATCAGGGCGTGTCTGCACATTTGCGCAAACTTATCGCTTTTGGAGCGGCCAAGTCGGCGGCGGATATCTCAATTGCGCATGCTGCCATTGATGCCGCTGCGTCGGTGTTGCGTGACCAGTTAGCCGACGTTGATGCGCTATGTTGGCCCACCGCACCGCAAACTGCATTTGACTTTTCGGCACCGATTCCCGCGAACCAGGCCGACTTCACCTGTCTGGCCAATTTCACCGGTGCACCCGCAATCAGCCTGCCAATACCCGGCTTGCCGGGTAGCATGCCGAGTGGCTTGCAACTGATGATGGCACCTGGCTGTGATGCAGCTCTGCTCGACCTCGCCGATTTGCTCGCAACAATAGTAGAGTCCAACCGATGAAGCGCAATACAACGCCTGACCAGGAGAATTTGCCATGACCGATACGCCGATCCCGTTGGCCACCAAACCGAACACGGTTTACCCGTGGGTAATGGCCATCATGGCCATGCTGCTGTTGTTAGTGACCAACGGCCTAACCACCACTGGTATCACTGCCTTCGATAGCTCGCTGTTAAAGGAATTCGGCTGGTCGCGCGGTGAGTTGAAGTTTCGCGACCTGTTGACGCTGGTTGTCGCCGGGTTGTGTGCGCCGTTTGCGGGCGCGATGATTGATCGTTTTGGGGTGCGGCGATTGATGATGCTGGGACTGGGCATATTTGCCGTGCTGTATTTCTTCTACGGCCAGATTCAGGACAAAACCCATCTCTACGCGATTCATTTTGGATTCGGCATTATTCTGGTAATGGCGGGAATCAATGTCGCGGTCATCCTTGCCTCGCAGTGGTTTGTGAAACATCGCGGCACAGCAGTTGGCCTCGCGGTTGTTGGCAGCAGCTTGGGTGGAATCGTACTCCCGCCGCTGATCATTAGCTTAATCGGCAGCTACGGCTGGCGTCATGCGTTCGGCATCGTCGCCATCATTCCGGTGGCATTCATGCTCCTGACATGGTGGCTGGTGCGCACACCTGCTGAGAAAAATACGGTGCCGTTGGGCCACGGCGTACCGAACAAATCCGCTGCCGCGCCGTCGCCGAATGACTTGCGTTACAAAGAAGCCTTAAAGACGCGCAGCTTCTGGGCGCTGTCGTTTGTCGCAATGGCCACCTTTTATTCGGTACTGGCCGTGGTCGCACACTTGATTCTGTATGTCATTCCACTGGGGTTTGATCCCAAATACGCGCTCGGCTTGTTGTTCCTTCCAGGCCTGTTTAGCAAATTTTTGTTTGGTTTCCTAGCAGACATCCTGCCGCCGAAATGGGTATTCCGCGGCAACCTCTTCATCATGCTGATCGGCATGGTGCTGCTTGTCACCTTCGACAAAGATTTGGTCAAAGCCGCCGTTGTCATCATCGGCTTTGGCTGGGGTGGGGCGTATACCCTCATTCAGTTGCAGGCGATTAACAATTTCGGCTTGACTGACGCGGGCAAGATATTGGGAACCATCACCATGATGGATGCCATCGCCGGTGGGCTCGGCATTTGGCTCACGGGCGTGTTGTTTGACAAGTTCGGCAACTATCATGTTGCGTTTTACATCCTGTGCACCCTCGTGGCGGCGGCGTTTTTGATGAGCTTCTTTGTTAAACGCGAAATCAAAGAATTCAAGGAGGCGTCGCAGGCAGCGGGCTGACGCGTCATACCGTTTGCCGACGGGATTGCGGAAGTACGTGACAAACCCAGTGGCCGATGGCGAGGATACGCTTGCCGGCACCGTGTCGAATACGTAACGCGGCTTCGCTGTTGGCGAGCCGCTTGCCGAGCGCTTCAGCCGGGTGTCGCGGCGCAATGTTGTGTGCATGCAACATTGTTTGACGTGGTACATTTAGGGGAATACAATTTGTCCGGACAACTTCGCTGGCTGGTGCGGAAATTGATACCGTGCGCCGCGTCGTTGAAAAAAAGTGAAGCTCATAATCACTACAATCGCAACTACCGCTGCATTTTTTCCGGAGGCATCTATGAAGATAAAAAACATCACCCAGGCAGTCGGGCTGGCAATGGCAGGTTCGATGATTGCCGCCACATCGGCGTTTGCCCAGGGCGCTGTCAAGGTCGAGAAGATCGAAGTCACCGGCTCGAACATCAAGCGCGCCGACGTCGAGGGGCCGCTGCCGGTGTTAGTCATCACGCGTGAAGAAATCGACCGCAGTGCTGTGGCCACGGTTGGCGACTTTGTGCGCGGCCTTACCGTCAACTCGGGTGGTAGCGGCAACGAATCCAACATCAGCAACCAGTCTGGTGCATCGGGCGTATCGCTGCGCGGCCTCGGGCAAAAATCGACGCTGGTGCTGATCAACGGACGCCGCATGGCGAATCATGCATTTGCGCGTAACAATCAGGATACCTTTGTCGACTTGAACTCCATCCCGAAGGGCGCGATTGAACGTATCGAAGTGTTGAAGGATGGGGCATCGGCAGTGTATGGCTCTGACGCAATCGGTGGCGTGGTGAACTTCATCATGCGCAAGGATTACCAGGGCATTCAGTTCGGCGCAGACGCCGGGCGCCGTAGCGATGGTGGCCTCAACGAGCGGAATGTAAACATCAGCGGCGGCGTCGGCAGCTTGGCTAAAGACAAGTACAACATCTTTGGTGTTGTCGATTACTTCCACCGCGACCGCATGCTGCTATCCGATAGCAAATGGGTGGGAGACGGAAACTACTCCCGTTATGTTGGTGGCGCACTATTTAATAACTTCCTGACGTCCTCAGCGGGTACGTGGGTATCGGTGGCACCAGACCCGGCGTTCTCGCCGACGAGTTTGACAGTACAGCCCACAGGCGTCCCGGGTGGCGTGCGCCGTCAGGCATTCACCACGTGCATGGGCAACGGCTTCCGCTTGAACCTCGGCGCGATCCCGGCAGCACCATTCTTCACGACTGGTACGATTTGCGCAGGCTCGCTGACTCCTTTCATCGTCGCCTACCCTGAGCAAACGCGTGTGGGCGGCATGGCACGCGGTAACTTTGAGTTGTCGGGTGGCACCAACGCGTTCTTCGAAGCGCAGTACGCGCAGAACAAAACCAATTTTATTTCGCAGCCGCAGACGATGACGCAGTCGTCGCAAGTGTTTGATCCGGCCACGCAGACGGCGCGCCTCTACAACGTGCGTATTCCGGCAACCAACCCTTCCAACCCTTTCGGTCGCGCATACCAACTGCGCTACACCTTCTTTGACGTTGGCGCGGTGCAAAACGACATCAAAACCGACGCTTACCGCGTGCTCGGTGGCTTTAATGGAACTGCGGGACGCTGGGAATGGGATGGTGCGATTGGTGTTTCGCAGAGTAAGATAAACGAAAAGCGTCAGAATCAGGTTGATGCTGATGCGCTACAGCTCGCGATTCAGAACGGCACGTACAACTTCTTAGCGCCCACTCCGGCGCAAACGGCGGCAATTCGTGTGAGCACCGAGCGCAACTCGACGTCTGATCTTGCCTTTGGTGACATCAAAGCCACCACCACCATTGGCAAACTCGATGGCGGGGATATTGGCTTCGCGATGGGTCTCGACGCTCGCCGCGAGAAGTTTAACGACCAACCTGATCCGCTCACGCGCACTGGGCGTCTGCTTGGCACGGGTTCGTCGATCACCAACGGCTCGCGCAATGTCGTCGCGGCATTTGCCGAAGTCAGCGCACCGTTCACCAAGGCGGTTGAACTTGTCGCTGCGGCTCGTGCGGACCGCTACAGCGACTTTGGTAGCGCTGTCTCTCCGAAAGTCGGCCTGAAATGGTCACCTAGCAAGGATGTATTGGTGCGCATGTCGTATAACCGAGGGTTCCGCGCGCCGACCCTCGTGGAGAATACACAGTCGACGACATTGAGCCTCACCACGCTCACTGGTCTCGGTGCAACTGGTGGCACTGCTGTGATCTTGCGCGGCAACCCTAACCTCAAACCTGAGAGGTCCGAATCGTCTTCGATTGGTGCCGTTTGGGATCCGATTAAAGACTTGTCGCTGTCGTTGGATTGGTACAAGATCGATCAGCGCGACCTTATCTCCATCAACGGCGCGGGCTTTATCGCCAACAACGCCGCGCTCTTTCCGAACGCTATCGTTCGCGATTCCGCTGGCTTGATCACCACGATTTTTGACGGCTACGTCAATGTGGCGCGTGTGTCCGTTGAGGGACTCGATGCGGAAGCACGCTGGGTCGTGCCATCCGCGTGGGGCTTCCCGGGCCGCTTGCAGGTGCGCTCAGTTGCTTCGTACCTGACTAACTTCAAACAGCCGCCGGCACGCGGCGCAAACTTGGTGCAGTATGCCGGCAACAACGGGTTACAGGGCTCCCCGGGCCGTGGCGCGCTGCCGCGCGCAAAGGCGAAGTTGGGCTTCGATTGGGATTACAAAGGCTTCGCGGTGTCGGCTACGAGTAATTACATTAGCGGTTATCGCCAACTGAACGCCACTATTATCCCGACGACGATTGGGAGCGTTGATTCGTACCTAACAACCGATTTGTCGTTGTCCTACACCTACGCTAAGAAGCTGAAGTTTTATCTCAGTGCGCTTAACTTGGAAGACCGTCAGCCACCGTTTGATCCATCAACGTTTGGTTGGGATTCAACCCTCTATGACCTGCGTGGTCGTTACTTCCGCGGCGGGTTTCAATACACGTTCAAATAAGCAGGCGACGCTGTAGCGTGTTTTGCTTCAGCGTTCGTCGTAAACAGGATACCCGCGATTAGATTTGCATCGCGGGTATTTTGTTTGGGTATCCGGAATTTGGCGTTGAACTGGCAATCATGAGCAAGCGATTGTCGTACTGAATTCCGGAATTGACTGTTGAATCTGTCGGAATACAATGCTTCCGTAATCCGGAATATTGTGTGGAATTAAACCTCGACAGGTGATACTTTGAGCATCCTCCGTTCCTCGGACATCCTGCACCTCCCGCGCCTGCGCGTGTTGTCATTAAAAGACTCAGGTGACTTTTACACGGTTCAGGCAGAAGGAACGGTCCAACCTACCGCTTGCCCACATTGTGGCAACGTCGGGCTATTCGGCCATGGCTCGCAACTTCAGAAATTCATCGATACGCCGACACATGGCAAGCGGCTGCTGATTGAAATTGAGCGCAAACGATACCGCTGCAAAGATTTGCCTGCTTTTTGACACAATGGCCTGCAAGAATTCGCCAATGCATCTCTAGCGCAGTAATCGCCTGACTTGCCATTGGCGCATCTAGGTTGGCTGCTAGGCGTTCTAAATTCTGGGCCGAAGGACCGGGAAACAACCATGCGAATTTCGAGATTACTCATCGCGGTGCTGTTGGCACCCAGCGTCGTCTTGGCGGAACCTCTTCCACCACCCGTTTTTCCTTTCGAGTCGGCAGTACCCGCAAAGAAAGTTGCGTACGATCCCATCCGCTATCTTCAATTGGGTCAGTTTAGGGTGGCCTTTGAAAAGACTACGCTGGACGAGGTTCTTCGACGGCTGGGCACAGGAAAAATTGCCCATATTGGAGATGCGTCCGAGAGCAACTATTGGCTTTGTTACACCTCAAACCAAGCCCAAAGTTCTTATCGGCTTTGGATTAGCTCGTCGGGCGAAATGGGCGGCCCGCAGCATAGCGTGACCCACTTCGCGGCTGAACCGATCATGGCCAATGCATGGAAGTCTGATGAATGTCCGGAATTGCCGAAGCAGTTTCAGCGTGCCAGCCTCGACGGCAAGATATGGCTCAACACATCAGTTCGCGAAGTCGAGCGCGCTTTAGGCAAGCCCGCTTCAATCGAGTCAGATTGGCGTCGGTTCTACTTTGAGAAATCATTCATGCGAAAGAGTTCAACCGTGGGTGCGCCCAAAGAAGAGTGGACTGTGTCGAGCTGGCTGTATACAAAAGGTGCGAATGGAAGAATCACGCTCCTCGCTGCAGGTGTCATAACCAGTAACTGAATCAGGCTAGCTCAACTCCTGCGAGGAATAGAATTAAAAACCGGCCAGAAGCGGCTGTTTAAGAATGGTCGCTGCACCCATCACTTAACATTGGTCGCTTGTCGTTGGCTTAGATGAACGCTGCCCTCCGAACGGGATTCTGGATTGGACATACTGATCATTGCGTTTCTAGGTAGCGCCGTATCTGGCTGGGTTCGGCTAACGCCAATGAAAAAAAGGCACTTGAGGGAGGGCATTGCTTTTGCGATATCCGCCCTGTGCGGACTGCTTGGGTACCTGTGGATAAGCCACCCAACCTCTCGTCTTGACTGGCCAATGATCGTCTTTGGCGTTACCTTCTTTTACGTCATGGGATGGTTTGTTGCGGCCTCGGCACGTCGAAGCGGACTGTAAGTGTGAACGGGCAGAATCGGCTGTTCCCATAGACTGCCTGATCAACCCCCTGAATGATCGTTAATCTGTTCTCTTGGACTTGCTCGCTCGTGATCGCGGCAGCCATTAGTTTTTATAGTCAGGACCAACAGCTAGCGCGCCCCGCATTTTTGCTAGTCGCGCTGCTCATGCACCTTGCGCTTGTTCACGAGCATGGATACAAGCAATACGCGCGCAAGTCGCAGAGAGGTATCTTTGTGGCGTTTTATTTGCTGCCCTTGGCTACCGCTGCTGGGTTCGTGATAGCGCGATTTGCGTAATTTCGAATACGCAGCTCGCAGCGAGCAAGCGAAGGTCCGCTTTCGGGAAAATCGTACAGCCGCTTTGGGTCAACGACGGCGGTTCCCGCTGCCGCAAAGCGGACATGCAGGAAGCCAATTCCACACTTGCTCTGAAAATTAGCCCTCGGTCGATTAGGCACTAAACAACAAATGAGTGAGAACCGTTTATTTGCACGGCCTAGCAAATTCCACACAATATTCCGGATACCCTTTTATTGTCTGGCGTTCGCGCCGGAACTTAGAGACCGAAATTTGTTTCTTGAACTCACGCAGCAGATAGGCTAACGCGCCCCGTATTGAGCGCGACGAATGTAGTGCGCGCTAGGTTGCGCCGTTAGTTGGGCGATGGTGTCCAGCGCTGCTGGAAACCCTGCATACTGCTCGCCACGCACGAAGTCATCGGGCGCTTCGGTAACATCGTCGATTGAAATGAATAGCGTCGTGGCGAGTTTCCGCATAATTTCTGCTTGCGGTGTCGAGTGATGCGCGTTGGCTGGCAGGAGGTAATCCGCTTGTCCGGACATCTCTCGAATCAGCACTTGCCGGTATAAAACCGCCGCGCGCAGACTGCTTCGTAGCGGTCGTTTCCGCCGATTTCAACCTGTGCACCTTCGGTAATGCGATTTCCCGAAGCGTCAAGACGCACGTTCATCGTGGCCTTGCGGCCACATCGGCAAATCGTTTTCATCTCCTCCAGATCATCGGCCAATGTGAGCAGCGCCTTGGAGCCGGGAAACGGCTTGCCTTGGAAGTCGCTGCGCAGCCCGTAGCAGATCACCGGGGTAGATGAAGTGTGCGCTAAACGATGAAGCTGTGTGACCTGCGCCTCGCTCAGGAATTGAGCCTCGTCGATGAGGACGCATGAGGGAGTCGGCTTGGCACCGTAGATCGTGGCGAAATTGGTCTCGGCGGTGAAGGTCGCCGCATCACGGGTGACGCCCAGCCGCGAGGTTACGTTGCCGACGCCGTAACGATCATCGACGCGAGCAGTGTAGAGGTCAACTGACTGGCCGCGCTCCTCATAGTTGTGCGCAACCTGTAACAACGAAGTTGATTTGCCAGCGTTCATCGCGGCGAAGCGGAAATAGAGTTTGGCCAATTTCTAACTCGTAACAGTGGACGGCAGATGGACAGAGGCTAGGGTGCCAATGGTGGCCGCGCAGACCTGAGCATGGGCGGCAGTTTACCGTCGCCACGTGCGTGGCTGTGCCTACATCGTCCGCACTACCCCCACCACGAGACCTTCGATATCAAGTGTTTGTTTGGAGAGATCCACCACAATCGGCAGGTAATCGGCATTCTCCGCCACGAGGAAGGCTTGTTTACCTTTGACCTTCAAGCGTTTGACCGTGGCATCACCTTCAACACGTGCCACCACAATCTGGCCATTACGCGCCTGTTGGGTTTTGTGCACAGCAAGCCAGTCGCCGTCCATGATGCCGATATCCTTCATGCTCATGCCCTTCACCTGCAGGAGATAGTCTGCACGTGGCTGAAACATCAAAGGACTGACGGGATAACGGCCAATCATGTTTTCCGCAGCGAGGATTGGTGAACCAGCGGCCACACTGCCGATGAGCGGCAGGCCATACTCTTCATCGTTGGCGGCAGTTTCTTCGCCCAAGATGCGAATGCCGCGTGATGAGCCGGGCAACATTTCAATAGCGCCCTTGCGCTCCAAGGTGCGAAGGTGTTCCTCAGCGGCATTCGGTGAGCGGAAGCCCAACGCCGCGCAAATTTCGGCGCGTGTCGGCGGCATACCATTCTCCGCAATCCATTGTTTTAGGAAGTCTAGAATTTCTTGCTGGCGTACGGTTAAATTTTCCATGACTGGCTTTTTATACAGTTTTCGTGCGTTTTGCAAGTCTTTTTTTCCGGCGGTGCCGTTTACGGCGCATCCCGAGCCGGGTGTTCAGCACTTTTGTCATGTGGTTCGGCTATCCTTAAGAATTCGCCGGTCACCGCCGTCCCCGTTTTTCACCCACCTTCAGGAAGTCCGCATGTCGCTAGCGTTTTTCTCACGGCAACCCTCTCAAATCTGGCCACACTGCACCTTCCTGTTACTCATGCTCATTGCGCACGCAACGCTTGCAGGCCGCGCGATGGCTTCGCAGCTGCAGGCCGGGCCCATGGTTGGGGCGACCGCCATGCGCCAAGTCAAAATCTGGGTGCAGGCCACTGGTAAGGGGCACGCGCAAATCGAGTATTGGGAGACGGGCATCGCGAAGATGACGCCGGTTAGACTGAGGACGGCGACCGTTCCGCTCGTCGAAGACACGGACTTCGTCGCTCAGTTCACGGTGGGTTTGCTCGAACCCGGTCGCACCTATGGCTATCGTGTGATGATCAATGGTAAAGAGCAAAAAGTGTCGCAGACGCTAACGTTTAAGACACAAGCGTTGTGGCAGTGGCGTACCGACCCGCCCGATTGGAAGATGGCGCTTGGCAGCTGTGCTTTTGTGAACGAGACGCGATATGATCGGCTGGGGCGGCCTTATGGAGGCGCACCCGAAGACAAACGGATATATGCGTCGATGGCGCGCGAGGCACCCGATCTGACGGTCTGGGGTGGCGATTATCTTTACTACCGCGAAGTCGATGAAGACAGCGAACTGGGCTTACGCTATCGCTGGCGCTATGACCGCAGCACTACGGAGCAGCAGGTGCTGCTCCGCACCGGCTCGCATGTTTCAATATGGGACGACCATGAATACGGACCTAATAATGGCAATTCCAGTTATCGGCTGAAAGGGGAGGCACTTGCATTGTTCAAACGGTACTGGGCAAACCCGAGTTATGGGCTTCCGGAGTTGCCGGGCACGTTTACCACCTACCGATTTAACGATGCGGAATTGTTTATGCTCGACAATCGATATTATCGCGATGATGATGAGTTGCAGTTGAAAGACAAGACCAAGTTGGGGGCAGCGCAACTACGCTGGCTAAAAAACGCGCTGTTGATGTCCGTGTCACCGATCAAGTTAATTGTCGCCGGAAGCCAGGTGACTAACGACGCAAGCAAATACGATGGTTGGCATAACTTCCCGGAGGAGCGTGCCGATATCCTCAGATTTTTAGTTGACCACAAGGTTAACGGCGTCATCTTTCTTACCGGTGATCGGCATTTCACAGAGTTGCTCAAGACCGAGCGATCCGGTACGTATCCACTTTATGAGTTGACGTGCTCACCACTATTGTCCGGCATCGCGTCGGTCGTCGAACGAGAGCGGGGATACAAAAAGGTCGTCGAGGGAACCTTCGTCGCGCAGCGCAACTTCTGTACACTGGACTTCAGCGGCAGCAAATCTGAGCGCAAAATTACCCTGCGCAGTTTTTCCAATACTGGCGAAAAACTCTGGGAGCACGAGCTTAGGGTGTCTGAGCTACAAACGCCAGCCGCAGGAAAACCCTAGCCTGATCGTTTCATTGGGATGCGTCAGAAAGCGGGCGGGTGGGCGGACGATTTCCTTCTGACCGAGCCGAGCATAGCGGGCCGTGGTTGCCAAATGCGCGCGGCAGCAGGATGGATGTCTGACAAACACTGCAGCAAATGCATTGCCGCCCAATCGCCCGAGAATGGACACGCAGTCTGCGCCCGTTGCAAAAAGGCGACCGATCCGAATCGGTTTGCCGGTTGTTCAGCCGGTTGTTCAGAGACAACGTTCTTCAACGCAGCGGGCGAGCCATGAAATACTCAGGCTAGTGCTTGCGAGGTCGGTCGCCGGTCAACGCACCGCCGCCGATTAGGAAAAATGCCATTGCCCAAAAGATCGGGGCAAGCCCGAATGCAGCGCCGATCAAACCAAACAACATCGGCATCGTCGTCTGTGAAGTGTTGATTAGTGTTGTGCGCAGGCCAAGTGCTTCGCCAGCGCGACCTTTCGGAGTCGTTTCGTGTAACAGCGTGAGCGCCATCGGTTGCGGTGCGCCGAGGCCCAAGCCCAGCAAAAACATCAACACCATCAGCAGCCCGATGTGATGGGTAAGCGGAATCAGCGCGAAGCTGCAACCTGCCACCAGCAGCGAAGACTTCAACACACTCCAAGGTCGCATGTGTTGAACCAGAAACGGCATTGCCAGCCGCACGCTGAATGTGGCGGCGGCGAAGGCACCCATCACAATACCGATCTCAGACGCACTCAGGCCAATATTCGAGCCATGAATCGGGATGGCGAAGCCATAAACGTCCCATGCCAAAGTGATGATGGTCATCGTCACAAACAGGCGCCGAACTTCCGCATCCTTGAGTAAGTCGAGTACCGGGCCACTCGGTTTTTCTTCTTCGGTTTTGTGCGGACGATGCATCGGCAGCAGTCGAAACGATAACGCGGTGATGGGTAAAACGGTAAATAGCGCAAGCACCAAAAATGCCATCCGATGTCCAAAGTGGTCGATGACTACGCCCGACAAGATTGGCGCAACGAACGTTGAAGCTGAAAATCCGAGTGCGACGTAGCTAAAGTTAATCGGTCGTTCGCTTGCGCTGCTCATTTCTCCTACCGCGTGATACGCGGCGACGTTGATTAACATAAATCCCAAACCGACGATGACGCTGGTGAAGTAGAGCGCGTAGATCGACTGCCACAGGAAAGCAGCGAATGTACCGATGCCGACTGCGATGGAGCCGAGCTGAAATGGCTTTTCCACACCGATCCGATCAATCCAACGGCCTGCCTTGACCGACAAAAGCGCCGGCAGCAGCGCGTATAGCGCCATCAATAAACCGATCGTGAAGGCTGATGATTGCTGATCGATGGCAAACAGCGTTACTGTCACGCGGCTACCATAGGACGCGACATGATTGAGGATCAATAGGATGATGATGAGAGGCAGCGGCTTCATTGCCATGGGTGTTTTCAAGGGCGACTTTCAGGGGGCAGCGCAGCAACGGCGAATGTTGGCGGCAGGTAGAGAATGCTGGAGACATCTGTGGCTTGGCCGCGGCGCATAAGCATGTGTTGCGCGCTGCGACTAAGAATGGAGGCGAGTACCACCAAGAACAGCATCGCCGCGAATAGCTGCCAAGCCCATTCCATCCTAGCTGCCTCAACAACGAACGCTAACGGGGCGAGCACGACTAATGTCGTGACGAATTGGATGAAGGCGGCTGGCCACAGATCGGTATCCAGCAAAAAGCGCCGCTGCAATACGGGCAACAAGCAAACAGTCCCCAGACAAAAGCGCAACGCCAGACAGGTAAACGGCGCGGCGTGTTGCAGGCCGATTTTGGTCGCAATAAAACCGCTGCCCCAAACGCTGACAAAGAACCATGCTAACGGCGCGTCATTGGACGGTACCGGGATTCCCGATAGGCGCGGATTCAAGTGCGGACCCGGTTACGCGCCTGAATCGCCAGTGCGTCGGCGATCACCATCGTCGCACCGCGTTCGGCGATCATAAGGGTGGGGGAGTTAGTGTTGCCCGAGGTAATCGTCGGCATCACCGATGCATCGATCACACGCAGCGACGCAACACCGCGCACCCGCAACCGCGAGTCGACGACCGCAGTGTCATCATGGTCACGTCCCATCTTGCAGGTACCGACCGGATGAAAAATCGTGGTGCCGATGTTTGCTGCGGCGTCGATCAACTCCGCTTCAGTTTGGTGGCGCAGGCCGGGCAGGAATTCCTCGGGTCGTAAGTGTGCCAGGGCAGGCGCTTTGGCAATACGCCGGGTCAGCTTGATGGCATCGACCGCGGTGGTTTTGTCAGCTTCGGTTGAAAGATAGTTGAGCGTAATGGCGGGGGCGTCTGCTGCGTTGGCGGTGCGCAAGCGGACATGGCCGCGTGAAGTGGGGCGCAGATTGCACACGCTCATGGTGATCGCCGGAAACGTGTGTAGTGGCTCGCCGAACTTATCCAGTGATAACGGCTGTACATGGTATTGCAAGTTTGGGCTGGCTTGCGCGGGATCAGATTTTGCAAATGCACCTAGCTGAGACGGTGCCATGGTGAGCGGCCCGCGTCGTAAAAGCGCGAATTGTGCCGCCATTTGTAACTTTCCCCACCATGTGTGATACCACTCGTTCAAGGTTCGAACGCCACACACCTTGTAGGCCAGCCGAAGTTGTAAATGATCCTGTAGATTCTCGCCCACGCCGGTAAGTTCGTGTGCGGCATGAATGCCATGTTGATACAACCGGTTCGGCGCACCGATACCGGATAGTTGTAACAGTTGCGGCGAGTTGATTGCGCCCCCGGCGAGCAACACCTCGCCATTTTCGGCAATTGGTGCATAGACGAATTCGCCATCGCGTATGAACTCCACACCGGTGGCACGTAGGGTGCCAGCGTTATTTTGCAAACGTACCTTTGTGGCAAGCGCCTTTGTCCACACCGTCAAGTTATGACGGGGCAAGGCTGGCCGCAGGAACGCGGTCGCCGCACTCCAGCGCAAACCGGCGCGCTGATTGACCTGAAAGCGGGCGCTGCCGGCGTTGTCACCGCCATTAAAATCCGCTACCGGCGCAATTCCACACTCAGCCGCCGCCTGTTGCCACGCGTCCAATACGCGCCAGGCAAGGCGTTGCGGGGCAACGCGCCACTCGCCCTGACCGCCATGAATTGGAGAAGGCCCCGCAAAGTGATTTTCCGTGTGCTTGAATACTGGCAACACCTGATCCCACGACCAGCTGTTATCGCCGGTTAATGCCGCCCACTCGTCGTAGTCGCGGCGCTGGCCGCGCATGTAAATCATGGCATTGATGGCAGAAGAGCCTCCCAAGGTCTTGCCGCGTGCGTAAAGAATGGAGCGGCCATTCAGTCCCGGCTCTGGCTCTGTGCGGTAACACCAGTCGGTGCGCTGGTTGCCGATACAAAAGAGATAACCCACCGGGATGTGAATCCAGTACCAATCGTCACCACCGCCTGCTTCGAGGAGCAGCACGCGCTTGGCCGGGCTTGCAGACAACCGGTTGGCGAGTAAACATCCCGCCGTGCCGCCACCTACAATCACGTAGTCGTAGGGCGGGAGCGTGGCAGGTATGGCGAGTGTGGCAGTGGGCGCTGGTGACATGCGGTATGGAATTGGCGTGACTCGTGGCGGGATTTGGTCTGCCACACGATTAGAATAAAGCAACTTAGCCTCAATGCGGAATCTGTATCAAAATCGACCACAACAATGACGACAAGTCTCGTAATCTCCGTTGGCGTTTCCGGCGAATCCACGCTACTGGTAAGGGATGAACATACCGCCTCGCGCGTTGGCTCTGGCCGCATCCGTGTGCTCGCCACGCCCGTTATGATCAACGTCATTGAGGCGGCTGCGCTGGCATGCTGCGAGGCATTGCTGCCAGAGGGACACCAAAGCTTGGGCACAAGCCTGAATATCTCCCACATCGCCGCCACGCCGGTGGGGATGCGTATCGTCGCGCGCGCCACGGTCGCACAGGTCGAGGGCCGCAAGATCAGATTTGCGGTCGAAGTGCATGACCAGCGCGACTTGATCGGCGGGGGCACGCACGACCGCGTGGTCGTTAACGTGGCGAAGTTCGATTTGCGCGTACAGGAGAAAATTCAGATGCTGAAAGAAAAACTCGTTTAGGGGCGGGCGTTTTAGGGCGTTTCTACTCGAAGATGCCCGCCGAATAAAGGGTTTCTTGTACGGATCACCCAGCCGCCAATCGAACTATCCTGCGGCACAACGTCTAAGCGTGACTCGAACAATACTGGAGTGAAACAAAATGAACGAACAAGAGCGCGACGGCTTGTTGACGATTGCCATGCTGGCCGCGTTTGCCGACGGCAATAATTCCGACCAGGAGCGCACCGAGATACGCCGTATTGCGGGCGCGCTCGGCGCTGAGAGCGGTGCCAATATGCCGCTGCTCTATCAAAATGTGTTGCTGAAAAAGGTTGGCGTGGCCGATGCCGCAGCGATGCTGGCCAGTGACGAATGCCGTGCGATCGCTTACGAATTTGCGGCCGGTGTTTGTAATGCAGATGGCGCGCTATCTCCGGCTGAGATCGCCTTTCTCGCCTCGTTGCAGACGGCTCTCCGCTTGGCAGAACCACAGGCGGGCGAGGTTTTAAGGCAGTCCGCCGCGATGGCAGCGGCTCCGTTGGTAACGAGTGAGTCGACTTCCAATTCCGTTGAACCGACGTATGCTTCGACCATGACCGAGGCAGAACTGGACAAGATGATCCTGAACTACAGTATCTTGAATGGAGCGCTTGAATTGCTGCCGCAAAGCCTTGCCTCCATGGCCATCATTCCACTGCAAATGAAAATGGTCTATCGCATTGGCAAGTCACACGGCTTCGACTTGGACAAAAGCCACATCAAGGATTTCTTGGGAACACTGGGTGTCGGCCTGACCTCGCAATATGTTGAACAGTTTGGCCGTCGCCTTGTTGGGGGCTTACTGGGCGCTATCGCCGGTGGCCTCGGTCGGATGGCAGGCAGCGCCGTCGCCGGTTCGGCGTTTTCTTTTGGCACTACATACGCGCTTGGCCAAGTCGCCAAACGTTACTATGCAAACGGCCGCACACTCTCGGCAGACACCTTGAAAGCCTCGTTTTTGGGCATGTTGGGCGAGGCAAAACAATTACAAACCCGCTACCTTCCTGAAATTCGTCAAAAGGCTTCCACCATCGACATGTCGCAAGTGATGAAAGAGGTTGCCGGTTGACGCTAGTCAGCCGCCGCCGTCGCCTGCCGGCGTGGCAACCGTGGGGATGACGGATAATCGCCGGACAGAATGTTCGAGAATATCTCATGCACGTGAATAACAAGACCTATGACGTCCTAGTCATCGGCGGCGGCCACAACGGTTTGGTCTGCGCCGCCTATTTGGCGGCTAAGGGCAAGTCGGTGCGGGTATTGGAGCGTCGTTCGGTGGTTGGCGGTGCCGCAGTCACCGAAGAGTTCCATCCGGGTTTTCGCAACTCCACGGCGAGTTATACGGTCAGCCTACTCAATCCCAAAGTCATTCGGGATTTGCGATTGTATGAGCGTGGTTTGAAAGTGATTGAGCGGCCATTCTCCAACTTCATGCCACTTTCCGCACGACCAGGTGATTATTTGAAGGTCGGCGGTGGCCTCGCGGCCACCCAAGCCGAAGTTGCCAAATTTTCGGCAAAGGATGCCGCGGCGCTGCCTAACTATTTTGCGATGCTTGATCGAGTGGCGTCGGTGTTGAAGGATTTGTTGTTGGAGACGCCGCCCAATGTTGGCGGTGGGATTGGCGACTTATTGCAGGCGTGGAAAGTCGGCAGAAAATTCAAAGCACTGGATATGTCTGCGCGCCGCGACGTGTTGGATCTGTTCACCAAGAGCGCGGGGGATGTGCTTGACCAGCACTTCGAATCCGCGCCGATCAAAGCGTGTTTTGGCTTCGACAGTGTGGTCGGAAATTTTGCCTCACCTTACACGCCAGGCTCTGCCTACGTGCTGTTACATCACGTGTTTGGCGAAGTGAATGGCAAGCCGGGTATCTGGGGGCACGCAGTTGGCGGGATGGGTGCCATCACTCAAGCGATGGCGGCAGAGTGCGGTGCCCGTGGCGTTGAAATTTCGCTCGACGCCGATGTTTCGGAGGTGATTGTCGAGCGTGGTTGCGCGGTGGGTGCAAGGCTCGCCTCCGGCGAAGCACTTCGCGCGGCGAAGGTTGTTTCGAATTTAAATCCGAAGTTGCTGTTTGGCAAACTCATTGACCGCACGTGGTTGCCAAGTGAGTTTTTGCAGCGCATCGAGTCATACAAGTGCGGGTCTGGCACGTTTAGGATGAATGTCGCCTTGTCCGAGTTGCCGTCGTTCGCGTGCCTGCCAGTGGATGGGCCTCACTTGTCGTCGGGCATCATTTTCGCACCATCGTTGCAATACATGGAACAGGCATTTTTTGATGCCAAGACCTGCGGCTGGTCGCGTGCGCCGATTGTTGAAATGTTGCTTCCCTCCAAGGTTGATGATTCACTGGCACCCAGCGGGCAGCATGTGGCAAGCCTGTTCTGCCAACACGTGGCACCGGCATTGCCCGATGACAGTAGTTGGGACGACCATCGAGAAACTGTCGCTGACTTGATGATCGATACTGTCACAAGATTTGCGTCGAATTTTCGTCAAAGTGTCATCGCCCGCCAAATACATTCGCCGCTGGATCTCGAACGCAAGTTTGGCTTGGTTGGGGGCGATATCTTTCATGGTGCCTTATGCCTCGACCAACTGTTTTCCGCCCGCCCGGTACTTGGCTACGGCGACTATCGGACCCCGATTGCAGGTTTGTATCAGTGCGGATCGGGTACGCACCCGGGCGGTGGTGTGACAGGTGTTCCCGGACATAATGCTGCACGAGAAGTGTTGCGGGATCGGTGGCGTTGAGGAGAGAAGCTTCAACGCCCTAGCCCCCACAATTGCTGAGCATGCGCACCTTTCGAGTGCTCCCTGCTCGCGGGGCATCCCCTGATTGAGGGTTGCATCTCGAATTTGTCCCAAATTTGGCCTTTCAGGAGGGGTGCAAATTTACTTCCGACCGCCGCGCGGTTAACATAAAGTGCGGATGAAAGTATGAATTTTGATCGAAGCAAGCACTTTCGGGAACCTGAACTTTTTCCCTTTTGACTAACTATTTATTGCGTCCCTGGCGGGATTGTCTACCTTCCCCCCCGAAGTTCGCGAATAAGAAGATACCAATAAATGCAAGGCTTAACCGAAATAGATAGCGTTGGGGGCGGTGCCTCCAGCCGCCCTCACGCCGCGCTGCTGGGACTCTTGCTGATCACAAGTTGCCTCGCCATGCCGGTCTTTGCAGACACCAAACTATTTCAAGAGGCGAAGGCACTTATTGCTGCATCTAATCCGAAACAAGCATACGTACTATTGCTGGCTAAGGAGAATGTGCTTGCCGGGAACGTCGAATATGACTATCTGTTAGGGGTGGCAGCCCTAGACAGCGGCAAGGTCGATGAGGCCATCATTGCATTCGAGCGGGTGCTTGCCGTCCAGCCCAACAATGCTGGCGCACAGCTTGACTTGGCTCGCGCCTATTTCACGGTTGGCTCGCTGGATTTGGCGGAAGGCACCTTCAAGAAACTTCGCGCGCTCAATCCGCCGCCAGCGGCGATGATGGCAATTGAAAGATATCTCGCTGCCATCAGCGAACGCCGTCTCGCCGCCCGGCGTATGCTCAGTCTGTGGGCGGAAATGGCGCTCGGTTATGATACCAACCTCACCGGGGTTCCAAACGACTTCACCACGGCGGTACAGCAGGCCTTTGATCTGGTAGGCGTACTTCCTACAGGCAACTCTATCAAACGCAAAGCCCCGTATCTTGGAACTGGGGTAGGGGCTGACCTGCTGTTCCCGATTTCTCAGCGTTGGAACGGGTATGTTGGTGCGGATCTTCGCGGACGCGGTTACAAGCGCGAGGCCGAGTTTAACTCGGGGACTGGCGAGCTACGCGCCGCAGCGATCTGGGATGGAGGGCAGCATCAATTCCGATTCAACTCCACGTATAACGCGTTCGCACAGCGTGGTGATGCGCCGGGCGAACCGCAACCGACCAATGACCGCCGCTCGGCGGTCAGCGGCACCGAGTACCGTTACACCATTAGTAGTGTCAATCAGTTGAGTCTCGGTGCCGCGGCCGCGCAAACGCGATTCCCCCGTAACAACATCGAAGATTTCAATTCGACGATCGCCAGTATCTCGCTGTTGACTTCATTCGGCGGGAGGGGGGCGCCCTTGATGCAACTGACTGGCTTTGGCTCACGTGATCGCGCCGTAAGAAAACTCGCCGACGGGGTGACAGACAAGTCAAAGAGAGTGTCGGGAGTTCGTCTCTACGGTCAGAGCGGTATCGCTGAAAAACTCTCGTTGTTTGGTTCAATCGGGTACTCCAAGCGCCGTGACGACAGCGCGTTTGCGCGCGCCACAACCGTTGAATATGGCCGTGACAATTTGGCAGACGTGACCCTTGGCGTCAATTGGCGGTTTCGAGCGGGATGCAACTTGCGTGCGCAATGGTTTGGGTCTCGCAACGATTCTAATATTTCAATTTATGACTACACCCGTCACGACGTGTCGTCGACCATCCGCTGCGAATTCCTGTAGTACCGGAGTCACCCAGGAGTAATCATGACGTCATACCAATTCAAGCGTTCCCCATCGCAGTCCTGTGCCAGAAAGCAATACCGAGGGGCTGCCCTGTTGAAACGCATCACATTCGGCTGCCTAGCGTTTGGGGGGCTCATTGGCAGTCTTCTGCCAATGAGTGTGGTTGCCGCTAGCGGTACGTTTACCTATGTTGTCGGCCAAGTGTTTGTTGAGCGCAGTGGGCAACGCATGATTGCTACGCAAGGTTTTGAAGTTGATCCGGGTGACGTGATTATCGCCGGAGCCGACGGTATGGCGCAGCTTTCGATGATCGACCAAGCCAAGCTCTCGTTGCGCTCGAATTCACAGTTGCGTATCGAAAGATACCAACGTAAAACGGGGGACCAAGATGGAGCGGTATTGTCGCTGCTGCGCGGCACGTTGCGGACATTTACCGGGTTATTGACCGCGTCTAATCGCGACAAATACCAAATGAAAACGCGAGTCGCGACCGTGGGCATTCGCGGCTCTGGCAACATCCTCGTCCACGAAGAGGAAGAGGGCACGCCGCCGACGACCATCAATCACACCATTGAAGGTAGTCACATCATTTCAAGCCTGACAGGTAATTTCGCGCCCGTTGTCACACTGCCCAACGATACGGTCAAGGTAGAGTCGGGCAAACCTCCAGAGCGCATCCCCACGCCGCCCTTAATTCTCAATTCATCGAATACGATGGTCGCCAAGGAGGAGGCAGGTTCAACCAAACAAGGGGCAGCGCCCGAACCAGCGCCTGCACCGGCACCATCGCCAACGGTAAATGCGGCGGGTTCAGGCTCCGTCAGCACGGGTGGAAGTGGTAACACGACCGCTCCGCCGCCGGTTGTGACGAACATTGTGTCGCCGGTCGTCATTGCCTCGGATCCGACGGGTTTGCGCGACATAGTGCTGGCGGGTGCCGGCACAACCTACTCGGGACAAGCCACCGCCGCCCAAATTAGGCTCGAAGGCATCGGCCTGCGTGCTTTTAACTCGGTCCCCGGTGGGGCAGGCACGTCCGCGACGATTACCGGCGGTACGATTGCAGACCCCCGGACGTTCGATATCGGCAATAACTCTTCAATCACGATCGGCCGTTGGAATTCGCCATCCAATTTGTTGCTGACCGGACTCGGATCGTTCAACGGGCCCGCCGCCAGTACCCACTTTGCCTACGGTAGCTCGGGTTATCCACCCTACCTGTCTGATGTGCTCACCGGTACTGTCTCCTATCAGCGTATCGGTGCCACCTCGCCAACCAATGATGGCGGTGTTAGCGGAACACTCACCACGGCCACGCTCGATGTGAACTTCAGCGCCCGATTACTAAACGCTTCGCTCGGCATCTCCATGGCCGCGTCGCCGAGTGCGCCAACGTACAACATCCAGGCCACCAATGTGCCGTTTTCTTTAAATAGTTTCTTTGCCATCACTGGTTACGGCCTCACCATTACCAGAACGGTAAATGGCCAGACGTCGCCGGGTAACGCTGAGATCTTCGGCAGTCTCGAAGGCAGTTTTGTGGGGGCCGCGCTGTCGGGCATGATATTGGGTTATTCGTTCAGCGATGCTAACTCCGCGACACGCCAAAATGTGGCGGGTGTTGTGGCTTTTCAGGCGCCTTCGCAAAACGTCAATGCGCCGTTTGTTTATGGATTGATTTCGGACCCGACGAACTCGCTGGCGGTTTCCAATTATTCTCACACCTACGCCACCATCAACCGACCGGACGAGGTGTCGATCAACCTGGCGGGAGCGGCACAGACCTTCCGTGGGCCGTTCGCACGCGGTGACGGCACCATTGCCGGAAGCACCAATTACGCGATTGGCACGGCACAGGTCGTTGATTCTGGGTTCGACGCCGCAACCGGACTTTCTTGGGGACGTTGGGCTGGCGGCAGCGCCATCATCGGCGGCGTCTCGACGGGGCTATCGAGTCGAAGCTTGCATTACATTTTTGCTGCCGCGCAGACCGGTCCGACCACGTTACCGTTAACCGGCTCGGCAGTCTATGAAGTAGCCGGGGCGACGCGTCCGACCGACACGCTTGGCAATGTGGGCACAATGAATAGCGCGACGCTAAATGCCAACTTTAGTGCGCGTACAGTCGATGCATCGGTTAATGTCACGGTCGCCAACCAGACTTGGAGTGCCTCTGCGACGGGCATGGCGATTTATCGTGATATGACCTTCGGTGCCAACACTGGACCCTCACCGGCCGGAGGTCTTCCTGCGCCAACCCCGCTCAACATCACGTGCTCCCCGGCTTGTGGGACATCGGGCCTTACCGGCAGCCTGGACGGGTTCTTTACCGGACGGACAGGGCAGGGGGCGGGCGTGCAGTACAACCTCAATAACAACATAACGGGTGCCATTGCGTTCCGGCGGCGCGGTTAATTGAGGGGTGACTCATGAATGTTGATTTCGCGCACGGTTTTGCGACCGGGACCTTGAAGGCTACAGTGAGCACATGTTTGCGCCGAGTACCGTTTTGGCTTGTTGCATTTTTGGTTGGTGTTCTGTCATTCAACCACCTACCAGCAAGCGCGCAAACTATTGCGGTGGGGCCATTGCCCTCCGCCATCGCCGTGAATCCCGAGACGAACAAGATCTATGTTGCCAATTACGGCAGCAATAATGTCACGGTGATTGACGGGGCGACCAACACCACGGCCAACGTGACGGTGGGAACGAATCCTTCCGCCATCGCCGTGAACCCCGAGACGAACAAGATCTATGTCGCCAATTACAGCAGCAATAGCGTCACTGTGATCGACGGGGTCACCAACAACACGACCACCGTTGCGGTGGGATCAGCTCCCTGGGACATTGCCGTCAACATCGTGACCAACAAGGTCTATGTCCCGAACGACAGCGGTTACGTGATAGTGATCGACGGGATCACCAACGTCACGACGACCGTTGAGGTAGGGTCGAGTCCTCGCAAAGTCGCGGTTAACCCTGTGACCAACAAGGTCTATGTCACAAATTACAGCAGCAATAATGTCACGGTGATCGACGGGGTCACCAACAACACGACTACTGTTGCGGTTGGGTCGAATCCTCGCAAAGTCGCGGTCAACCCCGTGACCAACAAGGTCTATGTCGCAAATTACAGCAGCAATAGCGTCACGGTGATTGACGCGGCCACCAACAGCACGATTACTGTTGCGGTTGGCTCGAATCCCAACGATGTCGCGGTCAACCCCGTGACCAACAAGGTCTATGTCGCAAATTCCACTGTTAACACTGTCACGGTGATCGACGGGGTTACCAACAACACGACCTCCTTAGCGGTGGGGACAGCGCCCTGGGACATTGCCATCAACACCGCGACCAACAAGATTCATGTCGCAAATTCCAGCAGCCTTAATGTTACGGTGATCGACGGGTCTACTGACTTCGTGATTACCACTGTAGGGGCGGGCTCAACGCCCTGGGCGATTGCCGTGAACAAAGTTACGACCAAGATCTATGTGGCGAACCGGGGTAGCAACAACGTTACGGTGATAAGTGGCGAGAGTCCCGGATTTTACGTCACGGGCTCGACAACGTTTCCGGCGACCGCGGTCGGCGGCCGTAGCCAAATCCAAGTTTTCGGCGTGAGGAATACAGGGTCGGTTCCGCTGATCATTTCCACCCTTTCCCTCAGCCCTGCGGGAGCGTTTCGCTCCAGTTATGACGGCGACGTACGGCCCAATGCGCAGTCGCCTTTTGGGTGGGGGGGGAACTTTGGTTCAGATGCAAACGGTGCGCCCACGGGCAGTAGCATCGTCACTGTTAACCCCGGAATGAGCACGGATTTTGCTGTCTTCTTTCAGCCGACCTCGATTGGTTCGAACACTGCAACCTTAAGTTTCACCACCAACATGACGCCGTCGGTTCAAACCATCACGCTGACGGGTGAGGGGGTGACGGGGAGTGCGCCTTCGGCAGCGGGTACACCCGTTGCTACTGCTTTCAACGGCTATGCGGTGATCTCTTTTGAGGGATCGGAAGTCGACGGCGGTGCAAAGGTCGGCTATACCGTTGTGTCAAATCCCCCGGGCGGCTTTGACAGCAATGGTGGAAGTAGTAGTGACAGCGGCCACGTTGTCACAGGGCTGACGAACGGCACGGCCTACACGTTTACTGTGGTTGCCAACAACGGCGTGGGCAGCGCTACCTCGGCAGCGTCGAACGCCGTCACGCCAACCACGCCGGCACTCACACTGCCCAAGTCGGTCTCTAAGGCCAACTTGCTTGCGTACTATCCTTTTTACGGCAACACGAACGATCTGATGGGTGGGTTTCCCTTCTCAACGCCTGGCATGGTCACAGGCGGAAGCCTATCTCTTAGTGGTGAACCCTCTGGCAAATCGCCGATCATTGATGGCATCGGATATAAGTCGTTCAGCGTTTCGGTTGATTTCAATATGGACACCGAATTTGCGGGCGGCCCCGTGCTGGTATTGGGACCCAACTATCGGTCCCTTGAATTTGGTATCGACGGAATGCTTCGCCCCCGAATTAACGCGAATAACTCTGGTTATTCGTATTTGGGCGGACCGCCGGAGACGGTGTTCACGGGAACCACCTTGACGAGAGGCGTATGGTATCGCGCGACGGTGACCGTGGATGTCGGCACTGCCTGGCCGAGCATTAAGTTATATATCAACGGTGGGTTGGTTGGCACCGTATCGACGCCGCAGCTGAATTCAGGATGGCTGTTCGATGTTTTTTATTCTTATTCGAACCTGAGTGACCGTCAATTGCTTTTTTGGAATCCGGCTAATGGGTCTAGGTTCAAGGGTCTCGTCAACAACCTCTTGATTTACGGCCGCGCGCTTGATGACGCGGAAGCAAGTATGCTGAACGCGCTGCTGGGGGCGCCAGGGCCGAGTTTGAGCTCTCCGACCATCACCAGTGGGTCACCGCCCGACGGCATGGTAGGGGTGCCTTACAACTTTCCGTTGACGGCGACTGGCACACCCACACCTGGCTGGTTTTCTTCAGGATCTGTGCCGCCTGGTTTGTCTGTTGACGGGATAACCGGGGTCATTTCTGGAACTCCAACGACCTCAGGTAGCTTCACGTTCACGGTTAGTGCAGACAACGGTGTAAGCCCGATTGCAACCCAAACTTACACGATCAATATTGCCGCAGCAATGAGCGCGCCCTGGCAGGCTGATCGGCGTTTGGGTGGCGGTGGCACGGCGGAGTTTGGGCTGCGCGACAATGGTCAATTGTGGAGTTGGGGTGTTGGCAACGGCGATGCGCTCGGTCGAAGCAACGCTGGGGTGAATACGCCCAGTCCCATCGGGACATTAGGCGCACAGGTGCGCTCGGTCGCTGCTGCTGGTTGGTATGGTGTTGCACTCAAGACTGATGGCTCGGTATGGGCATGGGGCTGGGGAGACAATGTTGGAGCAGGTGTCGGCCTCCCCGCAGCGGGGACGGTACCGTTGCCGCTGCAGGTGACTGGCATTTCAGGTGCGGTGGGCATTTCGACGCGGTACCACCATACCTTGGCCTTGAAGGGCGACGGCACGGTATGGGGCTTCGGTCGTGAGGACTTCTTGGCGCTTGGCCCGATGATTGGTAACAAGGCGGCGCGTCAGGTACCGGGCTTGATCAACGTCAGGCAAGTTGCTGCTGGTGAGCAGCATTCGTTGGCGCTTTTAGAAGATGGAACTGTACGATCGTGGGGCTCGAATACGGCTGGTCAGCTTGGGGTGAATACAGGTGGCGCACCGCAGTCCACCCAGCAACCGGTACCCATCTCCAATGTTGTACGAATCACCTCGGGGAGTTTTACCTCGCTCGCGCTCAAGAGCGATGGTACCGTTTGGTGGTGGGGCGCAAACGCGGGAAGCTCAAGCTTTGGAACTGTCGTCCCAACCCAGGTGCCCTCGCTTAGTAATGTGGTCGCGATCGCGGCAGGCAACTACAACTTCTTTGCGTTGTTAAGCGATGGCACCGTCAAGGGGTGGGGGGACAACGCATATGGGCGGGTCGGCATTGGCTTTACTGGCGGCACGGTCATCACGCCGACCCTGCTACCCGGTCTCAGCAATGTTGTGCACATAGCAGGTGGTGAGTTTCATGGTGTAGCCGCAACGGCGTCGGGGACGGTTTACGCGTGGGGCAACAACGGTACTAAGCAAATCTGCGGCCTTGCAGGCCCGGACGTGAATGTACCCACGGCATGCGCATTCTCGCTGGACTCGGGGGGTGGGACTGCGCCGGCCATTACGAGCAGTGCGCCCCCGAGTGGGACGGTGGGCGTTTCCTACAACCACACGGCGACGGCGACGGGGTCGCCCACACCCACATGGAGTGTGACGGCTGGCTCGCTGCCCGCGGGTCTCACGCTTAACGCGACATCTGGTGTGATATCAGGTACGCCGACGACGGCGGGCACCTCCACATTCACGCTCGTGGCATCGAATGGTAATGCGCCCGATGCCACGCAAGCGGTGACTCTCGTGATTGCGCCCGCGCCCGCGCCGGTAATTGGGCTCTCACCGACGTCGATCAGTTTTGGTTCGCAGGTTGTTGCAACGTCGAGCATGTCGCAAACGGTGGTGGTCAGCAACACGGGAAGCGCTAATCTTGTCTTTACTTCGTTGGTGCTTGGTGGGGTTGATCCGACACACTTCACGTCGACGCCGACTTGCAGCACGGGAGTGCCGGTTCCTCCCGCAGGCAGTTGCAACTTGGTGTTTGTCTTTAGTCCTACTGCGGTGGGTGCGAAGACGGCCACGTTCACGATCACAAGCAACGCTGCGGGTAGTCCACATGTTGTTAACTTGGGTGGCACCGGCATTCCGGTGCCCGTACCGCCAACGATTGCGTTTGTGTTTTCGCCGAGCAGTATTTTGTCGGGTGGGACTTCGGTCGGTACGCTCACTGTCACGAATTCGAATGCGACGCCGCTTACAGCGGACCCCTTCACATTCAACTATTTGCCAGCGTTTGTGAATGCCCCAATACCTGCGGCGACGTCCACTTGCGCTGGTGTGACGCCGTTTGCGGTGCCTGGTGGGTCTAACTCAGGCACCTCAACGTCGTTCACCATTCCTGCGAGTGGGTCGTGCACTTTCAACGTGACTGTAACGAGTTCGACGGTGGGTGTGCATGCTGGAACGATCAGCGCGGGGTTGATCAGTACGCCGGCGGGCGTCTCCAATGCCACGCCGTTTAGTTTGACGGTTACGGCGGCACCTGTGCCTTGCAGTGCGGGGAATTATTCCGGGACAGGCAACACGCCTTGCACGGCGGCGAGCCCTGGCTACTTCGTGAGTGGAACGGGGGCGACGTCGCAGACGGCGTGCAGTATTGGCACATTCAGTGGGACGACTGGGGCGACGTCGTGTACTGCGGCGCCTGCGGGGTCGTTTGTATCGACCACGGGGGCGACGTCGCAGACCTTGTGTGCTGCGGGCAATTACCAGCCGAGCACGGGACAGTCAACGTGCATTCAGGCGAGCCCTGGATCATTTGTATCGACCACGGGGGCGACGTCGCAGACGGCGTGCAGTATTGGTACGTTCAGTGCGACGACTGGGGCGACGTCGTGTACTGTGGCGCCTGCGGGGTCATTTGTATCGACCACGGGGGCGACGTCGCAGACCTTGTGTGCTGCGGGTAACTACCAGCCCAGCACGGGACAGTCAACGTGCATTCAGGCGAGTGCGAACTTCTACGTGCCGGCGGCGGGTGCGACCTCGCAGATTGCCTGTCCGATGGGGCAGACCTCACCCCCGGGCGCGACTGTGTGCACGGCAGGTACGCCACCGGTGATCACAAGTACCGCGCCGCCGAACGGTCTGCAAGGCCAGCCCTTCACTTATGGCTTCATCGCCACTGGCACCGCCCCCATCACTTGGTCCATTGTATCTGGCGACTTGCCACCCGGACTCACTCTGAACGCTAGCAGTGGCACGATATCAGGCACCCCTACCACTCTTGGCACGTTTGCCTTCACCGTTCGGGCCACTAATGCGGCGGGCCAGGCCAATTTCGCCACCGCCATGAGTGTCGAGGTACCCATCATCGCGGTCATCACCCTGTCGACGAATACGCTGAACTTCGGCAACCAAAACATCGGCACCATCAGCGCCCCACAAGTCATCACCATTACCAACACCGGCAACGGGCCGTTCACCATCTTAAGCATCAGTAGCATCGGCAACTTCCGGTACACATCCGACTGTTCCACCACCATCCCGCTGCCGCCGAGAGGGTCGTGCACATTAAATGTCACCTTTACCCCCGTCGTCGCCGGCATCGTCACAGGCCGCATCAATGTCAACAACAATGCGGAGCAGCAGGGGAGCAACGGCAACAGCATCAGCCTAAGCGGCACTGGCATTGCCGTCCCGCGCGCAAACATTAGCCTGTCGACGAATACGCTGAACTTCGGCAACCAAAACATCGGCACCACCAGCGCCCCACAAGTCGTCACCATTACCAACACCGGCGACGGGCCGTTTACCATCTTAAGCATCAGTAGCATTGGCGACTTCGGGTACACATCCGACTGTTCCACCACTATCCCACTGCCGCCGAGAGGCTCGTGCACATTAAGTGTCACTTTCACCCCGCTCGTCGCCGGCACCGTCACGGGCCGCATCAGTGTCAACAACAATGCGGAGCAGCAGGGGAGCAACGGCAACAACATCAGCCTAAGCGGCACTGGCGTTGTCGTCCCGCGCGCAAACATTATCATCAACCCGGCCACGACCTTCGCCTTCGGTGAACAAGCGGTAGGTTCAAGTTCCGCCCCACAAATCATCTTTGTCAGTAACATCGGCCAAGCCGCCTTAGAACTCCAAGGATTCAGCCTCATTGGCACCAGCTTTAGCATCGGTCCACCTAGTTCCGCCGACAACCCAGACAATTACCCCCTGTGCGCGGGCGGAAACACCGTAGCCGTCGGAGCCAGTTGTGCTATTGGCCTCACCTTCAGCCCGGCTGTCACTGGCCCGTTGACTGGCCGCATCACCATCACCCACAATGCCACCCCCAGCGGCGCGCCCGCCAACAGCACCATCAACTTCAGCGGCACCGGCACCGCCCGACGCGAGCCCCTCATCCGAGTCAGCGGTACACTCACTTTTGCTGAACAGGTCCTTGGCACCACCAGCGAGGCCAAGCCAGTTACCATCACCAACATTGGAACAGCCGACCTCAATGTCGGCAATCTGACCATTACGCCCAATAGTCCCAACACACTCGCCACCGACTTTACCGTTAACGGCAGCTGCGGTGTCTTAATTCCGAATGCGAGCTGTAATGTTAACCTCACGTTCACGCCCAACGCGGGGGGCAGCGTGGGGCTCAAAGGCGCTACCCTCAACATCGCCAGCAATGCCGCCAACGCCGGGCCTACCAGTGCATCGGTGGCCCTATTGGGCACCGCTGTGCCGATACCCGTACCGGTGCTAAGAGCCATCCCAAGCGTGGTGGGTTTTGGCAATGTCCTCAGAACCGGAACTAGCAGCCCCGTTAGTTTAACGGTGACCAATACCGGTGTACTGCCACTCATCATTAACAGCGTGACGATCAGCCCTGTCGACTATCAGCAGACCAATAGTTGCACGGCGAGTCCGATCGCGCCAAATAGCACCTGCATCATCCAACTCCGCTTTAGCCCACTGGGCATTGGATTGCTTCCCGGCACCTTGACCATCAACAGTAACGCGCCGACTTCGCCGGACAAGGTACCGCTGACTGGCAAGGGCTGCCTACCACCCGTCGTCAGCCGGTTCTTTGTGTCAAGCTGCTAAGTCTTATCAACCAACGCAACGACGCAGCGCACAGCGTGCGAAACCAACGAGCGCGGGTTCCTATCAGCGGGCAGATTCAGCCATTTAGGCTTGAAGATGCCCGTGAATAGAGCGGTTCGCTCGTTCTCATTTCGACAATACCTAGTACGGCAACGGCACATCGGGCTTCGCACCTTGCAGCACGCGGCGGAAGTCCTCCTTGATCCGTTCGATTCCGGCCGCAGTGTCGGCCTCAAAGCGCAACACAATGACCGGTGTGGTGTTTGATGCGCGTGCCAAACCAAAACCATCCGCATACTCGACACGTAATCCGTCGATGGTAATGACCTCGGCGGCGTTGGTGAAGGCGGCGGTTTTCTTCAGCGCGTCGATGATGGCGTGCGGCTCACCCTCGGCAAGTTTCCAGTTCAATTCCGGCGTGGAAAGTGCATCGGGCAATGCTTTCAGTGGGGCGCTGGCATCAGCGAACTGGCTGACGATCTCCAGCAGCCGTGCGCCGCAGTAAAGCGCATCATCAAATCCATACCAACGCTCTTTGATGAAGATGTGGCCACTCATCTCACCGGAGATGGGTGAGTTGACTTCTTTCATCTTCAATTTGATCAACGAGTGTCCGGTCATCCACATCAATGGTACGCCGCCATGTTGGCGAATCCACGGTGCCAAGTTGCGCGAACACTTAACGTCAAAAATCACCGTGCCACCGGGCGCGCGCGACAGTACGTCGGCGGCAAACAACATCAGCTGTCGGTCGGGAAAAATGATCTCGCCATCTTTGGTCACCACACCTAGGCGGTCGCCGTCGCCGTCGAAAGCGATACCGATTTCCGCATCAGTCTCGCTTAAGGCGCGAATCACGTCCTGCAAATTTTCCGGCTTGGAAGGGTCGGGATGATGATTGGGAAAGGTGCCATCAACATCGCAATACAGCGGTATGATTTCGCAGCCGAGGGCGGAAAACAAACGCGCTGCGATCACTGCGGGTGAACCATTTCCGCAGTCCATGACGATCTTCATCTTGCGCTTGAGTTTGACGTCGTCGACGATGCGATTTACATAACTATCGCTAATGTTGTGGGTGCGATATCCGCCGGGTGATGGCGCAACAGTGAAGTCATTTGCTTGAATCGCACGCAATAAGGATTGGATGGCATCCAGCGCAAGTGTTTCCCCTTCGATCACCATCTTGATACCGTTGTAGTCCGGCGGATTGTGTGATCCGGTAATCATCACACCGGAGCGCGCGCCGAGTTCGATCGCCGCAAAATAGACCATTGGGGTAGCGACCACGCCGATGTCGATCACATGCATGCCGGTTGACTGCATACCGCGCGCCAGTGCTTTGGCAAAAACTGGCCCGGAAAGTCGCCCGTCACGACCGACGACAATCTCTGTGCCACCACGTTTGACAGCCTCGGTCCCCAGTGCTTTGCCAATCAGCTCGACAACCTCGGCGGTGAGCGATTTGCCGACGATGCCGCGGATGTCGTAGGCTTTGAAGATTTCGGTGGCGATGGTGTTCATAGGTATTCAATGTATCGAAGAAAATTCGGCGGCCGGCAGATGGATAAGGATGAACGCAAAACACGGCTTCGGCGGTGCCGCAGCTGTTGTCGAGAGAGGGCGATAATCCAAAATGATGCTAAACAACTGCGTGATTTTATCTGTGTTCACCTGCGGGCATCTGCAGGTGCCAGCTTTCTGCGCGGATAAATGCATCAATCGCCGTGTTCGAGAAAATGCACTACACGCCGCGCCATCCAGCGGCTATTGCCCGGAAAGGTACCGCAGAGAAAGCCCACGTGGCCACCGTGTTCCGGAAAGTCACACTGCACAACCGAAGACACTTGATCGTGATTGGGCAATGCCGACGCCGGCAAGAACGGATCATTGCGCGCATTGAGCAGCAGCGATGGCACGCGTATATCGATGAGGCCAGGTTTTGCCGAGCCACGCGTCCAGTAGTCATCGGTGTCGCGGTAGCCGTGCAGCGGCGCGGTGACTTCATTGTCAAACTCACGCAACGTAGATGCCCGACGCACCACATCCCGACGAAAAATTCCCGGATGTTTTGCCAGCTTGGCGAGCGCATTCTTCTTCATGGTGCGCAGAAAATTTTTTGTGTAAATCTTACTGAAGCCGCGCTCAAGCGCGGCACCGGCTGCCATCAGATCCAGCGGTGCGGAGATCGCCGCCGCTGCGGTGACGATTGGGCTCGCTTCATTGCCCGCATCGCCAAGCCACTTCATGGTGGCGTTGCCGCCTAGCGAAATTGCAGCAACATATAGCGGTTGATCTGCCGCTTCCGCCTTGGTGCGTCGTAGTATCCATTCAATTTCCGGCGCATCGCCAGAGTGGTAAGCGCGCGGCAATCGATTCATTTCACCGCTGCAGCCGCGAAAATGTGGCACCAACCCCCGCCAGCCGCGCCGCTCCGCCTCGGCCATGAGGTTCAATGCGTAGATGCCTCGCGAGCTACCCTCGAGCCCATGGAATACCACCAACATTGGACGCAAACGGTTGTTGGCAGTCGAGGCTAGACGGTCTACGTCAATAAAATCGCCGTCGGGTATTCCGTTTGGTGTGGTGTCCCAGCGTTCCCGTGCGTAATTGACAGGCGGACGCGAGCCGAACAATGACGGATAAACGGTCTGCGCGTGAGCGCCAAAACTGCTATCGCTTCTTCCGCCGAGCCACCAAGGCGCGCGATAGGGCGCGTACCGGGATGGGCGTGTCGCGTTATCCACTTTGTGTGCCTTACCAAGTAGTCTGGTAGTCGATGCTCACACGACCGTCGGATGTTGCGCGGCCTAATGTGCCGATGGCGTTCGCCAGCCAAACGGGGCTGCCGGAGAGGGCAGCGCCAAAACCTTGGTACTTGAACTCATTCGGCTTTCCCAGCACCACGTGCCCGCCGCCATTGAGCGACAACAGGCCAGACGACTTCTCGATTTGATAAACGATGCGCTGGCCGTTGAAGATTAAGTGCCCGCCGTAGCTGCCAAGTGGAACGCCTAGCGGCACACCGGCGATGGCCTGGACTCGAACACGGCTGACCGCGAAGTTGAGGCGACCTGTCATCGCGTTTGGCGATGAATAGTCGATCTGCAATGGATGCCCAGCGGACAAGATTTGCAGTTCGCCAGTTGGCCGAAGAAATGCGATGTCTTTATTGAGCTGTGACAAGCTCTCGATTGCCAGGCGGAGGTCTACGTTGCGCAGCTGCACACTCAGCAACCCAGCCTCTACCGTTGTTTTGCCTAATAGATGGCGGCCAGTGGCAACCATGTTAAATCCTAGTCGAAGTTGCATCAAGCTCGTCGGGGCAAACGACCATTGGATAGGAACTTCGATGGCCGGTGTCGAGCGGGATTGCCGCGGGACCTGGCCGCCGTCCAGCTGCACGCTCGCGCTTCCTGACCAAATCGTGCCGCTGGTGTTACGCACTTGCGCGCCGGGCGCGAGCGCTTTGTTCAAAGCGGATTCAAAGATGCGCGCCGGTATTAGGGCGATGACGGCCGCTATGAACGCAAAAATTCCGACGATGACAAGGGTCCGGCGCGTCACTGCGAATCAACCAACAAGATTTCACCGGAAACCAACGCGGGCATGGTTGCTTGCGCTGGCGCGGCGCTGCTGCGCACCAGCGTCATTGACAACACACGAACACGATATCGACCGGTCGCCTGTTCGAGTCGATCTATCAATACGCTGTAGGGCGCTTGATCAACCGCGACCTTAAATGTGGCCACACCGGTTGCGTTGCCGGGAGATGAGTTTATCGCAATCGTCACAATTGTCCTCGGGCCGAAGAGAGCCTGCAATCCAGCGACATCGGCAACACCTAGTGTTGCGCTGGCGGCGACCGGTGCCATGGTGCGGATGGATTGAACGGCGGTAGCTTGCTCGCGCATTATTGAGAGTTGAGCGCGCAGCTCTTGGATGCGAATGCGATTCTTGGCGAGGCTGGATTGGAGCGGCTCATACACCAGCGCCCAGCTCAATCCCATCCCCAGTAGTGCCGCGCAAATGGTGATGACCCTACGACCGGCCCACGACAGCCCCGCCCAGCGACGGACGGCGTGATTACGCATATCACGCAGCGGCGGAATAAGAGCGCGGCCCAGGCTGGCATTCATGTATTACCCATCGCGCGAATCACGAGTGACACATCCCCGCCAGACTCGGCCACGCTCGCCGCGCCAGATCTTGCTGCCGCAATACGAAGTGCGCTGAGATGATCAGCAGACAGGTTTGTAAAGGATAGGGTCAACACACCATTCTTTGCGCTGATGTTTGAGATCTGCTTCGCGACGTCGCGTGTGATTGATGCCGCGAGAGCCAGCTGTGTCACAACAGGTTCAGCGGTTAGTCCGCGCTCATTTTCCAGTTGACGCAGGTTGCGTGCCATCTGTAGCGGGGCGTTAACCACCACTGTGGCTTGCGGGAAACTGGCGAGGAATATGCTGCGGAGTTCTGTCTCCAATGTTTGTCTCTCACGCGACATGCGCCAAGCATCCAGCGATAACATTGTCACGTGCAAGGCGAGCGCCGAACACGCTAGCAGCGCGGCAAATCTGAATTGCCTGAGTCCGGCCGTCACTTCGCTGACGGTTTTGAAGGCACCGGTCAGCAAATTAGACGCTGATAGCTTTCGCTCAGCCACGTTCGGCGACATGGGCTGAGGCCATGCGGCAACACTGAGCACAAGCCCCGTGACGCTACCCGTACTGAGGCTGTTTTGCCAACCTGCTTGATCAATGGCAGCAGCAATATCAGCTGAAGCGCATATCTGCAATCGCGATGGCAAGATACGCGAACCGGTCGATGCGGCCGCTTCATTGAGCGCCAGCGTCAAGGCAAACGGTGGCGTATTAAGATCGGCTCGGTTGTAGTCGATGCCATAGGCCAGCCCATCCGGGCGCACCGCATAACCATCCCGTTGCTTGAGCACGATAAGCCATTCGTCGTCAGCAACGTTTTGCAAAGCGGTCTCGGCGACCACGAGCTGCGGCTTGATTCCAGCCGACTGCAACCATGCGAGCGCGGCGGATAACCATGCGCGGTCGATGGCCGCCACCACGTACTGATGAGGGCCTGAGGCGGATTCACCAATCACTACCGCGTGTACCGTGGAAGGATCGATGGTTAACTTGTCTTCGATGGCGAAATTGAGCAGCTGTTCGCGCTTTTGCGGCGATACCTTCGGCAACGTTGCATCAATGAATGCGATCCGCCCGGTGGGTACCACCGCCACGATTCGATTGGCAGCAGGCAGGTCGCTTAACTGACATTCGCCAGTTCGTGCCGGCCCGGAGTTGGCCTCCTGGCAAACTATCCACCGGACGGTAGGCCAAGACGAGGCTTCCGCGCGGTCGGTTGTCGCCGCGCGGTCGACACCAAAGCGGTCGGAATCAGGCAGATAGATGTAAAGAGGCACGTCGGGAAACTATCCGTTTTCTTTGACCCAAATTATAGCTGGCCAGGCAATGCTGCTCGCCCCGGCACCTCCGGCTTGCAGCTGCAGCAGTGCCACTTGCCGTATTTGTGAATACTGGCCGGTGATGGCAAGGGCGGCTTCGAAGTAGCGGCTCTTGGTGTCGAGAAACATCTCCACAATAGCCGCTGGTAGCTGCTTGCGACGTGCGGCAATGTCCTTGGCGTCAATAAACGGCAGCTCGCGTACACGAATGGTCTCGATCAGTTGCTCGGCGGGAACGTCAGCGAACAACGCTTGAAGTATCTCGATTGAGGTGGTGTTGATATTGATGCGTGTGCGTTCGCCGTTCGGGGTCGGCAGCGCCGTTACAAACGGCGATAGTTTGCGCAGCGTGTTCTCATCGATACCTTTCACACGCAGCAGTTCCTCTACTTGGCTGATGGGTCGATTGGCCGCGCCGTAACCGGCCTGCGACCAGTAGTAGTTGTTTTCCGCGCCGCCCAGGGCGGAGACATCGTCGTCGCGGTCAATCCAGTCAACGACGGCCGTTGCAATATTCGGGTCGAGTTTGAGAATCTTGAGCAAGCGTGAGAAGGCATCAACATCCGGTTCACGTCGTTTGCCATCGGCTCCCACCAGGTTATTGATGTTGAACTTCGATTGCGCGTCGCGCAGCAAGCCGGTGGCAACCGCCGTATCAATTGGCCGGGCGACGAGGCCCTGCGCCCAGGGTTGTGAGAGGGCAACGTATGTGCTGTTCTTCTGCTGCACCACCAACGCGCTCCGCGCCCATTCCAGCGTCGTGGTGGCGTGTAAGCCCAGCTGCGCGCGTTCGGTGGCGCGTTGGACACGGGTTAACGACTCAGCCTGCTGTGCCAGCAGATAACTCGCCACGGTGGCGGCAAGCATCACCACCAACAAGGCGGTGATGATGGCGATGCCACGTTGGCGTGCCGGTGGCCTCAATCTGCGACAAACCATTCGCTCAGCCACCCGACACCTCGCGTAATGCAAATAATCGGACGATAGGCGGCGTATCACCTTGTGTCAGCGTGAGTTCGAGTGCGGCGGGCAGGGCGGTGGAGGCAAAGCTTGGTGTGCTGCTGTCATCGCGAGCGGGCCAATCGGCCCGCCAGTTGCCGCGAGTATCAAGCACACGCCAGCGAAATTCACGCACGTTCTTCAGCGCTGTATACGCGGCGGGCAGCGCACGGGGGGCAACGTCGATACCGTCCCAAATCAATAGCTCCAGTTTGCCTTCGTTGAGCCGATAACCGATGCGTTGTGTTGCCGCACTGGCGCCGGTCGAACCGGCAAAACCCGTCCGACTAAAAACAATCACCGGGTCAATTGCCGACGAAACTGCTGAGAGTACTTTTAATGCGGGCTCTGAGACACCATCGGCGTTCCTTGCCGCGCGCGGCAGCACGGCACCCAAGTCGGACTCAATACGGGTAAAAAACAATGCTTGGTCACGTAAGGTGCCGCTCTGTAATGCCAAGCGCTCGCGTGTATCAAACATGCTTGAGAGTGTCCGGTAACCGATCACGGTTAACACCGCGAACACCAGCAACGCGACCATCACTTCAACGAGTGTGAAGGCGGATTGACGATAGGGGCGCCTCACGTTGCACCCTGTTTAGGTTGATTGACCGGGCGCGCAAGATAAACAGTGAGGACTGCGAGTTTTCGTTCGTCGGCGGTAGCCGCAGCCGCGGTGGTTCGCGTCACCGCGATCTCGACCTTGCGGAATGCAGTATTGGGCGTTTCATTGGTGGTGGCCGACCAGCGAAAGTTGATGCCAGCCATTTCGGTTTGTCCGTTCTCAACGCCGACGCCGGGAAAAACGCGGCGCGCCGTTAACTCAGCGGCTCGATTCTGTGCGATCCACGTGGCGTAGGTACGCAACTTCACCTCTTCGGCGCTGGTCGTTGCCATTGCAGTTGCGCGCATTGCGGCGGCTAAGGCGATTGAAAGAATCGCCAGTGCAATTAGCACCTCGATGAGTGTGAAGCCGTTGTTTCTAGTGGGAGCCGGGAGATTCGCGCGACACATGTGTTGATCTATTGCCGGAACGCGACGTTGCCGAGGGCATCACCGTCAATTACGCGCTGAAATTGGTCCGAGAATATCCGCATCGAAAACGGGACGCCGATACCGGTTGGGAGAAAGGTAACGATCTGCTCACGTGGTGCGGACAACCCGCCAGACGCGCTCGCTGCATTTCGCGCAAGATTATCATTGGTGCTCGATCCGTTATTTGTCTCCGCCAGTTCGACACGAATGCCGTCCCGCCACGCGCGTTGCCGGAGGCTCTCGGCGGCGGCACTGCGCCAAGTCGGCTCGACGCTATTTGGGTCACGCTCAAGAAATTCAATGCCCTCGCCAGTTAAGCGCATGGCGATTGGGTAACCCGAGAACACCGCCTGATCACGTGTCTTTTCAACCAACACCAACATCCGCTCTGCTTCAAGCCGCACACGCTGTTCGTCACCGACAAATAGATTCGAAACTGCAATCGATAACGCAATGCCGACGATAACCACCACCACCATGATTTCAACGAGCGTGAAGCCAGATGCGGAACGATAAAAGTCACCTATTGGCGGGCATATTCGAGCATTTTTGCTTGAAAATGCCCGTGGTTGCTTGGGGTTGCCCATCTGGCGCTTGTTGTGCGGGTTGTCAGGCTAGAGCGCCCACGACCCAATATCGGCATCGTTACCTTCGCCGCCCGCTTGTTTATCCGCGCCATAACTGAACACATCAATCGCGCCCTTGATGCCGGGATTGAGGTACTGATACGGCGTCTTCCACGGGTCGGTCGGCAAGCGCTCGATGTAGCCGCCTTGTTTCCAATTGGCAGGTTGCGGATTGGAAGTGGGTTTTTGCGTAAGCGCCTGCAATCCCTGATCGGTCGACGGGTAAAAGCCGTTATCGAGGCGATAGAGCTTTAACGCCTGCATGATGATGGAGATATCGGCTTTTGCCGCCGTGACCTTGGCTTGATCAGGGCGATCAAGAATTTTGGGGATCACCACTGAGGCGAGGATGCCGAGGATGACTACGACGATCATCACTTCAATGAGCGTGAATCCGCTGCCGCGTAGGGTATTTCTTGGTTTCATAAGTACTAACGAGAGACGAGTTGGTTGAGTTCAAAAATTGGTAACAGCACGGCCAACACGATACACAGCACGATGACCCCCATGATCACAATCATGGCGGGTTCGATCAGCGCGGCTAACCGCGCGGTGCGTGTTTCGAGCTCGCGTTGTTGTTGACGCGCGGCGCTGGCCAGCGTTTCAGGGAGTCGTCCGCTGGCTTCGCCTGAGGCCACCAAGTGCAACATCACCGGTGGGAAGAGGGCGGGTTTGGTGTTTTGTGATTGCAGCGCACGTGAAAGTGATACACCTTCACGCACTTGATTGGCGGCGCGCTCTAAGGCTTCGCGCATCGGCAAGTTGCTTACCACGCCGACACCGGCATTCATCGCGGCGAGCACGGGTACACCACTACCAACCAGAATCGATAAGGTGGCGGCGAGTTGCGAGGCTTCACGCACACGAATCAAACGACCAATGATAGGCAGACGCAGCAGCAGCGCATGAAAGCGGCGTCGCTGTGTGGTCTTCTTCATAGCGAGCCGGAAGGTAACCGTGACCGCGATGGCAGCGATAATCCAGAGCCACCAGGTAAGTTTCAACAAGGTCGAGAGACCGAGCAACGCGCGCGTCATCAGTGGCAGGGTTTGTTTGGTGGCGTCAAATACACCAACCACCTGTGGAACCACGTACAACATCAGCCCGACGACGACCATCGCACAGATCACCACCACAATTGCCGGGTAGACCATTGCCGTGATGAGCTTTTGTCTCATCGCTTGCTGGTCTTCGACGTAGTCGGCGAGCTTGAGCAAGACATCTGGCAACTTGCCGGACGTCTCACCGGCACCCACGAGTGTTCGATACAGTTCGGAGAACGATTGTGGAAACAGTCCCATCGCTTGTGCGAGTGATTGGCCTTCACGAATGCTGGCGCGCAACTGTGCAACTACTTGGCGTTCGCGTTCTGTTTCGGCTTGTTCGACGAGAGCGCCCAGTGCACCTTCAATCGTGAGTCCGGCGCCGACCAAGGTGGCGAGCTGCCGGGTGATACCCGCGAGCTGCTCGGTTGATAGCGAATCTGTCCTCCGGCCAAAGCGGGCGAGGCCAGAGCTGTTTGAAGCATCATTCGCCGCTTCAATGAGTGCCACGTCCAGCGGAAACAAGCCCTGCGCTCGGAGCGTGGCACGCGCAAGACGCGGGCTGTCCGATTCAATGACGCCACGTTGTTCCCGTCCGTCAATATCGTAAGCAAGAAATTTAAATCCGGGCATGCTCGCTCTGCGTACGTTGCTCGGTCACATTCGGCACTTTAGTCACGCGTGACGCGAATAACTTCTTCGACTGAGGTGACGCCGCTCTCCACCCAACGCATGCCGTCTTCACGCAGCGTTTTCATTCCCGCCTGGCCTGCAGCAACGGCGATCTCGGCTTCGGATTCACCATCGTGTATCAAAGTGCGAATAGATTCATTCACGGTCAGCAATTCATAGATGCCGGTACGACCGCGGAACTTGGATTTATCTTGCCGGTCCACCTTTCGCACCAGGCGTTGCGCCAAGACGCCGCTCAAGGTTGATGCCAGCAAATACGGTTCAATGCCCATGTCGACGAGGCGCGTCACTGCGCCAGCGGCAGAGTTGGTGTGTAAGGTCGCCAATACGAGGTGTCCTGTGAGAGCGGCCTGCACTGCAATTTCAGCAGTTTCCAAATCGCGAATCTCTCCAATCATAATGACATCCGGGTCTTGTCGCAGGATGGCGCGCAGTGCGCGCGCGAACGACATGCCAATGCGTGAGTTGACTTGCGTCTGGCCGATACCATCCAGATCGTATTCGATCGGATCCTCAACGGTCATCATGTTGCGCGTCGAGGCATCTAACCGCGAAAGGGCGGCGTACAACGTGGTGGTTTTCCCGGAGCCGGTGGGACCCGTCACCAGAATAATGCCGTGTGGTTGTTCGATCAGTTTGTCGAGTTGCGCGAGTGTATCGGCAGACATGCCGAGGCTGTCGAGCGATAAACGCCCCGCCTGTTTATCAAGCAGGCGAAGCACCACCCGTTCGCCGTGGCCGGTGGGTAGGGTAGAAACTCTCACATCGACCGGGCGACCCGCAATTTTGAGGGTGATCCGACCGTCCTGGGGTAGTCGCTTCTCGGCAATGTCGAGTTCTGCCATCACTTTGACGCGCGACACTAGCGCTGCGTGCAACGCTCGGCGCGGTTCAACGATGTCGCGCAGTGCGCCGTCCACACGAAATCTCACCAATGATCGGCGTTCAAAGATTTCAAGGTGAACATCGGATGCATTCTCTCGTACAGCCTGCGTCAACAGTGCATTGATAAGCTTGACGATTGGCGCATCGTTCTCGGTTTCAAGCAGATCGGTGATTTCGGGGAGCGACTCTGTCAGTGCCGCCAGATCCGCCTCGGACTCAATATTGGAGGTAATGTTGGCAACGGCGTCAGCAACTTGGTCATCAGATGTCGCTTCACCAAAAGCGTACGCTCTGGCGAGCCGCGTTTGGAATTCTTCAGTCGAAAGCAGGACGTGTTTGACGGTTTTGCCTGTCAAACGTCGCACTTCAGCCAATGTTGAGGATTCTGGGTTCGGAGCCAACCAAACCTCGATCTCGTCGTTGCCATCGGGTTTGGCCAATATGCGTGCGGTAATCACACCGCGTGCTTTGGCGAAGTGGTAAGGCAACAGACGTACTGCGGCCCGGTCTGCGACCTCGACGACTTCGCGTTGTCTAGCCTCGTGTGCACCCACGTTATTTTTTCTCGGCGGCTTTTGATTCTATTGGTGGTGTTGTCGTCGGGGGTAGTGCCGACAGCTGCGGGCCACCGGCGGGCGGCAACAACGAATCCGCATCCTTCAAATGGCTGGCTTGTTCGCCGCGAATGTAATCATAGCGCGACCCGGTCAGCTGCGCCGCAATCTTGCTGTCGCGAATGACTAGTGGTCGCAAGAACACCATCAGGTTGGTTTTCTCTCGGCTGCGAGTCTGGTACTTGAACAGGTTGCCGATGACAGGAATATCCCCAAGTAGGGGTACGCGGCTGTCGCCATTTTTAGCGTCATCCGAGATCAGGCCACCGATCACCACGGTTTGTCCGTCATCCACCAGCACGGTGTTTTCGATGGAGCGTTTATTGGTAATTAGATCAGCCGAACGCACGGTCGACGAGGTCGGTACCACGCTTGACACTTCTTGGAACACTTTCAGTTTTACCGCACCGCCTTCGGCAACCTGCGGCGTCACCCGTAGCGTCAAACCAATGTCTTTGCGCTCGATGGTTTGGAAGGGGTTGGTGGCGGTGCTGGTCGATTGTGTGAAGCTACCAGTCACAAACGGCACGTTTTGGCCCACCACGATCTTGGCTTCTTCATTATCAAGCGTGAGGATGTTCGGTGTAGACAGCACGTTGGCGCGCTGGTCGTTTTCAAGGGCGCGCGCCAGTGCGCCAAGGTTTAGCACGGTGCCGATTCCCGGCAGCGTCACTTGCCCACGCACCACGCCGATATTGAGGCCCTGGCCGACGGTGCCGATATTTTGCGCGCCGGTGATGATGTTGGTGCCGGGGCCACCGAAGTTGGTGCCGCCGATCACCTGCGCTCCGCCACGGGTGACGCCGGTTAAGTCCTGCCATTGAATACCAAACTCAGCGGCGACAGATGAGGTCACCTCAACGATCAACGCTTCGACATAAACTTGCGCGCGCCGCTGGTCCAACTTGTCGATGACACTGCGTAGCGAGTTGTAGACATGGTCCGGCGCCGTTATGATGAGTGAATTGGTGGCGGCGTAGGCTTGAATGTTGCTCGCCGGGGCGGGGCTCGAAGACACAAGGTTTGGCTGGGTGCCGACGGCAGGGCTAACCGCCGACAACGAGTTTGTGCTCGCGGATGCGCCGCCCATCAGTCCACGTAATGTTTCCGCAATTTTGGTGGCTTCAGCATTCTTGAGATAAACCACGTTGATGTTGCCGTTCGCGGCGGTGGGCGTATCGATCTGCGCTACCAGCGCTCGAAGACGAGTGATAAGCGCCGGCGAATCGGCACGAATGATCAGCGAATTCGTACGTGGCTCGACGCCGACTGAGAGCTTCGCGGGCGCACCGGGATTGGACGGGTTTGCGGCTGCTTCCGGTAGCAGGCGTACCACGGTGTTGGCGATATCGACAGCGCTGGCGTATTGTAATTTGATCGTTTGCAAGTCGGAACTACCCGGGACGTCAATGGCGCTGATGATCTTGCGGATACGTTCGACGTTGCTCGCGTAATCTGTAATTACTAGGGTGTTATTACCCGGATAGGCGCCGATAAAATTGTTTTGCGCCACCAAGGGGCGCAACACGGTTGCCAGTTGCGCCGCAGATTCGTTTTGTAGCGCAAACACCTGCGTGACGATACGGTCGCCCTTGGTTGCCACACCTGGTGCCATTACCGAACCACTGGTCTTGGCATCCGCTTCAGGCACGACCTTGATCGCACCACGCTCTTCGATGGCTGCAAAGCCATGCACCCGCAGGGTCGATAGCAGGATTTCGTAGGCGAGATCTTTGGTGACCGGCGTCTGCGAAACGATGTTCATATTGCCGGTAACACGTGGATCGATGATGAAGTTCTTTCCGGTTGCTTTGCCGATGGTTTCAATCACCGAACGGATGTCGGCATTGACAAAGCTCATCGTGATGTTGTCTTGCGCAACCGCCGGGGCGATGCCTAACGTAGACGACAGGCTTAAGGTGGCAGCGGTCGCAATTAGCAGCATCAACTTTGGCGCGTAACGTTGCTGCATGGTGGTCCGATGGTTTAGCGGTAGTTTCACGAGCAATCTCGACTCAGAATGGGGGGCGAACTCAGGTGGTGAATTCGGCGGCGAATTCCGGTGGTGAATACGAACGGGCTGCGCCTGCCATTGTACGGTATGCACGCCACAGCTTTATGACAAATGACACGCGCAAGCTGGCAAACGAACAGCAATTGTCGGCTGCGATTTGACACGCTAGTGCGGGCCTTAAACACCGATAAATGCAGGGGGGGCTACTTCCCCCCCCCCCCCTGTGCTTTCCGCGGTAGTTGACGTTAGTTGTCTTGACGCACGGTCAGGATCAACGCACCAGGCGTCCCGCTGACCACAAAGGTATAGGTAAGCCCTGCTGTGAGGTCAGTCCCGGTCAAGCTAAGTACCGGTGTGGCTGTTGTACCCTGCGTAATCGTGACCGGTGTTCCCGCGCCGGGGGCGACTTCGAAGTAGTTCGACGCTGCACGGGTCGCCACAGCCGGGGTGGTCGGCGTGAATGACAGGGCTAGTGCCAAGTCGGCTGCGCTGGAGGCGTTTACCAAGCGAACCCGCGCCTTGCCTGAACTTGGCGGGAAGGTAGTATCCAGCGTGCGAAACGCCGTAACAGGGCCACCGGCTAAACCCGGCGCCAAAAACACCGAGTAGTCCCGGCCACCGGCAAAGGTACCGCTGAACGCAGAAAGGGTTGCGCCAGCGGTTGTGTCGGTGAAGGCCACGCTGCCGTCGCCGGCTGCGGTACGGGTGTAACTGCTGATGCCGCCAAATGGAATATTGGTGAAGGCAAGTGTTGTACCGACACGCACGTTTACTGTTGCATTGGTCGCTTGGGCGTTGATGGCGCGTACCCGGCTGACGGTGCTGGTCAACACGGTTGGCGCCGTATCATCGTCTTGGGTGACAAAAAACGCATTCGGCAATGCGCCCGAGCCCTCGTTAAACAGGCCTAAGTTGTAGTACTTGCGGTCTTCAAAGGCGCGCGCTGGCATCTCAAACAACAAGTCTTTGGTGCCAGTCGAGGTCAAACGTATCGTGTACGTGCCGACCGGTGTTTCATATACACCGCCGGTAACATTACGCAGTTTGGGCTCGACAGTGCGGTAGTCTTCGGTCGCCGTTGTCATGTAGACATCAAAGGCAGCGAGGCCGACAGCGTAGGAAACGACGCGCAACTTTGAATTGCCTTGACTTGAGGCGGCGATGTCGTTCTGCAGAATGCTTACACCGACGCTTGATTGGCCGCCGTAGACCACCAACAGTTGTTTACGCTGGCCGCTGAAGCCAATGGACGTATCGACAATCACGCCGCCTGCGTTACTGATACGGACGCGTTGCGAGCCGTTTGCTATTGATTTGAAACCCGTACTCTCTTTGTAGCCTACGTTAGACTGCCAGTTACTGGACTCGGTGTTGAGCAAGACGCTTAGGCTGCCGGATTCGGGTGCCAAGTTGATCATGCGAACCGATGCGTCCTCACTTTTTGCCGCATTTTTGCCGCAGCCCGTCGAGATGAGAGACACCGCAACCATTAAGATGCTGGTAAACAACAAGCGGACTCCCGCCGTACCGCCAAAACGACCCATACTGACTTTCATTTCCTAGACTCCGTTAACGTAGACGCGTGATACTGAATGCGCGGGCACTGCTTGTGCTTGCGCGGATTAACCGCGTTGTATTCTATCGCGAACGCATCCTTCGGCAGCAAGTATCGCCGAATCGCCGGACAGTGGCCAACATTGGGCGACCAAGCCCCCAATGATGGCGCGCTTCGCCAAGCAAAAATGCTCGAAAACGCCCGCCGTGATTGCACATTACGGATTGATCGCGTAGGTTAACAATAACGGTGCGCCGCCACGTTTGATTTCCGCTCGAATACTGTTAGTTGAGCCGAATTGGCCATAGAAGCGCGCCAGGTCACCCGGCCCGGTTACCGGTTGGCCGTTAATGGTGGTGATAGTGTCACCGACTTGCAAACCAAGTTTCTGCGCTAGTGAGCCGGATGGCGCGTCCTTTACCTGAACGCCACCGCCTGTTGCCGCGGCGATATTGCCGAGGAAGTTGATTTGATTCGGGTCTTGAAGGACGTTGTTAAGTTCACTGCGCGAGAGACTGTAGGAATTGCGGGATTGTAAGGCGACATTCAGGCGAAAGGTGGCCTGCGGCGCTGCGTTGGGCCGTGTACCCGCGCCGACCACGTTATTTCCGTTACTGGTGTTCGACGCACTGATACGCTCCATCGGGATGGTTTCGCGCATGCCCGCACGTGAGATCACGATTTGTGCCGCCGACACTTCGACCAGTTTGACGCCCTCGCTAATTGTCTCGCCAACACGAACGCTGGTATCGCGCCCACCGGTATTGATGATGGCGGCGGAAAGTATCTTGCCGTCAACGGCAAACACACCTTTGAGGCGGATGCCAGTGTTATTCGCGGCTGCACCAGTCGCAATCGGTTCCACCGCACCCGGGTCACCCAGCAGGGTGCGCGCGAGGCTGCGCTCAACCGGCGCGATGACAGCGGTTTCTGCCATCTGCGTCACGGGGGTAGCTAGCCGCCAACCCCACCATGCCAGCTGCCAAGCCAACACTACCACCAGCACGAGGCTGGTTAAGTTGGCAAGGCGGGTGATGTGGCGGGAGGGGATGCGCATTTGTCGGCGCTATTAGCGTGGCAGTTTGGTGAGGTCAATGTCCAGATAACGCCACGGCTCATGACCAAAAGGATGTTTCTTGTAGCCAATGACCCAAGGGTGCAGTAGTACTGTGCGCTGCCGGAGGTAATGCACGCGCCATGGATTATCCACCCACAACATCTTCACCATCTTCCGGTAGCGTTCAGTGCGGGCCGGGCCGTCAGGCATAACCTTGACTTGCTCATAAAGGGCGTCGTATTCAGGCTTGTTGTACATCGAATAGTTGGCACCCCCAATCGATTTGCTCCAAAACAGTTGCAAGAAATTCTCGCCGTCGGGATAGTCTGCGATCCAGCCGTAAGTCCACATCTGTACCTGGCCGGCCTGCGCCTGTTTACGCAGATCGGGTAGCTTTTCAATCTTCCGGAAGGTCATCCGAATACCGATCGCATCCATCGCCCGCTTCCATAACTCATTGCGCTGACGTTCGCGCAATACTGGGAAAGAGGCAAGGTCGATCGACAATTGCGAGCCATCAGGCGCTTCGCGCCAGCCGTCGCCGTCACGGTCTAGGTAGCCATACAAATCCAGTAACGCTTTGGCTTTGGCGGGATTGTACTCGTGCCACGTAGCGCGTTCGTTGGTGTATCCGGCCATGCCCTGGGCAATGGGCGAAAACGCTTCGATGGATTGGCCTTTCTCGAGGATGGCGATCTCGTCGGCGACCGGGTAGGCGATAGACATCGCCCGGCGCAGCGCGATTCGCTCCGGCGTATATCCGCCGATCACGGGATCTTGCATATTGAACATCGTGTAGACCAGCCAAGCCTGTTCGCTGGCGATCTTGGTGATTCCCTTGGCCGCTAGGTTGGGCGCGATTCTGCCGCCGGGAATCGCCAGATCAGCATACACTTCGGGAACGGGGCGCAGATAGTCGTGCTCGTTATTCAAAAAGGCCAACCACCGCGGCTGATCCTCATCAATAATGGAAATCTCTATTCGATCAACTTGCGGAAATTTCTTGCCGCGCAGTGCGGTGGCAATGGCGATGTCTTGCGGGTTATTGTTGGCAACGGTCGAAAACTCGTCCGATCGATAGTTTGGATTTCGTACCATCGTAATGCGTGAGGAGCGTCGCCAGTCCTTCAGCATGAACGGGCCGGTGCCAACCGGGTTCTCCGCAAACGCACTGCCATAGAACTCGACAACTTCCCGCGCGACCGCTGCCGTCGCCGGCATCGCGAGGATGTAGCTGAGGTTGTAGTCCGGCTCTTTCAGGCGCAGGATCAGGGTGTACGGATCGGGCGTCTCGATGCCACGAACGGGCTTGTCGTAGTCGAACCTTCCGGTCCGTTTGGCATCGGCCTGCAACTCATCAACGCCAATGAATTTTCCCTCGGCTAAGAACCGCCACTGCGCTTTGATTTTGGGGTCAAGCAATCGCTTAAGGCTATAAGCATAGTCGTGTGAGGTCAGTTCACGGCGTACACCACCAAACACTTTGTGCTCGGTAAAAAAAATGTCGCGCTTGATGCGGAACGTGTAGATGCGGCCATCTGCGGAGATCTCGGGCATCGCCGCAGCCGAACGGGGTTGAAGCACGACCGGGCGCGCGAGGTAGTCGTATTGCAGTAGTGAGTCGTACACGCTGTCGCAGAGCGTACCGGTGACCTCGTCGGATTCCGCCGCGCAGTCAAACCCGCGTTCCGCTGACGGGAACGCGGTACGGATCACCTTTTCGGCGTAGGTCGGGCTTGTGCTTGCGTAGGCGAATGTGAAGGCTGCCGCCACCATTAAGCCGCGTAACCCACCAACAATGGAGATCATCTGCCAAGCCATCGAAGCGTCAGTGCAGGATTCGCGATACACCTTGTTCTTCGGCAACGGTGCCTTGTGGCGACAGCGATGCATGGTGCACGATCATGCGCCACCCGCGGGGCGTGAGCAAGTAGACATTCGTCGCCAATATGGGAGCCGGGGCAACAACGTCGCCACTGGTCGAAGCGGGCGGAGGATCGGCAATGTATGACTCATATACGGAATGGATGGCCAAGGTCTGGCCCTGGTGCTTGCGCAACTCGCCTACCTTGATGCGCAGCTTGCCTGCCGCGGGTGAATGCGAGAATATTTCGGCGAAGGAGTCTCGAATCGCCGAAAATCCCGCCAATCTAGGCCCCTCGGGATGCACACAAATGGTGTCGGGCTCGTCAGACCAAATAGCCATCATCAGCTTAAGGTCGCCGCGCTCAAAAGCGTCGTAGAACGCGAGTTCGCAGTCAACTGCCGTGGGAAATATTTTGCGCGCCGCCATATGTATCGAATTATATAGCTGGCTTGACGGCCTCTAGAATAAGGGGATGTCAATTCGTTGTGAAATCGACTTTCCGTTGTTGCCGGCCCGGTCGGATGCAGAGCGGCAACGTCTACAGTTTTGTGCGCCAATTGCGGTGCACATTGCCCATCGCGTTGAGCAAGTCGCGCTGGTGTTGGATGCGGTCTGTGATGCCGCCAACCGTGGCCGATGGTGTGTAGGGTTTGTGGCGTACGAGGCGGCGTCGGCTTTTGATCGCGCCTTGGTGACACAGGAGGCTGTTACACCGCTTGTTTGGTTTGCCGAGTTTGCAGGCGCAACATCGCTACCCGCAACCTCAACTCTGCGCGCTGACGACGAGGCAACCTTTACGCTGGCAGATTGGGTGTCAGACGTCGCCACCGGCGAGTTTTCCGCGTGTGTCGAATCAATTCGTCGTGATATTCGCGATGGACGGTTTTATCAAGTTAATTACTCCACACGCTTAACTGCGGCATTCACCGGAGACGCGCTCTCTTTTTACCGCGCACTTCAGGCTAGCCAGCCCAATGGTTATCAGGTGTTTATTGACGCGGGTGGCTTTCAGTTATTGTCGGTGTCTCCCGAACTTTTTTTCTCCTTGCGTGATGAACAAGTCACCACTCAGCCGATGAAAGGTACCGCGCCGCGCGGTGACTCGCCCGAGGCTGATGCTGCACTCGCCGTCGCACTGACCCACTCCCCGAAAGACCGCGCAGAGAATTTGATGATTGTGGATCTACTGCGCAACGATCTTTCACGTATTGCCGAGCCGTATTCGGTCGAGGTTCCATACCTGTTTTCATTGCATGCCTTGCCCTCGGTGTGGTCAATGACTTCCACTGTGCAAGCGAAACTTCTGCCGGGATTTGCGTTACACGACGTGTTCCGTGCACTGTTCCCATGCGGCTCGGTAACCGGCGCGCCGAAGGTGGAAGCGATGCGTGCGATTCGTGACTTGGAGACAAGTCCGCGCGGCGCATACTGCGGCGCAATTGGTGTTGTTGAGCCGGGTGGAGCGGCGTGTTTTAACGTCGGCATTCGTAGTATTTGGATCGACGGCGCGGAAGCGACGCGGAAGGCAACGTTTGGTGTCGGCAGTGGTATTACCTTTGATTCCACCGTCGAGGGCGAGGCGGCGGAACTAGTTTACAAATCGCGGTTTGTGCAGCGGGCATCGAAGTCGTTTGACCTGTTTGAAACCATTCGACTCAAGGAAGGGGAACTGGTGTTACTTGAGCGCCATCTTGCCCGGATGGCTAACTCAGCGCGGCACTTCCGGTTTGCCTTTGACGAGGCGGCAGCAAGATCAGCGCTCGCCAGCGTCGCCCGAGAACATGCCAGCGGAGATTGGCGGATACGCTTGTTGAGTAAACCCACTGGCGCAGTCAGCGTGGAAGTATTTCCCCTCGAACCGCCACCGGCCAACCCGCGCGCCATTGTTGCGGCAGCGCCTGTCTCTAGCCTTGACGAATTCTTGCAGCACAAAACCACGCGTCGCGAGACCTATCACTTGCATACACCGCCCGGCGGGATTTGGGACACGTTGCTTTGGAATGAGCGCGGAGAGTTGACGGAGTTTCTCCGCGCTAATGTGGTGCTTGTACTCGACGGCAAACGCCTCACACCACCCGTTACCGCCGGTTTACTAAATGGCACGTTGCGCGACGAACTCATCGCCCGCGGTGATGTTACTGAGCGAACGTTGACCAAAACGGATTTGATGCGAGCTTCCTCGATTTGGTGGGTGAACGGCTTGCGCGGGGAGCTAAAGATTGCCATCACGTCGCTCGAAGATAAAGCCTAGGGGAATGTATACAAACTCGTTAACCACGGGCTCGTATCTGGTACCGGACTTGCTTGCGGTTGATTTGCGCCTAGTGTTTTGTGGCACCGCGCCGTCCACTCGATCTGCGGCGGAGAAGTCTTACTACGCGAAGCCTGGGAACCGATTCTGGCCGACCTTATATCAGACGGGGATTACGCCGCGCCTGTTAGTGCCATCAGAGTATCCGGCGCTGTTGTCGTTAGGCATTGGCCTTACCGATCTGTGTAAGGATTATTGTGGCACAGACGCCCAATTACCGGATAACGCGTTTGATGTCGATGCGTTGTTGACAAAGATCGACGTGTACCGACCAAGAATTGTCGCGTTTACCAGCAAGAACGCCGGACGCGAAGTTTTAGGACGCCAACCCGAATATGGCTTTCAACCTGAGCCGATTGGAAGCAAGGGCACAACCCGTCTGTTTGTGTTGCCATCGCCTTCAGGGCTTGCCACAAAATTTTTTGATATTCGCGTGTGGCAATTGCTGGCTGATACCATCGCCGGGCGTGTCGACGGCTGAAGGCAGCTTGCAAACCTTGCACGGTACACCTAGGAATAGAATTAAACAATGTCGATCAACATTCCAAACAACATACCGGATACCGCGCCGGAACTCGAACTTATAGCGGCAAAGGCTAGACTGCGTGAAGACGTCCTGCGTCGGCGCGATGCGTTACCTGTTAGCCGCCGCGCCGAAGATGCGGCGTGTTGCGTTGCGCGTCTATTGGCGTTACCCGCTTTTGTTGAAGCCCGAAACGTACTTACTTACATGAATTTCGGCACCGAGATAGATACGCACGCCATTTTTTTGGAAGCGTTGAACCAAGGCAAAGTCGTCGTTTTGCCGAGGATGGTCAAGCATCAGTCATCACACGATGCACCTGTGCTCTGTTTACATCGGGTCGCCGGGCAGTCGGAGCTGGCGGCGGGCAAGTGGGGCATTCGTGAACCGCTAGCCTCTTGCGCCACCGTGCAACTCGATATCGTTGACCTTTTGCTGGTTCCCGGTGTGGCCTTCGACCATCGCGGCCATCGCCTTGGTTACGGCAAGGGATACTATGATCGCTTGCTGCCTGCAAGGCGACCCGAGGCTCTGCTGGTTGCGCTAGCATTTGATTGCCAGTTAGTCGATGAGGTTCCGGTTGCGGGGCATGACGTGTCCATTGATTTATTGATCACCCCTTCTCAACAACTCTCATTCATAACATGACAGCAAAAATTATTAATGGCAAGGTGATCTCAGATTTTTTTCGTTCCGAATACAAGCTGCGTGTAGACCGTCTGATTTCCCAAGGCACTCGGCCAGGGCTGGCGGTTGTAATTGTGGGCGATGACGCCGCGTCGCAAGTTTATGTGCGTAACAAGGCCAAAGCTTGTGAGTCTATCGGTATGTACTCGGAAGTACATCCGCTTCCCGCAACAACTAGACAGGCTGCCCTGACAGCGTTTGTCGAGCAACTCAATGCCAACCCAAACATTCACGGCATCTTGGTACAGCTGCCGTTGCCCAAAGGGTTGGATGATCGCGCAGTGATCGAGGCCATCTCGGCAAAAAAAGACGTTGACGGATTTCACTGCGCGAATATGGGCGCACTGGTGATTGATGAAAGCCCTTACCCGCCTTGTACTCCCTATGGCGTCATGAAGATGCTTGAGTATGAGGGCATCCCCATCGAGGGCAGACACGCAGTGATTATTGGTCGATCAAATATTGTCGGTAAACCGCAGGCCATGCTGTTGCTAAAGGCGGGCGCTACGGTGACCATATGTCACTCCAAGACGCAGGATCTGCCGGCGTTTTGCCGCAGTGCCGATATTTTGGTGGCAGCGGTCGGTCGACCAAATTTTGTCAAAGGCAGTTGGATCAAACCGGGGGCAGTGGTGATTGACGTTGGTATCAATCGCCTGCCAGACGGCAAACTTTGTGGTGATGTCGACTATGCGGAAGCACTTTTGGCCGCCTCAGCCATTACCCCCGTGCCTGGCGGTGTCGGTCCGATGACAATCACGATGTTGCTGGGCAATACGTTGAAGGCTGCCGAGCGTGCGGCAGGTATTGCCGGTACCACTGATCCCGGGGAGACCGGGCTTGCGTGATAACTTTGTTACGTGTCAGTCGCCCGCCGGCGGTCATCGTGTGCACGTCACAGAATGGGGCGACGTCGCGAACCCGAATGTGCTGATATGTGTCCACGGACTGACAAGATGTGGACGTGACTTCGATGTGATGGCAGAAGCGTTGGCCGACCGTTATCGCGTGCTATGTCCAGACGTTGTCGGGCGGGGTGAGTCAGACTGGTTGGCTAACAAAGCCGACTACACGTACCCGCAATACGTTTCAGACATGGTGCGAGTCATCGCCAGGACAGGGCAGAAGTCGGTGCATTGGCTGGGGACATCCATGGGCGGCATCATTGGCATGTTGCTCGCCGCGCAGCCGAACACCCCGATCACACGTATGGTGCTCAACGACGTGGGCTCGTTCATTCCCAAGGAGTCGCTGGCACGTATTGGTATGTATGTTGGCGTGAGCCCACTATTTGGCAGTGTGGATGATGCCGTACAGGCCGTGCGCTCGGTGAGTCCGTTTGGCCCGCTCACCGATCAGCAGTGGCACACCTTGACCCTTCCATTGATCAAGCAGACAAGTTCCGGCATGTGGCAATTTCGTTATGACCCCGCAATCGGCGATAGCTTCCGCCAGCAGCCGATCAAGGATGTAAATCTGTCGGAATTCTGGGATGCGGTGCGGTGCCCAGTACTATTGACGCGTGGCGCGGAGTCCGACCTGTTGTTAGCGTCGACTTTTGACCAGATGTGTGCCAGACCAAATGTAACCGGCGTCACTTTTGCCGAAACCGGACATGCGCCGATGTTTCAAGATGCAAATTCGATTGCGGTCGTTCGAAACTTTCTACTTGGTACCTAGCGCCGCTGCTTCACAAGCCCAGCGTCTGTCGGTCAAGGCGGCAACGGAAACCGCAGCGGACGCGCGAGGCGCTGTTCGATCCAGCGCGCGGCATCGACTAGGCGTTGATCGTCTCCCCAGCGGTGAACCAGTTGGATGCCGAGTGGCAGATCGCTGGCCGACATCGCGGCAGGCAATGTAATGGCAGGGCCGCCCAGTACGCTGAATGGAATACAGAATACTGCGTCGCCGGTGTCAGCGAGTCCGGCGGGCGCTTCGCCACACGTGGGTGCGGTCAATGCGGCATCAAACGGTGCCAGCAACTCGTGAAACTGAAGTATGAGTGACTGTTGCGCTGCTTTTGCACGCTGGTAATCTGGGGCCGACTGTGCGATCCCGCGAGTGATCAAATCCAACATATGACGGCTGATACGCGGTGGAGTGTCGTTCAGGAAACACCGGTTTACCTGTGCGCCTTCCACGTCGCATATCGTCGATGCGATATCCCAAACGGCATCAAAACCTGCGGGAAGTTCTAGTAGGGTGACGTTGGCACCTTCTTTGGCAAGTAGCGCGGCTGTGTCGTTGATCAATTGTTGTTGCGCTGCCTCAGCCCTGTCCCATCGCGAGGTGTATAGGAGCGCAATTTGTCGTGGCCGCCGATCCGCTTCCGGTTGCCAATTCCGCAGTGCAGGCAGTACTGCGTGGCCATCGTTGTCGTCGACGCTTAGGGCGTCTGTCCACAGACAAGCACTGAGCAACGCTGCGTCGGCAACCGAACGGGTGAAGACACCAACGTGGTCGAGGCTGTGTGATAACGGGTAGATGCCAGTGCGCGGGATTGCGCCAAAGCTGGGTTTGAAGCCTACCACCCCGCAAAAGGCCGCTGGCCGAATGACTGAGCCAAACGTCTGTGTGCCGAGCGCCGCGGGCACACAACCTGCAGCCACTGCTGCCGCCGAGCCGCTCGACGAACCGCCCGGCGTGTGGTTCAGCTGCCAAGGGTTACGCGTCTTGCCAGGCTCGCGCCAGGCAAATTCGGTGGTAACGGTCTTGCCAAACATGATCGCTGACTCGTCGGCGAGTTGGTCGACAATTTTGGCCGAGGAATCCGGGATGTAGCCGTTAAACGGACCAATAATCGCGGCTGAGCCCATCTCGGTTGCAACACCACTTGTGGCCATGATGTCCTTGACGCCGATTGGCATATTGGCGAGCCGACCCAATGCGCTGGCTTGCGGCCTTACCTGCGCGCGTATACGGTCGGGGTCAAAATGGACAAATGCACCGACACGCTCCTCGGTCGATATGGCGCGCTGAATACAGCTTTCGACATAGTCGTGCGCGGTGAAGCGCCCCTCGGTAATCGCGGCCATGGCGTCAATCAATCCAAGCCGATAGAGGTCTGCGGAACTGGGAGAGAAGGTTCGGCGCACCGTCTACTTGCCGCGTTGGCGACGACCCTGTTGCTCGACTTCACGTTCAAGGCGTCGCTCGATGCGCTCCGCTTCTGAGTCAGCTTCGCGGAACATCAATGGGAAGGTGCCTTTCAAATACACCCACTCTCGATGCTGGAAATGGCTGCGCATCTGGACCAACAGTTGCAGGTCGCGCATGCCGCGCAGTTCCAGCATATGAGAGCCCATCAACTCACGCATGCGTTTTTCGCAGGCAATTTGCAACTGTCGTAACCCGCGTATTTCGTTTTGGTGCGACACCGCCTCGCCGTGAATATCGAGCATCCCAAGTTGGAGCACATCGCGCATATGTCCGGCCTGTCGGATTTTCACCATCCGGTATTTGCACTCGAGTTCAAGCGTGGCGATCTGCTCGTTTATCGGAGCAACTGGCCTGGGTGTGGGGTTCGGCTTATCGGATTGGCTTGGCACGCCCCGATTATTAGCCAAGCCGACGACTTTGGCGATAACTTGTGGTGTCGCCATCTGGCGGGCGTTTTCAGCCGTTTTCGGTTGGAAACGCCCAGCAGATGGCGGGTTTGTCGGTGTCATTCGTTGGGGTGGCGAATGCGACCTTTCAACCGCCGTGGGCGCAGCGGGTCTGCGACTGGCAAAATAGCGCCTTACTGAAACAATCGATGGAAAGCGGCAAATGGCACAGTACGTATATACGATGAATCGCGTCGGCAAGATTGTTCCGCCGAAGCGCCAAATCCTTAAGGACATCTCGCTCTCGTTTTTCCCCGGCGCAAAAATAGGTGTGCTTGGCTTAAACGGGGCGGGAAAATCGACCCTGCTCAAAATTATGGCCGGTGTGGACAAAGAAATTGAGGGCGAAGCAGTCCCCATGCCGGGCATCAAGATCGGTTACCTAATGCAGGAGCCGCTGATGAATCCCGAGCAGACGGTGCGTGAGGCGGTCGAGGCAGGCTTGGGCGGCGTGCTGGCGGCGAAGAAGCGACTCGATGAGGTTTACGTAGCCTACGCCGAAGATGGTGCAGACTTCGACGCGTTGGCTGAAGAGCAGGCTAAGTTGGAGGCAATCATTGCGGCGGGTGATGGCGACTCATCCGAGGCGCAGATGGAAATTGCCGCCGATGCATTACGAATCCCACCTTGGGACGCGGTGGTGGGTAAATTGTCCGGTGGTGAGAAGCGTCGCGTGGCGCTATGCCAACTGCTGCTGTCCAAGCCTGACATGTTGCTGCTGGATGAGCCGACTAACCACCTCGACGCGGAAAGCGTTGATTGGCTTGAACAATTCCTTGCCCGTTTCCCCGGGACGGTGGTCGCCGTGACACATGATCGGTACTTTCTGGATAACGCCGCCGAATGGATTTTGGAACTTGACCGTGGATCGGGCATTCCTTGGAAAGGTAACTACTCAAGTTGGCTGGATCAGAAGACTGATCGTCTGCAGAAGGAAGAATCGTCGGAGTCGGCGCGCCAGCGCAACCTGAAGAAAGAGCTAGAGTGGGTGCGGCAGAATCCGAAAGGGCGGCAGGCTAAATCCAAAGCCCGCATGACACGATTTGAGGAGTTATCAAGTTACGAGTACCAACGTCGTAACGAGACCAGTGAGATCTTTATCCCCGTGGCAGAGCGTCTCGGTAATGAGGTGATTGAATTCACCAACGTGACCAAGTCATTCGGAGACCGGGTGTTAATCGACAGTTTGTCGATGAAGATTCCACCAGGCGCGATTGTCGGCGTGATCGGCCCGAACGGCGCGGGAAAATCGACGTTGTTTAAGTTGATTCGAGGTACCGAGAGACCGGACTCCGGAGAGATTAAGATCGGGCCGACGGTCAATCTGGCGTTTGTTGACCAGTCGCGTGATGCGCTGGAGGACGAAAAGAACGTATGGGAGGCAGTATCCGGTGGCTCCGATATTCTGCAAGTCGGGAAATTCGAAATGCAGTCGCGTGCCTACATCGGTCGCTTCAACTTCAAGGGCGGCGATCAGCAGAAATTGGTCGGGAAACTGTCCGGTGGAGAACGTGGTCGGCTACACTTGGCGATCACGCTGCTTAAGGGCGGCAATGTTTTGCTGCTGGATGAGCCGTCCAACGACTTGGACGTTGAGACGCTGCGCGCACTGGAAGACGCACTGCAGGAGTTTGCTGGCACCGTCATGGTTATCTCGCATGATCGCTGGTTCCTAGACCGATTGGCGACACATATCCTCGCCTGCGAAGGGGACTCGCAGTGGGTGTTCTACAATGGCAACTACAATGAATACGAAGCCGACAAGAAGCGCCGCTTGGGTGAAGAAGCAGCTCGGCCAAAGCGGGTTCGTTTCAAGGCACTTAAATAGACGTGCCTAGTTTGCTCGGGCGCGGTCGACGCCTATGTCGTCGGCGCGCAACGAAAAAAAGAGCGCCCGACTTGCGGCGCTCTTCTTGACTTCCATCGAGGTAACGGTTTAGACGCTGAATCACTTAGATGGCGCTGCGTCTTTTTTGGTTTTTTTTGCTTTTTTCTTGGTTTTTTTCGGTTTGTCAGCCGGTGCTGCCTCAGTCTTGGCTGGCGCTTTGTCCGCCTTTGCCGGTGCATCGACTTTGGCAGGTGCGGCCGGTGCCGCTGCTGGAGCCGCTTTTGCCGACGGGGCAGCTGGCGCTGGTGTCTGGGCGTTAACGATCACTGGCGCGCCGAAGGCACCAATTGCCAATGCAACCAAGAGCTTTGATGTGTTGATCAGTTTCATTTCCAATTTTCCTTTATAAAATAGAGTCCTGCTAGAACACTTCTGACACTAAATTCAGTCACGAGTCTTTTCTGGCCTGCTTTGTGGTTTTACAACGGCGGCCCAAGTGTTTGATGGGTACCGCTGCCACAGTGTTTACTTAACGTGGCAGCGCCGCGTTGGTTTACACGAGGTGGTGAGACGTTAGGGAATTTTCGCCGGCACGTAAACCCATCCTGCCATCAATCGTCTCGCGCTTCGACTCATTACGGCCTTGGTGATGCGCCATCCGCCAATGCTGTCGCTGGCCTCCGCGCTGATTGCCAAGATGCCTGATGTATGGCCAATTCTCACTGGTTTTAGGAGGTCGTGGGAGCCGACAATTCGGTGCACCAGGGTGCCCGGAAAGGCTGCGGCGACGGCGAGTGCAATGGCACAGGAGCCAGGAAGGGCATGATGCAGTGTTTGCATTGTGACCATGCGCGCAAGTACGTCGATACGGTCGGCTGTGATCACGCAACCGTTTGACGCCAAATAACTCGTTGGCTCGGCGATAAATGCGAGTTTGGGGCGCTGCGGGTGCAGTGCAGTCGCGTCCTCTGGTGATTTGGCGATACCCATGGCCACGGCGGCGGCGGCGCGGATCGATTCCATTCGAGCGAGTAGCGCGGTATTGTTGTTTACTGCTTCCTTGGTTTCAGTAGCCGAGAGGCCCAATGCCTCGGCAAGTACCAACACCGTGGGATTACCGGCGTCTACCATCGTCACTTCGATGGTCTCTCCGGGGGCGATGTTAAGCAAATCGCGTGCATTGCCGGTAGGAAACAATCCGACATGCGAAAGATTCTCTGGCGCGGTGAGATCCTCCGCCGCGGGATCGAGGAATTCCATGCGAATTTGTGCCGCAGGAAAGGCAACGCCGTCGTCAACAAAATCGCCTTCCTCCACCACCTCGCCACCGTGCATAGGAACGTACGCAACGATTTTTTTCCCGATTCCGGCCTGCCACATGCGCACCGTTGCCATGCCTTCGGCCGGCGCATCACACAGGTCCTCGCTGATGGCGAACGGGCCTACGGCGGCCGCTAGATTGGCGAAGTTACCCGACCAGTCAATGGTAGGTGTATCGATCGCCACTTGACCACAAATGAAGTCAACATCGCAGTCATCGCGATACGACTTTGAAACCAATACCACCCGGTTGGTGGTCGGGTTGGCATCGCCCAGCCCATCGAGCTGGTTGCCGTAGGGGTCGGGGCTTCCCAATGCCCTGAGCAAAATGAGGTCGCGTCTACCGCTGTCAGCAGGTAAATCTTCGGCCTTAAAAAATATCCCTTTGCTGGTGCCGCCGCGCATATAAACGGCGGGAATCTTATATTGCCTCATTCTGAACTGATTTCAACGTTAGTGCTTTGCCTTGGCGTCATCACAGCGCCGGAGTTGCCTCGATTCAATCTCTCTTTACCAATCGTACAAATTTTTTGTCACCACACGTTGCTCCATCAGCCAGATGGCTAGCATATGCATAAATCGACACGCATTTCCGCGCAAAAGCGGGGTTACAATGGCCACCGCTGGGGCGGCCGAATGCAAAAAGACTCAGGGCCATACGTGACGTTTCCTCGTAGCGATTCTGTGCCCAGCCTGTATCGACTTGATCGGCGGGCTCCTTATTGTGGTCAGTGGTTAACTGTTTCCAACTGACGCAGCGGATTCTCGCCTCAGTATCGCCGAGTCGTCAACTGCGCGTGACACTTTTTTTACTATTTTTTTCGATTGTCGGCCAATGGCATTCAAATGACTTTCGAGGCGTGTGTCACCCACGCATCTGGCGGTGCAGCAAATGAGTCCGGGTCGGCGCTCGCCCAGAACACGCGGAACAACACATGTGAAGAGGGGGCTTTTGGTTGCTCGCCCACCAATTCACCGGGCTTGGCCCATAGGTGCAGTGCAGCAAGTGAGCGTACTTCGGTCGATGACATGCGCCGGATGACGTGTTCCGCGCCAAGCTCGGAAGGGTGATTTAACCCGGCAGCGGCCAACAGCTCTTTGAGGGCGTGGAGTGTATTTTGATGAGACTGAAACACCCGCTCGGCTTTGTCGGGCACCACCAGCGCGCGCATTCGTTTGGGATCTTGTGTGGTGACACCTGTCGGACAATGTCCGGTATGGCACGTTTGTGCCTGCAAACAACCCAACGCAAACATAAAGCCACGCGCCGAATCACACCAGTCCGCGCCCATCGCCAGGGTACGTGCAATATCAAACGCGGTGACAATTTTTCCCGATGCTCCAACCGAAATTTTTTCGCGCACGCCGATGCCGACCAGCGTGTTGTGTACCAACATGAGTGCTTCACGCAAAGGTGTGCCAACGTGATCGGTAAATTCGAGTGGTGCCGCGCCGGTGCCGCCTTCACGGCCATCAACCACTATGAAGTCGGGCACGATACCCGTAACAAGCATCGCCTTGGCGATCGCAAACCATTCCCACGGATGGCCAATTGCTAATTTGATGCCGACCGGTTTGCCGCCCGATAACTCACGCAGCTTCACCACAAACTGTAGCAACTCACGCGGAGTAGAAAACGCCGAGTGTTTTGCCGGGGAGACACAATCCACACCAACAGGCACATCACGTGCCTCAGCGATTTCCGGCGTCACCTTCGCTCCGGGTAACACACCGCCATGTCCGGGCTTGGCGCCCTGCGAGAGTTTGATTTCGATCATCTTCACTTGATCGGATGCGGCGTTGGCGCGAAATTTTTCGGCGCTGAAGGTGCCGTCATCGTTACGACAGCCAAAGTAGCCCGAGCCGATTTCCCAGACGAGGTCGCCGCCTCCGGCGCGATGATAACGAGAGACCGAGCCTTCACCGGTGCCGTGATAGAAGCCGCCGCGTTTGGCACCTTCGTTCAGCGCCAAGATCGCGTTCGCCGAGAGTGCACCAAAACTCATCGCCGAGATGTTAAACACCGATGCGGAATACGGCTTGGTGCAGGCGGCGTTACCGATGGTGATACGAAAATCGTGATTATCAATTTCGGTCGGCGCAATGGAATGGTTCATCCATTCGTAATTGGGTGCGTATACATTGGCTTGGGTGTCGAACGGGCGCTTATCCGAAACACCTTTGGCACGCTGGTAGATGATGGCGCGCTGCGCCCGGGAGAAGGGCAATTCTTCGCTGTCCGACTCGATGAAGTACTGACGAATCTCAGGCCGAATGAGTTCGAAGAAAAAGCGAAAATGCGCCAGTACAGGGTAGTTGCGGCGAATTGCCTGCCGGGTTTGTGAGTAGTCGACAAAACCGACCAAGGTGAGCACTGCGGCCGCGGACGCCGGCCACCACCACAGCGGATATAGGAGTGTCAGTGCCAACGATACTAACGATACGATCCCGCAGATGCCCCAAGCCCAGTAGCGCTGCGGCACAATGTTCTCGAATGTTGCGCTCATTTTTTCTCCCTTGGCACACTCTACCAAACGCAGTCATGCCGAACGAAGAAATGGAGTCAAGCTCACGGCCTAAGGGAGAACGATAACCACCGTATCGTCCATGACGAGTGGCGCTGACGGTTCACCTCCACCAAAGGCGATTGTCGCTGGTGTCGTGTTGAGCTTCCTGTAACCCGCATCGTAGTCCCATGTTGTCACGTACAGCTTTGCTCCGCTCACCTCACGGAGGCCGCCCAAGGCAGACGAGGCGATTGTGAAGGTTACCTTGTTGCGCTTTGGGTCGACCGCCAAATGTGCTGCCGGCGTCACGATGGTTCCCTCTGATTCAGCGCTTGCCCCATCGTGTGAGAAAAGCGTGTTTGACCAGCCATGGCATCTCAGTCGATAGTGCCAGCGCATACCCTCTGGGAGCGGCGTATTTTGCAGTGGCATTATGTTGAGACCACCGGCGCGGCCGGGTAGCTCAAAAAAAATCGTAAAAGCCACGTGGTCAAAACCATTCTGCGGATTCCAAGTCCGCGTGATTTTGTTCATCTTCAACTCGATACGAAGCGCACCGCCGCTGCTTGAAACAGTCGTTCGGCGAATGTCTAGCTGCCGATTTGCGCCCCAAGTCGGATCTGTTGGATAAACGTAGGTTCCTCGAGGGCCACGATCATCGCCAGCTGGATCGTTAATACTGACAAGTGTTCGCCAGCGCGGCTGCACTCGAAACTTGGTTCGTTCGGATACGACGACATCACTCGTCTTGTCATTCTGCGCGACAAGGACAAACTCGTGGGTGACATTGGGGTCCAACATTTGCGATGTGTTAATGACAGCCTTCCATCGCCCGTCTGCTGTCGGCGCTACCGCAGTCTTTCCGGAGACGTTTCCGTCGACGACGAGGCTCAGTGTGGTGGCGCCCTTGACGTGCCCCTTAACCTCAACGTTTCCGGTTAGTGTGTTGGACTTCAGTGGATTGGTGGTGATCTCAACGAGCGGCACACTAGACGGCGGTTGGTTTGGGTGGGGAGAGGCTAGCTTTGCTGCGCGCCATGCGAGGCCCGCGCGTGGCGGGAGTGTGAGTGAAATTCGCCCATGCCTTCCTACGACAATGTTGCGAGGGGCGCCGTCAATACTAAAGATGCCGGTTAGCAACGTGCCCTCCGGAAGCGAGGTGTCTGCATTGTCGAGAATGCTTTCATGGTCGGCTGAGTTAAAGGCAACGATCGCGGTCTCGGCGCCATAGTTAAGGCGATAGGCAAGCGCCCCTGCCGATGCCGCGTTTTCGCGCAACACGGTCGGCCTTCCCCTAGAGAAGACCTTGTGTTCGCGGCGCATTGTTGAAACTGCCTTGATAAATTGGTACATCTCCGACGTGGTGTCGAATCGGTCGCGGCCGCCGGATTGAAATCCTTCCTTGAACATGGCTCCCCGCTGCTCGGTGAAGGATTGTTCGGTGCCGTAGTAGATGGTTGGTATTCCGGGTAGTGTCATGATAAGAAGCAGACTTTGTTTGAGTCCGCTAATGGTTCCGCCTGCCAAATAACGATCAACATCGTGGTTGTCGACAAATGTGGGCATCATATGCGGTCGTTGATGCGTTCTTAGAGTGTCGCGAATGCGATAGCCTAGCTCGGCCGTGGGTCGGCCGCGTGCAAATACGTCGCCACTCGTGCCGTAAAGAGGGAAGTTGAGCATGCCTAGCAGCAATGGCGTGCCCTTCGGTGTAACCATATAGTTCTCGAGTTTTCTGGCGCTACCATTTTGAAATGCCCGATCGATGCCGAATCCTTCACCAAATACGTGAAAATTCTGGCGCCCAGTTTGCTCGGCGATACGCAGAACACCTGGGCTGTATTTGTCGGTTGAACGCAGGAAGTCGTCGAAAAAGTCGGCGGGTACATAGAAGGCGGTATCCACGCGATAGGCGTCAACGCCAACTTCCTTGATCCAATATCCATAACTTTCGCGGAGTGCGCGGCGGACAGTCCTGTTTTCCGTGTTGAGGTCGTCCAAATCCGACATCTGAAAGTTCAGTTCTTGGTGTTTGTTGGTGTAGTCGGTGATGTTTGGCGTCCAGTGAAAGATGCGCGCTTTCCGATGCGCTGAAATACGCGCATCGTTTAGGTTGAATGGCCACTGCGTTGGGCGTGAAGTTGGTGCTGAGGCTTCATTGATCTTGAAGTTTTTGTAAGGTCGTTGCCGATCCCATTCGCCCGCATAGCTGAAGTAATTGCCAGTATGATTGACAACGATATCTTGAATCAGGTACATGCCTGCTGAGTGGATATCGTGAGATAGATTGCGATAGTCCTCCAGCGAACCCAGATGCCGATCGACCTGCATGAAGTGTTCTGCCCAGTAGCCATGAAAACCGCTGAACTGGGATGTGGGATCCCACCACTGGTTGGCTACCGGAGGGGTTATCCATATCGCGGTTGCGCCGAGCCCTTTGATGTAGTCGAGTCGCTTGCTAATGCCTTTGAGATCGCCGCCGTTGTAGGTCGAGTTACGTTTGGGATCGTATTCGCCGACTCCCATATCGTTATTGCTTTTGTCGCCATCTTCAAACCTGTCGGTCATCAAAAAGTAGATGATCTGGTCGCGCCAATCGGGGGACGGTACGTGCAGCTTGCGTGACTCAATTGCTGCAGACGCGTCTGCGCCAATCGGCATGAGCAATGCTGCAAGTAAGTTGAAAGTTAGTGCGACACGCATTAGGCCAAACTTTCTGAGCGGTCGATTGTTGACCGTGCCAAATGATGTCGAGTGTTCGCCGAATAGGAGAGTTCGCATGATGCGGTTTCGCTTGAGTGGCAATCGGGATCGTTGTTCATGTGCTTGTTGCAAAAATGGCGTGCTTCCGGGGAAATTGTTGAGTTTTTCCAACAACATTTTGCTCCTCGCCTCGACCTTTGTCAGCCGGTTTTGTTCTCAAAAGTTGTAGGATAACTACATTGTTATTGCGCGTGTTTTTTTGCAAGAATCATATAAGTATTTGTTTAATAGAGATATTTACTAAAATGTTGCATCGCAACAGTCTCGTTAGCGATTATTTGACCTATCTGGATTCGTTGACAGCAATATAGTTTTACTACACACTTCGGTTGAATTCTGTGCCTCAGAATCGTCTGCTGTATCCGCCTATGTGCGGGCAATATCGAAAAGTGTCCCTTCAGGGACCTCAATACGCCTTAACCAACCCGAGGAGATCTTTGATGAACCGTACTGTCAAATCCCGCGCTTTAGATCACTCCAGTAAGGAGTTTTCTTTCAAGTTGCGACCAGTTGCCGCAGCCTGTGCGCTGGCCATATTCGCTTCTGGCGCGAGCGCCCAACAGGCTGCGCCAGCAACTGATAAAGCTGCCGAAGCTGCCAAGGCTGAAGCGCAAAAGAAGGAAGCTGCGAAGAAGGATGCAGCGAAGGTGCCTCCGGTCGAAAATTTTGTCGTGACCGCCGGTATCCGGCGAGGCATTGAAGATGCGATTTCTGTAAAGCAGAACTCCACGTCGATTGTGGAGTCGATTTCTGCTGAAGATATCGGCAAGTTGCCTGACGTTAGCATCGCGGAATCAATTTCTCGCTTGCCTGGTCTTGCTGCGCAACGTGTCGCCGGCCGCGCGCAGGTGATTAGTGTGCGAGGCTTGTCCCCAGACTTTGCGACCACGCTTCTAAATGGTCGCGAGCAGGTCAGCACTGGCGACAATCGTAGTGTCGAGTTTGACCAATATCCATCGGAACTGCTGAGCGCGGTGACTGTTTACAAAACGCCAGATTCCAGCTTGGTTGGGCAGGGGCTTTCCGGTACGTTGGATATGCAGACTGTTCGCCCACTGTCGTTCGGCGGACGCGCGGTATCGGTAAACGTGCGCGGTGAGAAGAACTCACTTGGTGATATCGCCAACGCGAAGGCAACGGGCAATCGCGTTAGCGTTACTTACATCGATCAACTCGCCAACAAAACTGTCGGCGTCGCGTTCGGTTATTCGCGCCTCGAGTCGCCGATATTGGAGCAGCAGGTCGGTCTTTATGAGCCTTGGGAGACGCCTGGCCGTAATGGAGTCCCTTCAGGTACCCAGTACACAAATGGCATTAAGTCACTTGCGCGCAGCGGTAAAAATACGCGCGAGGGCTTTATGGGTGTTTTAGAAATCAAGGCTTCGAATGAATGGACGACGACATTCGACTTGTATTCATCCAAGTTTGATCGCGAAGATACGGCAAACCAATTTGAGGCAAATCTCGGCGACTACAACGGCGGCTTTGCACCAGGGTTGCGTTGGTCGTCTGTAAACGTCGTTAACGGTGTTTTACAAGGCGGCGTAGCCACAGGGCTCTACCCCTTGGTGCGCGGTATCTACACCAAGCGGGAGGACAAATTAAGCGCATTTGGCTGGAACAATCGCTTCCAGTTCGACGGATGGTCGCTGTTGGCAGACGCGAACATCTCGACCGCCAAACGTGATGAGCTAAGTCTGGAGAACAATTTGCAGCTGGCGCGGACATCAGCTAGCACTGCGCCGCTTGACTCATTGACGCTTGCGTGGAACACGGGCGGATTCCCAACCATGCGCCCAGGGCTTAGCTACTCAGACGCAACCCGTTTGTTCGTGGATAACACTATTTACGGATCCGGTTACGGCAAAACCCCCAAGGTCGAAGACGAGTTGAAGGGATATAAGTTGGTCGCCTCGTTCCCTTTGGGGACGGCCTCCTCGTACTTCTCGGACATAGACGTTGGACTGAACTTCGCAGAGCGCACCAAGAAAAAGCGCCAGCCTGAAGGTGGGATTAACTTACGCGCGGGGCCAACTACAATCGCGGGTGACCTGCAGTATTCACGCGTTGACCTTGGATTTTCTGGGTCGGGCGTAATCCCAGCATGGAACGTGCCTGGCGTCGTTTCGCGCTACATGATGTTTGCGCCGACGGACACCCTAAATTACCTGATCTCCAAAGGGTGGGATGTCACGGAAAAGGTCACTACCAGCTTCATCAAGGCAAATCTTGATGGCCAACTGGGTTCGGTGAGTTTGCGTGGCAATGTTGGTGTACAGGTGCAGAACACTGACCAGTCTTCGAACTCTAGGTATTACGATGGTACGGCACCCGCCGCGAGCCAAGTTAAGCCTGTAACAGATTCAAAATCCTACACTGATGTATTGCCGAGCGTAAACCTCGCATTTGGTTTAGGCAATGAACAAACCTTGCGCCTGGCCGTTGCAAAACAGTTAGCTCGGCCACGTGTTGATCAACTACGTTCAGCGCTTGACTTTGGTGTCAGCAACGTCGATTTCAAGCCGGGCGGCAGTGGTGGCAACACCAAACTCGATCCGTGGCGTGCCAACGCGTTTGACATTTCTTATGAAAAGTACTTCGGCAATAAGGCCTATGTCGCGGTCGCGGGTTTCTACAAGGATCTGAGGAGTTACATCTACACACAATCCCAGAACTACGACTTTTCAAGATTTACACCCGGTACGATTGCACGCACGAATTTTGGTAACTACACCGCGCCCTACAATGGCCAAGGTGGGAAGCTGAAGGGTGCAGAACTCTCGATCTCGTTGCCGATGAGCATGATCGCAAAGGAGCTGGACGGCTTTGGTATTGTCGCAAGCGCAAGTTACAGCGATAGCGCAATTAAGATTCAGGATCCCAGCAGCAACATTGGCGCCAACATCCCGTTGCCCGGTCTGTCAAAAAATGTCACGAATTTGACAGCCTATTATGAAAAGCACGGATTCTCGGCTCGTATAAGTCAGCGCAAACGCGATGATTTTGTGGGTGAGATTGGTAACTTTGCGAACGACCGCACTTTGCGCTACGTTGTCGGAGAAACGATTGTTGATGCGCAACTCGGCTACTCGATTAACCAAGGCATGTTCAAAGGACTGAGTTTTGTACTGCAGGCCAACAATCTTAACAACCAGCCTTATCAAACGTACGCTGGAAGCCGCGATCGCCCGTATGAATACATCAAGTACGGCCGCACAGTGTTATTCGGTGTGAACTACAAGATGTAAGTAATTCTCCGTGGGAACTTGAAACCCTCTTCAGCCAAGCTGTCGAGGGTTTTTTTGTTTCTGGAGTCGCTTACTTGAGTCGCGAGCAAACTAGGGTGACAACATGATTGGTCGGCGAGCATATGGGCTTTGCGATTTCCTGGTATCTGAAGTTGGATTAGGCGCCGCCCAAATTGGGAATCCGCAACTTGACGACAGATCAGTGGCATCGTTGCTCGATCTCGCACTTGAAAGTGGTGTGACGTTGTTCGACACGGCGCCAAGTTACGGTCATTCTGAAGACCGGCTGGGAAAGTTTATCCAGCACAAGAGACACAAGATTATTGTGTCAACAAAGTTTGGCTACGGCGTTGACGGCATCGCTGACTGGACAGGGCCCTGTGTATCAGCGGGGATCGATCAGGCGCTAAAGGTACTTCGCACTGATTTTATTGACATCGCCCACCTGCATTCCTGTCCACAAGTCGTTCTTGAAGAGGGAAGTGTCATTGAGGCGCTAGCGGATGCCCGGCGCCAAGGGAAAGTCCGCGCAATTGCTTACTCCGGTGACGGAGATGCGCTGGCGTTCGCTCTAGGCTGTGGTGAATTCGATGGGTTTATGGCGTCGTTTAATGTTTGTGACCAGCGTGTCCGGCGGGAGGTGTTCCCCGTACTTGCAGGGCGCGGTTTCATCGCAAAACGTCCGCTTGCCAACAGCGTGTGGCGTCATCAGGTTCAGCCCATAGGAGAATATGGTGAGCCGTACTGGCTACGTTTGCAGAAGATGCGGCTTTCTACTGGCGATTGTGGTTGGGGAGAGACCGCACTTCGTTTTGTTTTGGTCGAGCCCACGCTTTCATCAGCCATCGTCGGTACCGGAAATAGTGCGCATTTGCTGGAGGCCCTTAGCTGGTCGAAAGCAGGAGTATTGCCGCCAGCGCGAACATCGGAGATCCGTGATGCATTCGAAAAAAACGATGTTGACTGGGTGGGGCAGGTCTAGCCGCGTATCTGTTTCCGGTACATGCTTAACGGTCTTGCCGGTCGTTGAGCGCCCACGCAGTCAGTCAAGGTGGATTCGACCATCACTTCTTTCATTGGTGCGCATGTTGCGGCACGCAGGAAACCTATCGTGGGCAGTACGCTACCTCGCCGCAGTAGCCCGCCGCAACTTTATCCAAGATTGCCAACAACTTCTTTGGCCCTGTTATGGCCAAGACTTCCCGCGACACTTTTCTATTTGTCAGTCAGGCTGCCCAATAACACTGAGCCAAACAGCGGCGGTATCTCAATTTCTAGACGTCGATTCTGGCTCGAAATTTTTTTGCCATCGAGTAAAACGCTGAACGACTGATCCATTATGTCGTTGGGAAGCGAGACTGAAATTACGCGTGGGGTGGTGCTGTTGTTCATTGCAACGATTGCAACCATCTTTTCTAAGCGACGGACAAGTATTGAAACCTGTTGGTCCAAGTAGATGGGCGCTTCTAGGGTACCCCGTCTAAGTACCGGATGTGCACCGCGCAGCTTGGCCAGTTGGGTGAATGTTTCTAGTAACTTAAGGTCAGGATTCCCGCCAAGATCCAGCCAAGGATACGTCGCTCGATTGTAAGGATCTTCGCCTCCGGTCACGCCAACTTCGTCGCCGTAGTAGATGGCGGGGGCTCCCGGGTAGGTCATTTGGAAGAAGACTGCTAATTGCAGACGGCGTTTTGCCTCAGCGTCGATATCGCGGTTTGATGATTTTGTATTGCTGTGCAACACGTGCAGAGCACGGGCAACGTCGTGTGATGAAATCAGGTTCATCAACGCATGTAGCGCTTGCGGTGGATAGACCTCGCGAAGAAGTTCGAGTTGCGGGTACAGGGCCCGGGCGTCGCCGCCACCGGCGTATGCCAGAGCGACGTCCCGGAACACGTAGTTCATCGTTGAATCGAACATGTCGCCCACGAGATGTTTTGATGCCTCGAACCAAGTCTCAGCGATCGTAATGGCGTTTGGAGAATGCTGCTTGACCGCGGTTCGCCATTCTCGCCAAAAATCATCTGGTACCCATGGGGCGACATCCATCCGCCAACCAGATGCACCTCGATCGAGCCACAGCTTCATTGTTGAATCCGCGGCGCCGTACGCATGCTGACGAAAGCTTCTGGAGGACTTATTCAGTTCGGGTAGGTCTTCAAGATCCAGCCACCCTTTGTAGCGCTTTGTGCCACCTAGCGGCGTAGGTTCAAACTGATACCAGTCGTTGTATGGAGAGTTTAGATTGAGCTTCCCTCCGGCGAACGCACCTTGCAATGCGTATTTGTCGAAACGGTCAAAATAGATCGAATCGCTGCCCGTATGGTTGAGCGATGCGTCAGCAATGACGCGTATGCCTCGCGATTTAGCCGCGCGGGTGAGCGCTTCGAATTGCGCGTTCGTGCCAAAGTGCGGGTCGATATTGCGGTAGTCGGCAGTGTCATATTTGTGATTACTCGCCGCCGTAAATATGGGCGTCATGTAGATAACGTTTGCGCCGATCGACTGAATGTAATCCAGTTTTTCGATAATGCCGGCGAGATCGCCGCCAAAAAAATCGTTGTTGTATACCTCGTCTGATCCGTCACCGGATTTCGGTTTGTAGGGCTTGTCGGTCCAGTTTTTGTGAAGCTCGACGCTCTTGTCTTGATAGCGCGTGATCCCGGGCTTCGGGTCGTTTAGCTTGTCGCCATTGCGAAAGCGGTCAGGAAATATGTAGTAGTAGATGGCGTCATGTGCCCAGTCTGGGACGACAAAAGTTTTTGCGAAAACGGTGTGTCGGAAACGCCGGATCGAATCTCGTTGGGTCGGAAATTTTGAGGCAGCGCCAAGCCCATTCGTGCCTTTCTCGCGCGTCCAGAAAACTGATTGTGCATTGTTCTGTATAACGTATTTGGCGCCAGCTACAGTGGCCTCGAAGTAGTAACCATAACTGCCAATTTCATCAAGATGGAATTTGGCGGACCATCGGTTTGTGTCTGTACCGTGATTCTTTGACATTGCAATACGCCGAATTTCACGGTAGTCGATTCGTTCCTGGTTGCCGTCGATATGACGGGACTCAATAACGACGGTGACGTCAGTGGTCTCCGAGGATGCACGCAAACTCAGCCCAACCTCCGTTCCTGGCGTCACTGCCCCGAACGGCAGTTTGTCAGCCGGCGATCTGGTGTCGTGGAGCAGCGTAGCTGCTATCGGGTCGTCAAATGTTACTGTTGGTGGGTCCGCAATCGACTTTGGGCCGATCGTTATCATCGGGCTAGCGCCGGTCAAATCTAGACGGATGGTGTACTCGCCTTGGAAGTCGAATGCCATGTTTCCCACTGCGGATTGACTGGCGCGAGTGAGGATTTGTTTGGTTGTTTCGACGAGCCTCGTGGTCTGTCCGCTGATAGCCAAAACAGTAGCTTGCGTGTTTTCTGAATCAGCAAGGCGAAACTCATGTAATCCATTCAGTTTGACGTTAAGGTAGTAGGCATCACACCGATACTCGAACGCGTAGGTTTCGAGCGCGGACCAGTTGTTCATCGTGCCGCGAAGGTAGAAAACCTTCTCACCTTGTGGAGGTGAGGGGCAATCTGTAATCGTTAGGGTCGGGGTGCTTGCTGTTGTCATATCGAGTGTTAACAAGTGTCTACCTGAGAAGGTGTAAGCAAAGTCGCGCCCCTTCGGCAAAACGGCCCAACGAGGCGGCGTGTTCGCATTACTTCCAAAATCTCCCCCGGCAGACCATTCGTCGTCTCCCAGTTTGAATCGCTGATCTCCCCGCAAGTTTGTGAGAAGTTCAAAGTGGTGGCAGAAGTAGCGGAACTCGTGTTCCGCGCTGGTATTCCAGGCATTAAAAGAACCGCGAAGGAAGAGCTTTCTATCACCAAGCGGGTTTGCAATACATTTAGGCTGGGCGAGAGTGGCAGCGTGTGCACGAGGGACTTCTGGTTGCGTTAGGTGAGCGCAACCAGAACCTATGTAGACGAGCGAAATACTGGCAAAAAGTTGTAGTGCAGAGAAACGCATAACTTGCAGGCGCGGTGACTGGTTCGCCTAACCCTTCACGGCCCCCGCAGTGAGTCCGGATACGATCCAGCGTTGTGCTGTTAGAAAGACGATCGTGATCGGCAGTCCACATAGAACTGCAGCCGCTGCAAAGTCGCCCCACAAGAATTTTTGATCGTTGAGATAATATTTTGAGCCTACCGCGAGAGTCAGGTTAGCTTCCTCGCGCAGAAGTACGGACGCGACAGGGTACTCGACAATGGTGCCTATGAAGGCGAGTACGAAGACAACCACAAGAATTGGCATTGCCATGGGAAGCAGTACATAGCGAAACGTCTGCCAATGCGTGGCACCATCCACTTTGGCGCATTCTTCAATTTCTTGCGGGATAGTTTCGAAGTAACCGCGAATCGTCCAGATGTGCATGGCGATACCGCCGACGTACGCCAGCATAACGCCGCCGTGAGACTCAATGCCCAGCCAAGGTATGTAGTTGCCAATCAATTCAAAAATGGCATAGATCGCGACCAGCGCGAGCACGGCGGGGAACATTTGCAACAGTAGCATGCTGTTGAGAATCGTCGCTTTGTAAGGGAACTTGAGACGTGCAAATGCGTAGGCGGCGGTCGTCGAAATCGTGACGATGAGCAAAGACGAGATCGTCGCGATCTTTATTGAGTTCCAAAGCCAGCGTAGAACGGGGAAAGGTGGTTCAACGAGACTCCCATCGTCGGCCTGATACGAAAAGCCGAGTGCAAGTTTCCAATGTTCGAGGCTGATTTCCGTCGGAATCAGTGAACCCGTAGAAAAATTACCAGGTCGCAGCGATATGGAGATGACGGCTAGTAGTGGGAAGATGGTGACCGCGATGAGCGCCCATAGAAACACATGCGCAGTGAGCATGCGCCATTTTTGTTGCTTACTTGTAACGATGGCCATTTTGTTCTCCGCTATTGGTTGGTCTCGCGGCCGCGCGTCAAGCGAAGATTGGCCATGGAGAGCAATGCAATCAAGATGAAAATTATGGTGGAAATCGCGGCGGCTAGACCAAAGTTTTGGCCGGCATCTTGGAACGCGATTCGGTATGTGTAGGAAACCAATATGTCAGTCGTGCCCGCGGGAAGTTTGGTATTCAAGTAGTCCGGTCTACCATCAGTCAAGAGCGCAATAACAACAAAGTTGTTGAAATTGAACGCGAACACGGAGACGAGTAGGGGCATTAGCGGCTTGATGATCAAGGGGGCCGTAATTGTCTTGAAGTTCGTCCACGGAGAAGCGCCGACAAGAGCTGAGGCTTCATACAGGTCGGCGGGGATCGCCTTGATCAGGCCGCTACACAGAATCATGAAGTAAGGATAACCTAGCCAGGTATTGACGACTAGAACCATGATCTTCGCGAGTAGCGGATCGGCAAACCAAGCGGGTTTGACACCGAAAACGGCGTCCAGCAGTGCGTTGATTTCGCCAAAGTTTTGATTAAAGAGTCCCTTAAACACGAGGATCGAAATGAATGCCGGGACCGCATATGGCAAAAAGAGCAGCGTACGATAAATGCCTCTGGCGGGTAACGCCTCCCAATTCAGTATTGCCGCCAGTAGTAGCCCTATCGCGAGTGTGAAGACGACGGTTAGTCCGGAAAACGCAACCGTCCAGGTGAAGATGGCGACAAACGGTGCCCTGAACTCTTGGTCGAGCAATATTCGTGCATAGTTTGCCAAGCCGACACCTACCTTAAAGCCAGGCTGTATCTGCTCGCCTTTTTCGTTTTCAAAAAAGCCAGTCGTTTGGTTCGGGTGGTAGCTCTCTCCGGTTAACAAATGGAGTAAGGAGCCATCGGCATTGGGCCTCCATAAAGAAGACATTTCGGCGAATTCACCCACGCCGGCATAGCTCAACTTTCGTCCATCAGGAAGGCTAAGTGTGGCTGCCTGGAGCGCGCTGCGGTGTTTCAGCACTTCGCTCAAGGGCAATGGTGGTCCGATTGGGAAACTTGCCTCTTTTGCGCTCGACATTCGCACGTTTAGCGGCGGGGTCTGCGACATCAGCGCGAGAGAGGCTGAGACGAAATTTGCTGTCGGGATCGCCGGTTCCACATCCTCAAGCTCGCTCAGCGCGATCCGGAACTCGTTACCGTCGGGGTGGAGTGTGAACCGCATCGAGGTAGCGTCGACGGGTACCGATTGCTCAAGCAGATATTGGCGCGAGCGTGACTCACTCAGTAGGTTGTTTGAAGAGTAATTCGTAAAGCCAATGCTTGCCGTGTAGAACATTGGTAAAGCAACAAAAACGAGCATCGCAGCAACACCTGGGTAGAGGTATCGATAGGCGAATGCAACGTTGGCGAGATACACATAGAACCCCAGCCCAAACAGGCACAGCGCGCCGATTGCCCAGAGTGGTTGGCCATTGGCATAAATTCGAAAGACGAAATACAGCAGGATCAGCGCGAGGCAAACGCTAAGGCACCACTTGAAGACCAGCCCAGCGGTGCTTTGGCGTGGGGCGCTCATTTAGTGACCATTCTTGCAGCCGCCGCATTTAGGGCGTCTTTGGGTGATTGGAGACCATTGGTAATCGCTTCCAATGCTGCGTCCATGGCACCCCAAAATTTAGCTGTCTCTGGTATGTTGGGGATCGGCTCACCTTGCCGTGCGCTCTGCATGGTTGCGCGTATGTTTGGGTCGGATGAGAGTTCGCGATAGAACGCTTTGTTTGCGGGAACCCCGAGCGGCACATCAGCGTTGATTGTCTTGAGTCCGTCGAGCGTCAGGACATACTTTTCCATAAACTCTCGGGCAATGTCTTTGACGCGGCTGGGGGCTGCGATCATGCAGCCGAGCACGCCGACAAATGGTTTTGCTGGACGCCCGTTGATGTCAGGGATGGGGGCGACACCAAAATTGATACGACTCTTCTTCGCGTTTTCCCACGCCCACGGGCCGGAAATCATCATGGCAATTTCGCTACGACTAAAGCCACTCTCCATTTCCGCATAACGTGCACCGGCCGGCATCTGTCCATTCTTGATCAAACCGGCAAGTAACTCTCCGGCGCGAATGGCCCCAGGCGCATTCACGCCAACTGATCGTGGATCCGCGTCGCCATTTGTATCAACGCCGAAAACGTAGCCCCCACCACCTGCCAACAGCGGCCAGGTGAAAAAACTCTTGTTGAAGTCCCAGAGGATTGCGCGTTTTCGCTGAGCCTTGAGCGCCTTGTCGATCTCCGGGATTTGGTCGAAGCTTGTCGGCGGAATTGGGACGAGCGATTTGTTGTAAATGAGGCTGATCGTTTCGATGGAAAGCGGATAACCCCACGTGTTTCCCTTAAACGTAAACGCCTTCCACGCGCTCTCCTCGATTTCACTTCGCAACTTCTTGTTGGGTCTCACCGGGACGATAAGCCCGGACTTTGCCCACTCGCCGGCGCGGTCGTGCGGCCAGCAGAAAATATCTGGACCCTTACCAGCGCCAGTAGCCTGCTGAAATTTTGATGGTGCGTCGACAGGGTGTTCGACAACTACCTTTACGCCCGACACACGAGCAAAGGTGTCACCGATTTTTTGTAAACCGGTGTAACCCTTGTCGCCGTTGATCCAGACCAACAGCTTGAGTTCGCTCTGCGCTTGAGCGTGGGCCGAAAAGAAGGCTGTGTAGGCCGCGTAGAGGGCAAGTAGTAAGGCGCGTCGGAAAAAGTAGGGCTTCATTGCTCGCGGGGTGCATTGGCAAGTTTTGTTTTGAGGGGCGCCGCAAGCCGGCTTAAGGCAAGGCCATTCTCGTCAAATAGGTAGCAACTTTCCTGCGGCACGAACAGATTTAGTCGTTCAGCAAGCCGAACTACCGCGTTTCCGCTCATTTGGCAGGTTAGTGCATCCTCAACACCTGGAAAAACACAGTAGACGTAGGTTGTGCTGCCGAGCGACTCTACGAACGTCACGGTTGCATCTACTCGGTTGTCTGTTTCGGCGGCGAGGCGGTCGGAAAAATGTTCGGGACGAATTCCTACTGTGACGCGTGATCCGGGCGGAACGCGGGCTCCATCAACCCGACACCGGATGTGTGTGCCGTCTTGAAGGCGCACAGTGGCCGATCCGGCGTCGGCCTGAATCATTTCGGCGCTTATGAAGTTCATTCGGGGTGAACCAATGAAGCCGGCGACAAAGATGTTGTCCGGGTGTTGGTAGAGCTCGAGCGGGGTGCCGACTTGCTCAATAGTCCCGGCCGACAGGACGACGATCCTATCAGCCAACGTCATGGCTTCTACCTGATCATGCGTTACATAGATCATGGTCGACTTAAACTCCTCATGCAGTTTTGCAAACTCGTACCGCATGCGAACTCTGAGGCCAGTGTCTAGGTTTGAAAGGGGCTCATCGAACAAGAACACTTCGGGTTTTCGGACGATGGCGCGACCAATGGCGACTCTCTGGCGTTGTCCACCGGACAAATCCTTCGGCTTTCGATCGAGGAGATGATCGATGTGCAAAATTTTGGCGGCTTGGTTGACCAAGCGGGTAATTTCGTCCTTCGGCACATTGGCCAGTTTGAGACCGAAGGCCATATTGTCAAATAGATCCATATGCGGATAGAGCGCATAGGACTGGAACACCATCGCGATGCCCCGCTCGGATGGAGGGATGTCATTGACGAGTTTGCCGCCGATGGATAGTTCGCCAGAGGTGATGTCCTCGAGGCCCGCGATGGTTCGCAGGAGGGTGGATTTACCGCATCCGGACGGGCCGACAAAGACCATGAATTCGCCGTCCCGAATCTCAAGGTTGATATCACGCAGTACGTGGGTATTCGCAAAGGACTTTTGTACGTTCACTAGGCGCACGTTGGCCATATTGCTCCTCATTGGCACCGCTTGTTTCCCCAAAGCCTCCCAACAAAGGCTTCATGGACGCGCGGTTGCGTTATTTGGTAATAAATATACAGGGTTAAATTAAGAAAAACAACGCAATAGGTTTAAGAGTTTATATTTTTTATTAAATTATTCAATGAGTTATGAAATCCCCCAAGTTCTTAATGTAGGATAACTACATAATTTTGGTGTACAGGCTAGAATACGTATGCCTGTTGAATCCGATGCTTTGACACGAGATCGCCGACTCTACTGACAGAGGTTGATCGGGTAAGCGTGATCGGCCTTTACCATTGTCGAGAGCAAGTGGACGAGCATGTTGACACCTCGGCTAGGAGAAAACCAGTATGACGAGCGCGGTTAGTCCCACTTCACAAGAGCAGCAAATGAAAGATCATCAACTCTCGCCAACGAGTCTGCAAGCGCAGTTTGCTGCTCTGTTAGACGGACACCTCAATCAACGCAGCGATCCGGATTCAGCCGAAGCGTGGATGCGTGCTGCCGCGGTCGCTTGCCGTGAGGTGCTCGCTGTACGTTGGGCCCAGACTCAACAGCAAGATAAGGTTCGGACGGGGCAGCCGAGGGTGCACTACCTCTCCATGGAGTTTTTGATGGGTCGTGCGCTGTCCAATGCGCTGGCCGCATTGGGCCTAAATGGTGTCATGGCGGAACTCTCGCGCAAAGCTGGCGTGGATCTCCCGGCGTTACTGGAGGCGGAGCCCGATGCCGCGCTTGGAAATGGCGGGCTCGGCCGTCTGGCGGCGTGTTTTCTTGATGCCTTTGCCAATCTTGGCCTGCCGTCGTTTGGATACGGGCTTCGCTATGAAAACGGCATGTTTGCGCAGCGGGTTCAAGAAGGCCGCCAAATCGAAGTGCCTGATAACTGGCTCGTCAACGGAAATGCCTGGGAACACTTGCGCCACGAAATCCACTACAGCATCGGATTCGGCGGGTTGGTCACGGGGGGCGCCGGTGGGCGTCAATGGAGTCCGGCCGAGCAGGTGATTGCGCGAGCCTACGATTTTGTGGTGCCCGGCCACAACACGGCGCGCGTATCGACCCTGCGTCAGTGGAAAGCGGAAGCGGGTGAGACGCTGGACTTTGGACTCTTTTGCCGCGGGGAACACGTCGCGAGTGCGGTCCACCGACTCGCGACTGAGCGGATCAATTGGGTGTTGTATCCCGACGATAGTACAGACGCTGGTCGCGAATTGCGTTTACGTCAAGAGTACTTTCTTGTCAGCGCATCGGTGCAGGATATGATCGCGCGGCACTTGAAAGAAGGACGTGCGATCTCCGACTTTGCCAAGGCTAATGTCATCCACTTAAACGACACGCACCCAGCGCTCGCGCCCGTCGAGCTCGTGCGGCTTCTGCTGGATGAGTATGGCTTTGCCTGGGACGACGCGTGGCAGGTGGTGGGGAATGCAGTCAGCTACACCAACCACACATTGATGCCGGAAGCTCTCGAGACGTGGCCAGTGCAACTGTTCCAGCGGTTATTGCCTCGGCACCTAGAAATCATCTACGACATAAACGACCACTTCCTGGCGGCGGTGAGAGCGAAGTTTCCCGGTGATGAAAGTATGGTTCGACGAGTTTCTCTGATTGAGGAAACGGGCGAGCGCCGGATTCGAATGGCGTCCTTGTCGATCGTGGCATCCCATAAGGTTAACGGCGTCTCCGCACTACATTCCGCATTGATGGTTAGCACCATCTTTGCCGACTATTCGCGGATCTGGCCAGACCGCTTTGTTAATGTCACCAATGGCGTCACACCTCGGCGATGGCTCGAGCAGGCAAATCCGAGTTTAGGGGGCTGGTTGGACAAACAAATTGGCCATGGGTGGAGGTCAGACTTAACGGCATTGGCGTCGCTAAACGAAGTAGCAGGCCAAACCGCAATGGGCAAAGAGCTTCAGAGCATTAAATTTGCCAACAAGGTCAATCTTGCAGGATACATCCGTCGTGAGATGGGCATCACGGTAGACCCGTCAAGTCTGTTCGACGTACAAGTCAAGCGCATCCACGAGTACAAACGGCAGTTGCTGAACGTACTTCATGTGATTGCGAGGTATCAGGCGATTTTGGACGCTCCAGAGGCGGAGTGGACACCGCGTACCGTCATTTTTGCGGGAAAGGCGGCGTCTGCCTACCATGCCGCCAAACTGACGATCCAGTTGATTCATGACGTCGCCCGCAGAGTGAACAGCGATGCGCGCATTCGGGGCAGGCTGAAAGTCATTTTTTTGCCTAACTACAGCGTGTCGTTGGCCGAAAAAATTATTCCTGCAGCAGATCTTTCTGAGCAAATTTCGACCGCAGGCACGGAGGCCTCCGGAACGGGAAACATGAAGTTTGCCTTGAATGGCGCACTCACCATCGGCACGTGGGACGGTGCAAATATCGAAATGGCTGAGGCGATGGGCGTGAACAATATGTTCGTTTTTGGCTTGCGGGCGGATGCTGTTGAAGCCTTGCGAAAAGTGGGGTATGACCCGCGCTTGTACGTGGAACAAAACCGTCAACTCCAAAAAGTCATCGAAGCTATTAGCGCAGGGGAATTCTCACCCGGTGAACCGCAACGCTATCGAGAGCTGGTCGCAAATTTGCTGAATCGTGATCATTACATGCTGATGGCCGATTTTGCCGACTATGTAGCGACGCAAGAGATGGTGGACGCCCTCTATATTTCGCCGGACATGTGGGCAACTCGGGCGGTGCGTAATATCGCAGCAATGGGAGAGTTTTCCACGGACCGTACAATTCGAGAATACGTGGTGCAGGTTTGGAGCCAACAGCGCGGGCAAGTCGTTTGAACTGATGCGCTACGCTGTTAGTTGGCTGATCCGAACGAGCGTGTTGGGGGGAAGAAGGGTGGATCGCTTTGTTGGATGAGGCACATGTCGTAGCACTAGTGCAGGCGCGACATCCAGCGCCAGCCGATGTGCTCGGCATGCATACGGATGTGTCGGGCCGACTTTGGCTTCGCGCGTTCTTGCCCCACGCGAGCTCGGTGGTCGTGGTCGACGCAGTGAGTGGCAAACACCTCACCAACCTTCTGCCTCGACATCCAGATGGATTCTTTGAAGCAGTAATCCCCCGACGTCGAAACCGATTTGACTATCGACTGCAAGTCGAGTGGAAAGACGGCGCTACCAGCTTGATGGCTGACGCCTATGCGTTCGACTCAGATATCTCAAATGAAGACCTGTACTTTTTCGGTGAAGGCACACACCTTCGACCCTTTCGTTTGCTCGGTGCGCATCCACAGTTGCGCCAGACTGGCAAGCTTCGTGTCGAAGGTGTGCGTTTTACGGTCTGGGCGCCAGGCGCCAGAAGGGTCAGCGTCGTTGGTGACTTTAATGTTTGGGATGGCCGTAGACACGTTATGCGGCGCTGTGGGACGGACGGCGGGTCTGGGGTCTGGGAAATTTTTATACCGCACGCAGCGGTTGGCGATCGCTATAAGTATGAGATCGTGGGACGGGATGGCAAGGTGCTGCCACTAAAAGCCGATCCTTATGCGCGCCAATCGGAACTGCGTCCGGGCACGGCGAGTATCGTGGCAAGGTCACCTGAAGCAAGTTGGCTGCCAACAGGACGAGAGTGGACCAACAGTCGCGCAGCCCCCGTAAGTATTTACGAAGTACATCTGGCCTCTTGGCGTCGGCCGACTGGAGCCTTCCCGACGTGGGATTTCTTAGCTGAGACACTCCCGGCTTATGCCAAGGAGCTGGGTTTCACCCACGTCGAATTGCTGCCGGTTAGCGAACATCCGCTTGACGGCTCTTGGGGCTATCAAACACTAGGGATGTATTCGCCGACTGCACGTTTCGGCGATAACGCCGGCTTCCAACGATTTATCGATGCTTGCCATGATCGTAATCTCGGCGTAATCATCGACTGGGTGCCCGCCCACTTCCCGGCCGACGAGCATGGATTAGCGCAATTCGACGGGACACCGCTGTATGAATACACTGATCCCAAAGAGGGTTTTCATCAGGACTGGAATACGCTGATCTATAACTTTGATCGGCGTGAAGTTCGCGCATTTTTGGCTGGCAGTGCGCTTTATTGGGTAGAGCAATTTGGTATTGACGGTCTTCGGGTCGATGCTGTCGCATCCATGCTGTATCGCGACTATAGTCGCCCCGTCGGCCAATGGATCCCCAATGTTCATGGCGGACGCGAGAATCTCGAGGCGATCTCATTGATGAAAAGAATCAATGAGGCGGTTGGTAAAAATTGCCCCGGGGTGATGACTGTCGCAGAGGAGTCGACGGCGTTCCCGGGGGTCACCGCGCCGAACTACACGGGCGGGTTGGGTTTTCACTTCAAATGGAACATGGGGTGGATGAACGATACCCTGCGTTATATGCAGGAGGACCCCATTAACCGAGCTTGGCACCACGACAAGATGACATTTGGATTGGTCTACGCCTTTAGTGAGAACTTCGTCCTACCGTTGTCACACGACGAGGTTGTGCACGGAAAGGGCGCATTGCTGGCCAAAATGCCGGGAGATCAGTGGCAGCGCTTCGCAAACTTGCGTGCGTACTACGGATTCATGTGGGGACACCCGGGTAAGAAATTGCTGTTCATGGGGCAAGAATTTGCGCAACCTCGGGAATGGAATCATGACGTCGAGTTACCCTGGACGCTGTGCGAGGACGCGCAACACAGCGGGGTCAAGAATTTGGTGCGTGACCTGAATCTTGTGTACACCGAGCACGCCGCGCTGCATCGACTAGATTGCGAGCCGAGTGGGTTTGAATGGATTGTCGCAGATGATCGGGAGCAATCGGTGTTCGCGTGGCTGAGACGAGATGATCACGGCAACGCGGTGCTGGTGGTCTGTAACTTCACGCCGATTCCCCGGCCGCAGTATCGGATCGGAGTCCCTTCCGCCGGTACGTACTGGCATACGCTTGTCGATACTGACTCGTTGGCTTATGGCGGTAGTGACTATCGGAAGTCTGCGAAGCCATTTCTCTCAGAGCCCACCAAAAGTCATCATCAACCCGCATCTATAGTTATTGATTTGCCGCCGCTGGCAACAATATTTCTTTGTCCAAACGCAGATGCGGTGACGACCTGATGAACGAACGCAATACCTTGCCGCAAAGAATTGCTGAGGGCCGGTGTGAACCGATGGGATCCCTCGTGCGAGACGGTGGAATTAACTTTGCCGTTTTTTCAGAGCACGCCTACATGGTTGAGTTGTGCATATTCGACACTAGTGGGGCGCGCGAGTTGCGGCGCTACAAGCTGCACGGCCCGAACGACGGTGTTTTCCATGGATTCTTGGAGGGCGTCGGGCAGGGGCTCGTTTATGGACTGCGCGCGCATGGCCCCTACCGTCCCGATTTGGGGCATCGATTTAACCCAAACAAAGTGCTGCTTGACCCGTGGGCACGCGAGATCGTTGGCCAATTTGGTTGGCGAGCTGAACATCACGGTTATGAGATTGGACATCCCGAGGGGCAACGCTCATTTGATCACCGCGACAACGCTGCGAGTGCGCTCAAGGCGCGTGTTGCATGTCGACCGAAAGTAGCTGCCGGCAGGTTAAACGCTCCGCGCTACTCGACCGCCGAGGTGGTTTTGTATGAAGTTCATGTCAAGGGATTTTCGATGACCCACCCTGACGTTCCTGCCAACTTACGTGGTACGTACGCAGGACTTGCCTGTCCGGCGGCAATCAAGCATTTTCAGAAACTTGGTGTGACCACGCTGTCTTTGCTGCCTGTTCAATACTGCATTGATGAGCCGGGGCTGGTGGAACGTGGGCTGCGCAACTATTGGGGCTACAACACGATCGGATTTTTTGCCCCAGATCCGCGGCTTTCTTGTTCCCCGGATCATCCAACTGCGGTGTCCGACGAGTTTCGAGATATGGTCGATACCTTGCACAAAAACGGCATTGAGGTGGTATTGGATGTGGTTTACAACCACACACCAGAAGGAAATGAATTTGGCCCGACGTTGAGCTTTCGTGGGCTCGACAATATCGCCTGGTACCGTCATGTTGGAGACGACCCGAGTCGTTGTGAAAACTTGACCGGGTGTGGCAACACATTAAATGTCGAACACCCGCGCGTGACGCAGTTCGTCCTCGATTCATTACGTTATTGGATCGAAGAAATGGGCGTTGACGGGTTCCGCTTTGACTTGGCGCCTGTGCTGGGGAGGCGGAGACAGGGCTTTGATACGGCCGCTCCTTTTTTTTTGGCCCTACAACAAGATCCGGTAATTGCAGGAGCACATCTTATCGCCGAGCCATGGGATGCGGGATACGATGGATATCAGCTCGGGAGATTTCCCGGACGCTTCTTGGAGTGGAACGACAAATTTCGTGATGCCATACGCGGATACTGGCTGCGATCCGCTGTTTCGCGTGGTGAACTTGCACGTCGTATCACGGGTTCTAGCGATGTTTTCCACCATGCTCGAAGGCGCCCTTCCGCATCTGTGAATTTCGTTTGTGTGCATGACGGATTCACACTCGCTGACGTGGTCAGCTACAGCCATAAACATAATGAGGCGAATGGCGAGGGCAATCGTGATGGTCGTGACAATGAGTTATGCGCTAACTCTGGTGCCGAAGGTCCGACTGACGATCCCGCTATTAGGGCGCTACGCTTGCAGTTGCAGCGTGCCATGATCGCGACACTGCTGCTATCGCAAGGTACGCCGATGCTTTGTGCGGGAGATGAGCTCGGCAACAGCCAATCTGGAAACAATAACGCCTATTGCCAGGATAACGAGACAGGGTGGCTAAATTGGGATTTGATTGATCCCGGCATGATGGATTTTGTGTCAGCGCTAGTAGCCATCCGCAGAGCCTCTCCGTTGCTTAGGCAGGACAACTGGTTAAGTGCCGCAAACCACACAAACCATCCCGCGCATGTGAGTTGGTTGACGCCGTCGGGCAATGAAATGCAGACGCACGATTGGCATGACCAAAGTAATCATGCGTTTGCCTGCAGTCTGAGTCAACCTGGCGGTGAGGACGAATCCTGTAGCGAACAACTCATGATCTGTCTTAACCCGGAGGTGAGCGACGTTGATTTCGCAATCACCACGGCCGGCTGGCAAGTTGTACTGGATACCAGCGGTAGTCCGTCGGAGATCCATTCGCGGCCGTTGACCATGACAATTCCTTCGCGCTCGTTGGTAGTGCTGCGAGCATCCAATCCCCCAACTGCCCAGTCTTGACTCTATGACCGTCCTTCAATCGCGCCGCTCTGGTGTACTACTGCACATCACTTCGTTACCTGGTCCGCACGGGTCGGGAGATTTTGGCCCTAGCGCCTATCGGTTTGTCGATTGGCTCAACGCCACAGGGCAAAGTATCTGGCAGTTATTGCCGGTGACACCAATCGGACCGGGCAATTCCCCGTACCAAGGCGTATCGGCCTTTGCCGGTAACCCGTGGTTGGTCGCCTTGGAACCGCTGGTTGCAAAGGGGTGGCTCAAGGAAGACGGTCTTTCAGATGTAGTCTTTCCGGCAGACCAAGTCGATTACGGGCGGGTACTGCCTTGGCGCGAGCAAAAGCTGCGGGAAGCGGCAAAAAATTTCTTCGACTCTGACGATCAGGCGGACCAAGAAGCATTCGCCGCTTGGTGCAAGAATCAGGCCGCTTGGCTCGGCGACTATGCGTTATTTATGGCGCTGAAGACGGCCAATGGCGGGCAGCCATGGTGGAGTTGGGACAAGGGACTCTCGAGGCGCGATCCAGACGCGATCAGTGAAGTGCGCGGGCAGATGACCAAAGAAATCGATTTTTGGTGTTTTGTGCAATGGTGTTTTGAGGCGCAGCTAGCTGCGCTCAAGTCGTATGCTAACGAGCGCGGTGTTTCGATAATGGGGGATATGCCCATTTTTGTTGCGCACGACAGTGTTGAATGCTGGTCGCAGCCAGAGAATTTTTACTTTGATGAAAATTTCCAGACCACCGTTGTCGCAGGGGTTCCACCTGATGCGATGTCGCCTACCGGACAGCGTTGGGGTAATCCTCTCTATCGCTGGGACCGCATGGTGGAAAACGGATTTGCTTGGTGGATTGATCGGCTGCAACGCACGCTTTCAACTGCTGATTTAGTCAGGATTGATCACTTTCGCGGGTTCGCGGCTTATTATGAGATTCCGGCTGATTCTGTAGACGCCACGACGGGACGATGGGTGGATGCGCCCGGTGACGCCCTCTTCAGCGCGATTGAGGATAAGCTCGGAAAACTGCCCATCGTCGCTGAAGATCTCGGGCTCATCACCCCTGACGTTGTCGAACTGCGCCAGCAATTTCATTTGCCAGGGATGAAAATCCTGCAATTTGGCTTTGGTGGTGATGGTTCGCATGAGTTTCTGCCGCACAACTATGAGGTGAATAGTGTGGCCTATACCGGGACACACGACAACGATACGGCGTTGGGCTGGTGGACCCACACAAACGAGCGGGAACGTGTCTTCGCCGGCAGCTACCTCGCAGCTGGGGGCCACGACATCCATTGGGCAATGATCCGAGCTGCCTGCAATTCTGTTTCTATCGCGGTCGTTTTCCCACTCCAAGACGTGCTCGGTCTGGGTAGCAGTCATCGGATGAATGTTCCTGGAACGTTGGATGACAATTGGAGCTGGCGATTTGAGTGGAAGATGATCAGTCCAGAGACCACACGAGTCTTGGGCCTCATTACGGCAGCCAGTGGGCGAGGGCCAATTGTGTTGCTTGGATTACCCGCATAACGCTGCGGGCCTTCTAGGTTAGACGTCAGGGCTCCTCTTTGGTCTTGCCGAAGAAAATACTGTTGACTGGCATGAGTGGGACCTTGGCGCCGGTGGTGGCTGTTCACGCCGCGCAGCGCGGATTCGTCGTCGCTGCTTGGGACCGGAAGATTGTTTCCGCATCCGATGTGAGGGCGGGGACTGAGTACTTGGCAAACGCGCGGTGCCAAGCCATTTTGCATCTTGCGCTCGGCGAGACGTCGTGGGCGGCGATGTTGGCGAAACATGCCGCGGATTACAAGCTCCCGTTTGTCTACGTGAGCACGGCAATGGTCTTTGATCGTCTGCCGAACGGACCGCATCAGATAACGGATGAAAGAACGGCGCGTGACGAATATGGGCAGTACAAAATTCGCTGCGAGGATGCCATACGTGCGGTAAATCCGAAGAGCAGTATTGTCAGGATTGGATGGCAGATTGACGAGAAGGCGGTTGGCAACAACATGCTGGCACACCTAGATGAACAGCAAATGCGTAACGGGCGGATTATGGCAAGTCGGGGATGGCGTCCAGCGTGCTCCTTCATGAGCGACACCGCGGGTGTATTGCTCGACTGCGTGGCGACCGAACAGTCGGGCACGTTCCACATGGATAGCAATGCCACGGAAGGACACACCTTTGATGAGATTGTGACGGCGCTAAAGAAGCAATACCGACGTGACCATTGGAATATTGAAGTTGATGAAAGTTATGTGCACGATCAACGGCTGAAGGCGCCTGCGATGTTGGGACCTCACCTGTCTGCGCGGCTGCCATCACTTCTTACCGCTGCTACGGCAATTGCGCCCGACATAGACAAATTTACCTTCGATTGACCTTTGTTTTGTCAATCCCTCAAATTCGGAGAACTCACGACATGAAAGAAAACATACTGTTTGTCCTACTAAGTCTTGGCCCACTGCTCGCTATGCAAGCTGGCGCACAGCCGATTCCGAAAGTTGGCACTGGTGTGATTGAGCGCATCGAAAATTTCCCGTCCAAACATGTCGCACCGAGAAATGTTGATGTTTGGCTGCCACATGGCTACTCGACCCAAAGGTCTTACAACGTGCTCTATATGCAAGACGGGCAAATGCTGTTTGACGCCACCACGACATGGAATAAACAAGCTTGGAACGTACATCTGACAGTGGATCGTCTAGTTAAAGAAGGCCGAATTCCCGACACAATCGTTGTCGGCGTTTGGAACAACGGAAAATATCGGCATGCCGAGTACTACCCGGAGAAATTCCTACCTTATGTGATTGAGTCCTTTCGAGGTAAATTTATCGATAAGGCGCTGCACGGTAAACCCCTTGCGGACAGCTATCTGCGTTTTTTGGTCGAAGAATTGAAGCCGGAGATCGACCGTAAGTACCCAACCAGATCAGGTCGCGCGAATACGTTCGTGATGGGATCGAGTATGGGAGGGATGATCTCAATTTATGCGATGAATGAGTACCCGCATATCTTCGGTGGTGCTGCCGGGTTATCGACACACTGGATGGGCGCGATGCAGCCCAATTCGACGCTGCCGCTGGCCGCATTTAACTACCTGCGTGATCATCTTGCAGCACCGGCTGGACATCGTCTGTATATGGACCACGGTACGACGGAGCTTGATGCTGGCTATGCGCCGTATCAGGTCTTTATAGACGAGATTGTTCGCGACCGTGGATACACAAGTTCTAACTGGGTGTCGCGTCGGTTCGAGGGAACTGGTCACAATGAGCGTGAATGGGCAAAGCGCCTAGAGATACCAATTCTGTTTTTGATGGCGGGATCCCAATGAGTCTGTTCCTGCAGAGTCGCAACCTTCCACGTATTCGAACCAACCGGCCAATTCGAAAATGTTGAGCGCCGATCACGCGCATTCTAGTGGGGCCAGCCTGGGGCGGATGGGGTGGGTAGTTTTCGCCGCGCTAGGGCTATTCATATCAATGCCGGCCATGGCTTCACTTTCTGGCGCGGAGGTATTACGCAGCTGCAACGAAGCAGCTGCAGGCACGATCGAGATCCCAGAATCTGCAACTTGGCGTGAGGAGAAGTCGACAAAACTCGCGAAGGCAGTTTGGTTGAGCCGCTCCATCATCAAATGGCCTGAAGCGCCCAAACAGGGCATGTTTCGGCTGTATTTCTCGGCGGGTGCACAACTCGAGATTTCGCTAGGTAGTCGCGTGCGCGGCGCAGATGGCTTTGTCGCGCTTGAGACGTCGGAAACGAACCTGCCCGAGAGGTTGGAAGAGGGGGCCAGACATCTTGCTGATGGCGCGTTGCTCAGAGTTTCTGATAGCGACGCCGCGCTACTCCCTAACGTCCTGAAATCGCAGTTTGTCATCGTGCGCGAAGACATCGATGGGCGTGTCATTGATGTGACGCGAACGCAAATCGCGCGTGCCTTGGATGATATCTATGCATCGGCAGAGGACATTGATGATTTTGGTGTCTCGATTGAACAGGGGAGGTCGACCTTTCGTGTCTGGTCGCCAACGGCCACCGCGTTGTCGATTTGTGTCTATCGAACTGGGCACAGCAAAGCCTTCGCACAGTACCCGTTGGATTGGGATCCAAAAACAGGCGGGTGGCACATTTCAGTGCCCAAAGATCTGACCGGGCATTACTACACATTTCGCGCGCGATTGTATGTCCCGGGGTACGGGGTGGTTGTGAATCGCGTGACAGATCCTTACTCGATTAGTCTTAACGCGAACTCTACCCGCAGTTATGTGGCGAGTCTCTCGGATAAAACCTTGAGGCCTGAAGGATGGGGACGAATCCCATCGCCAAAGCCGTTGGCGTCACAAACTGACATGACTATCTATGAGCTGCATGTGCGTGATTTTTCGGTCAATGATGCAAGTGTTTCCTTGCCTCATCGAGGAAAGTACCTTGCCTTTACCAGCCGCACCAGTCAAGGCATCAAACACCTAACGGCGCTGGCCAAGGCGGGAGTCACTGATGTCCACCTATTGCCCGTCTTTGACATCGCTACGATTCCAGAAGTTGGTTGTATTTCGCCGAGGATTGGTAGAGCGTCGCCCGCGAGCGAAGCGCCACAAGCGCGCATTGCGCAGGTTGCTGAGAAGGATTGTTTTAACTGGGGCTATGATCCGTTTCACTTTACGGCGCCCGAAGGAAGTTATGCCAGCAGCGCTGGCGACGGCGCCGCGCGAATTCTGGAGTTTCGACAGATGGTGCAGTCGCTACATCGAATAGGGCTCCGTGTGGGGATGGACGTGGTCTACAACCATACCGCGGCCTCCGGCCAACATCAAAAGTCGGTACTGGATCGAATTGTCCCAGGGTACTACCATCGGCTGAATGAAAACGGCGAAGTCGAGCGATCAACGTGCTGCGAAAATACCGCCACGGAGCATAGGATGATGGCGAAACTGATGGCCGATTCGGTTGTCACTTGGGCGCGGCACTACGCCATTGATTCTTTCCGCTTCGACCTGATGGGTCATCAGCCGCGAGAGGCGATGTTGAAGCTGCAAGCGCGGCTGACCAAGGAGACCGGTCGGCAGATACCGCTCATTGGTGAGGGTTGGAATTTTGGAGAAGTGCTGAATGGGCGGAGGTTTATCCAAGCCTCGCAACTCTCGTTAAACGGCACCAATATCGCAACCTTCAGCGATCGTGCGCGCGATGCAATTCGAGGAGGCGGTGCTACCGACGGTGGAGAAAAGTTGGTGTCTGCGGTTGGATTCGTCAATGGTATTGCCGCTTCGAACGACCGCGCGCTGCAGGGGAGAAGCGCCGACCTTGTACGAGTTGGGCTTGCAGGCTCGATACGCAGCTACCAACTTCTGACATACAACGGTGAACTCCGAAGGCTTGAACAAATCAACTATGCCGATCAACCCGCCGGTTACGTGAGCGAGCCTGCGGAGGTAGTCAATTACGTAGAAAACCACGATAACCATACGTTGTTCGATATCAACGCATTCAAATTGCCACCAATGATGGGGCCTGACGAGCGAGCTCGGGTACAGGTGCTTGCACTGGCACTCAATTCCTTTAGTCAGGGTATCGCATACTTTCACGCGGGGGGCGAACTACTCCGGAGCAAGTCTTTGGATAAAAACAGCTTCGACTCGGGCGACTGGTTTAACCGAATTGATTGGTCGGGTCGAGATAACTACTTTGGAACCGGACTTCCGCCGCGCAAAGACAATGCGGGCGACTATGTGTATATTCAGCCGCGCCTAAACCAGCCGATGATTAAACCTACGGCGCGCGAAATTGGGTGGACAAAAAGAGCGTTCCTAGACCTGCTAACAATTCGATCCAGTTCCACATTGTTTCGGTTGCGAGATGCCGAGGCGATTCGATCTCGGCTAGTTTTTTACAATGTCGGGGCTGAGCAGAAAAGTGGGTTGATCGCGGCACACTTGGATGGTCGCGGTTACCCAGGTGCCGCCTTTGACGATGTCGCCTATTTTGTGAATGTTAACGATAACGCAGTAGATGTAAGAATTAGCACGCTAGCGGATCGTCGAATTCAACTCCATCCGGTGCATCTACGTCCTGATGCTGCGGATACACGCGTCCGCCTTGAAGCGCGGGTAGATGCGATAAATGGCATCTTTACCATTCCCGCCCGGTCGGCGGTCGTTTGGGTCGTACCGCAATAATCGACCCTATCGATTGGCCCGCCGCGGGGACTGCTCGTTGAGTTTGCGCAACGAACTGTCTGAACTGTGCGTGGTCCAAGCGGCAGTCGGAGCCGCCAGCCAAGCGCGTGCGTCTCAGCCAGGCCGGGGATTGTTGGCGTGGTGTGCGAGTCCGAGCAAAGCCGGGTATGGCGTCGTGATCAGTGCGGTTGAGATGGGCACCAAATAGTGCTGAAAACTTCCCTTGCTTTCAAAGTATTCACGGAATCCGGATTGAAAGAAGAACTCCCCCAACTTCGGGATGATGCCACCGCCGATAAACACGCCGCCTCTCGCCCCGGTGGTGAGCGCGAGGTTGCCTGCGACATTACCGAGAAATTCGCAGAAGAGATTCATTGTCAAACGACATAGCGGATCGAGGTTGGCTGAACCAAGCGAACCAATCCGCTCGGCATTAAAGGAGTGATCGGCCGGCAAACCTTCGACTTCGGCGACGGCGCGATAGAGCTCAGGTAAACCAACGCCCGAAACAAAACGCTCGGCCGACACATGGTGGTTTCGCGCCCGTGCTGCTGCGATGACATTGGCCTGGTAAGGACTTGCGGCCGCAAGTGTTGCGTGCCCACCTTCGCCGCAAACCGCTTGCCATGCGCCGGGCTGGCCGACAATTGGAACTGTAGTGGCAACGCCCAAGCCTGTGCCAGGGCCGATTACCGCCATCACCGACTGTCCATCTGGGCGAGCGGTTCCGATGGTTCGATAGTCGCCCGCATCCAAGTGGGGGAGGACAAACGCGATGGCCTCGAAGTCGTTGTAGACCGTCACTTCGCTCATGCCCCACATTGCGCGCAGATGCTCGCGATTGAGCACCCAATAACCGTTAGTGACCTTGATGGGGCCTGATTTGGGTACGGCACTTGCAATGGCCAGACTTGCCCGCATGGGCTTTGCCGTCCCGATCGAGGAGCTCACATAGTGTGCAAGTGCGTCCTCAAAATTGGCGTAGTCGGAACAGACTAATGTTTCAACATGACTCAGTGCGGTGCCAGGCTCGGTCAGCCAAGCGAACCGAGCGTGTGTGCCGCCGATATCCCCCAATAGTAGGGGGTACGAATGCGTTAGCGGCAAGGAGATACCCAATGTACACAAACCGGGGTAAAAAGATTGGCCAGCAGCTGCATTGGCATATCGGTGAAATTATGCGGTAGAGAAGGATATGGACTAGATCATATTGTAACAAAACTACAATTTAGCGGATGAGTTTTTGCTAAGCGTTGATAAATTAGCTTCCCCTCATTCTATGGTTCGCAATTAGGGTTGACTCCAATGGCAGTTTCAGGTGGTGCAAAACGGCGTAATTTTGCTACATTTTGCTAAGCCGAGCGCCAGCGTTGTTACACTCGCCGGGCTGGATGTAGTTAAACTACGCGCTACCTTGTATGTTCGTTCGGTCGCATTTGGAGAAGGAGCTTAAATGTCGTTTAGGGACGAAGCAAGACTGCTCGCGGATATTGGCAGTACCTACGCACGCTTTTCCATCGAGACCGTGCGGGGCAAGTTCGAACGGCAGAAGGTGGTCAAGTGTGCTGACTATCCGGACTTCGGGAGCGCGCTTCGCGACTACTCTGAAACCGTAAAGGATGTCGGTGTGCTACACGCCGCGATTGCCATCAGCAATCCGGTGG
>JADCJC010000039.1 GCA_020247395.1 Rhodocyclaceae bacterium
GCCGGTCTTAGAATTCACAACGAGTACGTTTGGCACGTAGGCGAGGACCGTGAGTGGCACGAAGTCCTGCTCCAGCTTATAGGATTTGTTCAGGTACAACGATTCGGCAATCGAATGATGGATTGCGCCGACAAAAAAAGTGTAGCCATCCGGGGTTGCTTTTGCTGCCGCCGCCGCACCTACCGTACCACCGGCACCACCCATGTTCTCAACGATGACCGCCTGGCCCAATGCATTGCCCATCTTGACCGCGTAGGGTCGCGCAAACACGTCCGTTCCGCCGCCAGCCGGGAACGGATTGATCAATCGAACAGGTTTGTTCGGGTAGCCGGCTTGCGCAAATGCGCTGTAGCTTATCGGCAGCGTTGACGCGATGCCAACGGCAGAAAGCGCCCTGAGTATCTCGCGACGATTCATGAATCCTCCAGTTATGTGAAGCCCCTATGTTGGGACATTGATGGTGAAGCGCTGAACTACGCAGCCTACGCAGCCACTCTTACGGACGTGGCAACGCTCGAGACGCTGATTTTCTCAGACCGTTCAGCCGCACACTCTACGAGGTATGCCATCGCGGCATCGACACCACCTTTTTGATGCGGAATCCCGGCCAGTGCCAAGCCCATTTCCACGCCGGTGAGGGCAGCCATCAGCGAAAGATCGTTGCAGTCGCCCAGGTGACCGATGCGAAACACCTTACCCTTTAAGCGTGCAAGCCCCATACCGAGTGACAAATTGAAGTTCTTGAGGATGACGGCGCGAAGGTGATCAGCGTCGTGCCCCGAAGGGACTTGCACTGTGGTGAGAACGGGAGAATACTCTGCAGGATTGTTGCACTGCAGGGTCAATCCCCAACTAGCGACGGCACGGCGTGCGGCTTCGCCGTGACGGATGTGCCGGGCAAAAACGTTGTCCAATCCTTCCTCGTGCAACATGGCGATAGCTTCACGCAGGCCATAGAGCAAGTTAGTTGCCGGGGTGTACGGAAAGAAGCCGGTTTCGTTTGATGCCAACATCTCGTCCCAACTCCAAAATGCGCGGGGAAGGGTGGCCGTCTTGCTTGCCTGCATCGCTTTGGCAGAAATCGCATTGAAGGATAGCCCCGGTGGCAGCATCAACCCTTTTTGTGAACCGCCGATCGTGACATCCACACCCCACTCGTCGTGGCGGTAGTCGGTGGACCCGAGCGAAGAGATAGTGTCTACCATCAACAAGGCAGGGTGCTTAGTGCGGTTCATCGCTTGGCGAACGGCGGCGATGCTTGAGAGCACACCGGTTGAAGTTTCGCTGTGCACCACACATACCGCCTTGATGGAATGCGCAGCGTCGGCAAGCAACTTGGCTTCAATCACACCGGCATCCACACCCGAGCGCCAATCGGTTTCGACCAGTTGCGGTACTAGCCCGAGTTTTGTTGCCATCTTGTGCCATAGGGAGGCAAACTGGCCGGTCTCAACCATGAGAATCTCGTCGCCGGGCGACAGCGTGTTTACCAGCGCAGCTTCCCACGCGCCGGTACCAGAAGCCGGATAGATGATGACAGGCTGTGTCGTTTTGAAGATGGTTTTGATACCGCTGAGAACATCTTTGGCGAGTTCCTGAAAAGCTGGGCCACGATGATCGATGACCTGTTGGTCGATCGCGCGCAGAATGCGATCTGGCACTGGGGTCGGTCCGGGAATATGCAAAAAGTGGCGGCCGCCAGCGTGTGGTGAATTGCTCTTGGTCATGATGGTTTCCCCCTGATCGCTAAGTTTATTCGTTATGCTATTCGATATTTGCGCCACGGGTACTTAACCCATGTCAATCATTCAGTTTCACCCGCGACATCCGCGCGCGACCGACGGTGATGTTTCCCAACTCGCACGGGAGCTAACAAAACACTGTGATGGCGAGGTTCTGTTCGACGCCGCCAGCCGTGGCCGATATGCTACCGACGCATCTATTTATCAGATTACGCCAGTAGGTGTGTTTGTGCCTCGCTCTATTGCCGCCGCGCAGGTTGCAATCGAAGTTACTGCGATGCATGGTATCCCCATACTGCCACGCGGTGCCGGGACTTCCCAGTGCGGACAAACCGTTGGTGCAGCACTTGTTATCGATAGTTCAAGGCATTGCAATCGGCTACTGTCAGTGGATGTTGACAATCGGCGAGCCGTGGTGGAGCCGGGAACAGTGCTCGATCATTTGAATGCGCAACTGAAGCCTTTGGGGCTGTGGTTTCCGGTAGATGTGTCCACCTCGGCACAAGCGACCATCGGGGGCATGGCTGGTAACAATTCGTGCGGATCGCGATCCATCTTCTACGGCAACATGGTGCACAACGTCGCGGCGATCGATGCCCTCCTTGCAGACGGCACCAGCGCGCGTTTTGATGACGCGCCATCGGTCGCGGCTAACTCGCGCCTCAAACAAATTGTCGACGGCGTTAAACTGATCTGTGATCGGGAACATGACGAGATTGCGGCGCGCTTCCCACCACTGTTGCGGCGGGTCGCGGGTTACAACCTCGACATCTTTTCCCCGCAAGATCCGATGCGCTACAACACCGCGTCCCCCAACCTAGCCCATCTCTTGGTCGGTTCCGAAGGCACACTCGCCTTCTTCAAGTCGCTGGAGCTTAAACTTTCAACGCTGCCAAAGCACAAGGTCCTGGGGGTGGTGAATTTTCCGACGTTTTATCAGGCGATGGCACTCACCCAACACATCGTAACGCTGGGGCCGGTCGCGGTAGAGTTGGTCGACCGAACCATGATCGATCTGGCACGCAACAATCCAGCGTTCCGACCGGTAATCGATACCGCTCTGATCAATGAGCCCGACGCTGTTCTGCTGGTCGAGTTTGCCGGTGATGACTTAGCTGAAATCAATAAGCGCCTCGATGACCTCGACGTGCTAATGGCGGATTTAGGCATTCCCCAGTGTGTAGTGAAAATGACCGACGCCAATGCACAAAAACAACTTTGGGAAGTGCGCAAAGCGGGGCTCAACATCATGATGTCGATGAAGGGTGACGGCAAACCGGTGAGTTTTATCGAGGACTGCGCTGTGCCATTGCCGCACCTGGCGGAATACACACGCCGATTGACCGAAGTGTTTGAGAAATACGGTACGCGCGGAACTTGGTACGCTCATGCCAGTGTCGGGACGTTGCACGTGCGGCCAATCTTAAATATGAAAACGGACGGTGCCGCCAAGATGCGCGCTATCGCTGAAGAAGCGGCGGCACTTGTTAAAGAATACAAGGGCGTCTATTCAGGTGAACACGGCGATGGTCTGGTGCGAAGCGAGTGGATCTCGCCATTCTTTGGTTCACGGCTGACGGTAGCGCTGGCCGAAGTAAAGACTCTGTTCGACCCGAAAAACCTGATGAATCCGGGAAAAATCGTCTCGCCATCCAAACAAGACGATCGATCGCTGTTTCGCTACAAACCGGACTACCAAACCACGCCGATTGCGACCGCGCTCGATTGGAAGAGCGACTTTGGTAATCGCGGCCTGGCGGCGGCCGTTGAGATGTGCAATAACAACGGTCACTGCCGCAAGTTCGATGCCGGAACCATGTGCCCGAGCTATCGCGCGACAAAGGATGAGCAGCATGTGACGAGAGGGCGCGCCAATACGTTGCGCTTGGCCCTTTCACAACAAATTGAGGGCGGTTTCGCTTCGGCGGCTGTCAAGGATGCGATGGATTTGTGTGTCGGCTGCAAGGGCTGCAAGCGCGAGTGCCCGACAGGTGTCGACATGGCAAAGATGAAAATTGAGTTTTTGCATCACCACAAATCCCAACATGGCCATACACTGCGTGACAAGTTGGTGGCGTACCTGCCGCGTTATGCGCCAGCGGTCGCCAACATTGCATCGTTGGCCAACGCGCTTGAAGCCGTGCCGATCTTGAAAGGGCTACGTGAAAAACTGGTTGGTCTGTCGGCAGCACGATCCCTGCCGAGGTGGTCAACACCGATCGATATCTTGTCCGCCCAGGACGCTTCAGCGGCGTCGAATCAGGCCGGAAAGGAAGTGGTGCTGTTCGCCGATACCTTCAACACTCACTTTGAAAATGAAAACATCGTTGCCGCGATCCAGGTGCTAGACGCCGCTGGTTACGCGGTTCGAATTGTGCATGCCGCGAATGGCCAGCGTCCGCTTTGTTGCGGCAGAACGTTTCTGGCAACGGGCATGGTCGAGGAGGGCAAGCGCGAAGCGCGCCGCACTATTGATGCCTTAATGCCGTATGTTGAGCGCGGTGTTCCGGTCGTTGGTCTAGAGCCATCGTGCCTGTTGACGCTACGAGATGAATTCCTAGCCATGTTCCCTGGTGAACAAACCAACAAACTTGCGGCGAATGCGTTTTTGATCGAAGAATTTCTGGTGCAAGAAAACAGAGCAGGGCGATTGGCTCTCGCATTGCGTTCGATTGCATGCAAACAAGTGTTGTTACACGGCCACTGCCATCAAAAGGCGTTTGGCGTCATGAGTGACGTGGAGGAAGTGCTTAGCTGGATCCCCGAACTCAAGACGGATACGATCGAATCAAGTTGCTGCGGTATGGCCGGTTCGTTCGGTTACGAGGCAGAGCACTTAGAAGTTTCGATGAAGATGGGCGAGTTGTCATTGTTCCCGACAGTTCGCCAAGCACCCGCAGCCACGCTGATCGTAGCCGATGGAACCAGTTGCCGCCATCAAATTAAGGACGGTGCTGCACGGGATGCGGTACACGTTGTGCAGGTTCTGGCAATCGCTTTGCGCTGAAAGTTCTTTACCGTCGGCGGAGTCGCTGGCAGGTCTATTTGTGTTTGATCAAAGCCAAAGGGGCTGCGCCGATGGTTCTGGTCAACGACGCTCACAGCTCAGAGGCCCGCTTGTTTGGTTTATCGGCCACCTGCCTTGACCCTAGTTGTGCTTGTAAGCTCGCGACGTTCGCCGCTTCTCCTCGTACCTGAATAACCGCACCCAGTGCATCGGCATTTTCGCCGAGCACCTCACAGCTGGCAAAAATTTTGCCGCGCAGACTTTGGTCGCTCCAGGGCAGGAAAAGCTCAGCTTCGATGAGGTCTTTTTGGAAAAAGTTGCGGATCGTTTCATGCATCATTGCGACATCGGTTGCCCGTTTTGCGCTCATCACAACGCAGTTCGGATACTGCGCAAGCAGTTGCGCCTTTTGCGCGGCCTGTGCGGCGGCTTGGTGCTCTTGGCCGTGACCGACCATATCGAATTTATTGAACACACGAATACGCGGTACCGTGTCTGCGCCAATCTCGGCGAGCACTTTGTCGGTGACGTCAAGCTGCCGCAGGAATCCCGGATCGCTCGCGTCGATGATATGCAGCAGTAGTGATGACTCGGCTGCCTCCTCCAGCGTGGACTTAAACGATGCAACCAGATCGTGCGGCAGGTTTTTGATGAAGCCAACCGTATCGGTGACCAACACCTTCGGTACAGTCTCCGGGTGCAGTGTTCGCACCGTGGTGTCGAGAGTGGCGAACAGCTTGTTCGCCACCAGTACCTCGCTGCCAGTCAGGGCACGCATGAGGGTAGATTTACCCGCGTTGGTGTACCCGACCAGCGCAACCCGCGCGATCCCCGCTCCGCCGCTTCGGTTGCCAGCTGTGCCCTGGTTGGTTTGCCGCCGTGCACGTTGTATCTTGCGCTCGGCTTCCATGGCGACAAGCTCAAGTTGCAACTCAGAAATGCGGTTGCGGATTTTTTGTTTGTCGAGCGCACTTTGTGATTCACCGGCACCTCGCCCGCCAACGCCGCTCCGCTGACGGCCCTGCGGACCGGCTAATTTGGCGGCTTCACGCAAGCGGGGTGCCATGTATCCGAGTCGGGCGATTTCAACCTGTGCGCGTGCGGCGCGAGAGCTGGCGTGGCGATGGAATATTTCCAGAATCACCATGGTGCGATCCATGACTTCACAGCCGACGGCAATTTCCAGATTGCGCGCTTGCGAAGGCGACACATTATGGTCAATCAAGAGCACGTCTGCCTGGCGGGTTGCGGGATCGGCAGGTTCGGGCTCCGGCGCAATCGGGTCAGGGTCATGCAAGACTTGCTCGGTGCTCGGCGCAGCTTGCTCTTTGCCTTCCACAAACCGGCGAATCTCCTTGCGTTTGCCGACGCCGAAATAGGCTGCGCGATCAAAGCTCGCGCGCTTCTGGACAAATGTGCCGACCACCTCATAGCCAAGCGTTTTCGCCAGCTCGCGTAACTCGGCCAGTGAAGATTCAAATTCAATGTCGCTCACACTTTGTTGCTGAACTGCAGCGATAAGGGCACGAATTTTTGGGGTGCTTGTTTCGGTAAGCATTTCGACGCTGCTTCGTAGTCGTGGCGATATGGTTGTTCGATGGTGCGGTGGCGCGAATGCTTCAGATCAGCCAGACACCCACGCTTAAATTCAAACCAAATTAAAAACCCAAGCATACAACGGCATTTTCAAGCGATTTGGTTTGTCAACGCCCGCCAATAAAGGAGTTTCAAAATTGACGCCGACGACGGCTGCGTTGGCGTGATGGATGACTTCATGGATGATGCGAGTTACCGGATTATGGCAGACCCGCACACAACAGACTCGCATCGAGCGCTGGTTAGTCCGCAGGCTGGCAGGTGACGTGGATGCGAGGCCAAAAAACTGGCGGCGAGAAAAGCGCTCTCACTTGGCCGTATGTCGGGCCTCAAACACGCCTTTCTTCTTGTTTTTGCGCACATTGTCCCAGGCAAAACACTGCCCGTTCATTGCCACGTATATGCCGCATGTCAGAACTTGTGCGTAAGCCAGCGCGCTGCCGAGATTAAACAGTCCGTCGGATGAGCCAAATTTGTAAGGCACCATTGCGCCAGTGAGGATGACCGTTTTTCCTTTTACCCGCGGAGCGAGGTAGCGGGCGGTGTCCTCCATGGTATCCGTGCCATGTGTAATGACGATGGCGGACTCCCTGGCCTTCTCGCACGCCGCGGCAATGATGGCGCGATCATCATCGGTCATCAGAAGACTGTCCTTCATCATCAGCGTATCAACGCGCGTTTTAACCAGCGAGCGCCCCATGTTCAACATTTCATGGACATGGGTTTTCTTGAAGAACAACTCGCCATTTAGCTCGTTGTATTCTTTATCAAAGGTGCCGCCAGTAATGAGGACTGCAATCTTCATCGTCACTAGTACCAGGGAAGGTCAAGCTCTTCCTGTCGGTGCGCGCGAATCACTGCTGGGCGCGTCGCCATCATATCGAGAAAGCGACCGAGATGCTCGCGGTTACGCGCCGGGTTCGGCATGTCGCGTGTCCAGCGGCACATCACGAACAGGAAGATGTCACATATCGTATAGGTGCTGCCAAGCAGATAAGGGCCGCCGCTGGCGGCGAGTTGTGTGTTCAGGATGTCCAGCATTGGCGTGACGCGTGCGGTGGCACGCCGTTTGACTTCGGTGGCGAACTCGCCGCCCAGCCGATCCGGATAAAAATAGTGGATAAGATCAGCCTGCAAGGTGTTGGTCAGATAAATGAGCCAGCGGTAACACTGTGCGCGATCCGCACTCTGCAGTGGCGGGATGAGCGCCGCCGCAGGATGCTTGTCCGCCAGATGCAGCATGATTGCTGCCGTCTCGCTCAGACAGATATCACCATCGAGCAGCGCCGGAATCAGCCCTGCCGGGTTGAGCTTCAGATAGGCCTTTGATTTGTGGGCGTTGACCGCGCGGTCGACCAGCACTAACGTGTATTCGCAACCGATCTCTTCCAGCAAGATGTGCGGGGCAAGGCTGGCGTTAGCCGGGTAGTAGTACAGCTGATAAGACATATTGATTCTCCATCGACGCGCGGCGCTAGGCGCAAGGCCGCGTTACGTCTGCGCGTGGCACATTACCGCCAGCTAGCTTCGGTCTTCTTCTCACGGGTTGGCGTGGGCGGCGGGGGAACGGAAGTCGTGTTCCAGGAAGTCACCACGCCGACCGATAGCGCGTCGATATCAGGGAGGCGCTCGCATTGTTCATCGCGCTTGGCGCGCTCTTCGGTGCCCTTGCAAAGCTGCACCATCGGGTCGTCGTATTGCAAGCGTTGATGCCGGTGAAAAAAACGCATCAGACCGGAACGATTCTCAAGCTTGATGAACCGCTCCACAAAGTCCTCACTCATCTTGCCGTTGGTCATCTCTATGAAGTAGTCGCCAGTGCGGTTCCGATTCAATTCCTTTGTGACCTTGTTATAGCTGCCGTGGTAGCCAAGTACGTGGCGGCGATTTTTGTCTGCGGACGCGTACTGGCGGTCAACGCCGGCGAGAAACATGTTCGCGCAGGCCGACGAGCAGCGTCCGGAAACGACACTGTTGAAGCCACGCTTACGGATATCTATGCCAATTTTTCGCCCGGTTGTAGAGTCACCACCACCGCTGTCATGGAGGACGATCGTCGTTAGCTGACCATCGAAGCGGATCATGGCTTCTTCCCAGGTGTTCCAATCTTCTGGAACCACGCTGCCGCCCAGGTAGAGCAACGGGGGCGCTGCGTGAAAACTCATCGCTCGTACTTTGGATGATAGGCACGCGGCGGCAAGGCTGGAAACAGCCATGAGCAGAAGCGGGCAAAGCAGGCGTCGGGTCAAGCTTCCACCAATCCCTTTTTGCGCAACATCGGCTCAACGGTCGGCTGACGACCACGAAATTTTTCATAGGCCGCCATCGGCATCATGGTGCCGCCGCTCGAATAGATGAACTTCAACAGGCGTTCTGCGGTGGCTTGGTCGAATGGATTGCCGGCTTCCTTAAACGCGTCGTAGGCGTCTGCATCGAGCACCTCTGCCCATAAATAAACGTAGTACTGCGAGGCATAACCGGCGCTTGCAAACAAGTGCAAAAAGTGTGGCAGGCGGTGACGCATATAAATCTGCGGCGGGAGGTCTATCGCGGCAAGTTGTTCGCGCTCGAAGGCCGTCAGGTCGAGGTTGTCCATGTTTTCAAGCAAATGCAGCTTCACATCGACCAGAGCGGAGGCACAGAATGTTGCAGCATCAAAGCCCTGATTAAAGGTGCGGGCCTGTTTCATTTTGTTGACCAGCGAATCGGGGATCACTTCATTTGTCAGGTAGTGCCGCGCGTGTTTCTTTAAAACTTCGGGCTCCGATAACCAGTGTTCAAACAGCTGGGACGGCAGCTCGACAAAATCGCGCAAAACGCTGGTCCCGGAAAGGCGTTCGTAATGCACGTTCGACATCATACCGTGAAGGCCGTGGCCAAACTCATGAAAAAGAGTGCGTGCGTCGTCGTATGAAAGTAGCGTGGGTTCGCCCGGCGCTCCTTTGGCGAAGTTATTGTTATTGACAACGATCGGGACGATGGCGCTGCCGCCATCGCCGGTACGGCTTTGGATGCGATAGGAATTCATCCACGCGCCACCGCGTTTTGTTGTCCGGGCGAAATTGTCATGCAAAAAAATCGCCACCAGCGCTCCTTGTGCGTTGGTAACCTCGTAGGTTTTTACATCGGGGTGGTAGGCCACTGCATCGGGGAGTTCTTTGAAGTTAACCCCAAACAGGCGGTGCGCGCAGTCAAACGCTGCTCGGGTTATGCAGTCGAGAGAAAAATAAGGCTTGACCGATGCTTCGTCGAAGTCAAATCGAGCCTTTCGAACTTTTTCCGCATAGTAGAACCAGTCCCACGGCTGAATGGTGATGTTGTCGCCATTGGCACGGGCAGTGTCCTGCAAATCCTGCGCTTCGATACGTGCACGCGCACTTGCACGGTGCCAGACGTCTGTCAATAGATCAAGTACAGCCTGCGGTTTTCCCGCCATGGTGTCGGCCAGCGCGTAATCAGCGTAATTCTGGTAGCCGTGCAAACGCGCCTGCTCAAGCCGCAACTTCATCACTTCAACTGCGACCAGCTTGTTGTCGCGTGCGGGATCCCCCTGGTGAAACTCGCCGCGTGTCAACCACGCCTTGAAGGCTTGTTCGCGCAGGTCCCGGCGGGAGGAAAAAGTGAGAAACGGCGTGATGTGCGAACGTGAAAGGGTAATGAGGTGAGCGTCCTGAATGCCGCGCTCAAGGGCCGCCTGTTTGCACGCGGCAAGTACAAACGGCGGCAAGCCTGCCAGTTCGTCGGCCGACTTCAGAATCAATTGAAACTCAGCCTCATCGGCCAGCGTGTTCTGGCTGAATCGGGTATTCAACGTGGCTAGCTGCTGCATGATCTCGCCGTAACGCCGCTTCGCCTTTTCATCCAGCTTCGCACCAGCGCGGACAAAGTCGAGGTGAATGCGTTCCAAAAGACGCAGCTGCTCTGCGTCTAGTTGCAGGGAAGCGCGACGCTGATAGAGCTGGTCGATGCGGGCGAAGAGCCGGGCATCAGTGTATATCGCGTTGTCATGTGCGGCGAGCGGGGCCGCCAGGTTTCGCTCGGCATTTTGTAACGCGGGCGACGTCTCGGACGCAGTCAGGTTGGAGAACAACATCTCAATGCGCTTTAGCAGGCGGCCACTTTTGTCGAACGCGGCAATGGTGTTATCGAAGTCGGCAGGGGACGTATTTTCGCCGATCGCAGCAAGCTCCGCACGATGTTGCGCGAGGGCTAAGCTGAAGGCGGGCTCGAAATGCGCGGCATTGATGGAAGCAAACGGCGGAACACCATGCGGGGTATCCCATGTTTCGAGCAGCGGGTTGGACGCATTCAAAGTTGTGTCAGCGGGTGGTGTGGACATGGCGCAATTCGATTAATAAAGAAGAAAAGTTTAGCTTAGCTCACCTGATGGGTTACGCCCATTTTAATCGGATCACGATCGCGTACTCATCGTGCAAAGCGGCGGTACGGGTTATCATCGCGGCGGTAATCCGATGCTACTTGAGATTCATGCTGGCAAAATTTATTGATGCTGTGGCTTTCGTGCCGCAAGGTGAGGCGGTTGCAAACTTACGGATCGGACGGGGTGCCGTGGACGGCATTCGAGTACATGTCGCAATCATCGAGAATCGGCTGGCGTCCGGTGCGATTGGCAAAGCAGAATGCGATAAGCTGGCCAGCCTGTTCAGGGTCATCGCGGCAGAGCGTTCGCCTCTGGTATTGTTTATCGACTCTGCCGGCGCGCGCGTCTCCGAAGGCTTGCCCGCACTCGGCGCGTTTCGGCGGATGTTTGCCGCAGCCGTCGCCGCAAGTTTGTCCGGTGCAAAACTGGCGACGGTGCTGGGAACGAATTGTTTTGGCGGTGCCAGCATGCTCGCAGCGCTTTGTGGCGTGCGTTACTTTCAGCCTGAAACTAGGCTAGCCATGTCAGGCCCGTCGATTTTGGCTTCCTCTGCGGGTGCCTCGGCCATTGATGAGTCGTTTCGCGCGATTGCGGATGTGACTATTGGCACAGAGGGGCGCATTAAACTGGACGCGAGTCATCAGCGGTTTAGCGGCGCATTGACACTGCCGACCATGCCCGCGCCTCTTGAGCTGCAAGCAAAGATGCAGGCAAGGTTACCGACTTCGCCGAATCGCAGCCGGGTGGCTGAGCGCGTCGAACGCAAGGACCTAGCCCTGCTCTACCCAAAGGGATACCAACTTGAGGAGACGGGCGGCATTGTTCGCGGCAGGGCGGAGAGCGGCCAAGACAGTGTGCCGACGTATTTGCTGGGTAGCATCGATAAACGCGCCATGACAGCGGCGCGAATCAGTCAGATGACGTCTGATTTGATTGCCATGCGGGCTTCAGCCCGACCAGCACAGATCGACCTGCTGTTTGATTGTGAGACGCACTCGGCGTCGCTGGACGATGAAAAAGTCATGTTGTCCGGCTACCTAGCGAATTTTTCTCAGGTTTTGTGCCTGCTGCGTGCCGCGGGCTGGCGCGTGCGAACTGTGGTGATGGGCAAGTTGGGCGGAGGCGTCTATGTAGCCCTCGCGTCGATGTCCGATGAGCTAAATGTCATCCACGGATGTGAGATTCAGCTCCTGCCTAATAAAGCAATTACGGCCATTTTGGGTGACAATGCGGCATCCAGCTTCAGTTTTGCCGATTACGCCGCCGCCGGCGTAGCTGAGCGCGAGCTGAAAATAGGTGTTGTGTAGGGCGTTTAGGACCGCTTTGCGGCTGGCGGCATGCCACTAAACAAATAGACTGATTGGGATTCTTTTGATGTTGAGATCGGACGACGTTTCGATTGCCACTGCCGACGCGATACGCACGCTGCTGTTATCGCTGCACGCACGTATACCGCTCAAGTTGTGGATGGTGACCGCCATCGAAGGCCGCGACTGGCAACTGGTGTTTACGCACAACGCGGGCTGCAACCTCAGCGACCAACAAGTGAACACTTGGCTCAGATGGTTTTGTGCCATGCTTCTTGCCAACGAGTACCGCGCAGACGAATCTTTTGTCGAAGAGGGGGCGCTATCCGCTGAAAACGGGACCGACATTCATCGCGCTGTGAAAGCCTACATTGGTGTTCCGCTGCTAGATGATAGTAACCGGTTGATTGGTGCTTTGTGCGGAGTTGATCCCGAGCCCGATGTTGCTGGTATCCGCTCCGGCGAAGCATTAGTCCGTCGAACCGCAACATTGCTTAGTCGATTGCTTTCAATGGAAGCACACGTTGCGACCCAACGGATGCTGGTGAGTAAATGGTCTGATGCCACGCGCCGTGACGAACTGACCGGCCTGCTAAATCGTCGCGGTTGGGATGAATTGATGCACCTACCCCATTTCCGCTGGGGCGAGGAACTTCAGGGAGTGATCGTTATTGATATTGGTCTGCATGGGGTGACGGGCGAAGCCACCACTGCTCGAGCAGTGCTGCTGCGCGCCGCGTCAGCACTGACCGTCTCCATGCGCGGGCAGGATGCGGTTGCGCGTTTGGGCGATGATTCCTTCGGCATTGTGCTGCGCTGCGACGGGGTTGCGATGGTCGAGAGTGTGGTGGCCCGGATTGAGCTGGAGCTTGCAACAGCCGGAGTCAGCGCGGTCACGGGATATTCAACGTCTCCTCCGGCGTCGTCGCTTTATGAGGCGTTTGTCTGCGCATGCGCAGTTACCACGCAGCGCAAACACGCGCTGTCTTCGGCTGATTGACCCCAACTAGCGCGTTCGTCGAATGAATCTTTATGCACTATTTCACACGCGGTTTTTGACGGACTTGTCAAAGCCCATACTTAACACCGAGGATGGGCGAATGACGACCGCTGCCGAATTCGACGAATTAACCGGTCGTTATGCGGCGTTCATCCAATCGTTGGGCGTGGAGCCCGGCGATCGGGTTGCGGTACAAGTTGAGAAATCGGTTGAAGCGGTCATGCTTTACCTCGCCTGTCTGCGCGCCGGTGTCGTGTATTTGCCGCTGAATACCGCTTATCGAGAAAGCGAAATTGCCTATTTTTTAGGCGACGCTGCGCCCAAGGTGTTTGTGCATTCGCCGAAAGATGTGGAGTGGGTGGTGCCGATATGCGAGTCGCTCAGTCTTGCAAACTGCTTCACCATGCCTCCCAGCCGCCTCGATGCAAATGCAAAGGTCGAGGAAAAACGGGCAGATTGGGACACAAATGCCCGAAAATGCCCGCCAATAAACGGGTTTGTGCATCGGGGTGACGACGATCTGGCTTGTATCTTGTATACATCCGGCACCACCGGGCGCAGTAAAGGCGCGATGCTTACCCACAAAAACCTCTCGTCGAACGCGCTCACGCTCCACCGCGCATGGGGGTTTACCGACGGTGACGTGTTATTGCATTGCCTGCCGTTGTTTCATGTTCACGGCCTATTCGTCGCGCTCAACACCATCCTGCTAAATGGCGGGAGGATTGTTTTCCACAGCCGCTTTGATGCTGTTGCCGCAATTGATGCGCTGAAAAAGGCGACGGTATTCATGGGGGTGCCAACCTACTACACGCGAATGCTCGCCGAGCCTAGCTTCAACGCGCAGTGCTGCGAACATATGCGTTTGTTTGTGTCAGGTTCCGCGCCATTGTTGGCCGAAACATTCGAGGAGTTCCGCCAGCGGACCGGACATACGATTCTCGAGCGTTACGGCATGACCGAAACCGGCATGATCACATCCAACCCTTTACATGCCGAGCGGCGCGGTGGCACGGTGGGCTTGCCGCTCCCGGGTATTGATGTGCGTGTGGCGCGGGATGACGGCAGCATCGCCATGCCTGGGGAAATCGGCCACATTCAGTTGAAGGGCCCCAACGTGCTTGCCGGCTACTGGCAGCTGCCGGAGAAGACGGCGGAGGAGTTTACTGAAGACGGCTACTTCAAAACCGGTGACGTAGGCATGTTTAGCGACGACGGCTATCTCTCAATCGTCGGGCGGTCAAAAGACCTTGTGATCTCGGGCGGTTACAACGTCTATCCAAAGGAGATCGAATTGCTGATCGATACGCTTGATGGTGTTGGCGAAAGTGCGGTGATTGGCTTGCCGCACCCTGATTTTGGCGAGGCAGTCGCTGCGGTTGTGGCAAAAAAGGCCGATGCCGCTCTTGAAGAAGCTGCCATCATCTCGACATTAAAGGAGCAACTGGCGAATTTCAAAATTCCCAAGCGTGTGTTTATTGTCGCTGAGTTACCGCGAAACACGATGGGAAAAGTACAAAAAAATGTGCTCCGACAGCAGTACGGCGATACGTTTGCGCCGAAGGCCGCGGCGGAAAAGGTCTGAAACCGCAAGTCGCCCTCCCTGCCTTATCATCTCGGTTGCGTTGTTTGGCAGATCGCCTTGCGGGCCGTGCCAATTGTGACCTTTCCCTTCTCAACCACACAGCTGCTTACTGTTCAACATGATCGTCTTTAATCTCTCTTGCGCCCAGCATCACCACTTTGACGGCTGGTTTCGGTCTTCTGAAGACTATGAGCGGCAGTCAGCGCAGTCATTGATTGAATGCCCGATTTGTGGCGGGAAGAAGATAATCAAACACCTTTCGGCACCGCGTATCAACGTCGGGCTGGCCAATGACGCTGATAAAGCGGCGAGTGGCGAGCCGGCGTTCAACCCGCAAGAGGAAGCAACGTCAGGCACACATGATGTGGTCGGCGTCTCTGCCATTCCCGGCCTACAGGCGCATATGCTGAAACAGTTTAAACAGTTTGTTCTGATGAACACCGAAAATGTTGGCAGCAATTTCGCCGAGACCGCACGCAAGATGCATTACGGCGAGGAGAGCCAACGCAACATTCGCGGACGCGTCTCGTTCGAAGAATCCCAAGCCCTGCGTGAAGAGGGCATCGAAACGGTCGGGTTGCCGCCGGGTATCTTTCTTGACGAAGGTGTTCAGTAACTGAACAGTTAAGTGTTCGGAGCGGCTGTTGCGGTCAATAACAACGCCAGCGCAGCAGCGACGATTAGTACCGCACTTCCTGCCACAAATGGTGCCTTGACGAAGTAGAGTTCCGACAGCGCCCCCCCTACTGCCATGCCGGCACCTAGCCCCGTCACGATAAACGTGCCCGACCACGTGAAGGCTTCGGTCGCATACTTCGCCGGTGCGATTCGCGAGATGAGTAACGCTTGCAGGGCAAAGGCCGGCGAGATGGCGCAACCGGCGATAAATGCCATCAGCGCGAATAAATACCGCGACTCTTTTGCGTCGACGGCAAGATGCAGACACATCAGCACCCCAAACACTGCGAGCAAGATCGCAAACTGTTTTTCCATTGATAGCGAAAACTTGGTGCCGCCGAACAGCGCGCCACCGATCGCGCTGCCGAATGAATTGATGGCGAGCAATACGCCTGCGAACGCGGGTATCGCGATCGACGTGGTGTAAGCCGGATAACCGACCTCCAGCATGCCGCAAGCCATTGCGAGGGCAAACAGAATGACGAACAAGAGAATCAGTCGGCCTTCGGTTAGCGGGCCGAGCAAGTGGCGCTCACTTGGCGGCTGTTGTTTCCAGTACTTGAGTGCAGGGTTGCGCATGAAAATCAGAATCGACGTTGTTGCCGCGACCCATGCCACCAAGATTGCCGACTTGGGGGTTGAGAACGCCAGCACCAGTCCGACCACTGCCGGCCCCATCGTGAAGTTGATCTCCATCAAAGCCGAGTCGACCGCAAACGCCATCCGCCGGTCGTCATCGGCATCAAAACGATGGCGCCAGATCGCGCGGGTGAGGGTGGCGATTGGGGTGGTAAACAACCCCATCAGTGCCGCACAAACCAGTACATAGGTGATCGGAACTGCGTACCAAACCGCCGCTATGAACAACGCAAAACACAGCGGGTCTAGGACGCCGCACATCCGTAGCGGGATACCGGGACCGATGCGGTCGATGATGCGCCCCTTGATCGGCGATGACACGGCCATGGCAAAAAAATAAACGCCGATCACCGAGCCGGCCAGCTTGAAATTGCCCAGCGATTCGCGCAGAAACATCACCATCGCAAAACCGAGCATGCCCACCGGCATGCGCGATAGAAAGGTGATCAGCAACGTGCGCGGCACGTCGGGCTGAGACAAGAACGCGCGATAGGGCTTGAGCAGCCGGTTCAGCATGGCTGGGGATACATCAAAACGTTTTGCGCAATATGATGAAAGAGTTGAGGCGCGGTTCTATCGGCCGCAATCATTGCGGCGTGTTTTGTTTTTCTAACACGGCAATGGTTATCCGCGATATGCAAGCGAGTTTGTCAGACTCATCGGTGATGCGAATTTCCCAGAGCTGCGTTGTGCGGCCGATGTGGATTGGTTTGGCGGTTCCGGTCACTAACCCTGAACGTACCGCTCGTACGTGATTGGCATTAATTTCGAGGCCCACGATGCTGAATGCGCTTGAGTCAACGCAGAGGAATGCACCTGCGCTACCGAGAGTTTCAGCGAGCGCCACCGAAGCACCGCCATGAAGTAAGCCCATGGGCTGGCGGGTGCGGTGGTCGACCGGCATGGTTGCTTTCAGGTAATCATCGCCGACCTCAACGTATTCGATACCCAGATGACGATCCAGGGTTGGCGCGACACGGTTAAGTTGCTCAAGTGTGGGGCGGTGGAACCAGATTGAAGCCGCAGGCATGACGAATCCTAATACGCAGTGTTTCGAGACTGCGCCGATTTTCGCACGTGCGCGCTTGCGGGTGTCTGTTTTGCTTGGCCTCGACGTGGCTCCGGTTCATCATAGTCTGGGTTTATAGCAGCCAGCGTGCCACCCAAGGTAGTAGTACTGCGCCGAGAAGCGCATGCAGGCCCATACCGAGGCTGGCGTACGCACCCGCGCGCGGGTGGACCGAGTAGGCGCGTGCGGTGCCGATGCCGTGGGCGGCGACGCCCACGGCGAAGCCGCGTTGCGACCAATCTCGGATGCCGAGTGCATTTAACAGCGGCGTGGCGATGAGCGCACCAAAAATGCCGGTGGAGATGGCAAACACCGCCGCCAGCGTAGGTGAGCCACCAATCTGTTCCGCAATTCCCATCGCGATGGGGGCGGTCACTGATTTCGGCAATAGTGAGGCCATCATCGTTGGCGGTGCTGCCAATAACTTTGCGACACCAAGTGCCACCAATACCGACGCCGTCGCGCCGACGAGCATCGCGGTCAGCAATGGCAGCGCGCGCGAGGCCAACTCATTCCACAGTCTAGCCAACGGGACGGCAAGGGCAACGGTGGCTGTGCCGAGCAGAAAATGCACAAACTGTGCGCCTTGAAAGTATGTTTGGTAGCTTGTTCCACTGGCGCTTAGTACAGTCACAATGAGTACGACGGAAATCAACACCGGGTTGGCAAGGGGAAACTTGTTGCTGCGCTGATAAACCGCGTCGGCAGTGACATAGGCAACTAGTGTCAGCGTCAAGCCAAACAGCGGCGTCGCTGCAAGATAGACCCAAATTTCGGCTAGCTTATCGAGCCCGGTCGGCAGAATTGTGTTGGTACTCATTTAGGCTCGTGTCCGTCTGTAGGCGGATCCGATGGCTTGCACAACGCGCGCAGCGCGAGTGCGGTGGTGGTGATTGCCGCCACAGTGCTGAGTAGTATGGCCAGCACCCAAGCCGCTCCTGTCTCGGCCAATGCGGAGGCGTACAGCATCACGCCAACAGCGGCGGGGATAAAGAAAATCGATAAGTGCGCCAGCAGACCATCGGCGGCGGTGGCGACGGATGATGAAATGTTTTTGTTGGCGACCAAGAACGCCAGCAGGAGGATCAGTCCAAGCACCGGGCCAGGCATCGCCCCGTGCAACAGGCGCGACGCCAATTCGCCAAGCGATTGGAATACCATGAGGACGGCAAGACCCTTAATCATGTGCGCAGCATGCCTGCGCACGGCACAAAAGGCAAGGCAAAATGAGAAACTTCGGCAGCATGCGCAGCAGGCGAAGGGTGGGTCGTAAATGATCTCGCACACATCCTGCTCCTTCCACAAAAACAGCACGTAAACAGCAATCCAAAAATTTGAAAAATGAAAAAATCAACCATTACCGCTGAAGACCTCTGGAGAATTCGTCGCCCCGCAGGGCTCGCTTTGTCACCCGATGGTGTTCAGGCCGTCTGCTCGTTGACCGAGTACGACATGGAGGCCAATAAATCGGCGGCATCACTCTGGCTGCTCTCCACGTTTGGCGGTGAACCAAGACGATTGACCGCGTGCGGCGAAAAGGACGGCCAGGCGAGCTGGTCGCCGGATGGCAAGACAATCGCCTTTGTTGCCAAACGTAGCGGCGATGACGAGCCGCAGCTCTACACAATTGCTCCCGATGGAGGTGAGGCGGTCCGTGTTTCGAACATCAGTACCGGGGTGTCGGGCGTCAAGTGGTTTGCCGACAGCAAGCGAATTGCATTCGTTTCTTGGGTATGGCCAGACTTAAAGTCGGACAAAGCGCAATCGAGGCGGCTCAAGTCTAGGCGCGAAGACAAAGTCAAGGCGCATGTGGTTGAACATTCCGCGTTCCGCCACTGGGACCACTGGCTGAGTGATGGGCGTGTGCCGCATGTGCACGTTATCAATCTGGTGACGGGTAAGTGTGTGGATGTTTTTGCTGGAACCAAGTTTGAGTTGCCGCAGTTCGACACCGATCAACACGACTACGATGTATCGCCAGATGGCAAGAAAGTAGTATTCAACTTCAATCCTAATCCGGATAAGCTGGGCGACCAAGCCTACGACCTCGTTGAGATGGACGTAAGGTCGGGTAGGACAAATGTCCTGCTTCGCGGGAGCAAACAAACCTTCACGTGGCATCATCCTCGCTATAGCTCTGATGGCGGCACCATCGCATTGTTGGCCCGCGATATAGGGCGCTCAATGGATGATAACAACAAGCTTGCGTTACTTGATCTTAAGTCAGGCAGGGTTATGGTTAAGACGGCGTGGGATCGGGTGGTCAACCACCCGCTGAAATGGGCGGCAGACGGCAAGTCAGTGTTATTTACCGCCGATGATCAATCGCGTGTTTCGGTTTGGCGATGGAGCCTGGATGGCAAGATACCGACGATGGTCGCACCCGGTGGCACGGTATCGGATTTCGACGTCGGTGCGGAGACGTTAGTCTTTGTCCGCAGCGACATGTCTTCGCCACCGCGTGTGTTCGGACAATCGCTGGCTGATAAAACCGCCGAAACTGTCGAAACCGGCGAAGTACCGCTAGAGTCATTCAATACCGAGCTGATGTCACGTTTCAAACTCGGCGAGGTCCGTGACCTCAACATCAAAGGCTGGCAGGGCGAAGACGTACAGATGTGGGCCGTTTACCCACCGAACTTCGACCCGAAGAAAAAGTGGCCACTGCTGCACTCGATCCATGGCGGACCTCATGCAAACTGGGGGGACAACTTTCATTTCCGCTGGAACAACCACGTTTTTGCCGCGCAGGGTTACGTGGTCGTCTGTGTGAACTACCATGGCTCACTAGGCTGGGGAAACAAATTCCTCGAGTCAAACAACGGCAGCTTTGGCACCAAGGAGCACGCTGACATTGAAGCCGGTACCGACTTCATGCTGAAACAAGGTTACATCGATGCAAAACGTCTGGCCGCATCGGGTGGCAGCTATGGCGGCAAGATGGTTGCATGGATGAATGGGCGCAATGGCAAAAATTCGGGGAAAAAAGGTGATCGGTACAAGGCCTACGTATGCCATGCGGGCTGCTTTGACTGGAGGGCGATGTATGGTGGTGACGCTGGATACTGGTTCAATCACTCGCTAAAGACCGCCTACTGGGACGATCCCATCACTTTTGCTGAGCAGAATCCGATAACAGAGGTACGGCATGCAAGAACACCGACGCTGGTCCTGCACGGTGCGCTAGACTACCGTGTTCCAGATCAGCAGGGGTTGGCGTACTATTCGACGTTGAAAACGCTGGGTGTGTCGGCGAGGCTGGTGTTTTTCCCGGATGAGAATCATTGGATATTGAAGCCGCAGAATTCCCGGCTTTGGTACAACGAGTACTTCAGCTGGCTAAAAAGATACATTGGGGCGGGTGCAACGCGGCGCCGATAGGGTAAGGTGCGGTGGTGCAGCAGTTGTGCTGAGTTGCGGCGGCGCGAAGCGTTAACTTCCTGAGATTCGTCAGATATTTCAATCAGATGTTTCAGCATCTATCCATTAAAGCCCGCGTGACCCTGTTTGCGACAGCAATGCTGATTGCTGCGGTGCTGCTGCTCGCGGTGTTTTCTGGCAGTCTGCTGCGCGCGGACACAAAACGATTGATTGGCGAGCAGCAGTTGTCGCTGATAAAGCTGATCGCCGCGCAGGTCGACGAGCGTGTACAAGAGCGCATACTGGCATTGACGACCGTCGCTGCTGGGGGAATTGCGGACCTGCTGGTCGACCCGCAGCAATTACAGGCGCGACTAGCACAACGTGAGGTGCTGACACGATTGTTTAATCTCGGCGGATTCGTGGTGGATCGAGCGGGCTTGACAGTCGCATCTGTTCCAAACGAACTTGGCCGAGTCGAGTTCAAATACGTTGATCGCGAGTCGTTCTTGCGGATCATGGCCGGGGCGAAGTCGGTCGTGTTCACAACAGGGATAGAAAAACCGTCCGGCGCGCCGCTGTTGGGCATTGCAGTGCCGATCAAGTCGGTCAACGGCGAGACGATCGGCGTGTTATATGGGGTCACTGATCTCGGGCAGCCCAATTTCCTTGATATCTTCACGACCAGCGGTGTAGGCGAGACCGGCGGCTACTTTGTGATTGATCCGGAGTCGCGGCGCATTCTCAGCGCAACCGACAAGTCGCGCGTCATGGCGAGTTTGCCCAAGCCTGGCGTGAATCCGGCCATTGACGCCTTCGCAGCGAAGGACGAAGCATCGACTGTGCTGGCCGACGCGCAGGGTCTCGCGCAGGGCGTCGCGGTCTTGGCGTCTATCAAGTTGATTCCTACGGCTCGTTGGCATTTGATCGCATCCGTTCCGCTGACGGAACTGGAAGAGCCGATTGCAAGAACCCGCACGCGCCTGATCCTTGCTGCGTTGTTCCTCACTGCGTTGGCAGCGGGATTCATGTGGTTGCTTGTAAAGCGTGAGCTAGCGCCAGTACAGATTGCGATAAAACAATTAGGTGGAACCATCGGCGGTGGCGATCAGCCGCTGGCGGTACATCGGCCTGACGAAATTGGTGAACTGTTTACCGCGTTTAACCGCCAGCTCGCTGCGCTCAAGCTGCGAGAGGAGATTTTCGAAAGAACTAGCCACCTCGCCAAAATCGGTGGTTGGGAAATGTTTCCCGCAACGGATGGCCGAGTTTGGTCGGCCGAGACACTTAGGATCCTCGAGATTGAGCCCCCAGTTTCGCCGGCCAGCGGCAAGGATGTGGAGAAGTTTTTCCCTCCAGAATCTCTCGCACTGATGCATCAGGCACAGGTAGTGGCGGTTGACCATGGCATCGGCTGGGATATCGAACTGCCGATGACTACAGCAAAGGGACGGTCGATCTGGGCGCGTATCCAAGGGGTCGCCCACCAAGTGGATGGCGTTACGGTCAAACTGGTGGGGACTCTTCACGACATTACTGATCGAAAGAACTTGGAAGCGCAACTCGCGGTGCAACGCAACTTTGATCGTCAAGTTATCGCCTCGATGGGCCAGGGCTTGAGCGTGACCGACGAGAATGGAGCCTTTCAGCTCGTGAATCCGGCATTGGAGAAATTACTCGGCCAAACGGCGCAAGGGCTCATCGGCAAGCAGTCGAATGACTATGTTTATGCAGAGGGTCAAGACGCGAATGGGCTTGTTGGCAAGGAACGACGCGCGGGCCAAGTAGAGCGATATTTTGGCAGGCTAGTCCGCGCTGACGGTAGTTCAGTGAAGGTTTCGGTAAGTAGCACGCCGCGATACGTCAACGGATCTTTCGCTGGAGCCGTCAACGTCATCACTGACTTGACGGAGAGTGATAAGTTGCAAAATGCGCTACAAGAGCAGCGCGATTTTGCAAGCCACATTCTGGATGCGATGGGACAGGGGCTCACCATCGTTGGTGCCGACGGTCGTTTTGAGTTTTGTAACCCCGCCTATGCCGCCCTAGTTGGTTGTGATGCGAGTGATATTGTTGGCAAAACGCCGTCTGACGTCACATACCCGCCAGATCGAGGAGTCCATGCCGAACAGGCCAACATGAGGCGTGCCGGACTTAGTTCGACCTATGAAGTACGTTTTGCAAGACCAGACGGAAGTTTTGTCTACGTGTCCATCACCGGTACGCCGCGATTCAAGAATGGTGAATTCGCAGGCTCCATTGCGGTGGTTACTGATTTGACTGAGCGCAAGCGTATTGAGTCTGCATTAGAACAGCAACGTGACTTTGCCGAGTACATTCTGAGCAACATGGGACAGGGTGTCAGCGTGTCTGATCGCGAGGGGCGATTTGAATACATTAACCCCGCTTACGGTCGGTTAGTCGGGTGGGATCCACAGGAGTTAGTTGGGAAGAGCCTTGGTGACGTTATTCCAGAGGACGAAGTTGCACCGCTGAAAGAGCAGGCGAGGTTACGACAGACTGGCGTGAGTAGCACCTACTTCAGCAAATTGGTGCGGCGCGATGGCAGTGTTGTATCGATTGCAGTAACAGCATCCCCGCGCTTCACCGGGGGCGGCTACAACGGCTCTATCGCGGTGATCACCGATCTGACAGAACGCAATGCCATGGAACAAGAGCTCAAGGATCAGCGTGATTTTGCCGAGAGCATTATCAGCTCAATGGGCAAAGGGGTGGCTGTTTCCGACAGTTATGGCCAGTTGGTATACGTCAATGGGTACTACGCAACGCTGCTCGGTTATGACCCGGCATTGATGGTTGGCAAGAATATCGAAGAGTTTGTGCCTGAAGCGGATCGAGAGGAACATCGGCGAAAGCGGCTAATCCAGCGTGGGGGCGAATCTGACACGTACGAGTCTCGCCGAATACGTGCTGATGGCAAGATACTAGATGTGTTGATAACGGCCTCGCCGAGATATGTACGAGGCGAGAACGTGGGTACGATTTCTGTGGTGACCGACTTGACTGAGCAACGAGCGGCGGAACGCGCGCTGGCAGAAAGTGAGCTGCGCTTCCGTTCCTTGATGGAAAACGTGTCCAGCATCGCAGTACAGGGATATGAGCTGGACGGCACTGTGGTGTTCTGGAACCGGGCGTCTGAGCTGCTATATGGCTATACCGCAGCCGAAGCGATAGGCAAGAATCTGCTGGATTTGGTGATTCCCGCGGAAATGCGCACCGAAGTGGAGGCCGCCATCGAAAGGATGGCGCGAACCGGGGAAGTCGAACCACCCCAGGAACTGCAGCTGCTGCGCAAAGACGGCTCGCTCGTGCCGGTTTACTCATCTCATGCTCTGACCAAGCGCGACGGTCTTGCGTATGAGCTGTTTTGTCTCGATATCGATTTGTCTGAACAAAAGCGCGCGGAGGCGACCCAAGAAGCGCTGGAAGAGAGGCTGCGCCAATCACAAAAGATGGAGGCTATTGGCACACTCGCGGGCGGTATCGCCCACGACTTCAACAACATCTTGGCGACGATCCTGGGCAATGTCGAACTCGCCCGGCACTCGGAGAAGCTGGATTCGAATGTGATGGAGAGCTTGGCAGAGATCCGCAAAGCCGGAACCCGCGCGCGCGACTTGGTCGGGCAAATCTTGTCATTTAGTCGGCGGCAGGCGACAGTACTCAAGAGTCTGGACCTTGCCACCATTTTGGAAGAGTCGGTGCGTCTATTGCGCGCGACGCTGCCCGGACACATTTTGTTGACCGTGCGTTGTGAGGCGGCCCCGCCGCTGGTAGGTGACAGGACGCAGCTGCAACAAGTGGTGATGAATCTGGCCACAAATTCGATGCAGGCGATTGGTCTACAAAAAGGCGAGATTTCAATTTCGCTGGATACCGTTGAAGTCAACGATGCGCTCATTCAAGCGGAACCGCAATTGCAGGAATTGATTGCGGCGCAGGGGAAGCTCGTCCGGTTGATGATTGCCGACACAGGTGCTGGCATGGAGAAGGCAACGCTCGGGCATTTGTTTGAGCCATTCTTTACCACCAAGGCGGTCAACCAAGGAACCGGTTTAGGGCTGGCTGTGGTGCACGGCATCGTCAAGGGGCACGGTGGGGTTATCACCGTTGCCAGCGCAGTCGGTGAGGGGACGTTGTTTACGATCTACTTTCCGGCGACCAATCTACTGCCCGAAGACGTGATCACACCCTGGACAGACGCCGAGGTAGCTCCGGCGGCTGGTTTGGCCAATCACGTCGCGGCGCATATTTTGTATATCGACGACGACGACGCATTGGTGTTCTTGGTCAAACGTTTGTTGGAGCGGCGTGGTTTTCACGTCAGCGCGTTTACTGACCAGCGTTGCGCGCTAGACGCATTAAAAGCCGACCCTTACCGGGTTTCGCTACTGGTTACCGACTACAACATGCCGGGAATGTCGGGGCTCGACGTTGCGCGTGAGGCGCGTGACATCCGTGGCGATCTGCCAATTGCGGTCGCATCAGGGTTCGTTGACGAAAAACTGCAGGCAATGGCGGAGGAAGTTGGTATTCGTGAGTTGATCTTTAAAGCAAACGTAACCGAAGAGTTCTGCAACACCGTTGAGCGACTTGCGCGGGGCAAACTCAATTGAAGCCAGCGCAAATTGGCGGGATCTGCACCCGGCAAATGCTGCCGCCAGAGCGCAAAATATTGACACAACAGGGGGGGGAAAGATGAACAAAAATCGCAGACAAGCGTTGTCGGCAGGAATCGCCATGACAGGCGGTGCACTCGCCGGATGCGCAACCCAGGCAGGCAGTGTTATGCAGGTCGACACACCATTTTCGGTGGCAACCACGGCCATTCCAATTGTCGGAAGCCCCCAGCTTTTCCCCGTGCGCCGAATCTATTGTGTCGGCAGGAACTACGCAGCCCACGCGCGTGAAATGGGCAGTGACCCGACACGCGAACCACCGTTTTTCTTCCAGAAGCCGACTGACGCGATCCAGTTCGTCGCGCCCGGCACCATCGCCGACCATCCGTATCCTTCACTGACCAAGAATTATCACTACGAAATTGAGTTGGTTGCGGCGCTCAAGAGTGGTGGCAAGAACATCCCGATCGAAAGGGCGCTGGATCACGTGTTTGGTTACGCGATCGGTCTGGACATGACGCGCCGCGACTTGCAGCGTGCGATGGGCGATCAAAAGAAGCCATGGGAAATCGGCAAAAGTTTTGATCGCTCCGCGCCGATCGGACCGATCCACCCGGTGGCAAGCACCGGGCACTTCACAAAAGGCGCGATCTCGCTAAAGGTGAATGGCCTGATCAAGCAGAATGCTGATTTGAGCCAGATGATTTGGTCCGTGGCGGAGCAGATCGCTCAACTTTCGCAGGCCAATGAATTGTTTGCTGGCGACATCATCTACTCCGGTACTCCGGAGAACGTAGGCCCGGTTGTGGCAGGCGACGTGATGGAAGGCACCATCGTTGGCTTGCCGCCGCTACGTTTGCGTGTCGTCTAGCGCGGCGGTTCGGGCAAGCGAACTCGTTCATCTACCGGACTCTTCAGTCGTTTTTGGCTGAAGAGTCCCGTGGATATTAGAGTTTTTTATGGTGTGCCGGTCGAACGGTAGGTATACCAGCGCCAGCACGCTTCAGCCGGGCCTTGCTGAAAGTATCGCAAGTACAGGTGGCTGAACCCAAGCTGCATGGCCCAAATCCCGAGTGCGATCAGGGCGACGACAAATTGCCCCTGATCGGCCTGGCCGAAGCCTGCTCCCGACAAAACCCCCAACATCAAGATTGACTGCATCAAATAGTTAGTCAACGCCAGTCGCCCCATCGGCGCTAGGGCGCGGACAACGCGTACGCCGAACTCCCTGGTGGTCAAGAGCGCCGCCGCCGCAATGTAGGCGGGCGACAACAGCGGCGCAAGTGCCAATGCGAAGGACATTGCGCCGCTGGGAATGAGCGCCGCGCCTGCCGCCCAATCGAGTGCTTGGTTGGCAGACGCCAACGACAGCGGGATGCCGGCGGCAAGGGAACTGAAAAGTACAATCCGCCACTTCTTGAGGTGTTTTGCCGGCGCGCGCAGCCAACCCATCTGCGCCACCAAAGCACCAATCAAAAAAATAAGTACTGCTTGTGGAAACACCAGAAGCCAGCTGATGAGTACCCAAAGGTAGTCATTGAGGCGCGGCAGCATGGTGCTGAGGTAGTCGCCATGTGCATAGACGTCAAACACCCTCATGATGTCCTCGACTTCAGCATCGGTCAAGCTAGGCGGTGCCGACGATAGTGCCGAAAGTACTCCGCCTATTACGGTGACGGCGGCTGTGATCTTTGCCCAGCGTTTGATGCCGCTAAGCAATACGCGCGGGCCCTTGCCGATATAGGGCAGCAAGAAGTGCGCAGCGAGTGCGTAGCGGGCAAGAATATCCCCAAACCAAATCAGGCTACCGTGACATAGGCCCAACACCAGCATGAAATTCAGGCGGCGCTGGTATCGTTGTTTGACGACGGCATCGTCGCCGATTGATGCGAGTCGCCAGCGTCTTGCCATGATGGCAAAACCGTAGCCGAAACAGAAACAAAAAATCGGGTAGATCTTGTACTCTAGGAAAAGCGAGGTGAGATAGACGGTGAGACTGTCAAGCACACTTGCGTCGTCCCAAAGTACCCCCATGCTGGGCGCGGCGACGCCCCAAGCGAATGACTGAATATTGACCAGCAAGATGCCCAGTAGCGCGGCACCACGCAGGGCATCAATGAGATCCTCGCGCTCGCCCGCGCTCGCCGGGTTGGATGCCAAGAGACTAACCAACCAGCAGGGCAGCGATTAGCGACGTCATCGCTACGGCGGAGACAATCGACCTCAGATGGAAAAACCAGGTTGGCAGTACCTGCTGCAGGTGGAGTAAGGCATCGATGACCCAGACAAAGCCGATGAGAAAAATAGCGACGATCACGCGCGAGCTTCCGTTCGGCAGAAACAACGTCGCCCAGGCCAGCAAGCTCGGTACCACGGACAATAAAAATAGCGACCTGGCTGTTTGCGGTTGCTGCTCGTGCGTTGCGAGGGCGACGCCCCACTGGATGCCGCCGAGAAAAGACACGATCACCGCAGCGTAAGACGTGATCGCCTGACCGGCAAATTGGCGCAAGCTGCCGAGACCCATCGCAGTTCCGAACAACAGGATTACGGCACACACCACAAATGGAATCGTACCGGCATAGCTCAATATCGTTGCGATACGTTTGGGCTCGTACAAGCTGGTCTCCCCAGTTCGTTAAGAAATCAACGGCATGACGCACAAGCCGATTGCCACCAACGCTAACAAAACACGGACACGCAGAAGGACAGCCGACGGTGCTTCGCCAATGCTGCCGAGCGCGGAAAGGTCGATGGCATTCGATCCCGCGGATTCACGCACTTGTTTTGTTGCATAGGCATGTGCGGCGAGCTGCATCTCTTTGAGTCGCGCAATACGAACGGTGCCCGTGTCCGCCGGGTGATTTTTGCGGTGGAAAAGTGTCGGCCATCTGGGTGACAAGTGCAAGCAATTTCGTGCCATTGCGTCGGTTAAATCTTATGCAGAAATAGAATTGGCGCGCTAAAAAAACACACTATCGAGGTCTGGTCGACATAAACCAGTTTACCGAATTCTCGGTAGAAAGCATGCAAACACCTCGGAATGGACCCCGCGAGCTGGATCGCGCAAGCTGTCGCGTGACCGCGCTAAAGGTAACGTACGTCAACTCGGCGAAGATGTCACATTTCGCCGTAAACGGTCGCGGTCGGTAGCCTGGCGTCTGCGCTCATCAGCAGCAGGAACGATTGTTCTAGCGCCGCTGTCGTCGGCAGCGAAGAGGCAAGCTCGCCGGGGTGGGTGATGAACCGACACTGGCTAACCACAGGCCCAGGAATCAGCACCTTCATGCGGGGGGAATTCTCCCGCTCTAACTCGTCATTCCAGATCTGCGCCACCTGCTGTAGCCCACCTTTGGACACTACAAAGGCACCCCAATACGCTGTTGGCACAATTGTGTGTGTCTCAGATAGAAATACGACAACCGCAGCGGTGGCGCGCTTGAGCATTGGCATGCATGCCCGCGTGATTGCAACAGGCGCCGTCAGGTTGATGGTGGTATGGGCTTGCCAGCTCGCAAAGTCCTGCGAGATGAGCGGCGTAAGTGGGGCGATGTGGCCTGCGCCATGGAAAATGCCGTCAAGTCGCTGAAACGTCGCGTGAATGGTGTCGGCGATTCCTTTGAAATCGACTTCGTTGGCCTTCAAGTAATCGAGCTTAAGTATGGCAGGTGTTGCCCCGCCGTTGGCCTCGATTTCATCGTAGATCGCATCGAGTTTCTGTTGATTTCTCCCGTGCAGGATGACGGTTGCCCCAGCGGCTGCGAAGGCCAAGGCCGCGGCACGCCCAAGCGACCCAGTTGCGCCGGTCACAAGTATCACTCGCCCCCTGAGGCAGCTTTCGGCAGCAACCAGGTCGTTTGGAATCGGCGTGGGCACAGAGGTGGGTGTGGTCATTGTTTTGGAGGTTAGCGAATCGTGTTTATGGGTGCCTGGGTGGTGATCGATGGCGCATTGAGATCGAAGCGACCGCTTGTTCGGCGGCGCTGACACCATTGCGCACCGCGCCCTCAAGCGTAGCCGGGTAGGCGCGCTGCGGATTTTGAATGTCGTCGCCGGCAAGAAATAGATTGGGGAGGTGGGTGTGAGTTTGGAGTCGCACGGCGTCCGGTGTGCAAGCAAAGGTTGCAAATTTTTCTGTGACTACCTTGTGCCAGTCTGGATTTGGAAGATCTGGCAAGTGATTTCTAAGCTCAGCTACCGCGACGGCGGCTAGCTCCTCATGGGACAACGTATCGTGCGCACCAGACGCGGAGATCACTCCTGCCACGAGGAGTGTTTTGTCATCGCGGAGATACGAAAGTGCGCGGCGGTCAAAGAACCACTGCACTGATCCCTCCGCTTGGCCGAACATCGGCATCGGCAAGTTTAGGGCAGTGGTAAAACACAGGTAGATCGTGACAATGGGTTCATATTGCATTACCGTCGAGGCCAAGGGTTCGTCCGCGCCTCGGAGAACAGCGCTGCGTTGGTGCGGACCTACGGCGACAATTACCGCGTCAAAGGCCCACTGCCGACGTTTGGCAGTAAAGGCGATTTCGCGCTCGTTAACTTTCAGGTTCTCGACCCTGCTGCCGGTGTGTGTGTTGCAGCCGCGTGCGGCCAGCCACCGCGCGGCGGGTTCGGGGAAAAGGGCGGTTAGATCGACTTTGGGCAGCAACAGATCGCTCGCTTCTCGTTCGCCAGCAAGCGCGTCGCGGAGTACATTGAGAAAAACCTGTGCCGACGCTGTTGCAAGTGGCGTATTGAGGGCAGAGATGGTCAGCGGCTGCCAGAGGAATTTTGTCAAGGTCGCAGATTGGCGGTGATCTTGCAGAAGGCGAGCAACCGTTAGATTGTCGGCACATTGAAAGGCTGCCTTCTTCATTTTCGCCATGAATCGTACTGCTAGGATTCGGTCCGGCCAACTCAATCCTTGCGCTGTTAACAGCGCCATGGCCATATGCAGCGGTGCCGGCAGTAGCGGTGCCCGTAATGAAAAGTGTGGGGGCATGGCAAGTGTCAGCGGAACGCGTTCGTAGGCGCGCGTCGGTACGTCGACAACATTAAATAGTCGTAGTAGTTCCCGATATGCTCCGGAGAGGATGTGCTGTCCATTATCGAGGGTATGCCCTTGATACTCGATGCGCCTCGCGCGGCCGCCAAGTACGGGGCCGGCTTCAAATACCGTCACATTTGCGCCGAGTTCGACGACCCGGACAGCGGCTGCCATGCCCGAATAGCCGCCGCCGATGACTGCGATATTGGCACCAGCGCACGCTTCCTTGGCCTGGCTCATCCTGCCACCCAAGTCTTCCATGCCAACCAAAGTTTTCGAATCGGTGTGAGGGATGTGCGTTGGTTTAGAACCTTGAAACCGTCTGCGGCGATCTCGTCTAGCAAGGTGCGGTAAATGGCAGACATGATCAGACCGGCCCGCTGTGCTTTGCGATCCTCAACGGGCAGACTGGCGAATGCGATGTCATATAGCGAGCGCGCACGATCAGTTTGGAATGACATCAGCGCTTCGAAAGCAGGAGAATGTTTTGCCGCCAGCAAGTGTTCGACCGGCACTTCGAATTTTGCCAGTTCGTCTTGTGGAAGGTAGATGCGGTCGCGTCGCGCGTCCTCGCCAACATCACGGATGATGTTTGTCATCTGAAACGCAAGGCCAAGGTGCTCTGCATACTCGAGTGTTTGCGGATTGGAATAACCGAAGATGCCGGCGGATAACTGTCCGACAACACCCGCGACCCGATGGCAGTACAGGCGCAGTTCTGGCCAGTCACGATACCGTTTCTTCGATAAATCCATCTCCATCCCGTCAATGATTTCGCACAGCCGATGCGAATCAACAGCAAATTTACGTGTTGCCGGCACCAGCGCTTTGGTAACGGGATGGCTGGGGTGCCCGGCAAACAGGCTGGCGACCTCGGTACGCCACCAGCCCAGTTTGGCGCGGGCAACGTTGACGTCTGAGACATCGTCTGCGATATCATCGACCTCGCGGCAGAACGCGTAGAGCGCGGTGATGGCGCGTCGACGATCAGTAGGCAAGAAACGGAAACTGTAGTAAAAACTCGAACCACTTGCCGCAGCTTTCTGTGAGCAATATTCGTCTGGCGTCATGGGCGCTTTAATAGTGCGTCGGGAACGACTCGACAGAGTATGCCGAGCCAATCGAGTCTGGATACGGTGGGACGATGATTGAAGACATCGCCATCTACGGCGTCAATTTTATCGAGAATCGTCAAACCGCCGGCAACAATCAGCCGGAGTTCGATACCGAAGCGCCCAGACAGCATTTTCGCCAATGGCGCGCCGTCGTTCATCATCCTACGGGCGCGGCCTACCTGAAATGCCATCAGCGCGCGCCATTCCGGCGTCGGTATCGCGCGCCCGATATCCGCGTCCGACACACCAAAGCGCCGCACTTCGTCTTGCGGCAGATACACGCGACCGTGGGCATTCTTGCGCCAATCGATGGCCACATCCTGCCAGTGGTTGATGAGTTGCAGGGCAGTGCAGATGTCATCACTCATCCGCAACTTGCTGGGATCATGCACCGACAACAGTTGCAATAGCAGGCGCCCAATGGGGTTGGCCGAGCGCCTGCAATAGTCGAGGAGTTCGGCAAAGTCGGCGTACCTATCTTGCACGACGTCTTGTTTGAACGCGTCCAACAGATCGCGTAGAAGTTGAACGGGTAGCTGGTACTGGTTGACCATGCTGGCAAGTTCTGCAAACAGCGGACTCTCCGAGCGGGCACCGGCTTCCAACGCATCCAGCTCGCGTGAATAGGCTTCAAGCTTTCCGAGCCGATCAACGGCGGCCAAATTGCCTTCGTCGGCGAAGTCATCGGCAGATCGCGCAAATGCGTAGATGGCCTCAACGGGGCGGCGCAGCTTGGGCGGCAACAGGATGGAGGCCACCGGGAAGTTTTCGTAGTGTTCGACGGGCACAACATTCGGTCCGGTGATAGGGGCTGGCGGATTATAGGCGGCTGGCGTCGGATTCGGTCGCGGCGGCGTTCGAGTTGGGGTCTTGGGTACGAATCGGCTATAATTTTCGGCTACCTGTGCGAGTGTGGCGGAATTGGTAGACGCACTGGATTTAGGTTCCAGCGCCGCAAGGTGTGTGGGTTCGAGTCCCTCCACTCGCACCATCTCTTTTTAACCAAAGTGCTCGATTCTCCTTGTCGTCGGCTCGGCCGGACGGCTTGGCGTACCGGCGCTGGATGTCAGGAAATACCATGCAAGCCCAAACTTCTACCGCGAGCAGCCTTGAGCGCAACTTAATGTTGTCTTTGCCAGCGACATCGATTGAGTCGGAAATCAATTCGCGCCTTAAGAAAATCGCGCGGACGGCGAAAATGTCAGGTTTCCGGCCCGGCAAGGTCCCTTTCAACATCGTGGCTAATCAGTACGGGTTCCAAGTTCGCCAGGAAGTGATGTCTGAGGTGGTGCAGCAGTCGTTTGCCGAGGAAGTGCAAAAGCAGCAGCTCAGAGTCGCGGGTATGCCGCGATTTGCACCCGCGAACTCGGGCGACGCGGCCGACAAGTTTGAATTTACCGCGACCTTTGAGATCTATCCGGAGGTCAAGGTTGGCTCCTTGGCGGGCAAGACCTTGGACAAGCCTGCTGTCGAGGTTACAGACACTGATGTCGACAACACCATTGAGACACTGCGTAAACAGCGTGCGACATATGACCCGACGGATCGTGCCTCTGAAAAAGGCGACTTCATGGTGATTGACTTTGTCGGAACCCTCGATGGCGCGCCGTTTAAGGGCGGCGATGCGCAAAACTTTGGTGTTGTGCTAGGTGAGGGGCGGATGTTGCCGGATTTTGAGGCGGCGCTGCTGGGTATGAAGGGCGGGGAGCAGAAGACGTTTGACATGACCTTTCCGGCCGATTACCAGCCTGAATTGGCGGGCAAAACCGTGCAGTTCGCAGTTACCGCGAAGACGGTTAATGCGCCAAAGTTGCCGACGGTGGATGCGGAATTTGCCAAGACCTTGGGGGTGGCTGACGGCAATGTGGAAACAATGCGCACCGAAATTCGCGCCAATTTGCAACGAGAGTTGAAAAAGCGCTTGCAAGCCAAAGCTAAGGATCAGGTGATGGACGCTCTCGCGGAGGCTGCCGAGTTGATTCTGCCACGCTCGCTGGTTGAAAACGAGGTGGTGCGGCTGCAGGATCAGGCAGTGCAAGATCTGCAAGCCCGCGGCATGACCACAAAAGATTTGCAACTACCGGCGGAATTGTTTGTTGAGCGCGCAGAAAAGCGCGTTAAGTTGGGCCTGATTTTGAGTGAAGTGGTGAAAGTGCATGAGCTTCGGGCGAAACCTGAGCAGATCCGTGCCACAGTTGAAGAGCATGCCGAGAGTTTTGAAAACCCGGCGCAGATGGTGCGTTGGTACTACAGCGATCCGCAACGCTTAGGCGAAGTCGAAGCACTGGTGATTGAGGAAAACGTGGTTGCTTGGGCGGCGCAGCAGATGACGGTAAGCGCGACGCCGAAAACCTTTGATGAGTTCATGGAAATTAAGCGCTAGCGGATTGCCGCCAAGCGTACTTTTGGAGACAAGATGAAGAGCATGTACGATTTTCAGTCGCGTGCCTACGACCTTACCGGAATGGCACCGGCGCATCCCGACGACTATCGGGCGCAGGGCTTGGGCATGGTTCCGATGGTGATTGAGCAATCGGGGCGAGGCGAGCGGGCATTCGACATTTACTCGCGTCTGTTGAAAGAGCGCGTCATCTTCCTGGTTGGAGAAGTCAACGACGGCACGGCGAATCTGGTCGTTGCCCAATTGTTATTCCTTGAAAGCGAAAATCCCGACAAGGATATTTCGCTTTACATCAATTCGCCCGGTGGCTCGGTTACCGCAGGCTTGGCGATGTACGACACTATGCAGTTCATCAAGCCGGACGTGTCTACGTTGTGCACGGGCTTTGCCGCGAGTATGGGTGCTTTTCTGCTAGCCGCCGGAGAAAAGGGCAAACGGCTCTGTTTGCCTAACTCGCGTGTCATGATCCACCAAGTATCGGGCGGCTTCCGGGGCCAGGCGTCGGATATCGCTATCCACGCCAAAGAAACGTTGTTCCTGAAAAATCGCTTGAACGAGATTATGGCAAAGCACACCGGACAACCGATCGAGGCGGTCGAAAGAGACACTGATCGCGACAATTTTCTCTCAGCGGAAGAAGCGCAAAAATACGGTATCATCGACCGCATATTGGAAAACCGCAGCCAGGCGTAATCTTGGTTTAGGCGGCCCCCAACCGGGTGGCGGAGCCGCCTTCGCGGTAGAGCGATGTTGCTCATAATTGTTGCCAGCGAAGGTCCAGCATGTCAGAAAAAACCGGCGAAAAACTGCTCTACTGTTCCTTTTGTGGCAAAAGCCAGCACGAGGTCCGTAAGTTGATCGCCGGGCCGTCGGTGTTTATCTGTGACGAGTGTATTGACCTCTGTAACGATATCATTCGTGAAGAGGCGCAAGCTGACCCCGCAGTAAAAAATAGCAAACACGAATTACCGACACCGCAGGAAATCTGTGAGATCCTCGATCAATACGTCATTGATCAGATTCAGGCAAAGAAGATTCTGTCCGTAGCGGTCTATAACCACTACAAACGGCTCAAGGCGGGCCCCAAAGAATCAGAAGTCGAGCTGGCCAAGTCCAACATTCTGCTGATCGGCCCCACCGGATCTGGTAAAACACTGTTGGCACAGACACTTGCGCGCCTGCTGAATGTGCCATTCGTCATTGCCGACGCGACGACATTAACCGAGGCGGGTTACGTCGGTGAAGACGTGGAAAACATTATTCAGAAGCTGCTGCAAAAGTGTGACTACGATATCGAAAAGGCGCAACGAGGCATTGTCTATATCGACGAAATCGACAAGATTTCCCGCAAGTCGGATAATCCGTCAATTACCCGTGACGTTTCCGGTGAAGGTGTGCAGCAAGCATTACTCAAGTTAATTGAGGGAACCATTGCTTCGGTGCCGCCACAAGGCGGCCGCAAGCATCCCAATCAAGAGTTTGTCCAACTCGACACAACCAACATCTTGTTTATCTGTGGCGGGGCGTTTAGCGGTCTCGAAAAAGTTATTCAAAACCGCACCGACAAAGTGGGAATTGGTTTTGGTGCGGACGTCAGAAGTGGTAAAGATCGCATCGCGAATAATCAGTTATTGCGGGATGTTGAGCCGGAAGATCTCATCAAATATGGTCTGATCCCAGAGTTTGTCGGACGTTTGCCGGTGGTTGCAACGCTGGAAGAACTTGATGTCAAGGCGTTGGTGAGGATTCTGACGGAGCCTAAGAATGCGCTCACCAAGCAGTACGAAAAGCTGTTCGCGATGGAAAACGTTACGCTGGAGTTTCGCGAGACTGCGCTCGCCGCCATTGCCAAGCGCGCGTTGGAGCGTAAGACCGGGGCACGCGGGTTGCGGTCGATCATCGAGCACGCATTGCTGGATGTGATGTTTGAGCTGCCGTCTTTGAGCAACGTCGAAAAAGTTGTGGTCGACGAGGGCACTATTTTGGGCGACCAAAAGCCGATCCTGATGTACTCTGATCATCCAAAAGCGGTTGGTGCGGGCGGCTAGGTCGGCGTGTTTAACGTTTTGCCCCGGAACGTACGCCGCTTCCCCTTGTATCAATCGGGTTTGCTCCCATCTACCTGTCTGGCGGAGATCTTCCAGCCAACATAATGACTTCGGCACAAAGACGCCGAAAACTTGGTGAACTCAATGAGCTCAATTTCTGTAGACGTAAAAGTCCTTCCACTGCTGCCATTGCGAGATGTGGTGGTGTTCCCGCATATGGTCATTCCTTTGTTTGTCGGACGCCCCAAGTCTATCAAGGCGCTCGAAGCGGCCATGGAGGAGGGAAAAAACGTTGTGCTAGTGGCGCAGAAGTCTGCCGCCAACGACGATCCGACGCCGAAAGATTTATACGATGTTGGATCGGTTGCGGCGATTCTGCAGATGTTAAAGCTGCCGGATGGCACGGTGAAGGTGCTGGTGGAAGGCATGCATCGTGCCCGTATTAACCACGTGTTGTCTGTGAAGGAAAACTACGAAGCCGACATCACGCCCATTCATCAGTCAGAGGCAGACAACAACGAAGTCGAGGCGATGCGTCGTAGTTTGTTTGGGCAGTTTGACCAGTACGTCAAACTGAATAAGAAGATCCCGCCGGAGGTCTTGACTTCCCTGGCAGGCATCGAGAGCGCGAGTCGGCTGTCCGACACGATCGCAGCCCATCTGCCCCTCAAACTCGAACAGAAGCAGCAGATCCTCGAAAATTTTGACGTACCGTTACGTTTGGAGCAGCTACTTGGCTTGCTCGAAACCGAGATTGACATTCTGCAAGTCGAAAAACGCATTCGTGGGCGGGTAAAACGCCAAATGGAAAAGTCGCAACGCGAATACTATTTGAACGAGCAGGTAAAGGCGATCCAGAAAGAGCTGGGTGAGACCGAAGAAGGGGCCGAAGTTGATGAACTGGAGAAAAAAATCAAGGCAGCCCACATGCCAAAAGAGGCGCGTGCGAAGTGTGAAGCGGAATTGAAGAAGCTCAAGCTGATGTCACCGATGTCGGCTGAAGCGACCGTGGTCCGCAACTTCATTGATACCGTGGTTGGTTTGCCGTGGAAGAAAAAATCGAAGGTGTCCTCGGACCTCGCGAATGCCGAAAAGGTCCTGGACGCAGACCACTACGGCCTGCAAAAAATCAAAGAACGGATTGTGGAATATCTTGCGGTTCAGTCGCGCGTTGAAAAATTGAAGGCACCGATCCTGTGTCTAGTCGGCCCCCCGGGTGTTGGTAAGACTTCACTCGGCCAATCGATTGCCAAGGCCACCAATCGGAAGTTTGTACGGATGTCACTTGGCGGTGTGCGAGACGAATCCGAGATCCGCGGCCATCGCCGGACTTATATCGGCTCCATGCCAGGCAAGATTTTGCAGAATATGGCCAAGGTAGGTGTGCGCAATCCATTGTTCTTGCTGGATGAAGTCGACAAGATGGGGATGGACTTCCGGGGCGACCCGGCCAGTGCGTTGCTTGAGGTGCTCGATCCGGAGCAAAACCACACGTTTCAGGACCATTACGTTGAGGTCGATTTCGATCTTTCCGACGTCATGTTTGTTGCGACCTCAAACTCGTTTAACATTCCGCCCGCACTATTGGACCGGATGGAAGTCATTCGTTTGTCCGGTTACACCGAGGACGAAAAAATTCATATCGCCCGCCAGTATTTGTTGCCGAAGCAGATGAAGGCTAACGGCGTAAAGGAAGAAGAACTGGCAGTTGCTGATCAGGCGTTGCGCGACATCACGCGCTACTACACGCGAGAGGCCGGCGTGCGTGGCATGGATCGCGAGATCGCGAAGATCTGTCGCAAAGTGGTAAAGACGCAGATGACAAAGGCCAAAGATGGCAAGTCGCACATCACCGCGAAGAACCTGGACAAGTACTTGGGCGTGCGTCGGTATAGTTATGGCATTGCTGAGAAAACCAATCAGGTTGGTCAGGTCACTGGCTTGGCGTGGACAGAAGTTGGCGGCGAGTTGTTGACAGTGGAGACAGCCGTGTTACCCGGCAAGGGGGTGATAAAGCGCACTGGCAAACTCGGTGACGTGATGCAGGAATCGATTGAGGCCGCCATTTCTGTCGTTCGCGCGCGCGCCAAGTCTTTGGGCATTGCGAATGATTTTTACGAGAAGAATGATCTTCACGTGCATTTGCCAGAAGGTGGTACGCCTAAAGACGGCCCCTCGGCGGGTATTGCAATTACCACTGCCTTGGTCTCGGTGCTGACCGGTATTCCAGTTCGGTGCGACGTGGCGATGACGGGTGAAATCACGCTCCGTGGCGAAGTGCTTCCGATCGGCGGGCTCAAGGAAAAACTGCTTGCCGCCGCGCGCGGGGGCATCAAGACGGTACTGATTCCCGAAGAAAATCAAAAGGACTTGGTGGAAATCCCGACCGAAATCACGCGGGATTTGCAGATTATTCCAGTACGCTGGATTGATAAAGTGCTGGAAACAGCGCTTGAGCGCGAGCCCGTGCCGCTGGTTGAATCCGAGGTGCCGCCAGCGGCGGCTGTGGTTGCGACCAAGGACGAAAAACCGGTGGTTACCAAGCACTAATTGGGAATTTATAGCCCATGGTGTCGGCGAACTGGCCATGACGCGTGTGGCGGTAAATGGAAAAATCGCGGTATGGCCCATCTGGCGCGCTTTTTCGCTTGACACCCAACTGGGCAAAACGCTATAAATCAAGTCCACTTTTGTGCAGCGAAACGTTGTTAACAAAGTGGCCCCATCGCGATTGCTGGCAAGTCTTCTCGATTCTGTCGGTCTCGTCAGACCAAATTCTTTGTTCGCTACATTCCTATTCCTACTTCGCGCAACACCCTTATAGCCATTAGAGAGGCGCGCGTCATTTTTTACTTGAGAGGTTTCCCTTGAATAAGACCGAGATGATCGAAACGGTATCCAAATCTGCAGACATTTCCAAAGCGGCGGCTGGGCGGGCAGTCGAGGCGATGATCGGTGCAGTGCGCACCTCGCTGAAGAAAGGCCAGATGGTTACCATTGTCGGTTTTGGCACGTTCTATGTTGGCAAGCGAGCCGCGCGAAGTGGCCGTAATCCGCGTACCGGTGTGGCAATTAAGATCAAGGCTGCCAAGGTGCCGAAGTTCAGAGCTGGAAAAGCACTCAAAGATGCGTTAAACTAGCTGACTTTGCAGGGTGCTTAGCTCAGTTGGTAGAGCGTCGCCCTTACAAGGCGAATGTCGGGGGTTCGAGCCCCTCAGCACCCACCAGTAAATCTGGAGCTGCTGTGCCCGCTGTAGTTTCTCAGCGGGCGCATCGAATGGAGTGGTAGTTCAGTTGGTTAGAATACCGGCCTGTCACGCCGGGGGTCGCGGGTTCGAGTCCCGTCCACTCCGCCAACGCATAGGGCAGACCTTCCAGGCTGCCCTTTTTTGTTGCTATAGATCGTTATGAAACTGCGCCCATGTTAGAACTCATCCGCTCCGCCGCAAAAACTTGGATTGCCAAAGTCATTCTGGCGATCATTACCATTCCCTTCGCGTTGTGGGGTGTCGAATCCTACATTCGTACTGCACCTGGCACCAATATCATCGCCAAAGTTGGTGGCGAAAAAGTCACCGGACAAGAGTTTGACAACGCGGTCAGGACGCAACTCGAGCAACTGCGTCAGCGCTTTGGCAGCCAAATCGACGCATCGCTCATGGACAATCCCGAGATGCGCAAAGGTGTGCTCGACCAGTTGATCGACCAACGTGTGCTTGACAAGACGACTAGGGGCGGCACGATGGCTGTGAGCGACGCGCGCCTGCGTGACTTGATTGTCAATAACCCCAATTTCATGGACAGCGGCCAGTTCTCTCCGGCACTCTACGAGCGTATCTTGAAGGCACAGGGTTATTCGGCCGCGTCGTTTGAAGCTGCATTACGCCAGGACACCGAGCGTCAGCAGTTCCTCGATAGTGTTTCCAACACCGCCATTGTTTCCAACACCGCCATCAAAGGTTACCTGCAAGCCAGCGAACAGTCTCGCGAGATCGCGGTGGTGTTTGTGTCCCCGGCGACCTTCCTCGACAAGGTAAAGGTCACTCCCGAGCAGGCGCAGGCCTTCTATGACAAGAACAAAGCGGAGTTCACCATTCCCGAGCAAGCGCGTGCCGAATACATTGAGTTGTCGGTGGATGCGCTCGCCCCGGCCATCGCCGTCACGGCTGATGAGGTCAAGGCCTACTACGAGACAAACAAAGCGCGTTACGTCACCAAGGAAGAACGCAAAGCGTCACATATCCTGATTAGTGTCGCTAAAGATGCGAAGGACGCGGATAGAAAAGCCGCTGAGGAAAAGGCCAACAAGTTGTTCGCGCAGTTGAAGAATAATCCTAAAGACTTTGCCGACCTCGCGAAGAAAAACTCGCAGGACCCAGGTTCAGCCGCCAACGGTGGCGACCTCGGGTTCTTCAGTCGCGGCATGATGGTGCCGCAGTTTGACAAAGCGGCGTTCGAGGGCAAGAAGGACGAATTGCTTGGTCCGGTCCAAACTGACTTCGGCTACCACATCATTCGTGTCACCGACATCAAGCCGGAGAAGGGTAAGTCGCTCGCCGATGTGACGGCTGAGATAGAGGGTGAACTGAAAAAACAGAAGGCCTCGCGCAAGTTTGCCGAACTCGCAGAGAAGTTTTCCAACGCCGCGTTCGAGCAATCGTCGTCGCTAAAGGCTGCGGCGGAAGTCACAGGACTGCCGATCAAGCAGTCGCCATTTTTTGCCAAAGGGCAGGCGTTTCAGCCGCCATTTAACAATGCAAAGTTATCGGCGGCACTGTTTAGCGACGAGGTGCTGAAGAATAAGCGCAATACGGAAGCCATCGAAGTGGGTTCCAATACGTTGGTGGTTGCACGTGTGTTGGAATCAAAACCTGCGGTTGTGCGTCCATTCGCGGAGCTGCAGATTGGTCTGATCCAGCGCTTGGCGCGCGAGGAAGCAACCAAACTTGCCAAGGCCGATGGTGAAGCGAAACTTGCCGCCCTTAAAGCCGGAAAAGATGAGACTAAGTTTCCGGCTGCGCTTGCCGTAAGCAAGGCAAACCCGGGTGGACTACAGCCGGGTGTGATTGATGCGGCCATGCGCGCGAATCCAAAGAGCCTGCCGGCTTATGTCGGATACGCGGATCCATCAGGTACCTATGCGTTGATCAAGGTAACAAAGGTGGTCGAGGCAGCGGCACCGGATGAGGCAAAGATCACGGCAACCCGCCAACGTTTGCAGCAGACGCTGGGGCAAAAAGAGCTCGTGTCAGTGATTGCACAACTCCGCAGCGATGTGGGCGTTTCGATCTCGCCGGGTGCCACCGATAAGAAAGCTGAAAAATAAACTGGGCTGTCGCTCTGCTGCCACGCTGCGCTAGCCTGGCATCTGTTGCTGTAGCACGGACAGGTCCGGGCGCACTGATTGCTTCATGCCAAACGGATCACGCGGATTGGATTGTTGTGCGATGTCATCGAGGCGCATTTGCACAGTCGCCATGATCTTTGGGTGAGTAATGATGTAAAAGCGCTGGTCGCGAATGGCGTCGAAGGTGATGCGTGAGACATCCGCAGCCGTCAACTTGCCGGATGAAACCGCTTTATGTGTCATGGATTGTGCCAGTTTCATCGACGCGGTCGGACTATCCTCGTTCAGCAATGCCGATGGCCGTACGCGGTGTGATTGGCTGATGCCGGTTGGCACAAATGCGGGGCATAACACGCTGCAATCAAGCCGGCGTCCCTGACCTTCAGCATTCTCCTGTATGGCACCCAAGTCATGGTAGAGGGTTTCTGAAAGCGCCACCACTGCGTGCTTAGAAACGTTGTACGCGCCCATCAGTTGTGGTGATAACAGACCCGCCATCGAGGCGGTGTTGACAATATGGCCCTCGTAGCCAGGGTCTGCTTTGGCCTGTTCGAGCATGAGTGGCGTAAACACTCTGACGCCGTGGATCACGCCCCAAACGTTGACGCCCAGCACCCATTCCCAGTCCTTGACGGTGTTCTCCCATACCAACCCGCCGGAGCCAACGCCGGCGTTGTTAAACAGCAGATTAACGCCGCCAAAGGAAGACATGGCCAACGCGGCGAGGGATTCAACATCGGCCGCTTTGCTGACGTCACACACCTCTGTAACCGCAGTTGCACCATTCGCTTCGACCATCTTTTTGGTCTCATCGAGTGGCGCTGGCTGAATGTCGGCCAGCACCAGGCGCATGCCAAGTTCGGCCGCCGTTAACGCAAACTCGCGACCAAAGCCCGAACCTGCACCGGTGATCACCGCAACGCGGTTTGAAAACACTTGCATATAGTATTCCAATCTCTAGTAGGGGCGGGTGTTTCCAGCCAAAAACGGCTGGAAAAGCCGGCCAGTAAAGGACTTCGCTAAAAAGGCTAGTGCGGCATTCCCGCGACGACGGTGTTAAAACCGGCGTCGACGTATGTGACCTCGCCGGTGATGCCGCTCGCCAAGTCGCTCATTAGGAACGCGGCGACGTTGCCCACTTCGTCTTGCGTGACGCCGCGCCGAAGTGGCGCGTGTTCCTCAAAGAATCCCAGCATCTCGCGGAACCCTGCGATTCCGGCAGCGGCAAGTGTCTTGATCGGGCCGGCCGAGATGGCGTTGGCACGAATACCGCGCGGCCCGAGGCTGGCGGCGAGGTAACGGGTGACAGCCTCAAGGCTCGCCTTGGCGGTGCCCATGGTGTTGTAGTTGGGAACAACCCGCTCCGCACCGAGGTAGGAGAGCGTCAGTAGTGCCGCTGTCGGGTTCATCATCGGCAGTGCGGCCTTGGCCATCGCCGCGTAGCTATAGCTGGAGATGTCATGCGCCATACGAAAACTCTCGCGTGAAAGGCCGTCCAAAAAATCCCCCATGATGGCTTCTCTGGGTGCAAATGCGATGGCGTGGATGAACCCATCGAAGCTTCCCCATTCGGCCTTGAGGCTGTCAAAACATGCCGCGATCTCATCATCGCGGGTGACATCACACGGCAACACAATCTTGCCGCCGAAATCTGGCACCAGCTTATGCACTCGGTCTTTGATGCCTTCACCGGCGTAGGTAAAGGCCAGCTCAGCGCCTTCGCGATGCATCGCCTTGGCGATGCCGTAGGCGATGGAGCGGTTGGAAAGGAGGCCGGTGACAAGTATTTTTTTGTTAGCGAGAAAACCCACGAGTTCACTCCAGGCAGACATAAAATGTTGGAAGAGTTTAGCCTATGCCAACCCAGTCTAAGGAATTAGATGTCGCCAGCAGCGAGCGCGGTCGCAAGGCGAATGCCCGCCGACCCACCCAATCCGAACACAACAATGGCAGCTCGTTGTGGCGGGGCCATTCCCTGCCGAGGCGTCTGAATGAACCTGACAAATTCAACACGCAGAATTCTGCTGGTACGTCGCGAGAATATCGGTGACTTGATCCTTACCACGCCGCTGATACGGCTGCTCAGGGAGCAACTCCCCGACGCCCATATCGCGGCGCTGGTGAATTCATACAATGCGCCGGTTCTGGAGCACAACGCGGATCTTGATGAGGTGTTCGTCTATACCAAGGGAAAACACGCCGACTCTTGGTGGGGCGGCGTCCTGGCGCGTCTTGCACTGGTTGGTTTGTTTTGTCGGCTGAGGCGGATGCGGTTTGACGACGTGATCCTCGCCGAGCCAACCTATACCCTGCGCAACATCCGCCTCGCGCGTTTCATCATCGCTAAGCCGTGGTCTTCACCCGCGCGTCGGGTGATTGGTTTTGAGCACGACGACGGCGAACACACCGGCCTTGACGTGGTGGTGCCGAAAGCGGCTATGGAGGGCCTGCACCAAGCGCAGATCATGCTGCGAATCGCCAGCGCCTACGCTATTCCCGCACCAGCGGGCATGGTTGTTGATTTGCCGCCCTGCCGGGTTGGTCCGGCAAAACCTTTGCCGTCGGCCGCCTCGACGGCTGTGGCAGAAAGAGACCCGTTGCACGTTGGGCTACACATCAGTGCGCGCAAACCCTCCCAGCGCTGGCCGGTAGAGGCGTTCGCCGCACTTGCAGGGCAAATCCAACAGGCTGGCGCGGTAAAGTTCAGCGTGTTCTGGTCGCCCGGCGCCACGGACAACGCGCTTCACCCCGGAGATGACGAAAAAGCGCAGGCGCTGAAAACTCTCCTCGCAACAACACCCGTCGACGTCGACGTCGACTTTGTACAAACCCACGATCTGGCCACGCTTATCCGTCGATTGGATGGCGTCGATTTGCTAGTCTGCGCCGACGGTGGCGCAATGCATATTGCCGCCGGCCTGGGTAAGCCGATCGTCGCCTTGTTTGGGGATTCCGACCCGATTCGTTGGCGACCTTGGGGGGTGGCGCATCGGGTTCTGCAAGCCGCCTCGCGCGACGTCGCAGACCTGTCTGTTCAGACAGTTTCGGCGGCTTTCTGCGAACTGGCCGCGGAATGTGGTTTTGACGGCAAACTCGCACCGCCAAGATTGAGATGTGACGCCGCCGTGACGGGGTTTTCGGTATAGTTGCGTGTCGTTTTCGAGCCCCAGTTGTTTGGGCTCCCTAGCGGCGGTTCGCAGGTCGTTACGTCACTCTGTCCTTTGGAGTATTTATGCGGTTGCAGTCACTATGCGGTGCGTTTGGTCAGCTGACCGCGCTAATTGGTCTGGTGCTGATGGCATCTGGCACTCACGTGCTGGCGGCACCATCTAATCCCGCCGCCGCTTCCGCCTCCGCCGCCGCTTCCACCTATGTGCCCGACAAAAACAAAGTGCTGCGCTACGCCTTTGAGATCGCCGAAACCAGCATGGACCCGCATAAGGTGTCGGACGTGTATTCCACCATTGTGCACAACGCCATTTTTGATACGCCGTTGCGTTATGACTATCGCGCGCGGCCGTTGAAGGCGGTGCCGAATACGCTTGTGGCGATGCCGGAAGTCACCGACAACCACAAGACCTTCACCATGCGTGTGAAGCCGGGCATTTATTTCGCCGACCACCCGGTGTTTGGCGGCAAGAAGCGGGAGCTGACGGCGGAAGACTACGTTTTTTCCATCAAGCGCCTGTTCGACCCCGCATTGTCTGCACCGCTGCTTGCCGAGGTGGAGGGATATGTCGTTGGCTCCGACGAGCTGCTGAAGCGAGTCCGCAAAACCAACAAGATGGATTACGACACGCCGTTGGAAGGTTTGCGGGCGCTGGACCGTTATACGTTTCAGATCAAGCTGACGGAAACCAAGCCGGATTTTTTCTATGTGCTCACGGATTGCCGAGTGTCGTGCGCGGTAGCCCGAGAAATCGTCGAACACTACGGCACTGATATCGGCTCCAACCCCGTTGGCACGGGTGCCTACAAGCTGACGAGCTGGAAGCGCTCCTCGCGCATGGTGTTGGAATACAACCCCAATTTCCGTGAAGCCTACTTCGAGGGCGAACCTTCGCCTGGCGATACCGCAGGCCAGGAAATTTTGGCGAAGATGAAGGGTAAACGCATACCGCAGGTGTATCGCTTTGAAGTCGCGATTATCGAAGAACGTCAGCCGCGTTACTTATCATTTATCAATAACGAATTCGATTTGATTTGGCTGTTCCCGGAAGACTTTGCGAATATGAGTTTTCCTAATCGCACGCTGGCACCAAACCTTAAGAAGCTCGGTATTCAGATGCAGCAGGTCGCAGCGCTGGATCTGACCTACATCTACTTCAATATGGAAGACAAGACGGTCGGTGGATATAAGCCGGAGAACGTGGCGCTGCGCCGGGCGATCTCTCTGGGCTATAAGACGGAAGACGAAATCAATATCATCCGAAAAGGCCAAGCCATTCCCGCCCATACACCGTATGCACCCGGTGTACAAGGCTGGACACCCGATTTCAGGACATCGGCAAACGAATATGATCCTGCCAAGGCACGTGCGCTGCTCGACGCGTTTAGCTACAAGGTCAATCCAAATGATTGCGACGCGCGGAGGGGCGTTTGTTACCGTACCATGCCAGATGGGTCCCCGTTGATACTTAAGAGCAACTCGATGCCTACCGACCGCGACAAACAATTCGACGAACTCTGGAAGCGATCAATGGATGCCATCGGCATTCGCATCGAAGTCACCAAAGGGAAATGGCCGGATTTCTTGAAGGCGTCCGACGCGGGCAAGCTGATGATGTGGCAATTGGGTGGCTCCGCGACAACACCAACGGCAGAAACCTGGCTACAGTCTCTATACGGGCCGAATTCGGGATTCAAAGGCAATCGTGCACGTTTCCAATTGAAGCAGTATGACGAGCTCTTTGCAAAGTCCGAGTTGCTTCCCGATAGCCTCGAAAGAACCAAGTTGTACCAACAAATGGCTCGCCTAGTCGTTGCCTATGCGCCGTGGAAGATCAACACCCATCGCATTCTCACTGATATGTACTATCCGTATGTCATCGGCTTCCGGCGCCCGGCAGTACAATCGCAAAGCTGGTGGCGGTTTGTGGATATCGATGTGCCGTTGATGAAGCAATACGAGGCGAAACGCTGATGTCGAATTTCCGTTCGATGCTTGCTCGTGCGCTGTTGCTGGTTGCGGCGCTCGGGTCATTGCCGAGCTACGCGCAGGCAGATCCAAACAAAGTGCTGCGTTGGGCATTTGAGACTGCGGAGACGGGTTTTGATCCGCCGCAGACATCCGACTGGTACTCGAGTTATGTTTTTGCCAATATTTTCGATACACCGTTGACCTACGACTATCTGGCGCGTCCGGTTAAGTTAAAACCCAACGTGCTGGAGGCAATGCCGGACGTCTCGCCTGACGGCTTGGTTTACACGCTCAAGTTTCGCAAAGGCATTTACTTTGCGGATGATGCTGCCTTCAACGGCCAAAAGCGTGAACTCGTCGCCGCGGACTTAGCCTATTCGATGAAGCGTTTGTTTGATCCGAAAACGCGCTCACCCAATTTGTCGTATCTCGACGGCAAGATTGCCGGCATGGAGAAGGTTCGCCAAAGGCAGCGTGACAGCGGCGTGTTTGATTACGACATGCCGGTGGAAGGATTCGAGCTGGTTGATCGCTACACGTTGCGCATCAAATTGGTGGCACCGGATTACAACTTCCTCTACATCTTGGCCTACAACGGCGCTTGTGCGATTGTTGCGCGCGAGGTTGTTGAGAAGTACGCCACCGATATCATGGCGCACCCGGTGGGCACGGGACCGTATAAGCTGGAGTCATGGAAACGATCGTCAAAAACGGTTCTGGTTGCCAACCCCGGGTACCGTGAAGAATTCTGGGAGGCTGAGCCCAACGCCGACGACGCCAGGGGTCAGGAAATTGCGAAGAAAATGCGCGGCAAACGATTGCCCATGATCGGTCGGATCGAGTTTTATGTCATCGAAGAAACACAACCGCGCTGGTTGTCGTTCCGCAACATGCAGCACGACTACATTGATCGGGTGCATCCCGACTTTATCAACCAAGCCTACCCGAACAACAAACTCGCCAGAGACTTGGAAAAAATGGGTGTGCAAGTCAGTCGCACGGCCGCGATGGAAGTTATCTACGCCTATTTTGCGATGGAGAATCCGGTGGTCGGCGGCTACACACCAGACAAGGTTGCGCTGCGCCGCGCCATTGGCATGGGTTACAACGCGCCGGAAGAAATTTCGATCAACCGCAAAGGCCAGGCTGTGGCTGTTCATACGCCGATTGGCCCCGGGGCATTTGGATATGAGTCTGATTTTCGCTCACGATCCACCGAATACGACCCGGCAGCTGCACGAGCGCTTCTCGATGTGTTCGGTTACAAAGACCGCGATGGTGATGGATATCGCGAAAATCCGGATGGATCGCGGCTGGAAATTATGATGTCGTCGACGCCAACGCTGCGTGACCGGCAACTCGATGAGGGCTGGAAAAAAAGCATGGAAGCTATTGGGATTCGTATCTCGTTTCCGAAGGCGCAATGGCCTGATCTTCTCAAGGAGTCACGCGCCGGAAAACTCATGAGCTGGCGGCTGGCGTGGGGCGCGGTATACCCGGACGCCGATGCCTTCTACTTGATGCTGTTCGGGCCGAACGCTGGTCAGGCCAATCATGCGCGGTTTAAAAACGATGAGTTTGACCGGCTGTATTTGAAGGCGCGCATGACGCCGCCCGGCGAAGAACGTTTGGCGATGTATCGGCAGATGAATCGTATTTTCCTATCACTGGCACCGTGGCGGCTAGGGGTTGCGCGGATGGACACCGATCTTACGCATGCGTGGGTGCAAGGCTATCAGCGTCATCCGACTTTGCGCGGCGTTTGGAAAATGGTCGATATGGATTTGGACGTGCAGCGCCAGATCCGAAAAGAGTAAAAGTCCAGTATTGGCGGGAGTTTTCAGCCAATTATGGCTGAAACGGCAAGCGGGGCGGATAGTTTCAAATTGGTAGTATTGGCGATGTTGGTCATCAGACGTAAAACGAGGAGTGAGTTTTGTCATCGATTGGCACTCAAACTGTCGAGCATCACATGTCAAGAGTGGTGACGGGGATGTCGCCTGTGACGCGTGTGCCGTTGGCGTTGTGCTTGACATTGCGGTGGGCTGCATTCTTCGGGGCGATTGTGCTCATCGCGTGTTTATCGACGTTTGCCTCGCCGCTCTTCGCTGCAGACGCGGCGAAAAAGACGATCAAGATTGCCTTCCGCGCCATTGAGACCGGCTTCGACCCGCAAAAGGTGGAAGACCGTTATTCAGTCGGGATTTGCGAGAACCTGTATGAATCGTTGCTGACCTACGATTGGTTGGCGCGCCCGGTAAAATTGATGCCACAAGTGGTCGAGAAAGTGCCAGAGGGTGAGGAGGGCGGCACACGCTTCACCTTCCGCATTAAGCCCGGCATTTTGTTCGCCGACGACGCGGCGTTTGGTGGTAAAAAGCGTGAACTGGTGGCACGCGATATGGAATACGCCATCAAGCGGTTCCGTGACCCGGCCGTGCGCAGTCCATACTCGTGGCTCTTCGAGGACAAGATCCTTGGCCTCGATGAGTACGTCGAGAGCATCAAGAAGAGCGCTGCCAAATTTGACTACGACAGGAAAATTGAAGGCATCACCGTCGTCGACAAGTACACCATCTCATTCAAGTTACGCTCCCCCGATTACAACTTCATCTACTTTTTTGCGATGCCCAATGTCGTGCCCGTTGCGCGCGAGGTGATCGAGAAGTATCGTGATGATACCAATGCACACCCGGTTGGCACCGGGCCGTTTGTGCTCAAGGAGTGGGTGCGCGCCTCCAAGATTGTGTTGGAGCGTAATCCTAACTATCGCGGTCACACGCTCAACACCGAGTTCGCCGATGCAAACGATCCTTGGGATCAAGACGCCATCAAGTCGCTTGCCGGCAAAACGCTGCCGCTTATTGATCGGGTTGAGATCTCGCCGATCGAGCAGGATCAGCCGCGCTTCTTGGCGTTTATGGACAACCAGCACGACTATCTGGAAGAGACGCCACTCGCGTTTGTCTCACAGTTGTTGCCCGCCGGCCAGCTCTCGCCGGCCATGCAAAAACGCAATGTGCGGGTGTTTAAAGAGTTGCAGCCGGAAATCATTTGGGACGGCTTCAACTTGGACGACTCGATTGTTGGTGGATACAAGCCCGAAAACGTAGCGCTGCGGCGCGCCATGATCCATGCACACGACCTGCAAGCAGAAATCAATATCGTCCGCAGCGGGCAGGGTATACAAATGAACGGGCCGGTCGGCCCCGGCGTGGTGGGATTTGACCCGACATTTCGTACTTCCGAACAGCAATACAACCTGCCCGCCGCCAAAGCGTTGCTCGATTTGTATGGCTACGTGGATAAGAACGGCGATGGGTGGCGCGATATGCCGGATGGCCGCCCGTTAACCGTCGAATACAAATACCGCGCCAATGAAAGTGATGCGCGTCAGAGTGCGGCGCTGTGGGTGAAGAACATGGCGGCGATTGGCATTAAGATGACGGCGAAAGAGGTGCTGTTTGCGGACTTGCTCAAGGATCGCAAAGTGGGCAAGTTTCAGATGTCCGGTTTTGCGTGGATCGCCGACTATCCAGACGCGCAGAATTTTCTGCAGCTCTTGTACGGCCCCAACACGGATATCTCCAACGATTCCCGCTTTAAGCTCGCCGAATATGACCGCCTCTATGCTGCCGCGCTGAAATTGCCTGACGGGGAAGAGCGCAATCGTTTGTATCGCGAGATGAGTCGCCTCATTGTCGCCTACGCGCCTTGGCGGTTTACTTTGCACCGCACGTTTAGTCACTTTATCAACCCGTGGGTGAAGGGCTACAAGAAGCATCCGATCTATTACACCGCGTTCAAATATCTTGATGTTGATCTCGCCATGCAGCGCAAGGCGATGCAACAATAATTTTTTTATCTAACGTAACACTGTTTTTTTGAAGGAGGCCCATGGGTGCCTACATACTAAGAAGAATTGGACAAATGGTGCCGACACTGGCCGGCGTGATGTTGCTCATATTCGTGTTGTTCAACGCGGTTGGTGGTGATCCTGCGCTGGTGTTGGCAGGCAAAATTACCAACAAAGAACAAATCGAGAACATTCGTAAGCAGCTCGGGGTGGATCAGCCGTGGTACGTGCAGATGGGCTATTTCGGTTTTGAGGTCGCCACCGGCTTTACGTGTACCTGGCGTTCCTTCACTGAAAAGCCCGAGCCGCCCAAGAGTGAAGCCAGAGCGGATGCCAAGCCTGAAGCGAAGCCCGACACCAAGGCGGCGCCGAAGGCTACACCGCCGAGTGGTTGTCAGGCGGTGCGTTCATGGGCAACCAACGAAGAAGTGCCGAAGATCCTCGCCACGCGCATTGGGCCAACGCTGTCGATCATGATCCCGGTATTGGTGCTGGAAACCATCATCGCCATCTTCTTGGCGATCGGTGTGGCATACGTTCGCGGTACCTTGACCGACCGAATGATCATGATGATCTGTACGGTCGCAATGTCCATTTCGTTTTTGGTGTACATCATCGTCGCGCAGTACTACTTTGGCTTTAAGTGGGGCGTGTTCCCGGTGCAGGGTTGGAGCGACAACTTCTGGAAAAACATGGCGAACTACGCGCCGCTGCCGATCATGCTGGCGATTTTTGTCGGCCTGGCACCCGCTCTTCGGCTGTATCGCAGCTTTTTCTTGGACGAAATCAACAGCGACTACGTCCGCACGGCCCGCGCAAAGGGGCTTTCGGAAAACAAGGTGTTGCTGAAACACGTCATGCGCAACGCGATGATCCCCATCATCACCAACGTCGGCATTGCCGTGCCGAGTTTGTTTGTGGGGTCGTTCTTGTTGGAATCGTTCTTCTCGATTCCCGGTCTCGGTCGTGAGATCTTGGTCGCGGTAAACCGCTCGGACTTCCCGGTCATCAAAGCGGCAACCGTTTATTTGGCGATGATCACGATGATCATCAACCTAATGGTTGATATCACCTATAAGGCCATCGATCCGCGGGTGACATTCAAATGACGCATTCCGCCCAAGAGCCAGAGGCGCAGCCTCGCCGCGATTGGCGAGCGGATGCGTCACCCCCGCGCAGGCGGGGGTCCAATCAATTATGTTATTCCGCCCAAGAGCCAGAGGCGCAGCCTCGCCGCGATTGGCGAGCGGATGCGTCACCCCCGCGCAGGCGGGGGTCCAATCAATTATGTTATTCCGCCCAAGAGCCAGAGGTGCAGCCTCGCCGCGATTGGCGAGCGGATGCGCTTAGTCGCCAAATCGTCCCGCGCAGGCGGGGGTCCAAGTTTCTTGCGTTATTGCCCGCGCGGTGCTTCCGCGCGCAAGTTTTCTGAGGAGTACGTTATGAGTGCTGTGCTAAATCAACCGCCATCGGCACCTGTTGCAGCACCGCTGCATCAGCCGTCCCCCGGACTCTGGACACTGGCCTGGCGTCGACTCAAGCGCGACAAGATCGGCATGACGGCACTCGTGGTCGTGCTGTTCTTTCTGTTGCTCATGGCGGGTTCATACATGGGTCTGGTCGCCAAGAACTGGTCAAAGGAAGTCGGTGTTTCATACGCCAATCCGAGTTTTATGGCGGGCGCGGAAAATCTGGAGGCGGCGCAGGCGGCGCAGAAAGATACTTCTGCAAAGGTTCCATTCGTGGATTTGTCCGACATTGATCCGCTCGCCCCGAAGTATGAAGAGTGGGCCAAGCGAACGGCTGAAATCAAGATCACTGACACCCCGCGGGCGGACACACTTTTGTTCGGCGGGGACAAGTGGGGACGCGACGTCATTCAAAAGGCCATCAAGGGCGCTGAAACGTCGATTTTCGTCGGGCTGATTGCGGCCCTGCTGGCCACCATCATCGGTACGGTCCTAGGTGCCATCTCCGGTTACCTGGGCGGCAGGACCGGTGACTTCTTGGAGTGGTTTTACAACGTCTTCACGTCTATCCCGTATATTCTGTTGATCCTTGCCTTCGCGGCGGTATTCAAACGCGGCCTCGATACCATCATCTTCATTCTGGCCTTCACCGGCTGGACGGGTATCTACCGTTTGGTGCGTGCCGAGTACATCAAACACGCATCACGCGAATACGTCAAAGCTGCGCAAGCGATCGGCGCCTCCCACACTCGCCGTATGTTTGTTCACATCCTGCCGAATGTTTCACATGTTTGTTTGGTTCAGTTGTCACAACACGTTGTGCAGTTCATCAAGGCCGAAGTTATCTTGTCCTTTCTGGGCTTGGGCGTGCCGGTCGATTCCGTGTCTTGGGGGACGATGCTCGCCGAGGCGCAATCGGAGTTGGTGATCGGCAAATGGTGGCAACTGGTGGCCGCGTCAGTTTCGATGGCGCTGTTGGTTACCGCCTTTTCGATGCTCACGGATTCGTTGCGTGACGCGCTCGATCCGAAAATCAAGTGACGCACTCTGTCCAAGAGCGCCAACGCAGTGCAGCGCGATTGGCAACGGATGCGTCACCCCGGAGAAGGCCGGGGTCCAATACTTGTTTTGTTCGCTGTGCGAGTAATTGGCTCCCGGCCTGCGCCGGGACGACGGTCAAAAATTTAGATTGAAACGAATACAGTAGTTCAACGAATCGGTGGCGCAAATGGATAACCTACTCGAAGTACAAAACCTCAACGTCAAGTTTCGCCTCGACGGCGGCACCATCTTTGATGCCGTCAAAGGTGTTTCGTTTGACGTGCCGCGCAATTCAACCGTCGCCCTCGTCGGTGAATCTGGCTCGGGCAAATCGGTTTCGGCGATGTCGATTGTGCGGCTGCTACCCGCCGAGCAAGCGATCTTGTCGCCTGACAGCAAGATACTGTTCAATGACCAGAACTTGTTGGCGCTGGACGACGCACCAATGCGCAGCATCCGCGGCAAGGACATCTCGGTGATTTTTCAAGAGCCGATGACGTCTCTGAACCCGGTCTTCACCTGCGGTGACCAAATCGCCGAGACGCTGCGGCTTCATATGGGAATGACGCGCAGACAGGCATGGAGCCGTGCCGAAGAGTTGATGAATGAAGTCGGCATTCCGACGCCGAAGTTGCGGATGCATTCGTTCCCGCACGAAATGTCGGGTGGGCAGCAACAGCGCGTCATGATCGCCATGGCGATTGCCTGCGAGCCGCAGTTGCTGATTGCCGATGAGCCCACCACGGCGCTCGACGTGACCATCCAGAAGCAAATTCTGGATTTGATCGGATCACTCCAGCACAAACACAAGATGTCGGTGCTGTTTATCACCCACGATCTGGCGGTGGTCGGTGAGATCGCGGACCGCGTTGTGGTGATGCAGCAGGGGGAAATCAAAGAGAAGGGTACGGCAAAAGCAATTTTTGAAGCACCGCAGCACCCGTATACCAAAGCGCTGCTGTCGTGCCGTCCGAATGTTGATTCGCGCCCGAAGCGGCTGCCCGTTATCGAAGATTTCTTGCGACCGGAAGGCCTGCGGTCGGAAAGTCTTGTGCAGCAAACGCGGGGTTATGCAGATGATGATGAAATCGTGCTCGACGTGCGTAATCTGTCGAAGCGGTTTCAACTCAAGGATGGACTGTTCAAGAAGCGTGAAGTCGCCGCCGTGAAGGGTGCCTCGTTCAAACTCGCGCGCGGCAAAACGCTCGGCTTGGTGGGGGAATCTGGCTCAGGCAAAACCACGGTCGGCCTGACACTCATGCGTTTGCATAGTGCGTCCGGCGGCGAAGTGCTATTTGACGGGGTTGATCTACTCAAGCTCTCCGAACAGGAGATGATGAAGTACAAACGTCGCATTCAAATCGTCTTCCAAAACCCGTATGCGTCGCTTAATCCACGGTTCACCGTCGGCCAGATTTTGTTGGAGCCCATGAACATTCACAAGATCGGCACCAACGAGCAGGAGCGTGTGCAGATGGCGATGGCACTGCTTAAGCGCGTCGGCATGCCGGAGGTGTCGTTCTATAAGTATCCACACGAGTTTTCCGGCGGTCAGCGGCAGCGTATCGCCATCGCGCGATGTTTGACGATGAAGCCGGACGTGCTGATTTGTGATGAGTCGGTATCGGCATTGGACGTCTCTGTGCAGGCACAGGTGCTCAACCTCCTGCAGGACCTGCAAGACGAGTACAAGATGAGTTACATCTTTATCTCGCACGACCTGGCGGTGGTGAAGTACATCTCCGATCAGGTCATGGTCATGTCCGAGGGGAATGTTATTGAAGTCGCCAACTCCGATGAGATCTATCTCCACCCACAGCAGGAATACACCAAGAAGTTATTGGGCTCTATTCCCAAGGGATGGCAGGAGGGGAAGCAAGCCGCTTAGCAGCGTGCTTGCGGACGTTGTCGCAGCCGCAAAGCTGGCTCCAGCCCGGCGCAACGCTTGTGGTTGTACGTGCGAGTCAGGGATGGCTGAAACGGGTGTCCAGAGTTGGTTGCCGCATCAATAGACAATTGAAGTACCGTTCACGCGAACGCGATATCAGGCGAGCAGTTTCAGCCAAATTTTGCCGAACACCCTCGTGGATAAACCAGATGGAATCTACGTTGAGCAGAACATCTCGCGGGTCAGCGAGATGAGTTTGATGATGCGTGGATCTTCGATCCGGTACAGTATCCTTTTGCCCTCACTTCGGCTGGCGACCATGCCGCTGGCTTTCAGGATAGCCAAGTGCTGGGATACGTTACCTTGGGTGGTGCCCACCGCCTCGACAATTTCCTGAACGGAAATCTCCCCCGAAGAGAGCAGGCATAACACTTTGATCCGTAGCGGGTGGGACATCGCTTGCATCGCCACAGCGGCTTCTTCAATGTTCTGCGATTTGCCGATCAAATCAAAAATGTCGGTGTTGGCGTCTGTCAGGCGCGCGGCACGTCGTTTGAAGGTGCGTTGTGGTGCGGATGACGCGATTGATTGTTTTTTGTTGGCCATCGGCTCACTCTAGCGTATTTGCCAGTTTGTTGCGGCGCAGCGTGACTTCGTATTAGATTAGTCTAATATTAGCCAAAGCTAATATCATCATATCCACCACATCCCACCACGCCCCACCACGCCCTACAACGCCCCGCGACGCCGCGTTTACGGTGCGGGCTAATCGGAACCGGCAACATGTCACAGCGACCAAGCAGCGGACGTATCATCAAGGCACCGGAAAATTTTCTCTCGCCGGCAATGATCGCCGAAGTCCAACGCGGACGCCGCGACTTTTTACGAGGGGCATTTGCGTCCGCCATCACCGGAGCGACGGCGACCGTTGCAAGCCGTGCCGTGGCGCAGTCAACTTCGCTAGGCGACCCGAATATCCTCGAACTGCCCGAACATACCAAGGGACTCGGCCAGCCTGTTGCGGCCACACCATACGGCATGCCGTCAAAGTATGAAGCAAATCTACAGCGACGCGAAAGCCCGGGATTGACCCGTGTCTCCGCCGCGTCAGTGTCGTTTTGCCCGCTACAGGGACTGTTTGGCATCATCACGCCTAGCGGGTTGCACTTTGAACGACACCACCAAGGCTGGTGGGACATTGATCCGACCAAACATCGTTTTATGATTAACGGCTTGGTGAAAAAAGCCAAGGTCTATACGATGGACGATCTGATGCGGCTGCCGTCGGTATCACGCATGCACTTCATCGAGTGTGGTGCAAACACCGGCATGGAGTGGGGCAATGTCGCGGTGCCGACCGTCCAGTACACCCACGGCATGTTGAGTTGTTGTGAGTTCACCGGTGTACCGCTTTCCGTTCTGTTGGAAGACTGCGGCTTCGATAAGTTGAAAGGCAAATACATTCTTGCTGAAGGGGCGGATGGCTCAAGCATGACGCGCAGCATCTCCATTGAGCGCGCGCTGGATGATTGTTTTGTCGCTTATGCCATGAACGGCGAGATGTTGCGCCCCGAGAACGGTTATCCGTTGCGTCTGGTCGCACCGGGCATTCAGGGCGTAAGCTGGGTAAAGTGGTTGCGTCGCTTAGAGGTGGGGGATAAACCCTACGCCACCAAAGACGAAACCTTGCATTACATCGACTTGATGCCCGACGGCACCCATCGGCAGTACACCAGCATTCAGGAGTGCAAGAGCGTGATCACCACGCCGTCGGGCGGCCAAACGCTGATGGATAGAGGGTATTACAACGTGAGTGGACTGGCTTGGTCGGGTCGCGGCAGGGTTAAACGCGTCGATGTTTCGTTCGACGGTGGCCGCAATTGGAAGACGGCCAAGTTAGAAAGTCCGGTCCTCTCAAAATGCCTGACAAGATTTAGCATTGGATTCAACTGGGATGGCAGTCCGGCGATTTTGCAGAGTCGCGCCATCGACGAAACCGGCTACGTGCAGCCGCAAATGCGCCAGCTTCGCCAGGTGCGGGGGACACGTTCGATCTATCACAACAATGCCATTCAAAGCTGGAAGTTGGATACCAATGGCGAAGTGTCTAACGTACATGTGGGTTAGACGCGCCGTGATTCGCCTGCTCAAGTCATTGTTGGTCGCCGCGGCGTTGCTGGTCGGCATCAGCGCAATCGCGCAACAGCAGTACCCCGACATTGGTCGCGCAGCAACGCCTGCAGAAGTCAAGGCTTGGGATATTGACGTTCGGCCAGACTTCAAGGGGCTTCCGCCGGGTTCCGGTTCGGTGGCAGTTGGCCAACAAATCTGGGAGGCGAAGTGTGAGTCCTGCCACGGTACGTTTGGCGAATCCAACGAGGTCTTCACACCGATTGCAGGCGGAACGACCAAGGCGGACATGGAAACCGGACGTGTCGCTAGCCTAAGGCGGCCGGATTTCCCGCAGCGCAGCACCCTGATGAAACTTTCGCAGCTCTCGTCCTTATGGGATTACATCAATCGCGCCATGCCTTGGAATGCGCCGAAATCGCTGACGACGGACGAGGTGTATGCGGTAACTGCGTACATCCTGAATCTGGGGGATATCATTCCGTCTGATTTTGTACTCTCCGACAAGAACATCGCCGAGGTACAGGCGCGCCTGCCGAATCGTAACGGCTTGGTCAAGTTCATGCCGATGTGGGACGTACGCGGTAAGGGCGACGTGTCGAATACGGCGTGCATGACCAACTGCGCCACGGAGGTAACACTGTCCTCAACCATGCCCGACCATGCGCGGAATGCACACGGCAATATCGCCGAACAGAATCGCTTGGTAGGCCCGGTGCGCGGCGCCGACACCACCAAACCACCACCGCTGGCAATGGCAGTCGCCCGCGAGGTGCCGATAGCGGCACCCGCGCCGGCGAAGGCGGTGACGGGCGCAGAGTTGGCGCGCAAAAGTACCTGTGTCGCCTGCCATGTCGCAAACCGGAAACTGGTCGGGCCAAGTTATGCCGATATTGCCAAGAAATATGCCGGTGACAGCTCAGCCGTTGCCAAATTGATGGACAAGGTGCGCAAGGGAGGGGCCGGCGTATGGGGCGTCATCCCAATGCCACCGCATCCGGAGATGACGGACGCCGATATCAAAATGCTGGTGGAGTGGAGTTTGCAGGGCGGTAAGTAGTCATCGTGCGTTTTTGGGGGTTGATCTGAAGCAAAGATTGTTTGGCAGATCGGCGCGCGAAGTCTTGTATATTCTTCAGCTTGACTCAAGTAAAAGTACGTTTTTTAAGATTGCAAAGGAATAAACATGAATAGACGCGAAGTACTAAAAGCTGGCAGCAGCACCACCGTCATGGCATTGATGATGAGTGCCGGACTACTCAGAGCGGGTGATGTCGCGGCGCAAGAGTGGAACAAAAATGCGTTTGAAGCCAAAAACCTTAACGATACGGTGAAGGCGCTCGGTGGCGCAGCTGCCACCGAATCCAAGGACATCACGTTTGTGAATGCCCCCGATATTGCGGAAAACGGTGCCGTTGTGCCGGTCGGCGTACAGAGCAAAATTCCGAAGACGGAAATGATCGCGATTTTGGTCGAGAAGAATCCGAATTCGCTTTCAGCGGCGTTCACGATTCCAGAAGGTACCGAGGCCACCGTTTCGACTCGGGTGAAGATGGGACAAACATCCAATGTTCACGCCGTGGTGAAGGCAGACGGGAAGTTCTACTACGCGACGAAGGAGATCAAGGTAACCCTCGGCGGATGCGGCGGCTAGCAGCGGCATCTTTCGACGTGATGCGGCGTTGCGTCCTCGTTTTGCTCGCTCATGTATAACCCATACATGTCGCTCGCAAAATCTTACTTGCACCTTGTCTGACGCCGAAATACTTGCCTCTAACGTTACCTAGCGACGCGTTGATAAGCACTTCAAACGAATACCAAATACAAGCAGGAGAAATTCATGGCAGATCCGATGAGAATACGCGCCCAGATGGCGGGCAATATGGTTGAAGTACGTGTCTTGATGGCACATGAAATGGAAACCGGTCAGCGGCGCGATGCCGCTGGCAAAACCGTTCCAGCGTGGTTCATTCAAAGCGTGACGGCAACGTGTAACGGTAAGACGGTGCTGTCCGCCCAGTGGGGCCCGGCAGTGTCGAAGAATCCGTTTCTCTCCTTCCGCTTTAGTGGCGCCAAGGCGGGTGACAAAGTGATCGTCACTTGGACGGACAATAAAGGTGACAAGCGGACCGACGAAGCGGTGATCTCGTAATGCGCGCCACTCGCTTGGCCGGTGCCGGGCTTGCCGCGACAATCATCGCAGCGTCGGGCTGTGCAGTGCTGGAGGCTAACCATACCACCACGGAGGCAGCCAAGGCGGCCAGGGTGGCTGCGGCGCCCGTCAAGGTGATCTACCATGTGAGTGAAGGCACGGATCAGGCGACCAATGCGCTGCGCAATATTCGCAACCATCTTTCCGCAGATCCAACCGCCAAAATTTCTGTCGTCACCCACGCCAATGGCATCGATTTTTTGCTCGACGGTGCCAAAGACAAAAACGGCAATGACTACGTATCGAATGTTCAGGAGCTGGTAAAACGTGGCGTCGATTTCCGCGTTTGCAAACTTACTCTCGAGCGCCGCAACATTGACCCGAAGCGTGTGATCGAAGAAGCCCGTTTGGTGCCGAGTGGTGTTGCCGAGGTAGCAAGGCTGCAAGCTAGGGAAGGGTACGTTTATTTGAAGCCATGATGTTCGTAGACTGTCCACGCCGAGGGTCACAGGCATCGTTGCCGTCATGCATTTTTATGCGCCGTCGGCGCGTAGATCGCAGCTGCAGTTTGTATCGCCGCGAAATCTAATATTTATCCAATATTTGGAGGACGACATGTATCGAACCAAGACACCCACCAGCGCGAAGTGGCTGACAGCGGCAGCCACCTTCGGCCTCATCGCGGTCGGCGTGGCTGGTGCCCAAGTGCCCGCCGCCAAAGCAGCCCCTGCCGCCGTAGCCGCCGCCAAGAGTAGCGACCCGACCGTCCGCGAGATCGAAAAATACCGTGAGGCGCTGGCTGACGGTAATCCCGCCGACCTCTGGGAAGCGCGTGGGGAGGATCTTTGGAAGCGAAAACGCGGGCCAAAGAATGCGTCGCTCGAAAAATGTGATCTCGGCCTCGGTGAGGGCGTCGTGAAGGGGGCCTACGCCAAGCTGCCCCGCTATTTCGAAGATACCGACCGGGTACAAGACCTAGAGTCGCGATTAGTCACTTGTATGGTAATGCTGCAAGGCTTTAGTTATGACCAAGCAAAACGCGCCCCGTTTGGATCGCCGGAAAACAAGTCCGACATGGAAGCACTGGTTGCCTATGTCACCGCCAACTCACGTGGCTCAAGAATGAGCGTCTCACTGAGTCACCCGAAGGAAAAAGAAGCGTACGCCATTGGCAAGAAGATGTTCTTCCATCGCGGTGGGCCGCATGACTTTTCATGCGCAACCTGCCATGCGCAGGACAACATTCGCATTCGTTTGCAGGATCTGCCTAATCTGACCAAGCAAGAGCCAGCCCAGCGCGCCTATACCAGTTGGCCGGCCTACCGGGTGAGCCAGGGCGAACTTCGTTCGTTCCAATGGCGTCTGTTTGATTGTTTCCGTCAGCAGCGCTTCCCGGAACTCGATTTCACATCGGAAGGTTCGGTCGCGTTAACCACATTCCTTGCGCGTAATGCGAATGGGGGCATTTTTAACGCACCAGCCATCAAGCGCTAATTGAAATCTCGTCGTGCGATCGAGAGATTTCGGCCAAACATTTGGAGATCGAAATGAATTTGAAAATTGCAATGTTGGTTACCGTGATTAGTGGCGCGAGTTGCGTATGGGCGCAATCAAAAGCACCGGCGGTTGATCGTGCAACCGAAGTGATGAAGGCCTCATTCAAGGAGCGAGGTCAAGCCAAGCTCGACCGGCTCAATCAAGACAAGGCAATGGAGCTGTGTACCAAGTACACCACCACGCCGATTCCAAGAAAACTTGCCGCAGAGATCGAAGCCGAGAACGTCAAGACCATCCCGTTCCCCGCTGATGGCAAGTATCTGGGCGACTGGAAGGCGGGTGAGCGTATCGCCCAATCGGGCGTTGGCATGCAATTTACCGATAACCCGGCCAACCCAAGTGGTGCCAACTGTTACGCCTGTCATAAGCTTGCGCCGCAGGAATTGTCGTATGGCACCATTGGGTCGAGCTTGTATCAATTCGGCAAGCTTCGCCGGTATTCGCCGGATATCGCCAAGTATGCCTACGGCAAGATCTACAACTCGCAGGCCTATGCCGCGTGTTCGAACATGCCGCGCTTTGGACATAACAAAATCCTGACGGAAACGCAGATTAAGGATCTGGTTGCGTTGCTGATGGATCCAGAATCACCCGTCAACAAGTGACAGATTTTCTTAAAAAATTTCGCAGGAATTTTTTGTAGAAAATCGTCATCCCCACGCAGGTGGGGATCCAAGTTTTAGTTGAAGCCGATTTTCTTAAAAAATTTCGCAGGAATTTTTTGTAGAAAATCGTCATCCCC
>JADCJC010000004.1 GCA_020247395.1 Rhodocyclaceae bacterium
CAAAATAGTGCGTTGGTGGTACTCATCGACTCACACACGCCCGGGACGGGCGTGGCAGCGAGACCGAAACCGCTGGCGCGGCAACGCACCAAGTCAAAGTCGTTGACCTGCGAAACCCCCGCTACAACGCCTAAAGGCGTTTAGCGGTGGGAGAGTTCATGCCGTGGCGCAGATGAGCAACAATCCGGATGACCTATTCTTATTCGATACTCCTGACGCGCTCGATGATTGGGTTTTCGCAAAGCAGTACGCCGCAGCGTTCCTCGCGAAGCTGCAGAACAGCGTTCCTAAAACATAGATTTTGTGGCGGCTGGTAACCAACTGCAATAAATCCTATGCGCAGATTTGCGCAACTTTCTAGAAACAGCGGCACACTGCCGATGGCCAGCCTCGTATCCGAGATCAATGCTCGGTCAGCCTCTCCAAATTACCACTCACCTTATAACGTGCTACCGTCGGCGGTGCAGGCAGTGAAACATCCGGCGGTAGCGGTCGATCAACCGCAGCTTCGAGGTGTGCTCTTGCATTTTCGGCCTCCGCCCAAATTGCATCCGCAACCGCCGAGGCACGTGCGGTATCGCCGCGCATCCGATACAGATGAAACAGTGTCGCCAAGAGCAAGTGGCGATACACCGGCCTCGCCGTACCGGAGTCAATCATGTCGTGAATGGCATGGATGGCGCTGTCGTTCGATTTTTCCACTGCGTCGGACGCTGCGGTCAGGGCGCGCAGTTCGTCGACCGTCACGCCCAAGCTGCCGGCTTTTCGCGCCGGCAGTGAGGACATCGCTTTGCGGGCGCTTGATGTATAGCCACCCAATATCAGCATCATGCTCAACGTGACCGCATCAGACGGTGATGCGACAAACAACTTGGGCAGCAACCCCGCGTCAAATTGTCGTTTACCCTGGCTGAAATCCCCGGCGAGGAACGATTCCCACAGGCTGCGGGCGGTGGCGCGGAGTTGCAGATCGGAAGAGCTCAGTTGCGGCGCACGGCCTCCTTTGAGTTTTTGGCTGACTTCCCACATCCGCCCGTACGGCCCAAGAAAAATACCCATAAAACCGAGGCTCTCGAGTAACCCGCGACGCGCGGCCATCTCGCCAAATGACTTGATACGTTGTGCTTGGCTGGCGGCCTCGCGCTCGGTATGGGTCTCGTCGGTGGCTAGGGTATCCAAATACCAAGTGACCGCGCTGGTTTTGTTGTTCACGCCAATGCGCTTGTAGAGCGAGTGCAAATACACTCGCGTGGTGCCTTCCTTGTAGCCGAGGCGTTGGGCGATGGTGCGGCCCGATGCCCCTTTGAGCAATAGCTCCAGCATCTTCCGGTCAGTATCGGAAAGCGGCGGCATGGTTTTGTTCTCTGGTTTGTTCATAAGTAGGTCCTGCTGTGTGAAAAAGATTCGACGAATTGCTGCAGATTTGCCAGGCCATTGGTTGCGGCAACGTCGATGCCTTCGAGGTGTGCTTCATTTTGGAGGGCGGTGATAAAACTATCCACCAGACGTGGCTCAAGCCGACTTCCTGACATACCGCGCAAATCGTCCAACGCCTCGAGCATGGAATACGCCGAACCGGGCTTGGCTTCGCACAGCAGCGCATCAAATGCATCTGCCACGGCACAAATTCGCGCGTGGATGGGGATTGCTTGACTGGCCACGCCAGAGGGGTAACCGCTGCCGTCCCAATGGCTGTGGTGATAGCGCGCAATCTCGCGCGCCAGCAAGAGCCTGGGGTGCATGTCGTCGGCCAGCACTTGCCAGCCAGATTCACAATGGTCACGTGTGCTCGGCATTTCGGAGGTGTGTGCCGCCGCATGCGCGGGCAGCAGGTTTTGGTGGTCATAAGCCGTGCCGATATCGTGCAACTGCGCAGCACAACCCATCTCAATCGCATCGATCAGGGTAAATCCCAGCGCCTGTGCCAGCATCTCTGTGAGCGCGGCCACACGCAGGCCGTGTGCGCCGTTGCCGTCAATCTGTAGCGATGTTCCGATTGCCAGCCTGGACAACACATTCCAGTCTTCGGGCGCGGACGGGGACTTCAATTGGCAGTGTAGCTGTGCCGCAACAAACCCATCAAAGCTTGGAAGGTGCGTTTCATCTGTCGGACGCCAGAGGCGAAGCTGGCGATGGTTCTTAGCGTTGGTCACGCTACGGCTGTGAGCCAACTCAGATAACTCTCGAAGGCGAATCATCGCCCGGCCAGCCGCCCCTGCTTGGGCTTCTGCACGCGCCACGTTGGCGAGTGTGTCCTTGAGGGGCATCTGCGCGACGCGGGACGCGGATAAGGCTTTCTCGAGTCGGGTCAGCGCGATATCGCTATTGCCAGTGGCTAATTCAAAGGCCGCAATCGACGTTTCCAACACGATTTGCATGCGTATGCTGGGATGCTGTTCGGCGATATCCGCAATCGCCCGTAAGTGAGCTTTTGCATCGGCCTCTCGACCCGTTTCCAAACACAGCCTGACTAGCACCCGAAAAAGTACCGCCTTCGAAAGCGGTTCAACCGCGATTGCGCCGGGTTTGAGTTCCTCAAGCGCAAGATGGGCGTGGTGCAGCCCCAGACCGGCCTCGCGCAATTTTTGGTGTTCGATCGCAAGGTTCGTGTGCGACAGGAAGCGTGCGTACTGAGGCCCCGGCATGTGATCAATGTGATCAATGCTGCGGTGGTAGGAAGACATCGCCTGCCGGGTGTTACCGGAGGCGAAAAATGCCTGCCCGATATTGTTCCAAGCGCGAGCCATCGAAAACTTGTCGCCGATGCGCTCGCCAAGCTTGAGTGCAAATGATTGATAGTCGAGGCTTGAGGAAAAATCGCCGGTGTCGGCAAACAAAATCCCGCATGCGCCCGCCGCGCGCGCCGCGAGTGCGCTTTCCTCCATGGTCTTGGTGCGTTCGTGAAGAGCCAAGGCCAGGGGCAGCGCTTCAATGGATTTGCCTTGGGCAAAAAACTTCGGGCAAAGGCCTAAAACGAGGGCACCGATTGCGTTCAGATCGTCCGCTTCGCGATGTTCGCGCAGGCGCGTGGCAGCAGCCAAGACGGCATCCCGAACCGACGCCGGAGGGGACACATCGTCCACAGTCTCCACAGCGATTTCCCGGTCCAGCTTGGTTAAATCCTCAGTCAGTGTCATCATGCCACAAGCGTCCACAAGCGTCGCGAATCGCGCTTCTCCGTCGTTCAAGAAGCATAATTGTATTCCTCTGAATTTAACAAAAAATGGATTTTTGTTAAATCTTGATCTGGATCAGTCAAGCGCTTTCTCGCTGACGCGGCGAGTGACGTGTTACCCGCGATTTGTCACACTCGATTCATCGGCGAACGAATGGAGAACGACTGTTGGCGCTGGCTTCCATCGCTTCGCGCGATGTTCTGCCATCACGCTGGTAAAGACGCCGCCCCGCACCCAAAATTTTGCGGTGAGTCTGGCGAAGCGGGGCGCGGTCGCGGCTACGATGTCGTCGAGAATTTCGTTGGTCACCGCCTCGTGGAACTTGCCCTCATCGCGGAACGACCAAATATAGAGCTTGAGACTTTTCAGTTCTACGCAGCGCTTGTTCGGAATGTAATCGAGATAAAGCGTTGCGAAGTCGGGCTGACCAGTCTTTGGGCATAAGCAGGTGAATTCCGGTATCTGCATGTGAATGACAAAATCGCGGTCGGGCGCGGGGTTCGGAAAAACCTCCAAGCGTTTGCTGGGGACTGCCGTTGGCTTGTCGCCGAGGGTGGTCAGTTTTGCGATTGCCTCTTTAGGAACCAATGACTTAAGTGCGGATATTGAAGTGGCGCGTGAGGCGGATTTCGTCTTCGATGGGCGGGACATAGTGGCCTGTGTGGTTAGCGCAATGGGATTGCGAGAATCGTTACGATACAATCTCAGGATTGTACGGGATGCCAACCCGCCCACGTAACTTGCGTCGGCGGGTTTGCTATGTAGAAGAGGCGTGTTGCGATCACTTGGTGTTCGGTTGTTGGGCACATTCGCAGAAGCGCTTGGTTTTTCGCAGAGGATGGGTTGTGCGCCTTACACAGATTAAGTTAGCGGGATTTAAAAGTTTTGTTGACCCCACCACCATTTTGGTGCCCGGTCAGCTGGTAGGTGTTGTCGGGCCCAATGGGTGCGGGAAGTCCAATGTGATCGACGCGGTGCGCTGGGTGTTGGGGGAATCGAGCGCCAAGAATCTGCGCGGCGAGAAAATGGAAGACGTGATCTTTAATGGCTCCACGCTGCGCAAGCCAACCGCGCGCGCCAGTGTTGAGCTGGTATTTGACAACTCGCTGGGACGCATCGGCGGTCAGTGGGGGCAGTACGCAGAGTTATCGGTCAAGCGTGTGTTGTCGCGCGATGGAAATTCTGACTACTACATCAACGGGCAGCACGTTCGCCGCCGCGATATCACCGATGTGTTTCTCGGTACCGGCTTGGGCCCGCGTGCATACGCCATCATTGAACAGGGCATGATCTCGCGCGTGATTACATCGAAGCCGGAAGAGCTTCGCGTGTTCCTTGAAGAGGTCGCCGGTGTTTCCAAGTATCGCGAGCGACGCAGAGAGACGCAGGCTCGGCTTGAGGATTCAAAAGAGAATTTGAACCGGGTGGACGATATTCTCGGCGAACTCACAAAAAACGTTGACAAGCTGACCGAGCAGGCGGCGGTCGCGGCGAAGTACCATGAGCTCAACACCGAGCTGAAACTCAACGAGAATCTTTGGGCTTTCACCAAACAACGCGAAGCCCGCGCCGCCAAAGAGCGTTATGCCAACGAGATTATCAAGCATGAGACCGGTTTTGAAGGCGAGATGGCTCGTCTCCGCGAAGTGGAAAGCGCTCTGGATAAGTTGCGCCAAGATCACTACGCCGAGACCGACCAGCTGACAAATGCGCAGGCGGCGATGTTCGAGGCGAATACCGCAGTGGTGCAGCTCGAACAAGAAATCAACTACATTGCCGATCATCGGCGCCGATTGGGTGCGCAGGTGGAGGCGCTGGCGCAGCAGGTGTTGGAAATTGAAGCAAACCGCGACGCGACCACGACCGAACTGGATCGCTGGCATCGCGAGCTCGCAAGCGGCATCGACAAGGTGGCCGAGGCGCGCGAACGCGCAGCGGCGCTGCGCGAAGAGGTACCGCAGTACGAGGAAAAGGTTCGTGAAGCCCTTGCCGCAGTCAAGGTCGCCGACAACGAAGTCCGCGCCGCCGAGAGTGACCAAGCGCTGAATGAATCACGCGAGAACAACGCGCTGAAAATTCTCTCGCAGCTTGAGCAGCGCAAGAGCCGGCTCACCACCGAAAACATGGCACTGGTGGTGCCGGAAGATGGTGAGTTGGAACGCGTAGAGGCCGAGCGCGGTGAAGCCGAAGAGGCGCTCGCACTGGTGGATGAGCAGCTCGGCGAAGCGGAAAAGCGGGTGCATGAATTTGAAGCCAAGCGGCGCGATGCCGTTGAACAAATCGGTAACGCCACGCGCGAACTTGCACGCATCGAAGCCGCCCTGCTGGCGCTGCAGAATCAACAGGCGCGGATGGATAACAACAATCGTCTTGCGATGTGGTTGGCCAAGTACCAACTGGATAATGCGCCGCGATTGTGGCAGGCGATCAAGATCAGACCGGGCTGGGAAGATGCGCTTGAGTCAGCACTTGGATTACGTCTGAATTCGATGAAAGTCGGCGACGCCACTGTGATCGACAAGATCGCCAGTGACGCCCCGCCCGGGCCGGTTTCGCTCTATCTTGAGAATGGTAGTGCGGATGTACCAAGCGTTGCGGGCTTTACCGCGCTGTCGAGTTTTGTCAGCGCGGAAAGTGCCGGCGTGCTGCCGTTTGTGCGTGAATGCCTCGCCAATGTTTTTGTACTTGAAGACGAAACGCAGGCCCGCGCGAGGATGGCAAGTTTGCCGCTTGGGGCGGTACTCGTCACCGCTAATGGGCACCTGTATTCGCAACATGGCGTGACTTTTCACGGTCCGCAGTCGGAGCTACATGGGGTGATGCAACGACAGCGTGAAATCGAATCGCTAAAGGCGGAGCTGCCGGCCAAGATTGAAGCGCGGCAGGCCGTCGAGGCTCAACTCAAGGAGATCGAGGCGACGCTGCAGGACACCCAAGAGTCGTTGCGGCGTCTCCGGCTTGAGCAGCAGGCGATAAAAAATCGCGAACATGGTTTGCAGATGGAGGCGCTGAAACTTTCCCAGGCGATTGCTCAAGCCGAAGGCCGCCGAGGCGCAATCCGCGAAGAGACGGCGATCATCGACGCCGAAATTGAGCAGGAGCGCGGCGAGATGGCTGCGGCGCAGGCGGCGCTAGAGGAGGGCGGTAACCGCATCTCCGAGATTACTGACAAACTGATGGCGTTGGAAGAAAAACAGCGCCAAGCCGAACGCGCCCTTACCGATGTGCGCGAGCGGGTGAACGCCGCAGAGCGTGGTGCGCAGGAGGCAAACTATTTTGAGCGTTCCTGTCACGACAAGATTAAGTCGCTGGGCGAGATGCTCGGGCAACTGGCGAAGCGTTGGGATGCCGTGACGTCGTCGAGAACTTCGCTGGTAACCGAGCTTGATGCGTTGCAGGACGGCAACATGCGAGAGCGTTTACAACAAGCGCTGGAGGCGCGACTCGATAAAGAAAACGCGTTGGCTGTGGCGCGTGAGGCCATGGAGGCGGCGGGTGGAAAACTGAAGGAGCTGGAAGACCAACGGCATGCAATTGAACACAACCTGCAGCCGCTGCGCGACAAGATGACTGAGCTGCGTATGAAGGAGCAGGAAGCGCGTATCAATGAACAGACGTTTACCCAGCAGTTGCTGGAAAATGGCGGCAATCTGGAAGAGCTTGCAGAGTTGGTCGAAAAGAAGACGCGTTCAACCGCCTACCAAGCCGAGATCAATCGCCTGACTGGCGAAATCACCGCCTTGGGTGCTGTCAACCTGGCGGCGCTGCAAGAGCTTGAACAAGCCAGCGTGCGCAAGGAGTTTCTCGACGCCCAGTCGACCGATTTGAAAGAAGCGGTTGTCACACTCGAAGCCGCAATTAAGCGCATCGATCGCGAGACGCGTGACTTGCTGCAGGCCACGTTTGATACGGTAAACCGGAACTTTACGGAACTGTTCCCCTCTCTGTTTGGTGGTGGCAATGCATATCTGCGGCTGACTGGGGAAGAAATTCTCGATTCAGGCTTGCAGGTATTCGCCCAGCCGCCGGGGAAGAAGAACTCGTCGATTCAACTGTTGTCGGGCGGCGAAAAGGCGCTGACGGCCTTGTCGCTGGTGTTCTCGCTGTTCCGCTTGAATCCCGCACCGTTTTGTTTGCTTGACGAGGTTGACGCGCCGCTCGATGATTCCAATACGGACCGCTTCTGCGAACTGGTCAAGAAGATGTCGGCTTCAACGCAGTTCTTGTTTATCACCCATAACAAAGTCACGATGGAGATGGGTGAGCAGCTGGTCGGTGTGACAATGAACGAGCCGGGATGCTCGCGAATCGTTGAGGTGGATATTCATGCGGCGAAAAAGTTTGCGACCAGCCCTGCCGAAGCCGTTGCGGCATGACATGGTTGGTTCGAATAAAAGTGCTCGATAGTAGGGCGTTTCCGGTTGAAATTGGCTGAAACCCCCCGCCAATATTAGACTTTACGATTGATATGATCTCTGACTTTCAGCTTGTGCTCATTGGTGCCATTGCGGTCGTCATCGTTGGTGTGGTTGTCTACAACCGCTGGCAGGAGGCAGTTTATAAGAAACGCGCTGACCAGTTGTTCGGTGCGGCGCGTAATGATGCGTTGTTCAATCCCGGTACACTGCCCACAGCAGGTTTCGAGCGACGAGAGCCTACCTTCGGCGCAATGGATTCCGGCGAGCAACAAGCGATAGACGAGTTAACTTCACCAATCCCGGCAGCTTGGCCCAACGATGACGGGGCGCATGTCGATGTTGAGCCGCGTAACCTAGTGCGTGGTACTGCCAGTGAGTTGGTGCCCTCCATCAATACGGAAGTTGATACAGTCGCGATGATGTTGGCTGATGTACCGGTGGTTGCTGATATCTACGCGCCGATGATTGAGCAATCGCGGGGCCTCTCGCGCAGCCTCCTGTGGGAGGGGTTGGTCGGCGGTCTCTGGCAGCCGATTGATCCGACGCTGGATACCGCCTACCGCGAGATTAGGGCCGGCCTGCAACTTGCCGATCGGAGCGGGGCTGTAGAAGCATCGGTATTGGCACAGTTTGACGAAATGATGGCGTCGTTTGCTGCCAGTATCGGTGCAGTCTCGCAGCGTGAGGACCTGACGGCAGCGCAGCGGCGCGCGCAAATGATCGACCGGTTTTGCGCAGAAACGGACATTGAGATCGCGGTGAATGTGGCCGGAAAAAATGGTGTGACATTTGCGGCTACCAAGGTTCGAGGCCTCGCCGAGGCGCAGGGACTCACGGCGCTGCCTTCCGGAGAGTATGTATTGAAAGACGACTACGGTCGGGTGCTGTTTTTCCTGCGCAACGGCAACAGCGCGGAAGCGCCGACCTTGCGTGGTGAGCAGCCTTATTTCACACAGATTACTTTTGCGCTCGATGTCCCCCGCACCCCCGAGCCGGGGCGGATTTTTGAGCGCATGTTCACGCTGGCGCTACAGTTTGCGGATGTGCTGCACGGTGAGTTGGTTGACGATAACAAAAAGCTGCTCACGGCAAACGGACGCAAGGTTATCGCCGAGACCATCCTCGGTATTACCGGTGAAATGCAGAACCGCGGTGTTGCACCGGGCTGCTCGGTTGCGCTGCGTCTGTACGCGTAAGACATGCCGCCGAGGTTAATCGCGTGAGTGGAAAGCCAGACGATAGAGCCCACGCGGCCGGGGAAATCGCAGCGCTCCGCGCCGAACTCGACGAGCACCTCCACCGTTACCACGTACTTGACCAGCCGACCATTTCCGACGCCGTTTATGACCAGCTTTACCAGCGACTGGTCGCGCTCGAAGAGCGACATCCCGACTTGATCACGGCGGATTCGCCGACCCAACGTGTTGGTGCCAAACCGTTGGACGCGTTTTCGGAAGTCACACATCGTTTGCCCATGTTATCGCTTGGGAACGCCTTCTCCGACGATGAGATTGCCGCTTTTGACAAGCGCTGCAGGGCGCTGCTCGAAGGCGCGGTTGGCGACGAGGAGCTTGAGTATGCTTGCGAGCCAAAGTTTGACGGCCTCGCCATATCACTCACCTATGTCGATGGTTTGTTTGTCCAGGGTGCGACTCGTGGTGACGGCACCACAGGTGAAGACGTCACCCAAAACCTGAAGACCGTTCGTTCGATTCCGCTTCGAGTCAGAACCACAGCACGTCTGCTGGAGGTGCGTGGTGAAGTGTTGATGCGGCGCCGCGACTTCGAGTCGCTGAACGCCCGCCAAGCTGCCAAAGATGAAAAGGTATTCGTCAACCCGCGCAACGCGGCGGCAGGTTCGTTGCGCCAGCTCGACCCGCGAGTCACTGCCGAACGACCGCTCTCGTTTTTTGCTTATGGCCTCGGGCTGACGGAGGGCTTTGAGCTTCCGGATACCCATAGTGCGGCAATGGATTTGCTGGCCCAATTGCGCTTTCCCATTACCACTGAACGTGCGGTGGTGTTGGGCGTCACGGGGCTGCGCAATTATTTCGAGCGCATCCGCAAGGCGCGCTCCGGTCTGCCTTTCGATATCGACGGCGTAGTTTACAAGGTCAATAAGCTGGCACTTCAACAGCAACTGGGGTTTGTGTCGCGCGCGCCGCGGTTTGCCATTGCGCATAAGTTTCCCGCCGAGGAAGCGACGACCATATTGGAAGGTATCGACGTACAAGTTGGCCGCACCGGTGCCATCACACCCGTGGCGAGGTTGAAACCGGTGTTTGTCGGCGGCACCACCGTATCCAACGCAACCTTGCACAATGAAGACGAATTGCGGCGCAAAGACCTGAAGATCGGCGACACCGTCATTGTCCGGCGAGCGGGGGACGTCATCCCGGAGGTGGCTTCCCCGATACTGTCACTGCGTACGGTTGATGCGCGCGAATTTGTCATGCCAGCGCGCTGCCCCGAGTGTGACTCGGCGATCATGAAGCTGGAGGGCGAGGCTGTCGCCCGCTGTACCGGCGGACTCTACTGTCCGGCGCAACGCAAACAGGCGTTGCTGCATTTTGCACAGCGACGCGCGCTGAACATTGAAGGGCTGGGGGATAAGCTGGTGGACCAGATTGTTGAGCGTGGCTTGGTGCACTCTCCGGCGGACCTCTATCGATTGAGTCTAGCCGCGCTCGCAAGCCTCGAGCGCATGGCCGAAAAATCCGCGCAAAATTTGCTCGATGGTATCGCCGCTTCAAAGCAAACCACACTCGCACGTTTCATGTTTGGTTTGGGAATACGCCACGTCGGCGAAGCCACCGCAAGAGATCTGGCGAAGCACTTCGGCAATCTCGACCGTCTGATGGACGCGCCGCTCGACGAGTTACTGCGGGTGAACGACGTTGGTCCGGTGGTGGCGCAATCGATCCGGCAGTTCTTTGACCAGCCGCACAACCGCGAAGTCGTTGAGCAGCTACGGACATGTGGCGTTCACTGGCCCGAGACGGCTGGCAATGCGGCAGTTGACGCGAAAGGCCCGTTTGCCGGGAAGACGGTGGTACTGACCGGCACACTGTCGTCGATGTCGCGTGACGACGCAAAGGACCGGCTCGAAGTGCTCGGTGCGAAGGTTTCGGCGGGCGTGTCGAAGAAGACTGACTTTGTCATCGCAGGCGTTGAGTCCGGTAGTAAACTCGACAAGGCACAGGCGCTAGGGGTCGCCGTCCTGACAGAAGCCGAGTTTCTCTCGTATCTGAACCCAACGGAATAAGTACTGATGAAAGTAAAAAAAGTCACCAAGGCAGTGTTTCCCGTTGCGGGCCTTGGCACGCGGTTTTTGCCCGCCACCAAAGCCAGTCCCAAAGAAATGCTGCCGGTGGTGGATAAGCCGCTGATCCAATACGCGGTGGAGGAGGCCGCCGCCGCGGGTATCACGGAAATGATCTTCGTGACTGGTCGCGGCAAGCGTACGATTGAAGATCATTTCGATAAAGCGTACGAACTCGAGGCAGAGTTGCACGCCAAGGGAAAACAAAAGCTGCTTCACGAAGTCCGCAATATGCTGCCAACAAACGTGCAGTATGTTTATGTGCGCCAACCGGAGGCGTTGGGCCTCGGGCATGCGGTGTTATGTGCCAAGCACCTCGTCGGTGACGAGGCATTTGCAGTGATTCTGGCCGATGACTTGATCGACGCCAAGGTACCGGTCATGTGTCAAATGGTGCAACACTATCAAGAGTATGCGGCCTCCGTACTGGGTTGTGTCGAAGTGCCCAAGAGCGAAGTGTCTTCGTACGGTATTGTTGATTCAAAACCAGTATCAAAGAAGCGCGGCGAACGTGTTTCGCGCATGTCTGGCATCGTGGAAAAGCCGAAACCCGAAGACGCGCCGTCGACGTTGAGCGTGGTGGGGCGCTACATCCTGACTCCGGCGGTGTTCTCGCATCTGGAAAAAATTCAGCAGGGTGTCGGCAAAGAGATCCAGCTTACCGACGCAATTGCGGCGCTGTTGAAGAAGGAAAAGGTATTTGCCTATGAATTCGAGGGGACTCGTTATGATTGCGGGTCAAAACTCGGTTATCTTCAGGCAACCGTCGCGCTGGGAATGAAACATGCCGAAGTCGGCAGGGCTTTCGCCGAACATGTAAGGGCGATGCGCGCAGGGCGTTAAGACCGAGTGGTCAGGGCAGTATCATCGCGACCGCCATCAGCCGCAGTTTTACAACAGTTGTCTAACTCACAATCGATTCCCGCCATGACTCTCGATGAAGCCAACGCCATCATGACCGACTCTGACCTGCTGTTCACCCGGCAAGAGGTCGATGCGGCGACTGCCAGTGTGGCGGCGAAAATCAACCGTGATTACGCAACCAAATACCCGTTGATCCTGTCCGTTATGGGCGGCGCTGTGGTTTTTACCGGGCAATTGCTGCCGCTGCTGACGATTGCCTGCGATTTTGATATCGTTCAGGCGTCGCGCTACGGCAACGCAAAAGTAGGAGCGGAGCTGACTTGGCGCGTCGCGCCGCGTGACAATGTGGCAGGGCGACACGTTTTGCTACTCGACGATATTCTTGACGAAGGCGTGACTCTGGCGGCGATCGTCGCATTGCTCAAAAGCCAGGGTGCCTTGAGCGTTGCGTGTGCGGTTTTTTGCGTCAAGGACTATGGTGTCGAGCGCAATGCCGCAAAGCCATTGCAAGCAGAATATGTTGGGCTAACCGTGCCCAACCGCTTTGTATTTGGCTACGGTATGGATGTCTCCGGGGCGTGGCGGAATCTCGGCGAAATTCGCGCCATACGGGGAAAATAGCGCGGACCGCCAGTTCGCGCTGCGGCGCCGCCGACTCGCCATTGAGCGGGCAGTTTGAGGCATTTATGCTTGGAAACGTCCGTCAACTAAGGACTTTTAAGATTTTTTAACGGAGATCGCTGTGCTTGCAATTATTGGCGGAACTGGGCTGACCAACTTGCCCAATTTGGAAATCACCAGCAAGGAGGTGGTGCGAACCCCCTACGGTGACCCTTCCGGATACCTGACTTATGGGCGCATTGGCGCGGCGACGGTGGTGTTTTTGGCGCGGCATGGGTACGGCCACACACTGCCGCCCCACGAGGTGAACTATCGCGCCAACATTTGGGCGTTGAAATCCGCCGGCGTGGTGCGAGTGTTAGCGGTCAACGCGGTTGGTGGGGTCGCGGCAAATCTCGGGCCTGGCATGCTTGCCGTGCCAGATCAGGTGATTGACTACACTTACAGCCGAAAACATACCTTCTTTGAGGGGGATGCGCCCGTCACCCACATCGACTTTACAGACCCATACTGCGCCCGCGCACGGGCTCTTTATCTGGCTGCGGCAAAAGCAGCCAGCATCGATGTGATCGACCACGGCACATTAGGTGTCACTCAGGGCCCGCGGCTCGAGACGCGCGCTGAAGTAGACCGCCTAGCGCGCGACGGATGTAGCATGATCGGCATGACGACGATGCCCGAGGCCTCTCTCGCACGAGAGCAGGGTCTTTCCTATGCAACCCTGGCGTTATCCATGAATCATGCAGCGGGACTGGGTAGTTCGGCTGAAGGCATCAAACTTGCCGACGCCGACGCGGTGTTGAAGGTTGGTATGGAGAAGGTCAAGCTGATCTTGGCGCGAGCGGTTGAGATGCACGCGGCGATGCCCGCCGACGTGCGCGGCTACAAATAGCTCGCTCGCCGAGCGAGCAGTCTCACCACAATTTGCAGGGGCAACCATGGCGATACGGCCAATACTAAAAATGGGCACACCATCATTGATGGAGCGCTCGCGGGAGTTATCAACCGACAAGTTCGGAAGTGCTGAACTCATGTCGCTTCTTCAGGATATGAAAGAAACCATGATCGACGCGCGTGGTGCCGGGCTCGCCGCGCCACAAATTGGCGAGAACGTTCGCGTGGTGATTTTCGAAGTCAGGGAGAATCCGCGCTACCCGGGCGTTCTGGTGCCGTTTACGGTGTTGATCAACCCGGTGATTACGCCGCTATCCGATCAACTCGTCGAGGGGTGGGAGGGTTGTCTGTCGGTGCCAGGACTTCGCGGGGCTGTGCAGCGGTATGATCATATCCACTACACCGGCTTCGATGCACAAGGAAATCCAATAGATCGCACTGTGCAGGGCTTTCATGCGCGTGTTGTTCAACACGAGTGCGACCACCTCGATGGTGTACTCTACCCGATGCGTATGAAAGATATGTCAAAGTTTGGATTCACCGATATTCTGTTTCCTCACTTGGCACCTTATGACGATGACTAAGTGGATAACAACCAACCGGAAAGGCTAAGCCATGAGTGATCCTACCGCCTCCGCCCCGACCTCGACGGCAGCGGCCATTGAGCGCGACCTATCGTCGGAAAAAAACACCCTGCACATTCTGTATGTGCTGCATGGTTTGGCACCCTTTACTTTCTGGACGCTGGCTATTGTTGCCATGATTGTCGGTGCCGCCAAACAGGGCGATGTGCGTGGAACTTACCTCGATACACACTACGGGTGGCTTTCGCGGACGTTTTGGTTCGGGATTTTGTGGGCCATCCTTGCGTGGGGTGCGTTCTGGATACTCGGCCTGCTTACGCTTGGTATCGGCATGATTGTGTTATGGGTGCTGCCCGTCGCCGTGCTGATTTGGTACCTATACAGGGTGATCTACGGTTGGTTAAAGCTCAATGACGGTAAGTCGATCGGCTAAGCGACCGCATCCTGCAAACCACGTTTGAGCGCATCGGCGAATGCCGGCTCTGCCAGTCTGGCGTGTTCGACAATGAAAACGTCCTCGGCGCGACTGCCGAGCGTGGTGATCCGTGCGTCGTGGAGGTTGATGTTCAATTGAATCAGCGCGCGGGCGATCGCCGACAACAGGCCCGGTTTGTCTGCGCAGGTAATGCCGATTTCAAAAAATGGGGCGACGCGCGATTGTCGCAGAGAGACCTCGGGCAATAGCGGGAAGTGTTTTGCCTGCCGGGCAGAGCGCGCGCGCGAGGGTTCGGGGATGCCGGCGGCCAGCAGCGCATTGGTTAGTTCCTTCTGGATGATCGGCCCTGACGACTGTGGTGGTGGCTGATGGGCACCGCTTGCGGCCTGGCGTGATTTTGGCAGCACGCGAAAGCTGTCGAGAGCGTAGCCGTTGGTCGTTGTGTAGATTCGCGCGGAGACAATATCGAACTGCATGCGTTCGAAGGCATTGGTAATTCGACAAAACACGCCGACCTCGTCTTGCGTCATGACCAGGACTTCAAAAAGCGCGCCGTGATCGTCCTCGCGGACAAAGATGCGCGGCGCGACGGGTGCGACATCGTCCTTGATTGCTTCGGCGTGCCAGACTAAATCGTCAACATCGAAACGCTGGAAGTAACGCGCATTTACGTGCCGCCAAATCGGCGGCTCTGTTTGCGCGTTCATTCGGCTTAGTGCGTCGCGCCGTTTGAATTCGATGAAGTGCGGATTGATCGCGCTATCACCGCGCAACAAGCGCCGCGTCGCTCTGAAAAGTTCCTCCAACAGTTTTGCTTTCCAACCATTCCATACGTGGGGGCTGGTTCCGCGGATATCGGCCACAGTCAGCAGATACAACGCGGTGAGGCGATACTCATCACCAACAAGCGAGGCAAATTGGGAGATTACCTCGGGGTCGGAGAGGTCTTGCTTTTGCGCCGTTGCGGACATCATCAGATGCGTCTCAACTAGCCATTCAACCAGCTCGATTTGCGGCTGTGGCAACCCCAACCGGCGGCAAAAACGATGCGCCTCACGGGTGCCGAGTTTTGAGTGGTCTCCACCACGCCCCTTCGCGATATCGTGAAACAGGCAAGCAAGGTACAAGACGTGTTTCTCTTCAAATGCACTTGCCAACTCATGGCAAAAAGGAAACTCATGCGAAAAGCGCGGCAGCACCAAACGGCGCATGTTTCTTAGCACCATCAGGATGTGCTCGTCCACCGTGTAGACATGAAACAGGTCGTGTTGCATTTGTCCGACAATTCGCCCAAACGCCGGCAGATAGCGACCGAGAATGCCATAACGACTGAGCCGCCTCATGGTAAAAGTCAGACGCTCGCTTTGCAGGATGTTGAGAAACGTATCGTTCACATCGCGATCTTCACGAAATGCTGGGCCGATGTTTGGCGCTTCCCGCCAAATTGCCCGTAACGTTTCAGCCGAAAAAAATTCGGCTTCGTCAGTCCGCTGCAGCGCCAAGAATGCGCGAAATATTGCCCGCGGATCGCGTCGAAAAATGCCCAGATCAACGGCTGCAAGATTGCCGTTCACCAGCTCAAAGTGTTCGTCTATCTTGCGCACAAGATCGCGTTCCTTGCGCAAGATTTTCTCGCTCAGATTGGCGAGAAGAATTGAGTTGAGCTGCCAAATGATTTTGGCGGAAAGATAATAACGACGCATCAATACTTCAGAGGCCAGCTTGGCGCGTGTGGGTTTCAACCTGAGCTGTTCGGCAAGCGCTGTTTGATGGTCAAACACGAGGCGATCTTCGCGTCGTCCAGCAAGGTAATGCAGGCGAATGCGCAAGTCGATCAATATTCGTCGGTGTTGGGCGATGAGCTTGGCCTCGGCCCCGGTTAGCAGTCCTGCCGTTGCAAGCGCAGACCAGTCAGCCAAGGCTTCGCCGCCGATATTCGCAGCGCGTGCAATCCAGAGCACCGTTTGCAAATCACGCAGACCGCCCGGACTTTCTTTGATGTTCGGTTCGAGATTGAGCGCAATATCATGGTGCCTCGCATGGCGCCGCCGCTGCTCGTCCAACTTGGCTAGAAGAAAGGCGGGCAGGGCGCGCGCGCGGTTGAGCCGCGCCGTGAGTTTGGACGCGAGTTGTTTGTTCCCCCACAACCATCGCGCCTCTAACATGCTGGTGTCAACGGTGATGTCCTTGGAAGCTTCCTCGACACATTCATTGATGGTGCGCACAGAAATGCCGGGCTCCAGACCAACATCCCACAAAAAGCCAACAAACGCCTCGATCTTGGCTGTGTGATTGACGGGTTGTGCTTCCTCCGGTAGCAATACCAATACATCGACGTCCGAGGCGGGAAACAGAAAACCGCGGCCATATCCGCCAACCGCGATTAGGGCAATGTCGACCGGTAAGCCGATGTCCGTGGCGATACGTGAGATCAATGTATCTACCACTGCGGCGTGCTGGCGCAGATTTCGATCTGGTTGTGGACGCTTGAGGTAACTTGCCTTGATTAACGCGCGCTCCTCGGCAAGCCAATCTCGCAGAGGTTTTAGGTAGGCTAAACGTGTAAGCGGGTCGGTGTTCACCGCCGACTCACTCAAATCTACGCGTGTGCCGCAGTCGCGGTAGCCACGGGCGGTGGTGGGGAGCCGGCCGACAACGTCAGTACTTCATAACCCGTCGGCGTGACTAAAACCGTGTGCTCCCATTGCGCCGATAGGCTGTGATCGGCTGTTACAACCGTCCAGCCATCGCCTAACATGCGGATATCCCGCTTTCCGGCGTTGATCATGGGCTCGACGGTAAATATCATGCCCGCCTGAAGTTTCATCCCCTGTCCAGGCCTGCCGTAATGCAGAATCTGCGGATCTTCATGAAACTTTTGCCCGATGCCGTGACCACAGAACTCACGGACGACTGAAAACCCATTGCCTTCCGCGAGGGTTTGGATGGCATGACCGATATCGCCGATTGTCGCACCGGGCTGCACTTTGCGTATGCCACGCCACATGGCTTCGTAAGTGGTTTCACATAGCCGCTTGGCTTGGATTGATGGCTCACCGACGTAAAACATTCGGCTGGTATCACCATGGTAAGTCTGATGGATAACGGTTACGTCGATATTGATGACATCGCCGTTTTTCAGCACCTTATCTCCGGGAATACCATGGCAGACCTGATGATTTACCGAAGTGCAACAGGAAGCCGGGTAGGGGCGGTGCCCCGGCGGCGCGTAACCGAGCGTCGCAGGTACGGTTCCCTGAACGTCGACCATGTAATCATGACAAAGCCTGTCCAGCTTGCCGGTCGTCACACCGGGCTTAATGTACGGCGCGATGTAGTCGAGAACTTCCGACGCAAGTCTCCCTGCGGCACGCATTTTTTCGATGTCGGATTCGGATTTCAGTACGACGTTCATATTCAACTTCTACAGGAGGGCAACCGTGTCGATAGTGGCGGGGTACCACCCACGCATTTGCCAATGCGGCTCCTGAAAAAAAATGGCGCTTAGGAGCTGCCAAAACCATTAAATTATACCAGCCAAGGGGGCCGCCCTCTCCTGCGCCCGCCTGTCCGGCCGTCAGTCTTTGCTTGCGCTGATCGGTCTGAACGGGTCTTTCTCTTGATGTCTGGCGCTTGATGGCAAGCCTGCTTTCTCGCGCTTTTTATGGTGCGGTGCCAAGACCTCGCGCTCAAGCCAGAACTTGAATTTCCCAGCGGACGGGTGGCGGATACGGGAAACGACGAGGATCACGGCGTTTTCCGAGAAGCCCTGCAGCCGCTCGCCGGGTATCGCGCGGTAATCGGATTCGCCATAGGCGAATTGGTATGTTTTGGAAACAGTTTGTCCCAATACCTGCAATACGTCTTTGTCACAAAACCACAAGTGCCCAAAATCATCCTCAAAGACACGAATGTGGATGTTTTCAAACTCGTAGTAGCGACCTTGCCACGGGACATAAGGCTGCTTTTTGGCCCAGCTGTAGTAGCCTGCCACGCCTTCAAGGATGGGTTTTGCCAGCAGTATGCCCCACATGGGTATCGACAGTACTGCCGGGATGGCCCCCCCCATTTTCCAGTAAGCGAAACTGGTGAACGCAGCCGCTAAGCCTATGCGTAGCGCGATATTGAGTATTGGCTTGAATGACTCCACTTTTGCCGCGCCTCAGAGTTGCATTTTCGGTAATTTTATGCTTATAATTGAAAGCTTTACGAAAGTTTCTGAGAGTCCTCAGATCACCTTTCGCGTCGCTATTTTGTTGTAAATCGTCCCGCCCGCACCGTTAAGGTCTGGTGCAATGTTCCTTCGAACGTCGCCTAGTACGCCGGGTGGAAGACATAACCTTAACCAGAAAGAACGACTGATGTCTATAACCATGCGTCAAATGCTGGAAGCTGGTGTCCACTTTGGTCACCAAACGCGCTTCTGGAACCCAAAGATGGCCCCGTACATTTTCGGTGCCCGCAACAAGATTCATATCATCAACCTCGAAAAATCATTGCCGATGTATCAAGAGGCATTGAAATTCGTCCGCACACTGGCCGCGAACAAAGGTACCATTCTTTTTGTCGGCACCAAGCGCCAAGCCCGGGAAATCATTATGGAAGAGGCCACGCGCGCGGGCATGCCTTTTGTGGATTTCCGCTGGCTCGGCGGCATGATGACCAACTACAAGACTGTCAAAGGTTCGTTGAAGCGCCTGAAAGATCTTGAGCAGATGGTAGAAGATGGTTCCCTTGCGAAACTATCGAAAAAAGAAGCGCTGACCTATTCCCGTGAGTTGGAAAAGCTACAGCGGGCAATGGGCGGCATCAAGGATATGGGCGGTGTTCCAGACGCCGTGTTTGTAATCGATGTCGGTTACCACAAGATCGCCGTGACGGAAGCCAAGAAGCTTGGCGTGCCGGTAATAGGGGTGGTTGACACAAACAATTCGATGGATGGTGTGGACTACATTATTCCAGGTAACGACGACTCCACCCGGGCGATACGCCTCTACGCCCGTGGCGTAGCAGACGCAATTCTTGAAGGCAAGAGCCAAGTTATCAACGAGATGGTTAAGGCGACCGATGAACTCGTCGAGGTGACTGAAGAAGAAGCCAAGTAATCAGCAAAATACGGGAAAAAGGGGCTCCGGCCCCTTTTTTTTAACTGTAGGAAGATGAGTTTTGATTAACCAAGTGATCGTAATCTGCGCTGGAGTAGTCGAGTGGTTCGTTAACAGTGGCAGACGATCAAAGTAATAAGGATTGGAACGGAAATGGCAGAAGTAACAGCAGGGATGGTCAAAGAGTTGCGTGAGAAGACAGATGCGCCGATGATGGAATGTAAAAAGGCGCTGTCGGAAGCCGCTGGTGATATGGCCAAGGCCGAAGAGATTCTGCGGGTTAAGTTGGGTAATAAAGCGACCAAGGCCGCCTCCCGTATTGCGGCCGAGGGTGTGTGCGCGATTTACATTTCTGCGGACCAAAAGCTAGGCGCGATCCTCGAAGTGAATTGCGAAACGGATTTTGTTGCGAAGAACGACGATTTTCTCGCGATGTCGGCGGCTCTTGCAAAAATGGTTGCCGAGGCAAACCCGCAAGACGTTGAGGCGTTGTCGGCAATGCCGATGAACGGCACTACCGTCGACGAAGCTCGCAAGGCGCTAATCGGCAAGGTTGGGGAAAATCTGTCCTTGCGCCGTTTCAAGCGCGTCGAGGCGGTTGGTGTGCTTACCTCCTACATCCATGGAGGCGCAAAAGTGGCCACATTGGTCGATACAACCGGCGGTGATGCGCTGTTGGCGAAAGACATCGCGATGCATATCGCCGCAACAAAGCCGAAGGCGCTAGATTCGTCGGGCGTGCCGGCCGAAGACATCGCCAAAGAGCGTTCCGTGGCTGCGGCCAAGGCCGCAGAATCGGGCAAGCCCGCCGAAATCGTCGCCAAGATGGTCGATGGCTCAATTGCAAAGTTTCTCAAGGAGGTCTCTTTGCTTTCTCAGCCGTTTGTGAAGGATGACAAACAAACCATCGAACAGCTGATGAAGTCGAAGGGTGCCAAGGTGAATAGCTTTACGCTGTATGTCGTTGGTGAAGGAATTGAGAAGAAAGTCACTGACTTCGCGGCTGAAGTGGCTGAGCAGGCGGCGGCGGCCAAGAAGAGACAAGATGACGGCTCCGCGCCGAAGGATATTGCGCCGTAGCATCGCCGGACGTAAGTTTCGCTGGTGTCGCGGTGGGCTGCGGCGGTGTCAGCGGGTAATGAACGAGTTTTGCCACAATCGTCTGCGATGATTGTGGTGAGGATGTTGTCAAACACGGTCAAGGAGCACCTCTCGCAATGTCACCCGCTGTTTTGCCCCCTGCATCTCCTAATGCGCCTCTTCCTCCCAAGTACACGCGTATCCTGCTGAAGCTATCCGGCGAAGCGCTGATGGGTGATGATGCGTTTGGTATCAACCGTCAGACCATCGAACGCATCGCAGCCGAGATCAAAGAAATTGCCGACCTCGGTGTTGCTATTGGTGTCGTCATCGGTGGCGGCAACATTTTTCGCGGAGTATCGACGAGTGCCGCCGGGATGGATCGTGCGACCGCCGATTACATGGGTATGCTGGCGACTGTGATTAACTCCCTTGCGTTGCAAGATGCCTTGTCGAAGGTGGGCTTGACCCCGCGCATACAGTCGGCCATCAATATCGAACCCGTCGTCGAGCCGTACATCCGTGGCAAGACCATGCGCTATCTTGACGAAGGTAAAGTGGTGGTGTTCGCCGCCGGCACGGGAAATCCGTTTTTCACCACCGACACCGCCGCCGCACTTCGGGGCCGTGAAATGGAGGCGCAGATTGTGTTGAAGGCAACCAAGGTGGACGGCGTCTACACCGCCGATCCCAAGACGGATAAAAGCGCCACGCGTTATCATTCGATCACCTTTGATGAGGCCATTATCAAAAATCTGAAGGTGATGGACGCCACAGCAATTGCCTTGTGTCGCGATCAGAAGCTGCCGATAAATGTCTTCTCGATCTTCAAGCAGGGCGGGTTGAAGCGCGTCGTGCTCGGTGAAGACGAGGGTACGCTGGTTCACGCATAGCTGTGGTTACTAAAACATCGTCAGTGGAGTAAATCATGAACGTTGCTGATTTAAAGAAAACGTGTGAGCAAAAGATGCAGAAAAGCATCGATTCACTCAAAAATAACTTGGCAAAGATTCGCACGGGGCGTGCCCACGCCGGCATGCTTGACCAAATTCATGTTGACTACTATGGTTCGCCAACTGCATTGACCGCTGTCGCAAGCATGAATGTGGCGGATGCGCGAACCATCATCGTCCAGCCATTCGAAAGAAAGATGACTTCCGTAATCGAAAAGGCGATTCGAGATTCCGATCTAGGGCTGAATCCTTCAACGACCGGTGACGTGGTACGTGTGCCGATGCCATCCCTGACAGAAGAGCGCCGTCGCGAAATGGCCAAATTGGTCAAGGGTGAAGGTGAAGATGCGAAGGTCGCGGTGCGGAACATACGCCGCGATGCAAACAACCAGCTAAAGGACGCGCTGAAGGCAAAGACCCTACCCGAGGATGCCGAAAAGAAGGCGCAGGATGACGTTCAAAAAATGACAGATAAGTTTGTGTTGGAAATCGACAAACTCGTCCACGATAAAGAAAAAGAGTTGATGTCGGTCTGATGCGGTCGTCAAGCGCCCTACTATGTTCGCGTAAATCACTCAAATGAACGAAATCCCTCTATGAACTATGAGAGTCCAACTCAGGTGATACCGGCATTTACGAGTGTGCCGCGGCACGTGGCAATCGTGATGGATGGCAACGGACGCTGGGCAAAAAACCGCTTCATGCCGCGGGTAGCCGGACATAAACGTGGCGTGGAGGCAGTGCGCGAGACCGTCAAGACTTGTGGTGAACTGGGTATCGAATACCTTACGTTGTTTGCTTTTTCTTCTGAAAATTGGCGGCGGCCTGCCGAGGAAGTCTCGGTACTGATGCAGTTGTTTTTGGTGGCGTTGGACAATGAGGTCGCCAAGTTACACGCTAATGGTATTCGCTTCAAAGTCATCGGCGACTTGACGCGATTTGATGCACGGCTTCGCGACAAGATCGCGGCCAGCGAAGCGCTTACCGAGAGCAACACTGCATTGACACTCACGGTTGCCGCTAACTATGGGGGGCGCTGGGATATTCTTCAGGCGATGAACAAAGCGCAGAAGGAGTGCGTTTCGGCGAATCGCGAGGTTAGCGAGTTTACGGAAGACTTGCTCACGCCATACTTATCAATGGCCTACGCACCGGAGCCTGATTTGTTTATCCGTACCGGTGGAGAACAAAGGCTCAGCAATTTTCTGATATGGCAGCTTGCCTATACCGAGTTCTATTTCACCCCCGAACTTTGGCCTGATTTTGGCCGCTCCAGCCTCATTCGTGCTGTTGATTCCTATGGCAAGCGCGAGCGCCGTTTTGGTCGCACGAGTGATCAGTTGGCGGCTTCCTTGGGCATCTCCTCAGACTGCACGTCTGACGCTGCCTAGGCAAGATAGGCCGCTGCCGCGCGCTAAAGACTAAATGCTGATAACCCGTATCATCACCGCGCTGGTCATCCTGCCGGTTGTTTTCATTGCGTTATTCTCGTTTCCCAATTGGGCGTGGGATCTTTTCACGCTGGCGATCACGCTGGTGGCCTGCTGGGAGTGGAGCCGCTTTTGCCGATTGTCGAGGAGCAGCGCAAGTGTATTTTTTATAGTGTCGTTAGCGGGCTCGGCTGTCGTGTTTTTTGCCTATCTTGGCATGACGCCGTTAACGTTCGCGACGATTGCCCTGGTAGGTTTTATCGCATCCGCATTGTTCTGGCTGATGGTTGCGCCAGTGTGGCTTGCCAACACATGGCGCCCTGAAGGCTCGATAGGGACGTGGGTGGTGGCGTTTACCGGCTGGGTGGTCATTTTCCCGACCTGGTTTGCATTTTTGATGCTGCACGACCTTGGCCCGTGGATGTTGCTGAGTTTTGCGCTGATTGTTTGGGTTGCCGACATTGCAGCATATTTTGTTGGCAAGAGTGTGGGCAAACGCAAGCTGGCACCGTCAATCAGCCCCGGCAAAACGATCGAGGGTGCGGCAGGGGGGCTGATCGGAGTTGGCGTGTACTTTTTTGTATGGCAGCAATTGGTGGGAAGCGCAGCCGCCCGCGGCGAGGACTGGGCGCGAGAGTTAAGCTCGCATGGCTGGTTATTGTTTGGCATGTTCATGTTGCTCGGCGTAGTCTCGATTGTCGGCGACCTGTTCGAGTCATGGATGAAGCGCGGCGTGGGTATGAAGGACTCGTCCAGTCTCCTGCCGGGCCACGGCGGCATACTTGATCGAATCGATGCGCTCACTTCCACACTTCCCTTGGCCGGGCTTTACTTGTTGGTAATGCAGAAGCTATGAGTGATCAATTGAAGGTGAGAAACGTAACGGTACTCGGGGCGACAGGCTCGATTGGGCTGAGTACGCTTGACGTTATCAGGTGTCACCCGAACCGTTTTCGTGTTTTTGCCCTATCGGCCGCCACCAAGGTGGGCGAGCTGGCCGCATTGTGCGAGCGCTTCGTGCCGCGATTTGCGGTCATGACCGACAATGATGCCGCTACCCAGTTGCGCGCTACGTTGAGGGTGCGTAGTCCATCGACCGAAGTGCTGGCCGGGCGCGAGGGGCTCGAATTCGTCGCGGCGCATTCCGAAGTCGATGTTGTCATGGCGGCCATTGTAGGTGCAGCAGGGCTCAAGTCTTCGCTCGCGGCCGCGTACGCAGGTAAGCGGGTGCTGCTCGCCAATAAAGAGGCGTTGGTCATGGCGGGCAGGCTGTTTATGAACGCGATTGCAAACTCGGGCGCAACACTATTGCCCATCGATAGTGAACACAATGCTGTTTTTCAGTCGCTGCCAAGAAACTACGCTCGTGGGCTTGCCAACGTTGGAGTGGAAAAAATTGTTCTTACCGCCTCTGGCGGCCCGTTCCGAACGCGCCCGATAGATTCACTTGCCCAGGTGACGCCGGACGAAGCCTGCGCGCATCCAAATTGGGCAATGGGGCGCAAGATTTCGGTCGACTCAGCCACAATGATGAACAAGGGACTTGAAGTCATCGAGGCGCGCTGGTTGTTTGATGCCGAAGCCGAGATGATCGATGTCGTAATCCATCCGCAGAGCGTCGTCCATTCCATGGTCACCTATCGCGATGGCTCGGTGATCGCGCAGCTTGGCAATCCCGATATGCGGACACCGATTGCGTATGGACTTGGATTTCCTGATCGAATTGCCGCCGGGGTTGGTGCGCTCGATTTGGCAAAAGTGGGGCGGCTGGATTTTGAAACGCTTGATTTAGCGCGATTCCCCTGCGTGGGACTTGCCTATGAGGCGATGCGGCGTGGAGGCACAGCGCCAGCGGTATTGAACGCGGCCAATGAAGTCGCTGTCGAAGCTTTTCTCGCCAATCGCCTGCGCTTCATCGATATTCCGCAACTCATTGAGGACGTGTTGTCGAAGATATCGGCTGATGATGCCACCTCGCTTGAGGGCATCCTTGCGGCGGATCAACTTGCGCGTACCGCGACCAGAGACATGCTGGCAACACGGGCCGCGCGTGTCTAGCCCGAATAGTTCAAGGTTCGCCCGCTGCTGCGCAGAACTTTGCCCCTGAGCGATTGGCAAACCAATTTGGATCGTTCCTCATTCGCCGTGGATGCCGGCCATACGCCTACTCCCGCGCCTTTCGAGCGACCGCCAAGAAAGGTTCAGGCTGGTTGCCAAGACGGCTGGTTTTGTAGAATGCAGGGCGGTAAGGATTAGTGGTTTGTTTAATCGACAGAGATAGGGCCTTGGCTACGTGGAAATCCTGAAAAGTATCGTCGCGTTCCTTGTCGCGATAGGCATCTTGGTGACCATCCACGAGCTTGGACACTATTGGGCCGCACGTTTGTGTGGCGTGAAGGTTATTCGTTTCTCAATTGGCTTTGGTCGCCCGTTATGGATGCGCAAGTTCGGCGCTGACCAGACCGAATGGGTTGTCGCGGCTTTGCCGCTTGGGGGCTTCGTCAAAATGGCTGACGAGCGCGACGACGTGGTGGATGAACGCGATCGTGGCCGCGCGTTCAACAACAAACCGGTCTGGCAGCGCATGATCATAATTGCTGCGGGTCCGGCGGCCAATTTTGTCCTTGCCGCGCTTCTATACTGGATGGTGTTCGTCATCGGCGCGCCTGGGGCATTGCCGTTTGTCGCTGCTCCCCCGGTCGGCAGCCCGGCGGCAGCCGCAGGATTTCTCGCGTACGACAAAGTGACGGCAATTGATGGCAAAGACGTCAAGACATGGGGCGAGGTGCGTTTGCTGTTGCTCGATCGCGCGGCGGCGCGCGGTACCGCAGTCATCGAGGTGCAAACACGTGACGGACGCGTGGGAAAGCGCGAGGTGCCGATGGCCAGCCTCGAAAAAGCCGACCTTGATCGCGATTTTGCGGCCAAGCTTGGGATTCGCCCCTACCGCCCGCCGATCGCTCCCGTTGTGGAGACCGTCGCGCCGGATGGACCCGCCGCACAGGCGGGACTAAAACCCGGCGACCGGATCGTCGCCGCAGCCGGGATGCCAATTGCTGAATGGACGCAATTGGTGGGTATTGTCTCCGCCAGCCCGGGAAAAGCACTCAAGCTCATCGTCGAGAGTGGCGGGGAAACCTTTGATGCGGAAGTCATCCCGAAACCGGTAATCGACGGCAACCGCTCGATTGGCCGCATCGGCATTGCCCCAAAAATTGATCGGGCCGCCAATGAGGCGCTAGTGACCATTGTGCGTTATGGCCCTGTCGAATCCGTTCCCAAAGCGGTCGGAAATGTGTGGGACATGTCTGTCTTTAGCCTGACGATGCTCGGGCGCATGATCACCGGCGACGTTTCCTGGAAAAATCTTTCCGGGCCGATCACAATTGCCGACTATGCGGGCCAGTCAGCAAAGCTTGGCTGGTTGCAGTTTGTTTCGTTTTTAGCGCTCATCAGTGTCAGTATCGGTGTGCTCAATCTGCTTCCCATCCCCGTCTTGGATGGGGGTCAGTTGCTGTATCATATCGCGGAGCTGATCAAGGGCAGTCCGCTCTCGGAACAAGCCATGGAAATTGGCCAGCGCGTCGGCTTTGCGCTGCTGATTGGGCTTTCGGCTTTCGCCTTCTATAACGACATTTATCGACTTGTTTCTGGTTGACTTTTTGATGCCTCGATCTTCCTGCCACACTCCCACGATTGTTCGTCTCCCCTCTGTTTCACGCTTGTTGATCGCGCTGTTTGGCAGCTTGGTGTCGTTCGCCGCGCTGGCCATTGAGCCTTTTATCGTGCGTGATATTCGCGTTGAAGGCGTGCAGCGCACCGAGGCTGGTACGGTGTTTAGTTACCTGCCGATCAAGGTCGGCGAACGGATGGACGACGATAAGGCGGCAAAGTCGATCAAGGCTTTGTATGCAACCGGTTTCTATACGGATGTCCGGCTTGAGGTCGAAAACGACGTGCTGGTCGTCTTCGTCGTCGAGCGTCCGGCCATTGCGGCCATCGAGATCACCGGAGCGAAGGAGTTTTCGAAGGACAATTTGAAGGATGGTCTTAAAACTGCCGGTATTTCGGAAGCCAAGATTTTTGACCGTTCGTTGCTTGACCGCGCCGAGAAAGAGATCAAGCGCCAGTACACGAGTCGTGGTTTTTACTCGTCAAAAGTGACAACCACGGTGAATCCGCAGGAACGTAATCGTGTATCCCTCACCTTCACGATTGATGAGGGCGAACCGTCAAAAATTGTGGACATCAATATCATCGGGGCGAAGGCGGTTTCTGAGTCGACTCTGCTGAAAGAATTCGAGCAAACAACGTCCGGCTGGTTCACGTTCTTTACAAAGGATGATCAGTACTCCAAGCAAAAGCTCAGCGGCGACCTGGAGAAGCTACGCTCCTACTATCTCAATCGCGGCTATCTGGATTTCAATATTGAGTCGACGCAGGTGTCTATCACACCTGAAAAAGACAAGATTTTTATTACCATCGTGATCAACGAGGGTGAGGTCTACAAGATTTCCGACATCAAGTTCTCCGGTGAGTTGAAGATTACTGAGGCCGAAATGCGTTCGCTCCTGTTATTCAAGGCCGGAGAAACTTTCTCACGCCAGAAAATTGTGGATTCGGTCAAGGCGATCAACGACCGGCTTGGAAATGACGGTTACTCTTTCGCCAGCATCAATCCAGTGCCGGAGCGTGATCCGGTGGCGAAAACTGCTTCGTTTACCATGTTTGTTGATCCGGGTCGGCGTGTTTACGTGCGCCGCATCAACGTCCAGGGTAACAGTCGCACCCGCGATGCCGTCGTGCGTCGCGAGTTACGGCAGCTAGAGGCGGGCTGGTACTCGGTCGACAAAATCAATCGATCAAAGGAACGTCTTGAGCGCACCGGATTTTTTGAAGAAGTAACGGTTGACACACCGGCCGTACCGGGCAGCAATGATCAGGTTGACCTGAACGTCACTGTTAAAGAGCGCAACACCGGCAGCCTGCAGTTTGGCGTCGGTTACGGCAGCGGCCCAGATAAGTTGACCGTCTCGGCGTCAGTGTCACAGGCCAATATTTTTGGTACGGGCAATCAACTCTCATTCCGCATCAACAGCAGCCGGATTAGCCGGGCGTATGAGGTTTCGTATCTGAATCCCTACTGGACTGCGGACGGTGTTGCCCGCGGCTTTGACGTTTACGAGCGCGAGCTTAACACCGCGAGCCTGAATACGGGTGATTTCCGTTCGCGCGCCTCCGGTATCGGCGTACGCTTTGGTGTGCCGGTTACCGAATACGATTCTGTGAACTTTGGGGTAGGTTTTGAACGTACCAGCATCGGGCTAGATAGTTTTAGTCCGCAGCGTTATTTCGACTATGTCGATAAATTTGGTGCGAAGAGCGACACCATCCGTGGCACCACCGGATACTCCAGAGATACCCGAGACAGCATCTACTTCCCGAAGCGCGGTTATCTGCTCGAGTTCGGGCTTGAGGCAGGATTGCCGGGCGGCGATCTGAAGTACTACCGTGCGCAAGCCAAAGCGCAGTATCTGCGGCCAATTTGGGGGCCATTTACCCTGTCTCTGAACGCTGAGCTTGGACTCGCCAACGGTTATGGCGGGAAACCGTTACCATTCTTCAAGAATTTTTACGCGGGTGGTGTCGACTCTATTCGCGGTTATCAAACGGGCACTATCGGTCCGCGGGACTTTGATACGGGTGAATTCACGGGCGGTAACAAACGTCTGGTCGGAAACGTTGAAGTGTTATTCCCCATGCCGGGAGTGAAGTCGGAAAAATCGGTTCGCTTGTCCGTATTCGGCGATTTCGGCTACGTTTGGGGTGCCGATCAAAGGCTGTTGCTCGGTGATCTTCGCTACTCGACGGGTTTTGCCGTCAGCTGGTTCTCACCGGTCGGCCCGCTCAAATTCAGCCTTGCCAAGCCTTTTGGCGTTAAACCGAACGACAAGATTGAACGCTTTCAGTTCCTTCTCGGAAAAGTGTTTTAATTGGCCTGTCACTGACTCCGTGTAGGTCGCCCCGCCATGTTTGCTATGTTTCCCGAAACTCGCCGCGTTTGTTTGCCGACGCAGATTTTTGCGCTTGTGTTTGTGGTGTCCGCAATCATGAGTTCGGCTCTGGCCAGCGCTGCCGAGTTTAAGATCGGATTTGTTGACCGTGAGCGAATACTGCGTGAGTCGGGTGCGGCAAAACGCGCGCAAGCCAAACTAAAAAAAGAGTTTGCGATTCGAGAGACGGAACTGGAGAAAATGGAAAGGCAGGGTCGTGATTTGCAAGCGACGCTGCAGCGCGAGGCGATGACATTGCCAGAGGCAGAGCGGAGCGCAAAAGAGCGTCAGCTCGCCCAGTTGGAACGCGATTTCAAGCGTATGCAGCGTGAGCTGCGTGAAGATCAAACCTTGCGCAGCAACGAAGAACTGGTGTCGTTGCAGGAGCGCGCCAATAAGGTCATTAGCGAAATTGCGGAAAAGGAAAAGTTTGACTTGATTGTCCAAGAGGCGGTGTTTGCCAGCCAGCGTATCGATCTTACTGATCGTGTGATCAAGGCGCTTGGCGATAAGTGATAGGTGTCTGACAGCCATGGTACTACCTTAAGAAAAATTCCCTCTTATTGACAAACTAATTGGCGAATTGAGCGGCAATACAGAAAGTGTCTCGCCGGCGAAGGCCGGGGCCCAAGTTCGCGCAGCTACTCGAAAAATCTAACTGGGTCCCGGCCTTCGCCGGCATGACATGCTTAAGGTAGTGCCATGAGTGTCTGACAGGGAAACTTCTAAAAACCTACTGCGCGGGCGAATCTGTCAGTTCCGGTGCTCGCCGTACACTGGGTACGTGTCTGCTCCTCACTGCCAACTTCACCCGCTCGCGACGGTTTTTATTGATCCGGCAAGCAAATATGGAAAACCATTTCAGCCATTCCCGTCCCCGCGCACAACCACAAGGGTTGCTCCGGACGGGGACCC
>JADCJC010000040.1 GCA_020247395.1 Rhodocyclaceae bacterium
ATCCGGCAATTAAATATGGTGAAAAAGTCCCCTGCTCCCGCGCAGGCGGGAGCCCAATTTTGTTAGCGCGGCACATATAGAAAATTGGGCCCCCGCCTGCGCGGGGGCAGGAATTCACCATATTTAATTGCCGGATCAATAGAAGTGCCCATCTGCCAAACTCGTTCATCCACGGGCTTTTCAGAGCCTTATTGGCTTGGAAGCGCCGTGGATAAAAGAGTTCTGAATCGTGCATGTCGCTAAACGGAAACGAGCGGGAAAGGTTTGTCAGGCCCGCCCGAAAATGATTTTCTCCTGCCTCAACAGCCGCGCGATGAGAACCATCGCGACAACGAAGATGGCGGCATTGACCGCCGCAGGCAACAGGTAGTGGATGAGATCAGTGGGTTCCCCTCTGAGTAAGCGCGTGATGACCATTAATTGTGCCATCACCGGCACAAACAGTTGCCAGGTTGCGTCCTTCAGCTGGGCGAACATCGCCACCGCCGGCAAGATGGCGACCAGCTGAATCGCGTAGGTCGCGTAAGTCTGTCCCTCTTTGAAATTGCGTCCGTAGGTAGCCAACAGCATTTGAATCGCCGCCATCGCCGGCGCAAAGGTGAGCAGCATCAGGAAAAACATGCCGTACTGGGCAGCAGACAGCGAAAGCACTGAGCCAATCGCCGGCAGGTTGCCATACTTGAGGGTTAGCGCAAAACCGATGAGGGTTAACACGGCAATTCCCAAGCTGTAGACGGACACCGCCACCCCCTTGCCCAACACCAGCGCGTCGCGTCCAACGGGGGTCATCAACAACGGTTCTAGCGATCCCCGTTCACGCTCACCGGCGGCCAGGTCAACCGCCATCGCCGTGCAACCAGTCACGCAGCCGATCAGCGTAATCCACGGGATGATGAATAGCAATCCGGCGGCACGTTGCGCGGCGGTACCCAAGTTGGTATCTTGTACTTCCACCGGCCTGAGCAGCGTCGGCGCAACGCCCCTTGCGATCAGCCGTTGTGCCGAAACTTCAGCGTTGAAGGCGCGCATCACCCGCCGCAACACGCCGACCGAGGCACCACTGGAACTTTGCCGCGTATCGTCATAAACCAGTTCAACCTTCGCGTCACCGGTCAAAAAATTGTCGCTGAAATCGGCTGGAATCACCATTACCGCGTCGTGATTGCCTTGTTTGATCAGTTCACGGAAGTCCGCCTTGGGCTCCAGTAGCTTCATATCCTGGCGCTGCAAAAAATTCACCAGTTCAGGCGCGTGTTGTTTGCCCGACACATAGATTTCTTTCTTCTCTGCCTTCGCTTCGATAGAGCCAATGAAGTAGCCTAGCCCCATCAGGATGATCGGTCCCATTGCAATCGACAACAAAAAGATCATGGTTGCGGTGCGTTTATCGCGCAGATGATCGGTCAGCTCTTTCTTGGAGACGGTGAGGATGGTTCTGATTGTTGAAACTGGCTTGTTGGTCATGATCAAGCTGCCTTTTCAGCGTTGCTGGAAACTGCGGACAGTGATTCTTCGTCTATCCCGGCAAGGGCAACAAAGGCGTCCTCTAGGTTGCTCCGACCACTATGCGCGAGCAGCGCTTCGGTGCTCCCCTGCGCACAAACTTTGCCCTTGGCGATGATGATAATTTCGTCACAAAGTGCGGCGACCTCTTGCATGATGTGTGATGAAAACATCACGGTGCGCCCCTCCGCCTTCAATCGCTTGATTAGTTCCCGCAATGAACGCGTGGTCATGACATCAAGACCATTGGTGGGCTCATCGAGAATGACAGTTGACGGTTCGTGCACAAGCGCCCGCGTAATTGCGACCTTCATACGCTCCCCTTGTGAAAAACCATCGGTGCGACGGTCAATGATGCCGGCCATGTCGAGCCAATTTGTGAATCGCGCGATCGTCGCCTCACTTCTCGCGCTGTCAATGCCATGAAGTTCGGCGTAGTAACGGATGTTTTCGCGGGCGGTGAGGCGTGCATAGAGGCCACGCGCATCGGTGAGGATGCCGCAAACTCGGCGGGTGTTTTCGGGGTCTTGAGAAACGTCATGCCCGTCCACAGCGGCACTTCCGCCACCAATCTCGACGAGCGAGCCAATCATACGAATGGTCGTCGTTTTGCCGGCACCGTTGGGGCCGAGCAGCCCGGTGATTTGTCCATTTGGTGCCGTGAAGCTAACGCCATCCACTGCGACGACGTTGCCAAAATGTTTAGAAAGATTGCGTACTTCAATCATGGCTTCGCTCCTGACTTGTCGGTGATCGGCGCAGGTTTTGGTTTTTCCACCATCGCTTGAAAGTAGCTTGGCCGTGGCAGGCGTTTTAGGCATTCGCCGTCGATTCCCTCGACGCTCGCCTTTTCAATGAACTGCTTGATCATCTTTGGCGCACAGCCATGTTGTGAAACACCGTGCCCGATATTCGGCGCGATTAGATGCACGCTATTTGAGAACGTCTTTTTCACCTCATCGCCAAAGATTGGCGGGGTCACCGGGTCAATGCCGCCAGAGAGAATTAGGACAGGCTTGTCGGACTTTACTGGTGTGTGGAAATCGCCGGCGACCTTAGCCTTTGGCCAGTTTTCGCAAGCGGTGGAAAACTCGCGGATGAACATCGTTTGAAACGGCTGCACCTTTGCCGCTTCATCACGCGCCGCAGCGTCAATTCGTGCGACATCCTCACTGCACGAAACCGAAAGACGCATGCCAAAGGCGATCTTCTCTTCGGCGAAATCCATGAAGCCTCCGGACGCTGCAAACAGCGGCGAATAGTTCCCATCCGAGGCCTGCTTGATCACTTCAGGTAACACCGCCACTAATTGAGGCATGTAGAGCAGCGTGAAGACTTGCGTGGCGAGCGCCTGCCGCGAAATAGTCAGCTCACGTATAGAACTGGTAAGTGGGTCGCGGATGGTCGTCTTTATTGGTTGTTTCTCTACACGCCCAAGCAACGCCGCAAACCCGCCGCGAAAGTCGGGATACGCTTGTTGACACTTGGGGTTGGTCTCGCACGATTTGAACGCTGCCTCTAGCGCCGCCCCGGCGTCGCGTGCAAAGGTAGCCGGCAATGCCATTGAAGGCGACGCGACTCCGTCAAGCACAACCGTGCGAACGCGCTCTGGATAACGACGTAGATACTCTTGCGCCGTCCGCGTCCCATATGAGCCACCCCAAAGGTTGATCTTGTCGTAGCCGAGCCCCGCACGAACCTCGTCGTAGTCGGCCATCGCGGCCGTGCTTCCGTACTGGGTGAGATCGGCGCGCGTGGATAACTTGTCACGACACTCTGCCACCACCTTGAGTGTCAGATCGCGCCGTGTCTCAGGCGAAGCCATTGCGGCGCTATCGTCACTTGGAAGCTTGCAATTGAGCAGATTCGACTTACCCGTGCCGCGTTGATCGATGAACACGACATCGCGCTTGGTTGTAAGTCCAGATAACTGAGGTGTGACGGAGGCAATCACATCGGTTGCCGCTTGCCCCGGGCCACCAGCAAAAATGAAAATCGGATCGGGCTCCTTGATGCGGGCCGAGGCGGGGTAAACAACCAAATTCAGACTGATCTTGCGGCCCGACTTGGCCTCTCGATTCTCAAAGACCTCATGAGTTGCACACTTGAGGGCACTTTCGACACCCGGAACCCGGCATTCCTTAAGTGCGATCGTGGCGGCGGTCTCGGGTAAGCGATCCCCCGAGCAACCGAACAATAATCCTGCGCCTAGTGGCGCCAAGGCGTAGCGAAATTTACGAAATGTTGAGGCCATAGATAGATATAAGATGAAGTTCGAGGTGCGGCTGGCAGACAACCTTTAATCTCACTCACCAACCGCTACCTGAACATTATCTTATCTACGCCGGGTCCGCTTGCAGGTTTGGACGAAACCCGCCTACGCGGGGACGAAACCCCACCGTCGCGGCGCGAAGCCCAATCTACCAAACCAACTAGTCTGACACGCCATGTCCTGTCGGCTGAACGAACGGGAGCCAACTGGATGCCGTCCACGGCTTGACTTTCCGGGCATTAAGGCAGCGGGGGCTGTGCGTGCCTTGAAACCAGCGTGAAAGCGGACTTCACGCCACGCAGTCCATGATGCTAAGAGTGCGGCCAGCAACAAGCAGTTTGACCTCGCGCTAGAAGCCGCCTCACTCGATCATTCACCCGGATACTCCTACCGCATTCATGCTGCGGGCGACTTTGCGTGGTTAGCTGAACACGATCCCACCATTTTTTATCGCGACGTGTACAACCGAGTTTGGCGGGTATTTGCCTTCCAAGATCGCCTTGGCAAGCGGGTTCTCGATTTGTTGTTGGATGGCGCGCTTCAGCGGTCGTGCGCCATAAACCGGGTCAAATCCCGCCTTGGCAATCTCCGTCATCGCCTCCGTACTCACGTCGAGTTGCAGTTCCATTGCCGCCAAGCGCGCCACCAGACCCGCCAACTGAATCTTGGCGATGGAGGCAATGTTTGCCTCGTCGAGCGCGTGGAACACCACCACTTCGTCGATCCGGTTAACGAACTCGGGCTTGAAGTAGTTTTTGACTTCTGCCATCACCGCAAGCTTTACCACACCATAGTCTGACCCAGACATAGCTTGAATCTGCTGCGATCCCAAGTTGGACGTCATGACAATGACGGTGTTCTTGAAATCCACTGTGCGCCCCTGTCCATCCGTCATACGACCGTCGTCGAGTACTTGCAGCAACACGTTGAACACATCCGGGTGCGCCTTCTCAACTTCATCAAGCAAGATGACCGAATACGGTTTACGGCGCACCGCTTCCGTCAAATAACCGCCCTCATCGTATCCCACGTAGCCGGGTGGCGCACCGATCATTCGCGCAACCGAGTGTTTTTCCATAAACTCCGACATGTCGATACGAATCATGTGGTCTTCGGAGTCGAAAAGAAAATTCGCCAGTGCCTTGCACAGTTCTGTTTTACCAACGCCCGTTGGCCCGAGAAAGAGGAACGAGCCGTAGGGGCGGTTTGGGTCGCCAAGCCCTGCCCTTGAGCGACGGATAGCATCCGACACCAGCCGAACTGCCTCGTCTTGGCCGATCACACGTTCGTGTAATTTTGCCTCCATGTGAACGAGCTTTTCCCGCTCTCCCTGCATCATTTTGGAAACGGGAATTCCAGTGGCACGAGATACCACCTCGGCAATCTCCTCGGCACCGACATGGGTGCGCAGAAGTTGCGTTTTGGCCGGTTCCGCGTCGTCTTTCTCGGCATGCTTCAGTTGCGCTTCAAGTTGCGGCAGCTTGCTGTATTGGAGTTCCGCGAGTTTGTCGAATTGTCCCTTGCGCTGCAGGTCAGCCATTTGCGCGCGAATGCGCTCGATCTCTTCTTTAATATGTTGTGTACCCTGCAACTGCGATTTTTCGGCTTTCCAAATCTCTTCAAGATCAGAGTATTCGCGCTCCGCGCGATCAATTTCCTCTTCGATCAACGCAAGACGTTTTTGTGAAGCCTCATCTTTTTCCTTGCGCACGGCCTCACGTTCAATCTTCAGCTGGATGAGACGCCGGTCCAACTTATCCATGACCTCAGGTTTGGAATCGATTTCCATTTTGATGCGCGCCGCCGCCTCATCAATGAGGTCAATAGCTTTGTCCGGCAGGAAACGATCCGTGATGTAGCGGTTGGATAACTCAGCAGCCGCAACAATGGCTGGGTCGGTAATTTCTACACCATGATGCAGTTCGTATTTTTCCTGCAGCCCGCGCAGGATGGCGATGGTCGATTCCACCGACGGTTCGTGAACCAGCACCTTTTGAAACCGGCGCTCAAGCGCCGCATCTTTTTCCACATATTTGCGGTATTCGTCGAGCGTAGTTGCGCCGATGCAATGCAACTCGCCGCGGGCCAGCGCTGGCTTCAACATGTTGCCGGCGTCCATGGCTCCTTCAGCCTTGCCCGCTCCCACCATGGTGTGCAACTCATCGATAAAGACAATGGTCTGCCCTTGGTCCTGCGCAAGCTCCTTCAAAACGGTTTTGAGGCGCTCCTCAAATTCTCCCCGATACTTGGCACCCGCAAGCAAGGCGGCCATGTCAAGCGAGAGCACGCGTTTGCCTTTCAGGCTCTCCGGCACTTCACCGTTGATGATGCGTTGTGCCAAACCTTCAACGATGGCAGTTTTGCCGACGCCAGGCTCGCCGATTAACACCGGATTGTTCTTGGTGCGGCGTTGTAGCACTTGAATCGCGCGCCGAATCTCGTCATCACGCCCGATAACGGGATCCAGCTTACCAGTACGAGCACGCTCGGTGAGATCAATAGTGTATTTCTTTAACGCCTCGCGCTGCCCTTCTGCATCTTGAGAATCGACCGATGCAGCACCGCGCACCGCCATGATCGCGGCTTCCAGCGAATTTGGTGTGGCACCATGCTCTTTGAGCAGACGGCCACACTCGCCCTTGTCGTTGGCCGCAGCAAGTAAAAACCACTCGGAGGCGATGAACTGATCGCCACGCTTGCTCGCTTCCTTATCAGTCAGGTTGAGCAAATTGGACAGATCGCGCGACACCGAGATTTCTCCTCCCGTGCCTTCCACTTTGGGCAACCGCTTGATCGATTGCTCTAGAGCTGTTCGCAACTTTGGTACGGCAGCCCCCGCACGCGACAGCAGGGACGCGTTTCCACCGTCCGCGTCGTCGATCAGCGCGACCAGCAAGTGCTGCGGCTCGATATAGCTGTTGTCGTTGGCGAGCGCGTTCGACTGCGCCTCAGCGAGCGCCCGCTGGAATCGCGTGGTTAGTTTGTCAGTACGCATAGCGTGATATCCTTGGTTATCAGTCTACGATGTGTCAATTTAGTCTGTCGTTTTGCCGCGCAGCAGCTTAAGCGTATGCGCTGTGATGACTAGGTATATGCGTGTAGCGTCTGACATTTCAAGGTGAAACATGTCAAAACCGTCTGAAATCACGGCCTCGGAGACCAATGCTCATCTTCGCCACGACATCGAAACGACCGTAACCAAGGATGTCACCCTTGCGCTCAGCGAAGATGTCGGGACCGGCGACCTGACAGCGCAACTGATCGCTGCGGATAAGCAGGCAGTGGCTAGCGTCATGACACGCGTCGACGGTGTGCTGGCCGGCCAAGATTGGTTCAACCGCACCTTCACCGAGCTGGATCCCGACTGTGAGGTATTCTGGCATGTCAAAGACGGTGATGCCATTAGCGCCGGACAGCCGATATGCGAGGTATCGGGAAACGCACGCGCCATGCTCAGCGCAGAAAGAACGGCGCTCAATTTTTTGCAGACCATGTCCGCAGTGGCGACCAAGACAGCCTCCTATGTTGCTGCTGTCGCGGGAACCAAGGCGAAAATTCTCGACACTCGAAAGACGGTACCGGGGCTTCGCCTAGCGCTAAAGTACGCAGTTGCGGTCGGCGGCGGGTTGAACCATCGCCTAGGCTTGTTCGACGGCATTCTGATCAAGGAAAATCACATTGCGGCGGCGGGCGGCATCAGTGCAGCATTGCGATCCGCAGTTGATCTTGTCAAGCATGCGGCCGCAGCGGATACCATAATTGAAATTGAAGTCGAAACGCTGGGGCAAATGGAGGAGGCGCTTAGCGCCGGTGCGCGGTTGATTCTGCTAGATAATTTCACTATTGACTCTATGAAAGATGCAGTACGTATTAATGCGCGTCGCGCGGAACTAGAAGCCTCCGGCGGTGTCACTCTTCAGTCGGTTCGGCGAATTGCAGAAACTGGCGTGGATCGTATTTCGATTGGTACCTTGACCAAAGATATTCAGGCGTTGGATCTGTCCATGCGCTTCAAACTTCACTAAGACGACTCATGACTCGATTGACCAAACTACTACTTGCAGTCGCAACAATGATTACAATCACGGGGTGCGCCTCAACCTCCCCCCCGAAAGCAGATCCGTGGGAGGGCTTTAACCGCGGTTCGTTTGCCGTCAACGAAGCCATCGACAAAGCGGTGTTGACGCCGTTGGCCAGGGGGTATCAGGCGGTAACGCCGACCTTTGTTCGTACAGGTGTGTCGAATGCGTTTGGCAACTTCGGCGACGTAGGTACCGGGCTGAACAACATGCTTCAAGGCAAACCCGACCGCGCGCTGTCCGATTTTGGTCGCGTGCTGGTCAATTCCACACTTGGCATTCTTGGGCTGTTCGACGTTGCCTCGCCGATGGGGTTGGAGAAAAACAACGAGGATTTTGGGCAAACGCTAGGTAGGTGGGGCGTTGGATCGGGCCCGTATCTGGTACTTCCGCTACTCGGCCCTTCCACGCTACGAGACGCGATTGGTCGGGTGCCTGACCGTTACACTTCCTATAGCCAACAGGTGGGGCACGTACCGACCAGCAACAGCTTGCTCGGTCTAGATATCATTCGTACGCGGGCCGAGTTATTGGCAACCGGCAAAACCCTTGAAGAGGCGTCATTGGATAAATATCAATTCTTGCGGGACGCCTTTCTCCAGCGCCGGTTAAGCCAAGTGTATGACGGCAAGGTGCCCCAGGCGCTACGCGAGAAGCTCGAAGAGGATATAGAGCCTCCCGCAGCTGCACCCGCCAGGCCTCTCCCGCCAAAATGAGCAGTTTAGAAGTCAGCCTGTTGGTGGTGTTCTTGGCGTTCTGCGTCATTATGGGTGCAGTGCTGACGTTCTGTATCCGTGAACGCAGGCTGGTCGATGGGCTGTCTGACGTCGCCCCTACGAGCGCAGAGGCCATTGAAAACAAAGACATTCGCTTGGTAAAGGTACTTTTCGGCGCAATTATCGCGGGTGCCTTACTCGCCTTAATTACCGGTTATCTCGTATTCATGAGAGACTGGAATTAGTTAACGCTCAGCAACTTAAGGGCTTAAGTTACCGCTAGCTTAAAATTGGCAACCCTTTGCAATCACCTCTTTGAGTTTGTCGACTGAGGTTGTCAGTACCACGAACCGTTGGGGAAGTGCCTCGATACCGATGTACTTCTCGGGACGGGGCGGATTGTGTCCGAGCGCCTCTGCCATAGTCGCTTCAAATTTGGCAGGTAACGCGGTCTCCAAGCAAATCAACGGCACACTTCCATCATGCCTTTGCAACCCGGCTTTGATGCCATCTGCCGTATGCGGATCGATGTCGACGCCGTACTTCTGATGCACCATGCGTATGGTAGCCAGACGATCTTGGTGGGTGGACTTTGCCGATACAAACCCAAATGCCGGGACACGACCCCAAAGCTGGTCACACGCGGAAAGGTCAAAGCCGCCCTCGCTGTCCACTTTTTGCATCAGCTCTCGAACGACTGCCGGATCTCGCCAGGCAAGGTCAAACAAGAAGCGCTCAAAATTCGACGCCTTCGAAATGTCCATCGACGGGCTCGACGTGTGTTGGGTGTCACTCGATTGGCGCGGTCGATACACCCCGGTATGGAAGAACTCGTCAAGCACATCGTTTTCGTTGGTTGCGACAATCAATTGTCGGATCGGCAGCCCCATCATCCGTGCGACGTGTCCCGCCAAGACATTGCCGAAATTGCCGGAAGGCACGGAAAAGCTGACCTTTTCCGAATTGTTGGTCGTGGCCGCAAAATAGGCTTTGAAGTAGTAAACAACCTGCGCAACGATACGCCCCCAATTAATGGAGTTAACCGCGCCGATACGGTACTGTGCCTTGAAGGACAGGTCGTTGGACACGGCCTTGACCATATCCTGACAGTCGTCAAACACACCTTCCACGGCAAAGTTATGGATGTTCGTATCCTGAATGGAAAACATCTGTGCCGCTTGGAAGGGAGACAGCTTGCCCTTCGGCGACAACATAAACACCCGCACACCTTGCTTCGACTTCATCGCGTGTTCCGCAGCCGAGCCGGTATCGCCGGAGGTTGCTCCGAGGATGTTAAGTTCGAGTTCGTCCCGAGCGAGAACGTATTCGAACAAATGTCCAAGCCACTGCATCGCCACGTCCTTGAAGGCCAGCGTCGGTCCGTTGGAACACTTCAGCAGGTGTAATCCAGGTGCTAAATTTGCCAGCGGCGTAATCTCGGCAGAACCGAATACCTCTTCGCGATAGGTCTTGTTGATGATGTTGCGCAAATCTTCCGCAGCAATATCGTCGACGAAACGGGAGATGATGTTGCAGGCTAGGGCTGGATACGACAACATCCGCATCTCTGCCAACTCGTCCGTAGTCAGTGAAGGATACGCTTGCGGCACGTACAGGCCGCCATCGGTGGCCAAACCGGCAAGCAGGATGTCACAAAAGGACTTTGGCTCATTGGCATCAGCCCCGCGCGTCGAGACGTATTTCGCAGACTGCACCATTAGTTCAACTCCTCCAGACGAATACGCACGACCTTGTTGGCCAAACTGCTTAGCGCCTCGATCTTGGCAATCGCGGAATTCGCTTGTTCTTCCAAACAGCGATGCGTGAGGATGATAACGTCAACCACGTCCTCTCCCTCCTCTGCTTCTTTTTGCAGCATGGCGTCAATGGATATCGAGTTATCCGCGAGAATGCGCGTGACGTCCGCCATGACGCCGGGACGATCAAACGCCGATAGGCGCAGGTAGTAAGCCGTCTCCACCTTGCCCATCGGCAAAATCGGCGTGTCGTGTAATTGATCAGGCTGAAACGCGAGATGCGGCACGCGTTGCTCGGGGTCAGCAGTGAGCATACGCGTCACATCAACCAAATCGGCAATCACTGCACTGGCAGTCGGCTCGGCCCCAGCACCGCGCCCGTAGTACATAGACGCGCCGACAGCATCGCCTTTCACCAAAATCGCATTCATCACCCCCTCAACGTTGGCGATCAGGCGTTTGGACGGGATGAGCGTGGGATGTACGCGAAGCTCGATCCCTGTCGGGACATGTTTTGTGATGCCAAGCAACTTGATCCGGTAACCGAGTTGTTCAGCATAGGTGATGTCTTTGTCGGTGAGCTTCGAAATACCTTCGGTGTAAGCTTTGTCAAACTGGACCGGCACACCGAAGGCGATTGCCGAGAGGATGGTGAGTTTGTGTGCAGCGTCGATGCCCTCGATATCAAATGTCGGGTCTGCCTCCGCATATCCCTTTGCCTGCGCTTCCTTCAAGATAGCGTCAAAACTTGCCCCGCGCGAGCGCATTTCGGACAAAATGAAATTCGACGTACCGTTGATGATGCCAGCGATCCACTCAATACGGTTGGCACTCAAGCCCTCCCGCAAGGCCTTGATAATCGGCACACCGCCGGCCACTGCCGCTTCAAACGCGACCATCACTTTTTTGCGTTGTGCTGCGGCAAAAATTTCGTTGCCGTGTTTTGCCAAGAGGGCTTTGTTGGCCGTCACCACATGCTTGCCATTGTCGATGGCCTGTAATACCAGCGCTTTGGCGGTGGTATCGCCGCCGATTAACTCACAGACGATGTCGATGTCCGGATTGGTGACAATCGCCGACGGGTCCGCTACCACAATAACTCCCTCCAGCGACACGGGACGTGGTTTGGTGATGTCTCGCGCACTCGCATGGGTGATGCGGATTTTGCGGCCGGCGCGTCGAGAGATTTCCTCGCCATTCCGGCGTAGCACTTCGATGGTCCCGGAGCCGACGGTTCCCAAGCCCAGCAGGCCTACATTGATCGGTTTCATTTCAGTGGCTTGACGAAGTGGAAGGCCGTGATGGTCATGCCTTCACGGAAATAGAAGCGATGCGCCTTTTGCCGCTGGGTGCCGGAATCGAGGCACAGGTGGTCACAGCCTCGGGTTTTCGCCAATTCGCTTAGTGTATCCAGTATCAGCTTGCCGACCCCGCTGGATCGTTTTAGCTCATTGGTAACTAAATCGTCGCAGTAGAGTTCGCGGCCGTAGTGGGTTTTCTCTGTCATGCGAAATACACAGACACCCAATACCTCGGCCCCCTCAGTCACAACCAACATCTCCGCCCCGCCGGCAAACACCTGTTGCATGCGGGTGACGTAATCTGCGGGCAGGTTCGGTCGCAACTGGCGATGCACCGATTCCGCCGCCTGTAGCCAATCAAGTGCGACCACCTCACGCCGGTCGTTGGTAATGTGAACGATATTCATTTGAGCAGCCCATCTTTGCGAAACATCTCTTTAATCCCGCGCACCGCCTGACGCGTACGTTCAGCATTCTCGATCAGCGCAAACCGCACGTGATCATCGCCGTATTCACCAAAACCAATGCCGGGTGAAACCGACACCTTCGCCTCAGCGAGGAGTTTTTTAGCGAACTCGAGTGAGCCAAGTTTTGCATATGGTGCGGGGATCTTTGCCCAGATATACATCGATGCCTTCGGCTTGGTCGTCTCCCAGCCGGCTTCGGCGAGTCCTTTATGCAGCACATCGCGACGCAACTGATATTCGGCCACTATTTTGGCAACACACTCCTGCGGACCGTCCAGCGCCGCAATAGCGGCAACTTGAATCGGTGTGAACGTACCGTAATCATGATATCCCTTGATGCGCGCCAAGGCCGCCACTAGGTCTTTGTTGCCGACCATAAAGCCGATCCGCCAACCGGCCATGTTGTAGGACTTCGACATGGTAAAAAACTCCACGGCGACGTCACGAGCGCCCGGTACCTGCATGATTGATGGCGCTTTCCAACCGTCGTAAGTGATATCAGCATAGGCCAGATCATGAACCACCAGCACGTTGTTTGCCTTGGCCAATGCGACGATGCGTTGAAAAAAATCCAGTTCGACGCACATCGCCGTTGGGTTTGAAGGGAACCCCAAAATCAGCATCTTTGGCTTCGGGTAGCTTTCGCGGATTGCCCTTTCTGCTTCGGCAAAAAAATCGACGCCTTCAGTCATCCGTACGTGTTTGATCTGCGCACCGGCGATCACGGCGCCATAGATATGAATCGGGTAACTCGGATTCGGCACCAGTACGGTATCGCCGCTGTCTAGCGTTGCCAGCATCAAATGTGCCAGCCCCTCCTTGGAGCCGATGGTGACAATCGCTTCCGTATCGGGGTCAAGCGTGACATCATAACGGCGCCGATACCAATCGCAGATGGCTTTGCGCAAACGCGGAATGCCCTTGGAGACCGAATAACCGTGGGTGTTCGGGCGCTTGGAGGCCTCGACCAATTTGTCAACAATATGCTGTGGGGTCGCACCATCCGGGTTGCCCATCGACATATCGATGATGTCTTCGCCGCGATGACGAGCCGCCATCTTCAATTCAGCGGTGATATTGAAGACATATGGCGGGAGGCGTTTGATGCGGGAAAATTCGTGAGTCATGTGAGAAGGTACGGCGACTTGGGACGGGAGGCGGGTCGAATCGGGTGGTGAATGGGGAAGTGAATCGGGAGATGACAACGACCCCTAGTTTATAATCATTGTGCAGTGCAAAAACTGATTGTAGCCGACGCCGCACTGATTTTGCCGAACGACACCTAGCGGAACGTAAATGAAGCTCCACCTGCACGACGCCTCAGGTCAGAACGCCATCACTGGTCACGGGTCGGGATATGTGCAAATCAATCACATACGTTTCGCCAGCCCACTCATTGTCACCGCGGAAACCTTGATCTCGCCTTGGGCCGCACCCTCTTTTGAAGTGCTTAGCTTTGCCGATTTTTCGGCTCTATTGACACTCAAGCCCGCGCTGGTTGTGTTTGGCTCGGGAGTCAGGTTTCGCTTTCCGGCAACACCTATCCTTGCCGCTTTCTCCCAAGCGCGTATTGGGTTTGAAGTCATGGACACCGCCGCCGCCTGCCGAACTTATAACGTTCTCATGAGCGAAGGCCGCAACGTCGCGGCGGCGCTCTACGTCTAATTGAAAGTCATATCATGATGTTCCGCCACACCGTTCTATTCATCGCTGCTTTGTCGCTTGGCCCCGCCCATGCCAATGCCCCGACGCGATCGTTTGGAGAATTAACCACCGTCGATAAAGTGGACTTGAATCGTTACATCGGCAAGTGGCACGAAATCGCGCTATTTCCCAACCGCTTCCAAGCACAGTGTGTTGCCGACACCACTGCGACCTATTCGCTAAAGGCAAACGGACGCATTGACGTGACCAACAGGTGCCGCACCCAGGATGGCAGGATGGATGAGGCGGCTGGCGAAGCCAAACTCGCGGTTGATGATGGCAGCAATGCAAAACTCAAAGTGAGGTTTGCGCCAGCCTATCTCGCCTGGCTACCGCAGGTTTGGGGTAACTATTGGGTGATTGAGCTTGATCCCAACTACCAGTTCGTCGTGGTGAGCGAACCCAATCGCGAATTTCTCTGGATACTCTCCCGCACCCCGCAGTTAAGTGAGGCAACGTTGTCCGGCATTAAAAGCCGTTTGACGGCGCGCGGCTTTGATGTCGCAAAGCTGCAATTCAAGCCTCACTCTACGCAGACTCCGCAACAAACTACCAAACTGCAATAAGGACGGGCGTTTCCAAGCGTTTTTGCCTGAAGATGCCCGTAGTTGTTAAGGTTTTGCATTTTTCGCGTGTTTAGGCAATTAGCTGCCGATGACACCACCGTCGGTTTTCCTGATGACGACAGTTGCCGTTCGCGGTTTGCCATCTACCGCCGTGTTGGGCCAGTCTTTCATCGGGTGCTGTACATTGACCCACGCAGTTCGCATGTCGGGTGTGAACGTGAGCCCGGTCAGTTCAGCCCCGACCGGGCCGACCAGAAAGCGCCGCGACTCGCCGGTCGCACGATCAATCGCAATAACCGAGTCGTTGCCACGCAACTTCAGCAGTTCCTCTTCTGGCGCTTCGGCCGTATCGGTGCACGCCCATAGTCGCCCAGCGTAGTCGATGGTGAGTGTATCCGGATTAGTGAACAGGTCGCCCTTGAGATTGCCGCGTAGCGCGGGTACATTTTGTTGCGGGTTACCGCAACTCAAAAACACATCCCATTCAAATGTTGTTGACGCCGCGTCCCCACCATTCTCACGCCACCGGACAATGTGCCCATAGAGATTATTCACGCGCGGGTTCGCTGCGTTCGCACCTTCCTTATCCGGGCGTCCACGCTGGCCGTTGCCAGTAAACGCGGCATAAACTTCACCAGACTTATGCTCGATGGCGATCCACTCCGGGCGATCACATTTGGTCGCACCCACTACATCTGCCGCCGCGCGGGCGAAGGTTACGACCTCCGCTTGCGCCGGAAAGCCCTTGTCCGCCGTCAGTCCATTTTGCCCTTGCTCCAATGCGATCCAGCGACCCCGACCCTGCGCGTTGCCGTCTGCGCCCGCATCAAAACGCGCCACATACAAGGTACCATGATCGAGCAAATCGCGATTGGCGGCGCGATTGGTGGCGTTGACGCGATCGCGTGAAACGAACTTATACACATACTCAAAACGCGCATCATCTCCGGTGTAAACCACAAGGCGACCATCTTTTGCTACCGCATAGTGCGCGCTCTCATGGCAGCAGCGACCGAGGGCGGTGCGCTTAGCTGGAACCCAGGTTGGGTCAAACGGATCAATCTCAACGACCCAGCCAACCTTGTTGAATTCATTCGGGTGCTTTGACGCGTCATGACGCGCATCAAATTCGGGGTGCTTGTAAAGAGGCTTTGGCCTGAGCGTGTAACGGGCCTGCATCGCGTTGACCGGCCCACCCATGCTCGAAAAGTAGTCGTGAAAATTTTCTTCGCAAGTTAGATAGGTACCCCACGGCGTAGTGCCGATACCGCAGTTGCCCATCGTACCCATCGCGGCAAAGCCAGTTGGATCGAGTGCAGACTTCATCAGCGCCGCACCAGCGGCGGGCCCGCCTAGACGCGCTGGCGTCAGACCGTGGATGCGGCGTGCATAGTTTGACGGCCGCACAATCTTCCATGAGCCGTTTTCGAGTTTTACCTCTAGTACCGAGACGCCGACCGTCGCATGCATCTTGCGCACCTTTTCAGCTGACATATCCTTATCTGCGTCGGGGAAAAGCTGCGCGGCGCGGGGATACTCGTGATTCATCACCAGCAAACCGTGGTCAGATTTGTTTGAGCCAACAGGTAACGGAAAAAACCACATGCCATCATGCATCTGACCGCCCTGCTGCATGGCCTCGTCGGAACTATTGCTGGCGTTAAACTTCCAGCCCGGCCCGTCGGAAACCGGGTCACCGTGCAAGAAAAACGGCACCGCGCTGTAGCCCTCAGCGACCACCACCCGATCCGCCACCGACGGCGCAACCGACTTGAAGGTGAATGCAGGACTTGCCGTTGTGGCGTTAGATGACGTCGCACAACCGGCGACCAATCCGCTCGCTGCGAGCGCGGATGTCGCTTGCAAAAACTGTCGTCGCGAAATCGCCTTCGCGATGAGGCTATCAAGCCGGTTCGTGCGTTGCATATCTGCTCCCGTTCAAATACGTTCAACCCACATTATCACTGAGCAAGATGACACGCGACTGACAGGCACTTGCTGGCCCTTTGTTGCGACGCGGACTACTTCCAGCCAGCCCGGTCAAAAATCTGTGCGGCGGCGGCGTAGTTTTTGCCAACCATTTCCATTTTCAGCGGGTCACGCTTAAATGTCCCTAGCGAATCCAGCGCGGCGCTACTCATCTTGCCGACCACCGGGTACTCATTGTTGCCATCGGCAAAGTAGCGTTGTGCTTCTGCCGTGGCGAGATACTCCAAGAACTTGATGGCGTTATCTTTGTTGGGTGCATAACGCGCCACACCTGCGCCAGAAATATTGATATGGGTGCCGCGGGCATTGGCACCAGTCTGGTTGGGGAAAATCACGCCAAGCTTGGCGACCAGCGCCTTATCGTCTGGCTTATCGGATCGAAGCATGCGCACAAAGTAGTAGGTATTGCTAACGGTGATGTCACACTCACCGGCCGCAACTGCCTTGATCTGGTCGGTATCGCCGCCCTTCGGTGCACGCGCCATGTTGGCCACGACGCCACGCGCCCAATCTTCTGCTTTGGCTGGGCCGTGTGCGGCGATGATGGAACTCAGCATGGAGATGTTGTACGGGCTGGAGCCGGAACGCACGCAAATCTTGCCTTTCCATTTTGGGTCGGCAAGGCTTTCGTAATCAGGCAATTCAGTTGGGTTGACTTTGCCCTTTGCGTAAATGATCGGACGGGCACGAATCGAAAAGCCGAACCACGAGCCATCTGCCGCGCGCAACTCTGCCGGGATGCTGTTCTCGAGCGCGGTGGATTTGATCGGCTGAAAAAGCCCAGCCTCTTGCGCCTTCATCAGCCGCCCCATATCAACCGTAATTAGGACATCTGCTGGGCTGCGGGTGCCTTCACTTTTCATTCGTTCCAGTAGAGGGTCTTCCGGCCCTTCAATACGGTTAATCTTGATGCCGGTCTTCTTCTCAAAATTCGTATAAAGCGCTTCGTCGGTTTGGTAATGTCGTGACGAATAGAGATTGAGGACCTTGCTGTCCGCAGCGGCGGCGGTTGAGATGACGGCGGTGACGGCGACGAGAATTAGCAGAATAGGACTTTTCATGGCGCGAATGTGACTTTCAGATGGGTTGTGGCTGGGCTTTGTATGATGATGAACCGGTCGTTGTGCGACCCCAATGAAATCCACTATAATGCGAATGATTCTCATTTGTCAAACGATCCGGTCGCATTATTTCTGGAATTAGTTCGCTCAACTAATCACCAAAAAACTGCGCTTCAAAACAAAACAATGACCCAACGCCTGCTCGACATCCAGAACCTGTCTTTCGCCTACGCCACCAGCAAGTCAATCTGCAACGCGCTCAACTTCAAGATCAACGACGGCGATATCGCCTGCTTGCTTGGCCCCAGCGGCTGCGGCAAAACAACCGTGTTGCGGTTGATTGCTGGATTCGAGCGACCACTTGCCGGCAGTATTCAGGTTGGCGGCCGAGAACTCACCAGCCACCGGGTGTTCGTCGAACCGGAGGATCGCGCAATAGGTTATGTCTTCCAAGACTTTGCATTGTTCCCGCACCTGACGATCACCAAGAATGTTGCGTTTGGTCTGCGCAACATGCCGAGCGGAGCCATCAATGAACGCGTGGCAGAGATGTTGGAGCTGGTCGGAATGACCAAGTACGGGTCGCGTTACCCGCACGAGTTATCCGGTGGACAGCGACAACGCATCGCCCTGGCGCGCGCGCTCGCGCCGCGCCCGTCGTTACTGCTGATGGACGAGCCGTTTTCCAGCCTTGACATTGAGTTACGCGAAAAACTGAGCACGGAGGTGCACGAACTCCTGAAGTCGCAGCACACCACGGCGCTGTTTGTTACTCACGACCAGAACGAGGCGTTCTCAATCGCCGACACGGTGAGTGTGATGAACGACGGCGCAATCGAGCAAACCGACACTGCGTACAATCTTTACCACCGCCCTGCGTCTCGGTTTGTCGCGGATTTTGTCGGCCAAGGCGTGCTGATTGCCGGTCGTGGCATGGCGAACAGAATGATCGGCACCGAACTTGGCAATATGCATGCGGCCGACGATACCAGCGTGGCGATCGAGTCCGGCGAGGCATACGACGTCCTGCTCCGGCCGGACGACATTCAACACGATGATGATAGCCCGACCACCGCGATGGTGATACATAAGGCGTTTCGCGGCGCGGACATTTTGTACACACTCAGGCTCGACAGCGGTACGCACTTATTGTCGCTGGTGCCATCACATCACAACCATGAGTTGGGCCAGAAAATTGGCATCCGTACGGAAATAGACCATGTCGTTGCATTTCGCGCCCACGTTAGCTGAGGTACCCCTGCTGGCGCCATTAATTCATGCATCTCACTAATGTGACGTAGCTTTCATCATCGCAGCGCGGGTATCGGCTAGACTGCTTTTAAACCACTACAGTTCTCAGCGATGCTACCAACTCAGCCTCTTGATTGGTCATTCACACGGTCGGCGCTCAACCTGCTTTGCCGCACACTGGCTGCACTTCTCGCTGGCGCTACCACGCCCCCAGCATGGTCGGCCAGACCAATGATTACCGACGACGCGCGAGTCACAGACGCTCTCGGCTGCCAAGTCGAAACGTGGCTGCGACGGGAGCCTGGGCCGCCACGAGTCACGGAATTTTGGGCACTCCCGGCTTGTAACCCAACTGGAAACATCGAAATGACGTTGGGCGGCGCAACACGCCAAGAGGCCGGTGAACCACGCCAGAGTACTATTCAAGCGCAACTGAAGACCATCTTAATACCGTTGGAAACAGATGGTTTCGGACTCGGCATCGCTGCCGGCGTCTTGCGCCGAGACGGGCGGGGCGCACCGGCCTCACCCATCGATAGCGCCTACTTGTATGCGCCAATGAGCAAGGCACTCGCCGGTGATCGCGTGGTGCTGCACCTGAACATTGGCGCGTCCCATGACCGGAACGAGCGAAAAACTTTTCGGACTTGGGGGTTAGGCTCGGAGACGGCAATCACGTCGCGAATCTACCTGATTGCTGAGACTTTTGGAGACGGCACGGGTGCCCCATTTCGGCATGCCGGTTTTCGTTTTTGGCTGTTGCCAAATCGACTACAACTTGATACCACCCACGGCCAACGCGCGGGCAGCGCGAACAGCCGCTGGATAAGCGTTGGCATGCGGGTTCTACTTCCCCCAAAATAGGCTTTCGACGAAAATCTTCAGCTCCCAGGCTTTGCCTCGATCAGACATGCTCCCCACCATAACTGTCCCAAGTGACCACTGAAGCGGTGAAAAGCTTAAGCGACAAGATTGCCCGTGCGACGCTGTCGCCAACGCTTTCGCCGACCGCTGCTGCATTCACTGTTGCATTGGCTGTCGCCACGATTGCAGTTGTTGACTATGCCACCGGCATCCACATTTCGTTACTGTTCTTTTATTTACTACCAGTGGCATTTTCAGTCGCCTGGCTAGGTAAACGCATGGCGGTAATTGTTGCCATCGCAATCATTCTGATACGTGTCACAGGCGACTGGATTGGTTACGGTGAACAGATGTTGCCGCACTGGTACTTCTGGAACGCCTTGACCTCACTAGTCGTTTTTTTAATTGTTATCTGGATGCTGGATGCGTTCCTGTCCCTGCAACGGCAACTGGAACAGCGAGTTAAGGATCGTACTGCCGCGCTCATTGAATCAGGCCGTGTTCGACGTCAACTCGAAGACGAGCTACTAGCCGTCGCGACTAGGGAGCGCAATGCGATCGGCCACGAACTTCACGACGAGATTTGCCAGCACTTGGTCGGAACCGCGCTTGCGGCCCAGGTGCTCGTCAAAAAACTCGCAGAGGAAAAAAACCCCTTGGCACCCAAAGCAAGCGCAATCGTCAGTCTGGTGGAAGAAGGCGCGAACAAAGCGCGGCAACTTGCACACGGCTTGCTCCTTACGGAAGTCGAACCATCAAGCCTCGAACAAAAGCTGTCAGATCTGGCGGATGATACGCGGCAACTCGGCGCGACAGACGGAATCATTTGTGTGTTCAAGCAATCCGGTGACACATTTATCCATGACCCGGGAATTGCCACGCAGATACTTCGTATTGCTCAGGAGGCGTTGCGCAACGCCTCAAAACACGCCCGGGCGACAAATATTGAAATTTGTCTTTCAGGCGACGAAACAGCAATTACCCTGACCGTGACCGACGATGGTTGCGGGGTTGACACTGCGGTTGCGAATCCTTCCGGCATGGGACTACGTGTGATGGCCAATCGGGCAGCATTCATCGGCGCGACATTTGTAATCAAGAACAGAAACGACGGTGGCACCGAAATTTTGTGCCGCCTTCCCAAGCCTCATGGCGCTGGCGCAGCTGTCGATTCCACGGTAGCAGTCGCCGCTTAACTTGACGATGGAACCGATTCGAGTCTATCTGGTAGACGATCACCCGCTCGTAAGAGAATGGCTGACCAACTTGCTTCGCATGGAATCGGATATTGCCGTAATTGGCGAAGCTGACGATCAGGCGAGCGCGCTTCGGGATATCGAGAACCTGACTCCGGATGTCGCCGTGCTTGATTTATCGCTCAAGCGCGGGTCGGGCCTGGAACTTATCAAGGCACTACAGCAGCGGGCGGCTGGCACCCGCGTTTTGGTGCTGTCGATGCACGAACAGATTAGTGATGTCGAGCGGGCAATGCGGGCCGGCGCGCGTGGCTACGTGATGAAACGCGAGTCAACTAGCCAGATTGTGAGCGCAATCCGTAATGTGCATCATGGAAAAATCTTCGCCGCACCGGATGTGCTAGCGCAGCTCACCGAGCGCATCTTCAGCCAAGCAGCGCGGGTGACCAACTCGCCACGCGAGCTATTGAGTGACCGAGAACTGGAGGTTTTCGCTAGGCTAGGTGCTGGCCAATCGACGAGAAAGATTGGAGACGATCTGGGGGTCAGCCAAAAGACCGTGCAGACTTATTGCGCCCGCATCAAGGAAAAACTCGCGTTGAGTGACGCTGCAGAGTTGATGCAAGCTGCCGTTCGGTTCCATGACACAGGGTCTTGCTGAAACAATTCGGACGCACCATCGGCAATGTTGAGTTGCCGGCGGAATGTACGACATTACCTGACAAGCATCAGGCAGACAGTAGGACAGACAAGGTTGATCCCAAAGGTCTAGCATTGTCGGATGAAAACTCGCCATCGGCTAAATCCAGTGCGAGAGATAGCGCACTTGCCGCTGCTTGCCTGCGTTGCGCTCTACGGCACGTCAAGTTTTGCGCAGGTGTGCCCACCGCTCCCAGATGTGGTTGCCGTTGCGCTCACCCTCGGCTTGGCCGAGGCACGCATTGCCAGCTGCAACCGTGACGTTCTCGCCGCGCAAAGGTCATTTGAAGCCGCCAATGCAGACCGTCAAATCGCCGGCCAGCGACCTAACCCAAGCCTTTCCCTTGGCGCGAACAACATAAACCCCCGAACGGGGATTGGCAGCGGCCCACTCCGCGACAAGACCATTGACTCGTCGGTTCGCCTCGACCAACTTATAGAGCGTGGGAACAAGGGTTCGTTACGCGAACAGCAGGCTGACGCCATTCTACGAGCGGCGGATGCCGACGTCAGTGAGATACAGCGGCAACAGCGTGCGCAGATCCGCAGCTTGTTCTTCGAACTCGCATATCAGCAAGAGAGAATCGAGCGAATGCGCTCCTTCGCCGATGTCGCAAAGGCAAATCAGTCCGCTGCGCAAAAACGACTTGCCGCAGGTGACCTAGCCGAGATAGAGGCCTCTCGATTTCGGCTCGATGCCATCCGCAGCGAAAACGATGTGCGAGCTGCGGAAACGGATCTTGCGCGAGCGCGGTCGGACCTCGCACGGGCAATCGCAGCCGATGGTCACGCACTCGTGTTAAAGGTCATTGCGCCCAACCCCCTGCCGCCACCTGGGGCCGCGTCACTAACCTCACAGCCGCCCGCGAATCTTGACCGAGCCGATGTCGCTGCGGCCAAACACCGCGTGAGTGCGGCAGAGACGGCTAGATTACTGGCTAGAGCCATTTCCACTCGGGACGTATCCGTCAGCGCACAATTTGACAGGTGGCCAGTTAGTGGCAGCAATACGCAGGGCACTGGAAATTCTTTTGGGCTCTCCGTGACCATACCACTATTGATCCGGCACGCCAATGAAGGTGAAGTGCGTCGTGCTTCTGTGGACCTAGATGCTGCTCGTGACCAGCTGCGCCGGATCGAGGTTCATGCCGAGCTCGAACAACGTCTCGCCCATGACAGCTGGACCGCCGCAGCATTGCGCCTGATGCAATTAGAAATCGACCTGCTGCCGGTTGCCCGCCGGATAGCCAACGCCGCTGAATTTGCCTACTCGAAACGAGCGATTAGCGTCATCGAGTTGCTCGATGCGCGCCGCAATCTTAAGTCCGCAGAACTTGAAGTCTCCCTGGCGCGCGCTGATGCCGGAAAAGCATGGGCCGCTTGGGCGGCCGCGACGGAGCCCCTCACACCGCGCCCAAGTGGGGCAACACCATGAGGATAACCACTTTGCTCAACGCTGATCACGATCCGCACCGAAAGTCTTCTCCGCGCCTGTCAACGACTCTACTGACAGCAATCGTAATGGTCGCACTCACTTCATGCAGCAAGAAGCCCGAGGCCAGTTCAGACATCATCCCGACGGTCACGGGTGAAACCATCACGTTTGCAGCAAACGATGTTTCACTTAAAACAATTCAAGTCGCGAAGGTGGAGGCACCGCGCGAGCTGGAAATCAACATTCCGGGGCGTATCGTCTGGAATGAAGATCGCACCGTTCGTGTTTTTACGCCGTTCTCAGGTCGCGTCGGGCGTATTTTCGCTGATGTTGGGAGCAGGGTCCAAAATGGGCAGCCACTTGCGCAGCTACAGTCACCCGACTTTGCAACGGCGCAGGCGGACGCCCAAAAAACAAGCGCTGTGGTAACCGTCGCCAAGCAAGCCCTCGCGCGTGCCAAAGAGCTATCTGCCAATGGCATCGTCTCAGCCAAGGACTTGCAACAAGCGGAAGCCGACTACGCGACCGCCGAGGCAGAATCCAGCCGCGCTAACGCGCGTCTGTTCATGTACGGGCAGGATGCAAAATCACATGCCACCTACCAGCAGTTTTCCTTGAACAGCCCGCTTGCCGGCGTCGTTGTAGAACGCAATCTGAACCCGGGCCAGGAACTGCGTGCTGACCAGCCAGGCGTACCGCACTTTGTCGTAACCGATCCGACTCAGCTATGGCTTCAGCTTGACGCCAGCGAGAGTGATTTGCGCTCACTCAAGCCAGGAACCGCAGTACTAGTCTCTGCTACCCAGTATCCAGACGACACTTTCCGCGGAGAAGTGCGCCAAGTTTCGGACTTCATTGATCCAGTCTCGCGAACACTCAAGATACGCGGCACGATTGACAACAAGGACTTGCGGCTAAAAGCGGAAATGTTCGTGACTGCCCGCGTGACACTAGCGAGGGGGGAGTACCCCTTAGTACCGGAAAAGGCGGTGTTCCTTGATGGCGTACGCAGTTTTGTCTTTGTGAGAACCGGACCCGGTGTATTTGTGCGTCGCGGCATCAAACCCCTTACGCTACGCAATGGTATGTTGCCCGTGACGTCTGGCCTCAACGAAAATGACGAAGTGGTAGTGGCAGGATCACTGTTCCTCCAGCAAATGATCGCGGCCGCGCTTGTTCGAAGTGACGCAACCCAGGCCGCGCGAGCAAAGAACTGATCATGCGCGGACTGATTCAGTACTCGTTGCGACAGCCGCTCATCGTCCTGTTGGGCACACTGATTTTCTCGGTCGGCGGCGTAATCGCATTCATAAATCTACCCGTCGAAGCGTTTCCTGACGTCTCAGATACGCAGGTAAACGTTATCGCGCTGTTTCCCGGGCATGCTGCAGAAGAGGTTGAGCGTCAGGTTACGATTCCGATTGAAACAGCGCTAAACTCCACGCCAAATGTCGTGAGAATGTTCTCTCACACGCAGTTTGGTTTGTCGTACATCATCCTCACCTTCAACGACAGGCCGAACGACATGACGGTCCGTCAGCAGGTGTTTGAACGACTCAAGAGCGTTGATCTCCCGCTAGGAGTGACACCCGACTTAGCGCCGTTATCGACGGCAATTGGTGAAATTTTTCGCTTCCGGTTGCGCGGAGACGGTTACTCCACTCAGGAGTTACGAACCCTGCAGGATTGGTTGGTTGAGCGCCAATTGCGCCAAGTGCAAGGCGTGGCCGATATCGTCACTCAGGGTGGCACCATCAAGCAATATGTGGTTAATCCCGACCTCGCCAAGCTGAGGGACTATAAGCTCACACTAACTCAGTTATTCACCGCATTGCAACGCGCAAACTCAAATGCAGGCGGAGGTGCGGTTACTCAAGGGCGGCAGCAGTACCTAGTGCGCAGTATCGGCAGCTTCCGCTCGTCGACCGACATCTCGCAAGTCGTGGTGGCCGTTAACAAAGGCGTGCCAATACTCGTTAGAGATGTTGCCGACGTGGTCACTTCCGGCGCGCCACCGCAGGGCCTGGCTGGCCAAGACGACGCCGACGATATTGTGAACGGCATCGTAGTCATGCGAAAGGGCGAGAATCCGTCGCGAGTGCTGAAACAGTTGAAGGCAAAAATTCAAGTCCTCAACGAGTCGATCTTGCCCAAAGGCGTCAGAGTCGTGCCCTACTATGACCGCTCCTGGTTAATTGATAAAACACTAAAAACAGTGTTTTCCAACTTGGTCGAAGGCGCGATGCTGGTTATACTGGTGTTGTTTCTGTTTTTGGGAAATCTACGCGCCGCCATGATTGTGGCCGCGATCATTCCATTGGCGTTACTTGCGACATTTTTGGGACTAACCTTCGTTGGCATCCCCGCCAATCTACTCTCTCTCGGCGCGATGGATTTCGGCATCATCGTCGACGGAGCAGTAATCGTGGTGGAAAACATCATGCGCAGACTCTCCGAACTGAAAGATGAGCGGATCACCGATCCTGCGACACGGATGCAAGCAATCATCGATGCTGCGACTGAGGTCGCAAGGCCTACCGTTTTTTCGATGATTATCATCATTGCGGCGCACATCCCAATCTTCACGTTGCAGCGCCATGAGGGCAGAATTTTCTCACCGATGGCTTGGACGGTCACCTCTGCATTGGTGGGTTCGCTTGTTCTGTCGCTGACTCTGGTGCCTCTTCTTACCTATTTATTCGTTCGACGGGGCGTGCCCCACCAGGATAACGCCCTGGTAGCTAAATTGAAGTCCTGGTACGAGCCAGCGCTGCGTTGGGCGGTTGCACAGCCGAAGAAAGTTGTTACCGTCGCCGTAGCAACACTTAGCTTGAGTCTTGCAGCTGGCACGCAGATTGGTAGCGAATTCTTGCCGGAACTCAATGAAGGTTCCATCTGGGTAAATGTCTTCCTCCCGCCCTCAGTGTCTCCTGCGGAAGCCCAAGAGCAAGCACGCGCCATACGGCAGAAACTTCGCGCGGTATCAGAAGTTCGTACGGTAATTTCAAAAGTCGGTCGGCCAGATGACGGCACTGATCCAAAGATTTTTAACGCGGCCGAGTTCTTTGTGGAAGTCGCGCCGGAATCGGAATGGCGTGCGGGCAAGACCAAAGAGGATCTCATCAAAGAAATGGACGCCTTTGTCTCAACACTAGCCGGCGTCGACCCCTCGTTTTCGCAACCTATCCGCGACAATGTCCTCGAGTCAATTTCACAAATTGATGGTCAGATTGTGATTAAGGTGCGGGGAGATGATCTTGACCGCTTAAACCAGCATGCCCGCCGTATTCTAGGGCAGATTCAGAAGGTACCCGGAGTGGTGCGGGCGTTTGTAGATCGCGAGGGAACGTTACCGCAGTACGTGCTGGAGATAGATCGTCCTGCTGCAGCAAGGTACGGCATCAATGTCGGCGACATTCAGGATCTGATTGAAACCGCAATGGCGGGCCGAGCCACGTCAGAGCTTTGGGAAGGCGAGCAACACTTCAGTGTGGTAGTTCGTCTCAAGGACGGTGCCAGAACGTTGCCGAACCTATCTAATCTGTTTGTCGCCACGCCCGATGGTAGTGCACAGATCCCCCTGTCACAGTTGGTTCGTTTCCGCTCAATCTCTGGTGCGATGAATATTGCGAGGGAAAATGCCCGTCGGGTCGTATCCATCGGCGTATTTATTCGCGACCGTGACATGGGCAGTGTCGTCCGCGACATGCAAGCCCGCGTAGGTGAATCAGGCGAACTACGCGCAGGCGAGGAAATCTCTTGGACAGGAGAATTTGAGAATCAGGAGCGGGCGATGAAACGCCTAGCGTGGATTGTGCCCCTCTCGATACTGCTGATCTTTATTCTCTTGTTCGACGCGTTCCAGTCCGTGAAATGCGCGGCGCTCATTACCGCGAATATTCCCTTTGCACTGATCGGCGGAATTTTTGCACTGCTGATTACGGGTATCCCACTCTCCGTGTCAGCCGCAATTGGCTTCATCGCCCTGTTCGGCCAAGCTGTGCTCAACGGCGTGGTCATGGTCACCTACTTCAATCAGTTACGTGCTGGCGGCATGCAGATTCAACAAGTCGTTATTGAGGGATCCGTCGTGCGAATGCGCACCGTGCTAATGACCGCGCTGCTGGCGATGTTTGGACTGTTACCGATGGCCTTGTCACATGCAATCGGTGCCGAGACTCAACGGCCGCTGGCGGTGGTGGTGATTGGTGGGTTGGTGTCGGCGACCTTGTTGACACTGCTAGTGCTGCCAACCTTATACGCGGTGTTTTTCCGGATCGAGCAACAATTGATTGCGGATGCGCCAAACGCCGATGCCCGCTGACCCCCACACCCCTTTGCCAAACCTGTCTAGGTGGCTGAACGCCGATGTGCCGGTTCATGATGACTTACGGGCAACAGCGCGCGATGTGATTCCACCTTGGTTACTGCTGGCACTGATTCTCATCTACTTGATGCCAGCTGGAATGGCTTACGGCCCCTGGAAACCAGACGAGCCCTATACCTTTGCGCTTGTCAATCACCTACTACAGACCGGCGATTGGGTCGTGCCGACCCTTGCGGGTGAACCGTTTCTGGAGAAACCACCGCTGATGGTTTGGGCGGCGGCAGCGAGCGCCAAGCTGCTAGCGCCGTGGCTGGACGCCGAATATGGTGCACGCGTAGCGATCCTGATTTTTTTGATTGCCACGTTGCTTGCCACGTCCATGGCCGCCCGCCGTTGGTGGGGCATAGGCGCTGGTCGGCTCGCAGTACTGGCCTTGATTAGTACGTTGGGAATGGTTCAGCACGGCCGAATGTTGATCGCGGATGCTCCACAACTTGCCGGTATGGCGATCTCGCTGTTAGGTTTTGCCTATCTGCCAAAGCGCAGTGTGACCGGCGGCTTCCTGTTGGGCACCGGCGCGGGCATCGCCTTCCTCGGCAAGGGGTTGCTGGTGCCGGGCATCCTCGGTGTGGTCGCCCTGTCGCTGCCAGTCGCGTCGCCCGACTGGCGCACCCGCACCTATCGGACCGGATTATTGGTGGCCGTGATTGCGGCACTGCCTTGGTTGGTGATCTGGCCGACGGCGCTTTACCTGCGCGGCGAGCCACTCTTCCTCGAATGGTTTTGGAAAAACAACATCGGACGTTTTTTGGGTTTCAGCGTTGGGGAACTCGGCGCAAAACACTATGCGGGGTTTATGCTTGAAAACTTGCCATGGTTTTCTTTTCCGCTTTTACCACTTGCTGGGTACACGATCTGGCGGCATTTCCGGCAAATCCGCGTATTGCCGGGACTGCTCACTTGCGGCCTCTGTTTCGGGGTCGGACTGGCGACACTGACCTTCTCCGCATCGGCACGCGAGGTGTATCTGCTGCCGCTACTGCCACCATTAGCCGTCCTCGCGGTACCGGCAGTAATGCAAATACCCTCCAAATTTGCGACCGTGGCGGATTGGTCGGCACGAGTGCTATTCACGTTATTGATGATTCTTGCCTGGTATCTGTGGTGGCGCGCCTTTGTGATGCAGGCACCGCCTAATTGGGGCTTTCTCGCACGCCATCTGCCAATGAGCCCAACACTCAGCGTCGAGCCAGCGAACTTGCTGATCGCCGCACTGCTAGGCGGGTTGTGGATTGGCTTGATGCCATGGCTTGCAAGGCTACCCGGCCGTGTGCTCTCAGGCTGGACGACCGGCATCGTCATCGGCTGGACGAGTAGCTTTACCTTACTCCTGCCATGGATTGATTTAGCGCGCAGCTATCAGCCCACGTTTGAGGCGCTCGCCGAGGCACTGCCAAAGGATGTCCGCTGCCTTGCGACAGTCGAACTTGGTGAATCCGAGCGCGGTATGATCGACTACATGTTGGGCATTACGCCAGAGCGTCTGGAAGTCAGACCGCAATCGGCTTGCAATTTGGTGTTGTGGCAGAGCCGTGGAGCCGTACCTGCCCTGTACCAATCAACCCAATGGGAGTTACGCTGGCGCGGTGCCCGGCCGGGGGAAACGCGCGAACAGTTCTGGTTATTCGAACGTCGTGACTAGATCAACTTGATCTTCCAAGCCGCACGAAATTTCTGCCAGTGCTCCGCCGAAGAGTTAGCCTTCAGGAAGTCGCGTACCACGGCTTCCTCCGCCTGATACGCAGCTTCATTCAACGCGCCGCGCATCAGTTGGAAGCGCAAGAACACGAGATAGGTGTTCATCACATCGGTTTCGCAGTAATCGCGGATCGCTTGGAGTTCACCGCGTTGGTACGCGCTCCACACTTGGCCGCCATCCATTCCAAGTTTTCCGGGAAATCCACAAAGCTGTGCGAGTGCATCGAGCGGCGCGCTTGCCCGCGGCTGATACATCGCCAGCAGATCCATCAAGTCCAAATGCCGCGTGTGGTAGCGACTGATGTAATTGTTCCACTTGAAGTCGCGGTCGTCTTCGCCCATGTCCCAGTAACGCGGCGCAGCGACGCCGTGCACCAGTGCGCGGTAATTCAGCACCGGCAGGTCGAATCCGCCGCCGTTCCATGAAACCAGCTGCGGCGTGTACTTTTCAATGCCTTTAAAGAATTGTTGGATAAGGTATTTCTCGTCATCTTCCGCTTTTCCGATCGACCATGCACGCAGCCCATCGTCGGTGCGCAGCACACACGAAATGGCGCAGACACGCTGCACGTGATGCGGTAAGAAATCGCCGCCGGTTTGTTGGCGGCGGCGTTGAAAGGCAAATTCCGCAACCGCGTCGGGGCTGAGGTCGGCGTCAAGCTCATGCAATTGACGAAGGCCGTCAATATCAGGAATGGTCTCGATATCAAAGACGAGAATTGGTGTCATGTTCAGTGCTGTGCAGGCAATCGTCGCATTCTCGCATCTCTAGCGAGATTTTCCCTAAACGGCCCCGTTGCTGATGACCACTCGTGACGAGTCAGGCGGGAAAAACGCCGGTTGACAAATAACGATCACCGCGGTCACAAACGATGTGAACAATCACCGCATCCCGCACATCCCGAGCGACCTCAAGGGCCGCCACCAGTCCGCCACCAGACGAAACTCCGGCAAAGATACCTTCCTCGGACGCCATCCTGCGAGTCATCGCTTCACTATCGGTTTGCGTGACTTCGATAACACGATCAATTTGCTCCCGGCGGAAAATTTTTGGCAAATAGGCATCGCTCCATTTGCGGATGCCGGGAACGTTCGATCCGTCGGCCGGCTGAACACCGATGATTTGAATGGAAGGGTTTTTTTCTTTCAGGTAACGTGACACCCCCATGATCGTTCCCGTGGTACCCATGGTCGCGACAAAGTGGGTAACTTTGCCATTGGTCTGTTGCCAAATCTCCGGTCCGGTGCCTTCGTAGTGCGCCAACGGGTTATCGGGATTGGCAAATTGATTCAGGATCATGCCACCACGTTCGCGTTGCAGTTGCTCAGCGACGTCGCGTGCGTACTCCATGCCGCCCTTGTCTTTGGGCGTGAGCACTAGCTCGGCACCATAGGCGCGCATGGTTTGCCGCCTTTCAATGGAAAGATTATCCGGCATCACCAGTACCATCTTATAGCCCTTGATGGCCGCTGCCATCGCAAGAGCGATGCCGGTGTTCCCGGAAGTCGCCTCAATCAACGTATCGCCCGGTTTGATCTCGCCCCGGCCTTCAGCGCGGTTGATCATCGACATCGCTGGGCGATCCTTTACCGAGCCCGCAGGATTGTTGCCCTCAAGTTTGGCCAACAGCGTGTTACTGGCATGGACACCGAACCGCGCGGGAATACGCTGCAGCTGCGCCAGCGGAGTGTTTCCAATTGTCTGTTCAATTGAATTCATTTGGTCCTCAAGTGTGTGGCAAGACTACCGATAAAGTCCCGCACAAATCCGCGCAGATAAGCATTTTTACGGTAAGCGAGTTTCGTGACGCGCTCCGGAAACAGTTTGGCACCGTCTATCGCCACCAAATCGTGGTCGCGCGAATCGACCGCCATGCCGGCAATGATGCCTATGCCTAGCCCCTCACGGACGTAAGTTTTGATGACGTCGGTATCAATGGCCGTGAGGACCAGATCAATATCGAGCCCCGCGGCAGCAAACGTTTCATCAAGCGCCGACCGACCGGAAAACGCCGCGTCGTAGGTGACGATCGGGTACTGGGCAATCTTCGCCAACGTGAGCCGTTTTTCGCTGCTTAATGGATGCGACTTCGGCACGATCACGCAGTGATGCCAGCGATACAACGGCTCGGTGACAAGCTCCGGATAACGGTCAAGCGTCTCCGTGGCAATGGCGAGATCGGCTTCGCCGGCGATCACCATTTCAGCCAGTTCTCGCGGTGCGCCTTGACGCAAACTAAGGCGGACGTTGGGATACTTTTTCAGAAATGCCTTCACCACTTGTGGCAATGCATATCGCGCTTGCATGTGGGTTGCCGCAATAACAAGTTCACCTTTGTCGGCGTCGGCAAATTCACGACCGACTCGCTTGAGGCTGTCCACTTCTCCAAGTAGCCGTTCACAAATTTTCACGACGGCCTGACCAGCCGGTGTCAACGCCGTGAGGCGTTTACCCTGCCGAACGAATAAGTCGACGCCTAACTCGTCCTCGAACTCTCGAACTTGCCTTGAGACACCAGGTTGAGACGTATGCAAAGCCAGCGCTGCTTGCGTCAGATTTAGATCCTGCTTGGCGATTTCACGGATATAGCGAACTTGTTGCAGATTCATAGGAGTACGAACAGAAGAACGGGGATCAAGTTGAGGGATAAATGACTGACGTGCGCTGAAGGCGACACAACATGCAGTCTTGCAGTGTTGCAAATTCTTTGGAAATGCCGGAATTGCGGGCGCTTAACAACGAGGTTGCGACTCACAGCAATCGAGGCGCCTTCATTCATATGCAATTTTTGCATGTATTAAGGAAAAAATGTTTTTTTTGATTATATAAGTTGACTCGACGCTCGGCGGCCTTCGCAGGGATAGAGCGCGCCAAAAAAATGGCATTGCACGTCAAAGGCAACGCACCAGAGTGCAATCACAGCCGAATGCGCCCGATGCGCTCCGGCAGGTTAAAGGTATCATTACGTCCCCTCACAATACTAGCGGCGCGTTCCGGACGCCCTGCCGCGCGCATCGCATGCCGACACCATCCTATTCCGCCGCTCCGCTACCGATCACCGACCTTGCCGCACAACTTTCCGCAGCGCAGGCCCCGTTAAAGGCGCGTTATCGCGAAGACGCCGGCGCGGCGCAACTTGTGCTCACGGCCCACGGCAAAGTTGCACAAGAAAAAATTGCCTGCGATGTACAAACACACCTCGGCACGACCCGGTCCGGTCTGCACCCGGCTGCCGGCGGCGATGGGGCGCTGGCGTGTTCCGGAGACATGTTGCTCCAGGCGCTGATCGGTTGCGCAGGCGTCACGCTTGCGGCAGTTGCCACCGCAGTCGGCGTGGCGATTCTTGATTGCAAGATTGAGGCTGCGGGCGATCTCGACTTTCGCGGCACACTCGGCGTAGATAAAACTGTGGCGGTTGGCTTCACGGCGATTCGTATGACCTTTGCGCTCGATACCGACGCTAACGATGCACAACTCGAAACGCTGAAGAAATTGACCGACCGTTATTGTGTGGTTTACCAAACGCTCGCCAAAGGCGTCCCGGTCGAAACGCATTTTGCGCGGATGTGAGTCCGACCCGCGGCCGCAACCCCCGGCGACGTCGATTTGTCAGGCCGAAGGAGTTGCCGGCTTGGCTATTGATGTGACTCGTTACCAGAGAACAAAGATCATGCGCCGCGGTGTCTAATGTCAGTTACGAAAGCGATCCGACACCTGCCGAACGCGGCAGTGCAACACGCCGTAAAGCGGCTCAGCGGTCAAGTCTAGAGCCTAGCAAAACCCCGATCTAAGCAAAATCCCTGCCCCACTCGAACGGGTCTGCGAGCAGCGGCGTTGACGGATTGCGCTCGACGAGATTACGTCTGACAAGTCAGCCTATCGGCCTCGCCAAAACATAACCAGTCCCATAAAAAAAGCCCCGCAGTCGCGGGGCTTTTTTAGCTAAGCGCGGGCACCTCACTTCTTCGGCGCCTCGTCTTTCTTCGCATCGGCTTTTTTGTCGTCTTTCTTAGCTTCTGCTTTTTTTTCCTCTTTCACCGGCTTGTCGGTTTTTTCCTTCTTTTCCGCTTTTGCTTCGGCTTTTGGCGCGTCTTTTGCCGCCGCTTTGGCATCTGCCTTTTTATCGTCCGCTTTCTTTTCAGTCTTGGCGTCGGCCTTCGGTGTTTCCTTGGCAGCGGTCTTTTTGTCTTCCTTGGCCGGCGCTTTTTCTTCCTTCATCTCTTTGGCTTTATCGGCTTTCTTGGTTTCAGCCGGGGTTGCAGTGGCTGATTTGGCGTCTGCTTTCGCAGCTGTTGCAGCAACTGTGGTCTTGCCTGAGAAACTCACATCCTTACCCAGTTTCTTCAGCGTACCTTCGCCAATTCCAGGCACTTTGTCCAAATCCGCCGCCGACTTAAATGGGCCGTTTTTGGTACGGTAATCGATGATTGCTTGCGCTTTGGTTTCACCAATGCCATTTAACGTCATAAGCTCTTCCTTGGTTGCGGTGTTGACGTTGACTGCCGCAAACGCCATGTTTACTACCGCAAAAAATGCCACAAGCAAACTTATCAGTCTCTTCATTTCGACTCCCGAATTATGGTTAGGTTGATGACGCGAAGGTAAAGAGCGGCGGGGCTGCTTTGCGATTCACACCTGGATCACCAAGTTACCGCTAACCGAATCGCAAGCCGAAAAACGTTCTCCACGTCCGCTGGTTGACAACGTTATTGACCGCCGGACCTTTGCTTGCCTGCAGACTTACTAGCAGATCACTGTGCGGCAAGCCACGGAATGTAGTTCGCCACACCCTGCTCGACCGTCAAAAAATCATCGGCATAACCTGCCGCCCGAAGATTTGACAAATCGGCCTGCGTAAAGCTTTGGTACTTACCTTTCAACGCGTCTGGGAAGGAAATGTATTCCACTGTTCCGGTCGATAGCAGCTCGGCCAGCGACTTGGGTGGTTTACCTTCTAGCGCGAGGCAGGCGTTGACGGTCGCCACCGCGGCGTCGTTGAACGTCTGGCTGCGGCCCGTGCCGAGGTTGAAGATGCCCGAGATGCCGGGATTGTCGAGGAAGAACAAGTTGACCCGCACGACATCCTCGACAGAAACGAAATCCCGGCGTTGCTCGCCGTCCGCGTATCCGTCGTTGCCGGCGAATAGCTTCACCTTGCCGGCTGCACGATACTGCTGGAAAAAGTGATACGCCACCGAAGCCATCTTTCCCTTGTGCGATTCGCGTGCGCCGTACACGTTGAAATATCGAAACCCGGCGATTTGTGATGGTGCCTGCTCAAAGTCATTGCCGACGCGCGCGCGCACTGCCTGGTCGAACAAAAACTTGGAGTAGCCATATACGTTGAGCGGCGATTCGTACTGACGTTCCTCCCGAAAGGTGGCACCGCCACCGTACACCGCTGCCGAGGAGGCGTAGAGAAACGGCACACTTTCTTCCAGCGCCCACTCAAACAATGAAAGTGAGTACCGATAATTGTTTTCCATCATGTAGCGCCCGTCGGTTTCCATGGTGTCCGAACATGCGCCTTCATGAAACACGGCATCGATGTCGCCGGATAGCTCACCCGACTCGACAACCGACAAGAAATCCTGCTTGTCGACGTATTCGGCAATCTCGCAATCAACAAGATTCTTGAATTTATCCGCGCGCGCCAGGTTATCAACTGCGACAATGTCGCGAATACCCCGGGCGTTTAATGCCTTCACGATATTGCTGCCTATAAATCCGGCTGCGCCGGTGACGATGTATGTCATGGTTCGTGCTCGTATGATTTGTGTGTCTTGTGAAAAACGCCGGGCGCCTATCGCCGGTTTTAAGTTACCGCTTCCAACTCAGATCGGCTCAATGTGGCGGTGCCCAGTTTGCCGACCACCACACCGGCGGCGCGGTTGGCGATGCGCACGGCGATGGAGGTGTCACTCCCAGCGGCGAGCATGAGTGCTATGGTGGCGATGACGGTATCACCGGCGCCGGAAACATCAAACACCTCCCTCGCCTGCGTGGGTTCGTGAAGGACTTCTGATGCGGTAAACAGCGACATACCCTCTTCGGAGCGCGTGACCAACAATGCCTCCAAAGACAGGTCGTCGCGCAGCTTTTCGGCGCGTTGCGCGAGATCAGTGTCGTCGCGCCACTTACCCATAACCTCGCGAAACTCGCTGCGGTTGGGCGTCAACATGGTCGCGCCACGATACTTGGAGTAATCGTCGCCCTTCGGATCAATCAAGATTCGTTTGCCGTGACGCTTTGCCGCATCGATCATCTTCGTGACGTGTGTCAGACCACCTTTGCCGTAGTCCGAAAGGACCACGATGTCATGGGTATCGACCATCGACTCAAAGTCGTCCAACTTATCCTCGAGCACCTCACGCGATGGCGGCGTTTCAAAATCGATTCGCATGAGTTGCTGCTGCCGTCCGATCACGCGTAACTTGACCGTGGTCGGTAGTGCTGCATCTTTGTGGAAATGTGTCGTCACCCGTTCTTGTTCGAGCAGCGTTGCCAAGGTGCGGCCGGGCTCGTCGTCGCCCACTACCGACAATAGCGTCGCCTGGCCGCCAAGCGAGGCAATGTTGCGGGCAACGTTGGCGGCACCACCCGGACGCTCCTCCGTTTTTTTTACATGAACCACCGGCACCGGTGCTTCGGGCGAAATTCGCGAGACCTCGCCAAACCAATAACGGTCGAGCATGACATCACCAACCACAAGGACACGCGCATGTCGACAGTCGGGAATACTCAGCTTCACGGCGAACCCGCTTGTTTACGACCGATTGGATAGTACTGAAAGCCCTGCTCGGCCATGGTCGATGGCTCGTACAAATTACGCCCGTCAAACACGATTGGTGACTTAAGCGCGGCTTTCATTGCGGCAAAGTCAGGTGCGCGAAACGTTTTCCATTCCGTAACGATGGCGAGCGCATCGGCTGCGCTTAACGCACCCAGCGCGCTTTCGGCGAATGTCACATTGGTATTTCCCGCCAGCAAGTGTTTTGCTTCCGTGGCAGCGACCGGATCAAACGCAACAATGTTGGCACCGCGCTTGGTGAGGTCCTCAATCAACACCAAGGATGGTGCCTCGCGCATGTCATCCGTATTCGGTTTGAATGCCAGTCCCCAGACGGCAAATGTGCGACCGCTCAGGTCTTCGCCGAACCGCTTCACGATCTTTTGCGTCAGCACATGCTTTTGTGCGTAATTGACCCGCTCCACCGCGTCGAGCAGTTTCAAATCAAGTCCTGACTGCGTGGCAGTGCGCTGCAAGGCTTGGACGTCTTTGGGGAAACACGAACCGCCATAGCCGATACCCGGGTACAAGAAGTGGTACCCGATGCGCGGGTCCGAACCGATTCCCTTGCGCACCGCCTCGATATCCGCACCAAGCAGCTCAGCCAGCAGCGCCAACTCGTTCATAAATGAGATACGAGTGGCCAGCATGGCGTTGGCTGCGTACTTGGTAAGCTCGGCGGAGCGAACATCCATCACCATCAACCGATCATGGTTGCGCTGGAACGGCGCGTAGAGTTTACGCATTGCCTCCACCGCGCCATCGCTGTCCGCGCCGATCACGATTCGATCAGGCCGCATGAAATCTTCAACCGCCGCGCCTTCTTTCAGGAATTCGGGATTCGATACCACCGAGAACTTGATCTGCTGGTGGCGGCCGGCCAACTCCTCGGTGATCGCTTCACGCACGCGGTCGGCGGTACCGACTGGAACAGTCGACTTGTCCATCACGATCTTCGGTGAAGTCATAAACCGACCGATGTTTCGCGCTGCCGCGACGACATACTGCAAATCCGCTGAACCGTCTTCGCCCGGCGGCGTGCCAACGGCAATCATCTGGATGTCGCCAAACGCCACGCTCTCCTCGATGTTGGTCGTGAAGCGAAGCCGACCGGCGGCAATATTGCTCGCCACAATTTCTTTGAGGCCCGGCTCGTAAATCGGGATGCCTCCTGATTTGAGCAGATCGATCTTTTTTGCGTCCAAGTCCAAGCATAACACCTCATTACCAACATCGGCCAGACATGCGCCGGACACCAGACCAACATAACCTGTACCAATAACCGTCAGCTTCATGGATGCGTAACCTTCAGCGAATCACTGATCATTTTAAGTACGGCGCGCGGCTCGGCGGCACCGGTAATTGATCGACCGATCACCAGATAATCGCTGCCCATTCTAATCGCGTCCACGGGGGTTACCACTCGCGATTGATCGCCTTTTGCGTCCGTAGCCAGCCGTATCCCCGGCGTGACCAATACAAATGACTGACCAAATGTTTGTTTCATCAACGGCGCTTCCTGCGCGGAGCAGACCACGCCGTCTAGCCCACTCTGTTTTGCTAACGAGGAAAGACGCGTGACAGCTGCATCAACATCTGCGGCAAGCCCGATTTCGGGCAGCTCCGCCGCACTAAGACTGGTAAGAACAGTTACGGCGATCAGGATGGGCTTGGTAGTTCCTGCGGGCGTGTTACGAATTACGGCTTCCGCAGCCGCCTCGAGCATACGTCGCCCGCCGGAGGCGTGGACATTGAGCATCCACACGCCCATCTTGGTGGCCACACTGCACGCGCCGGCGACGGTGTTCGGAATATCGTGGTACTTGAGGTCCAGAAACACGCGAAAGCCTTGCCGCATCAGACTCTCGACCATGCTTGGTCCGGCTGCCGTGAAAAGCTCTTTGCCAACTTTGACCTGACATAAACTTGGATCAAGCTGCTCGGCACAAGCGAGAGCCGCCCGGGCATTCGGAAAGTCCAGAGAAACAATTATCGGTCTGTCATTCATGCATGAACCTGTTTGTTTTCGATGTGTTCGGCCTGCAGCTTAGCGAGATGGCGTTCGGCAGTGTCGTATTCGGCCGTCCGACGAGGCGGGAACGTATCCCAACCAGCACACGCGGGGCAATGCCAATAGAACTGTTTGGCCTTAAAGCCACATTTCTTGCAAAGGTAGACTGCAAGGCGGCTAGCATGGCTGTGGACCAAGGCGCGCTGCATTTCTAAATCCGCCCTCGTTTCATCTGTCGCTGCCAGCACCTGTGCCTCGAGCAGCCGGTCAAGCCCGACGAGAGTCGGGTTTACGTACAAGTCACTCCGCACCAGCGCAGACGCGGCTAGCGGCCCGGCACTTTTCAGCGTTGCTTTGAAGAGCGCATTTAACAGATCCAAAGACGGGTATTGCCGTTGCAGCCGCGTAAGCAACACCACCCCTTCAGGCATCTTGCCCAATGCTTCAAAGGCGGCGAGTAGCTGTTCTGCCGCCAAGCCGAGGTAGGCAGGATCTTGTTGTTCGATCCCACACCAAACGGTGATCGCCTCGGCGTATTCACCTTCACCGGCAAGCCACTCTCCACAGAGAAGATTTGCACGGACGCATTGTGGATACCCTGCCAAAGCCCGATCTATGTAACGACGCGCAGCGGCAACCCCCTCTGCAACCCGTAGCTCGGTGGCCAGCTCACAGTGGAAGTTTGCGATAGCCGAAGAATAACGACGTTTTTCAATTGGCAGGTCGGCGTCAAGCGTCCGGGCAACGTCAATCGCCCGGCGCCAGTTACACTCCTGCTGATACAAATTCAACAGGAGCTCAAGGATGGTACGGCGCTGATTGTCGTTCGCGGCGCTATCGTCAAGCACTCCTAGCAGGATTTTCTCCGCATGGTCGAGCAAACCCGACTTGTGATAGTCGAGCGCAGTTTCATAAAGTGCGTCCGCTCGCTGCTCGACCGAGAGTCCACTGCGTTCGGACAGGTCTTTGTGCACGCGTAAAGCGCGGTCAATCTCGCCGCGCCGACGGAATAGACTGCCCAATGCAAACTGCAGTTCAACGGCCTCGGGATGCTGTTTGGAAGCCTCAATCAGCGCTTCAATCGCCTTATCCGGCTGCTCTCTGAGCAAAAAATTTAGGCCGCGAAAATACGATAGCGGAAGCTCTCTAGACTCCGAAATCAATCGTTTCACATCGAACCTAGCCCCTAACCAGCCCAGCGCGAAGAAACCCATCGCTGCGACAAAGGCCCATGGTAACCAGCCCAGTAGTGCATCCATTAAGGCGACGGTCCGGGTGTTGCTTTCAATGCAGGAGCCGCCCCGGCGGGATCAAGCGCCGCCACACGGGGTCGATTTTGCAGCGCCCGGTTGAGTTGCTTGATCTCCCGCTTTAAATGAAAGATAGCGACCAGCGACGTCAACAGGCCGACCAACAGGCCTGCGCCAAAGAAGGCGAGCAGGACCAACGCCAACGGTGCACGCAGAGTGGCGCCGATGCCGTTGATGCTGACCGGATCCGCGTTTTTGGCGGCGAACCAAACCAGCATGAGGATCACGATGACTCGGACGATCCAAAGCAGGATATTCATGTTTTGTATTTTAGGTGTTATAGCCGTCCTTGGCAGACGGCGGCAGGCATTTATTGTCTTCTGTCGAATCCGGCGCAAAAAAAAGCCGGATATCGTTCGATACCCGGCGTGTCTCAAGATGTGTTGTCAACTGTTTGTGGTACCAGCTCGCGCCGCCAAAATCCCTTGGCCTGCAGGAGGCGAACTTTCACTATTCGTCTGTTCGCGCGCCGCCGCTGCGGCAGTTTCAGCAGCCTCAAGCGCCTCGTCAACCCGCTCGCGCAATTCCTTGCCGGCCTTAAAGTGCGGAACATACTTTTTCGGCACCAAAACCTTTTCGCCCGTTTTCGGATTTCGACCGGTGCGCGGAGGACGGAAATTCAGCCCGAAGCTGCCAAATCCCCTTATTTCGACTCGGTCACCATGCGACAACGTTGATGACATCGCATCTAACATTGTCTTCACCGCCAGCTCGGCGTCTTTGGGGGCGAGTTGGTTGTGGCGCGATGCCAGGATTTCAATCAACTCTGACTTGGTCATGGATTTCAAGAGGTAGATCCACTTCAATTTTGTTTATGTGACTGCCGATGTATTGCCAAGCAGGAAATCGCTTGACACGGTTAGACGTTGGCCCCACCCACAGGGCGGAGCCAATCGTACAGCCTTAGTCTTGCTTCAGCTTCGCCTTGAGTAATGCGCCAAGGTTGGTCGTGCCAGCATTGGAAGGCGCTTCGTCGGTCATGCGCTTCATTGCGTCTTTCTCGTCGAGCGAATCTTTCTGCTTGATGGACAGATTGATGTTGCGCGTCTTGCGATCAACGTTGATGATGATCGCCTCGATTTCGTCGCCTTCTTTCATGTGGCTGCGCATGTCTTCGACCCGCTCTCGCGAAACTTCTGACGCACGGAGGTAGCCCTCAATATCGTCTGACAGCGCAATCGTCGCGCCTTTTGCGTCGATCGACTTGACGGTGCCCTTAACGATGGCCCCCTTGTCGAACAGGGTGGTATAGCTGGTGAACGGATCGGAATCGAGCTGCTTGACACCCAACGAAATACGCTCACGCTCCATGTCAATCGCCAACACCACGGCTTCAAGCTCATCGCCCTTCTTGTAAGCCTTAACCGCTTCTTCGCCCGGGACGTTCCAAGAAATGTCCGAAAGGTGAACCAAGCCATCGATATTGCCCGGCAGGCCGATGAACACACCGAAGTCGGTGATCGACTTGATGGTGCCCTTAACTTTCTCGCCCTTCTTGTGGGACATCGAAAACTCTTCCCACGGGTTCTGCATGCATTGCTTCATGCCGAGCGAAATACGACGACGGTCTTCATCGATTTCCAGGATCATGACTTCGACTTCGTCACCGAGCGATACCACTTTGGCCGGGTGAACGTTCTTGTTGGTCCAGTCCATTTCTGAGACGTGTACCAAACCTTCAATGCCCGCTTCGATTTCGATGAAGGCACCGTAGTCGGTCAGGTTGGTGACTTTGCCGAACAAACGGGTCGACTGTGGGTAACGACGCGACAGCCCCGTCCAAGGATCATCGCCCAATTGCTTCATACCCAAGGAGACGCGGTTTTTCTCTTGGTCAAACTTGAGAATTTTTGCCGTCACTTCATCACCAACCGCCAAGACTTCGGATGGGTGCTTCACACGTCGCCATGCAAGATCGGTGATGTGCAGCAAGCCATCGATACCACCCAGATCCACAAACGCGCCGTAGTCAGTGATATTTTTGACGACACCCTTGACCACTGATCCTTCCTTCAAGGTATCGAGCAATGCTGCACGATCTGCACCTTGGGAAGCTTCCATGACGGCACGGCGCGACACGACAACGTTGTTGCGTTTCTTATCGAGCTTGATAACCTTGAATTCGAGTTCTTTGCCTTCGAATGGCGTTGTATCTTTGACTGGACGAGTATCAACCAACGAACCCGGCAAGAATGCACGGATACCATTGATCATAACGGTCAATCCGCCCTTGACCTTGCCGGACACCATACCGGTGATGATCGACCCCTTGTCCAGCGCGACGTCGAGGTCGTGCCATGCAGACAGTTTCTTCGCGCGATCACGCGAGAGTTTGGTGGCACCAAAACCATCTTCAAATTTTTCAATTGCAACGGTGACAAAGTCGCCGACTTTTACTTCGAGCTCGCCTTTGTCGTTCTTGAATTCTTCAATCGGGATCACGCTTTCGGATTTCAATCCGGCGTTGACCACCACGAAGTTTTGATCGACCAGCACAACTTCTGCGGTAATCATTTCTCCTTCGCGCATTTCTTGGCGCGTCAGGCTTTCCTCGAATAACGCGGCAAAACTGTCCGGCGCGTAAACGGGTTTGGGGGCTTTGGCTTTTGCTGCGGGTTGGGTTGATGCTGACATGAATGGGTTAACTTTCGGTTAAGCGGGTTAGCTCTTCGTCTGGCGACGTAGAGGGTTCATCATCGTCCGGATGTTTTGGGCATCTCGGACACCTAGGTAACAACGACTCGCTGCTGGGAAAAAACTATCTAGAACAAGCGGATGACGCGAACAACACCCACCGAACACGCACCGATTTCTGGTTACTGTCGAGACCGGATTGTATCTTTGGCCCAGTTCAGCACCTGCTCAACCGCCGCATCGGCAGAAATCGCTGTTGTATCAAGTAGATACGCGTCGTCTAGTTTCTTGAGTGGAGCGACTTGGCGGTTCGAATCGCGTTCGTCACGAGTGCGTAATTCCTTCACAACGTGGGCTAGTATCGCAGAGTTTCCTTTTTGTTTCAACTGGTTAGTGCGTCTTTCGGCCCGCGCTTCAACACTGGCCGTCAGGAAAATTTTCAGTTGCGCGTCCGGAAAAATCACCGACGCCATATCTCGACCGTCACAAACGAGCCCGGGGGCAAGCCGAAACGCACGTTGTCGCTCGGTCAGCGCACTACGAACGGTGGGAAAAGCCGCCACTCGGGACGCATTTTGGCTGGCACTCTCGGTGCGGATCTGCTCCGACACGTCTTCACCATCCAGAATCACCTTATCGGCGAAAAATTGCAGATCTAGGCTTCTTGCGACTTCGGCAACCCTATTTTCATCATTTAAATCAGCACCTTGCTTGAGGGCCGCAAGTGCTGTGAGCCGGTACAAGGCACCCGAATCCAGATAGTGAAACCCCAGCGCCGTGGCTACTCGCTGCGCGACCGTGCCCTTGCCGGAAGCGGTTGGACCATCAATGGCGATCACTGGGATGGTGGCCGTGGGCATCGTGGTCACGACAACAGTCTCCGGAGCGCGTCGAAATAGCCTGGGAATGTCTTGCCGACGCAGGCGGGGTCATTGATAACAACTTCCACCCCCGCCAAGGCGACCAATGAGAAACACATCGCCATACGGTGGTCGTCGTAGGTATCAATTGCGACCCCGGACACCAGCTTGGCCCCGTTAGGCGGCGTCACGGCGATGAAGTCCGAGCCTTCGACGACCCCCGCCCCGAGTTTTCGCAGCTCCATGGCCATCGCCGCAATTCGATCAGTCTCTTTTACGCGCCAACTCGCAATGTTTCGAATCGTTGTTGTGCCATCGGCGAACAATGCCAGTATTGCAATCGTCATCGCCGCATCCGGGATATGATTGAAGTCGGCATCGATCGCTTTCAGACGTTCACGAGCGGGCCGCGACGCCTCGATCCAATCGTCGCCCATGCTGACCACCGCCCCCATTGCAGAAAGCGCGTCGGCGAATTTGATATCGCCTTGAATGCTGCTACGGCCGACGCCTTGCACCCGCACCGGTCCGCCGCCAATTGCACCCGCCGCAAGAAAATAGGATGCACTCGACGCGTCACCTTCGACATTGACTTCCCGGGGTGAACGATACGCGGCACCTGAGGTGAGCGAAAACTCGCGCCATTCGTTTCGCTCCACCATCACGCCAAACCGCGCCATCAAATTCAGCGTTATCTCGACGTAGGGCTTGGAGATGAGCTCGCCCGCAACTTCGACCGTTATCCCCGTCTTGAGGAGTGGCACCGCCATTAACAAAGCCGACAGAAACTGACTTGACACGTCTCCTCGCACCGAAATTCGATCGACCGAAGTCGGTGTGCGGCCAGACACGACAAGCGGCGGGAATCCGCGCCGACCGGTGTAGTCAATCATGGTGCCCAAGGGCGCGAGCCCGTCGACAAGGTCGCCAATCGGACGCTCACGCATGCGAGGCACGCCATCAAGCTGGTAACGGCGCTCCGCAGATTGCAGCGCCAACGCGGCGGTCAGCGGCCGGAACGCAGTGCCCGCGTTGCCGAGAAAAAGCGCGGCCTCCGTAACGGGAAAAACGCCGCCGCAACCAAACACGCGATAGTCATCGCCGCCGAGTGCTTCAACCTGCACGCCCAGCTTACCAAGTGCGGCGAGCATTACCGCAGTATCGTCGGACTGTAGTAACCCGCGTACTACCGTCTCACCCGAACTTAGCGCGGCTAAGAGTAAGGTCCTGTTTGAAATCGACTTGGAGCCGGGCAACATAACCGCGCCTCGTGCACGTGACACCGCAGCCAGTCGTAACGCGGATTCAAGCTGACTCATGGGGCATCTTCCCGATTGAATTGGTCAAATTGCCCGGATAACCAGTGCTCTCGCGCGCTCTGCGCACGCTGCATAAGAGCATAAATGGCTTCGCCATCATTCGCTTGGAGCATATTCCGCAGTGCTGCCACCTTCAGCAAATACGCGTCTAGCTCGGAGAGCAGCGCCTCGCGGTTATTCATCGCCACGTCCCGCCACATCTCGGGGCTCGAACTGGCAATTCTGGTGAAATCGCGAAATCCCGACGCGGCGTGCTCAAACAACAACTTTGCGTTTGGCCGCGCGGCAAGTTCGTCGACCAAGGCGAAGGCCAGCATATGCGGAAGATGACTCACCGACGCAAACACAGCGTCGTGGGTGGCGGCGGCCATTTCGACGATGCTTGCACCGACCGCCTGCCAGGCAAGACGGGCGGTTTCTACGGTGGCGTCGCTGTTTTCCCGCGAGCGACAGAGCACGACCTTTTTGCCGTCAAACAGTGTGGCATCCGCCGCAAGTGGGCCATGACGCTCTCGACCGGCGATCGGATGGCAAGCAACAAATTGCGGGAACCTATGGCCAAGACTCAATCGCGCGGCCGCGATTACATCCTGCTTGGTACTACCGGCGTCGATCACCGCCGTGTGCGCGGCGAGGTGCGGTGCAATGGCTGCGAGCGCCGCACCAATCTGGCGAACCGGGATGGCGAACAACACCACATCAGCAGCGCCGGCTTGTACGTAGCTACAGCCCGAATCCATCGCGCCTCGACTCACCGCCTGCGCGACGCACTCCTTACGGCTGTCGATGGCGCGGATGCTGAGGCCAGGGTGCCGACGCTTGAGCGCCAACGCGAAGGATGTGCCGATCAATCCGGCACCGACGATAACGACCTGCTTCAGCATGACGCAACGCTGTCGATCATGTGATACGCAGAAATGTAACCTCTAGAAAAGACGGTCGTTTCCAAGCAAAAATGGCTGAAAGACCTCACGGAAACTAGACTTTCAGTTCTGCTCGTGCGGCATCGAGGGCTGACAGAAAACGCGCATTCTGCGCAGCGGTTCCCGTCGAGACCCGCAAGTAGTCGTTCAAACCATAGCTGGCGAGGGGTCTGACAATGACCCCCGCGCGCAACAATGCTTGGAACACTTCAGCCGCGCGGGCAATCTTGAAGGCGATGAAGTTGCCCTTCGAGGGGATGAAGTCAATACGGCGCTTCGCCAATTCCGCTGACAACATTTTGAGACCCTGGGCATTGAGGTTGCGACTTTCGGCGATGAACGCATCATCTGATAGCGCAGCCTCGGCGGCCACCATCGCCAAATGATTAACATTAAATGGTTGACGGACACGGTTCAACATCGCCACGACGTCGGGATGCGCGAAGCCAAAACCAATGCGCAGTCCCGCCAGACCATAAGCCTTGGACAAGGTGTGGGAAATGACGAGATTCGGAAATTCCGCAAGCCACGGCGCGGTGTGATAGGCGTCGCTGGCGTCCAAATATTCGCCATAGGCCTCATCCAAAATCACCAACACGTGACTCGGCACCTTGGCCACGAACGCTTTCAGCGTCGGCCCGGGAATGAAGGTGCCGGTGGGATTGTTGGGATTGGCGACAAACACCATCTTGGTGGTGGGCTGAATCGCGGCGAGCATGGCGTCCAAATCGTTGCCAAACTCTCTCGCTGGCACGGCAATCGGCGTGGCACCCACCGCTTGTGTTGCCAACGGATAGACTGCAAACGCGTACTGAGAATAGACGGCGGTGTCGCCTTGGCGCATAAACGTCCTCGCCATCAATTCCAGTACGTCGTTGGAGCCGTTGCCGAGGACGATGCTGTCTGCCGCAATACCAAATTTCTTCGTGATGGCCGCTTTTAACGCGACGCCCCCACCATCCGGATACAGTGCCAAATCTTGTAGCGCGGCGCTAATGGCGGCGAGTGCTTTTGGGCTGGCTCCGAGAGGATTCTCGTTCGAGGCAAGCTTGACGATATCTGCCTCGGACATTCCGAGTTCTCGCGCGACATCGGAGATCGGCTTGCCGCCCTGATACGGAGAGATAGCGCGGATGTAGTCGGGGGCGAGGTCAGCGAATTGCATAATTGGCATAAATGGTAATTAGAACGGCGGTCAACAAGGGAAAGATCAACCCCTCGCAAATGCCACGAGGCGCTGCGGAAAATAGCTCAAATCACTGCCGCCGGGTATGACCCGAGCACCTTCACATAGCCCGCAATTTTGCGGAGTTCAGCGAGTGCGTCTGCGACATTTTGGTTTTCGACATGTCCTTCGATATCGACGAAGAACAGGTACTCCCAGATCGCGAGTTTCGACGGACGCGATTCGAACTTCGACATCGACACGCCGCGTTGCGCGAATGGCGTAAGCATCTCGTACACCGCACCGGAGCGGTTGGCCGCCGAAAGCACGAGCGAAGTTTTGTCGCGACCCGATGGCTTGGGCTCATAAGTGCCCAACACCAAAAAGCGCGTGGTGTTGTTGGGTTCGTCCTCGATGTTGGAGGCCAGCAGGCTGAGTCCGTAGTGAGCCGCCGCCATCTCGCCCGCAACCGCTGCGGTGAACGGCTCAAGCGAGGCGCGACGTGCCGCTTCTGCATTTGAGGCGACCGCGATGCGCTCAACTTTCGGCAAATGCGTGTTGAGCCATTCGTGGCACTGTGCCAGCGATTGTCCGTGGGAAAACACCTTCAGAATACTGTCGTACGGCACCGGCGCGGATGCCATCAGATGGTGATGAATGCGCACCAACACCTCGCCGCAGATTTTCAGCGGCGTTTGTGGCATCAAATCGAGTGAGCGCCCAACGGCACCTTCAGTCGAGTTCTCGACCGGAATCACACCGAAGTCGCAGGCATTCGATTCCACACTCCGGTACACCTCGTCGATCGAACCCTGCGGTTTGAGTTCAGCCCCTTCACCAAAATGCTTCTTTGCAGCAAGCTCGCTGAACGTGCCCTGCGGGCCAAGATAGGCCACCGTAATCGGCCGTTCGAGCGCCAGGCAGGCCGACATGATCTCGCGGAACAAACGCGCAGCGACTTCGTCAGGCAGCGGGCCTTCGTTCAACTGCTTGATACGTAACAGCACTCCCGCCTCGCGCTCGGGGCGATAGGCCTGTCCGACTTTGAGTGAACCGACTTTGCGGGCGAGCACTGCGCGCTCGTTGAGCTTGGACAGAATTTCAGCGTCAAGCGCGTCGATTTCAGCCCGCAACTGCGACAACGGTGGCGACGACGGAGGTGTGTTGGGAGGTGGCGACATATTGAAAGTTTATCCTGAAGCGCTTCCGCATTGAGCGCGGCCTACCTCAGCCGTACCGGCGTTGGAAGTCTTTCATGTACGTCACCAGTGCTTCGACCGCCGCTAATGGCACCGCGTTATAGATCGACGCCCGCATGCCACCAACCGCTTTATGCCCCTTGAGCCCCGACATGCCTGCAGCCGTCGCGCCGTCAAGAAACTGCTGGTTCAACGACTCGTCCTTCAAAAAAAACGGGACGTTCATGCGTGAGCGATCGGGCACAGCGACGTCGTTGCGGTAAAAGCCGCCCGACAGATCAATGGTGCTATACAAGAGCTGAGACTTCTGGATGTTGACCTTCTCAATTCCAGCCAGCCCCCCCTGCTGTATCAGCCACTTGAAGGTGAGCCCGGCGAGATAAACGCCAAAGGTCGGCGGCGTATTCAGCATCCATTCACTAGCCGCCTGCTGCGTGTAATCGAACACCGACGGGGTGAGTGGATGCGCCCCTCCCAACAAGTCTTCACGGACGATCACCACGGTCAGCCCGGAAGGTCCAATATTCTTTTGCGCGCCAGCATAAATGCATCCGTATTTGGCCACATCCATCGGACGCGACAAAACATGCGATGACATATCCGCGACCAGTGGGACACCATCAACGCATTCGGGCGTCCAAAAGTACTCGACGCCTTGAATAGTTTCGTTTGTACAGATATGCCGATACGCCGCGTTTGGATCCGTCTTCCATGTCGCTTCCTGCGGCACGTACGTGTAGTTCTTGTCCGCTGCGGATGCCGCCACATTTACCGCGCCGTATTTGCGCGCCTCCTTAATGCCCTGCACCGACCAATGCCCGGTGTCCACATAGTCGGCACTAGTGTGACCGCGCAGCAAATTCAACGGGACAAACGAGAATTCGCCCTTGCCACCGCCCTGCAAAAACAACACTTTGTAGTTAGATGGAATACCCATCAACTCACGCAGGTCGCGCTCCACTTCGGCGGCAAGTTGAAGAAACACCTTGCCGCGATGACTCATCTCCATCACGGAGGTGCCCGTGCCCTTGTAATCGAGCAATTCAGCCTGCGCTTGTTCAAGGACAGGCGTCGGCAGCGCGGCGGGACCAGCGGAAAAGTTAAATGAGCGGCTCAACGAGGATTACTTTGCAGTTACCGTCTTAGCCTCGCTAGCGGCCTTTGCGTCTTCCAGCGCTTTTTTAGTGAATTCTTGCATTAAGGCGTTGGTCTTCGGTGCAGTAAGTGCCACTATTTCTGGCATGGCTTCCTGCATGAGCTGGGGACCAGCCGACAACATCTTCTTGCCCGCATCACTCTTATAGAACGCCGTGATCGATTTGATCTCTGCGAGCGTAAATCGCTTCGTGTAGGCGCGACCCATGATGTCTTCCACGCCCTTCAAGATCTCCGGATCGCGATAAATGGCCATCGCCTTTTCCATGGCACCCTGGGCCGATGCTGCAAATTTTTCTTTGGCCGCTTTCTGCTCAGCAGGTGGCAATTTCTCGAACATCCGCGAAGACGTTTGTTCGAACATCTGCGGCATTGACTGGGTCATCGTGGCAGAAATCTGGATCATCGTCTGGCGAAAATTGATCGCCTCCAGCATTTCGGTGATCGCGACTTTGGTCTCAGCCGAGGCGATTCCGCCCGCCGACGGCGCCGCATTGGTCTGAGCAAAGGCTCCACCCGACAGCGACGCACTCATCGCTGCTATCGCTAGCAGTTTCTTAGTCACGCTCATACTTCCTCCCCTTCCTCGTCGGACTCGGCAACCTTCTGCAAGCCTGTCAGTTTTGATCCTTCATCCAGATTGATCAGCGTCACGCCTTGCGTTGAACGTCCCATTTCACGCACTTGTTTCACCTTGGTGCGAATCAACACACCCGCTGTCGTAATCATCATGATCTCATCTTCGGGGCGCACCAGCACTGCGGCAACAACCTTGCCGTTGCGGGCGGAGGTCTGGATGGCGATCATGCCTTGGGTGCCACGACCGTGACGCGTGTATTCGGAGATGGCGGTGCGTTTGCCGTAACCAAACTCAGTTGCGGTCAACACGGAATCTTCTTCGTTCTCCGCCACCAACATGGAGATGACCTTGCCGCCCTTGGCCAAGTTCATGCCGCGTACACCACGCGTGTCACGCCCCATCGATCGGACATCTGACTCCTCGAAACGTACCGCTTTGCCCTCATTCGAGAACAACATCACATCGTGTTTGCCATCCGTCAGCGCGACGCCGACCAGCGAATCGCCTTCATCCAGGGCGATGGCGATAATGCCGGCCTTACGCGGGTTGGCAAAATCCGATAGCGCGGTCTTCTTCACCGTGCCTTCTGCGGTGGCGAAGAACACGAAGCGGTCATCACGGAATTCTTTGATAGGCAAAACCGTCGAGATTTTTTCGCCCGGCTGGAGTTGCAGCAAGTTGACAATCGGCTTGCCGCGCGAGCCACGTGAACCCAGCGGAATCTCATAGACCTTCAACCAATAGACCCGGCCCTTGTTCGAGAAGCACAACACGTAGTCGTGGGTCTTGGCGATAAACAGGTTCTCGATGAAGTCATCGTCTTTTGTTGCCGTGGCCTGCTTGCCGCGTCCGCCGCGCTTTTGTGCACGATAATCTGCCACCGGCTGGTACTTTACATAGCCGGTATGTGACATCGTCACTACTACGTCCTCGTTGGCGATCAAATCTTCGATGGACATTTCCTGACCATTCGTCACAATCTCGGAACGACGTTTGTCGCCAAACTGTGTTTTGATTTCTTTCAACTCACCAGCGATGATTGCGGTCACGCGTTGCGGCTTGGACAAGATATCGAGCAAGTCGGCGATCTTTTCCATGACCTCTTTGTACTCAGCCACAATTTTGTCTTGCTCAAGACCAGTTAGGCGTTGCAGCTGCATTTCGAGAATGCGTTGCGCTTGTGTATCAGACAAGCGGTAACCCGCTGTGCCGAGGCCAAACTCTTTTGGCAAGCCGTCAGGGCGGAATGCTTCCGACTGATCACCCGCATTTTGGTCAACTACGCGGGCAAGCATTTCTTCGACAAGCTTGGAACGCCACACCCGGCCCATCAGCTTGGTTTTAGCCTCAGCCGGGGTTTGGGCAGACTTGATCAGTTCGACGATCTCATCGACGTTGGACAACGCCACGGCGAGACCTTCCAGCACGTGGCCGCGCTCGCGCGCCTTGCGAAGTTCGAACACGGTACGGCGCGTGACGACTTCGCGACGGTGACGCAAAAACGCGTCAAGGAATTGTTTCAGGTTCAGCAGCCGCGGCTGGCCGTCAACCAGCGCGACCATATTCATGCCGAACGATTCTTGCATCTGCGTCATTTTGTAGAGATTGTTGAGCACAATCTCAGGCACTTCGCCGCGTTTTAACTCAATCACCGCGCGCATTCCGGATTTGTCCGACTCATCGCGCAGGTCAGAGACGCCTTCTAGCTTTTTGTCACGAACCAGTTCACCGATTTTTACCAGCAGGTTCGCCTTGTTTACCTGGTATGGCAGTTCGTCGATGATAATCGCCTGACGGTTACCTTTTTCCAAGTCCTCAAAGTGGCAACGCGCGCGCATGATGCAGCGACCGCGACCAGTGCGGTAACCATCGCGTACGCCGTCGATGCCGTAGATGATGCCCGCAGTGGGGAAATCTGGCGCTTTGACAATATCAATCAGATCTTCCAGATCAACCGCCGGGTTTTCGAGTACACGCAGGCAGGCGTCAATGGTGTCAGAAAGATTGTGCGGCGGAATGTTGGTTGCCATGCCGACCGCGATACCGGTGGCACCATTGACCAACAGATTGGGGAATCGCGCCGGCAACACCAGCGGCTCCAACTCCTTGCCGTCATAGTTCGGGCCGAAGTCGACGGTGTCGGAATCGATGTCGGCCATCAGTTCAGACGATATCTTCTGCATGCGGCATTCGGTGTAACGCATTGCGGCCGCGTTATCACCGTCGACCGAGCCGAAGTTTCCCTGACCGTCGACCAACATATAGCGCAGTGAAAACGGCTGGGCCATGCGCACCAAGGTGTCATAAATTGCCGTATCGCCATGCGGGTGGTACTTACCCATCACATCACCGACGATGCGTGCACACTTCACGAAGGGTCGGTTATGAACATTGTTGACCTCTTGCATCGCATATAGCACCCGGCGGTGCACCGGCTTCAACCCGTCGCGGGCATCAGGCAGCGCGCGGCTAACGATAACGCTCATTGAGTAATCAAGAAAACTCTTGCGCATCTCTTCTTCGATGCTGATCGGCAATGTTTCTTTGGCAAAAGAGGGGATGAGTGGATCGGTCACGACTGGGCTCTTATTCGATTTAAAAGTGTGGCATTGAAGACATCACTGAGGCATGCCAAGAAATTGCCAATAGTGCTATGAGGGTGCGCACCGTCACGCCCGAGGAGGCAAATCAAATCCTTGATTTATAAGGGTTTTACGCCGCTCACAGACGCCAAATTTACCACATTCGCCGACGTTTGACCACAGTCGATCTGCCAAACCACTATTGATAGAGTCAAAACTCAGGGATGCACACAATCCGTTGTGCTTTTCCGACACCGCCATAAAACTGGCACAAACTGTTGTTATTGTGCAACGATCACAGACGCATCAAGCGACTTGGGGCGTCCGAGGTTGTGCCCGTCTCCAGCTATCGTGTATGATTTCTGGGTTCTCCAAGGGCGTGTGCTGGGCGTTATGAACGAGCCGGTTTCGGCAATGTGTTTCGGTAATGTGTCCGCCAATGACGCCTTGATGAGTTTTGATTTTGCACCATAAGTCGGCTGCGTCCAGTTTTGCTGCCCCGGCAGGTTCGCTTGTCGGAACGGGTAGTTTGAAGTGGATTTGCCGAAGTTTCTCGACGACAAAAAATTTTCCAATCTCTTGGGAGTAACACCAAATGAAGAATTCCCTGATCGCCAAGTTGACCGCAACCGCCGCCATGTTGGGGGCGGTCGCCGCATATGCTGGCGTAACACCAAACTTGGTCGACGCCTCGGGCGCGCCGGTGCGTGATGCTTCAGGCGCTTGCGTCCAAACAAGCAGCATTGACCACCCTGACTGCATGCCGAAGAAAGTGGAGCCGCCAAAGCCGCCGGCACCACCTGCACCAAAACCGGTTGAACCGCCGAAACCCGTTGAACCGCCAAAACCAGCCCCTCAGCCGGTCAAAGTGGCGGTCACTATCCAGGCCGAAGCGCTGTTCGATTTTGACAAGTCGATCCTGAAGCCGGATGGCAAGAAATCAATCGACGAAGCGATTGCTAAGATGAAGAAAGTCGATGTCGAAATGGTCATCGCAACCGGCCATACTGACTCCATTGGCACCGATGCTTACAACCAGAAGTTGTCCGAGCGACGTGCGACCACCGTCAAGGAATACATGGTTTCGCAAGGGATTCCTGCGGCAAAAATCACTACCCTTGGCAAAGGGGAAACGCAGCCGGTGGCGACCAACAAAACCGCTGAAGGCCGCGCCAAAAACCGTCGCGTCGACATTGAGTTCAAGGGCGTCCAAACCAAGTAATTGGGCAAACTGGCAGAAAAGCCCCGCACTGCGGGGCTTTTTTGTTTTTGCCGCGCGCTAAGTACGGTTTTAACTTATGACACAAATTCTTTCCGCACGCTGGGTGATACCGGTAGAGCCGCTAGCCGTGCTTGAGCATCATTCCGTTGTTCTCGACGCTGGCACCATCACTGCGGTGTTGCCGACTCCAGAGGCACGCCAGCAGTTTCCGAACGCTGCCGAGACAGTGCTTGCGCATCATGCACTCATTCCGGGACTTGTGAACTTGCACACCCACGCTGCCATGACACTGATGCGGGGCCTTGCGGACGACACGCCGTTGATGACCTGGCTGAAGGAGCACATCTGGCCTGTCGAGTCCAAACACCTGTCTGAATCCTACGTCGGTGCGGGCACCCAGCTAGCCTGCGCCGAAATGTTGCGTAGCGGCACCACATGTTTTGCCGATATGTATTTCTACCAAGACACCGCCGCCAAAGTCGTACGCTCGACGGGCATGCGCGCTGCGTTGGGCGGTGCCGTATTGGAATTCCCGACACCCTACGCGGCTGACGCAGACGCCTATATTGCGCGCGCGTTGTCGTCTCGCGATGAATTTGCGACCGATGCAAAACTCAAGCTGATGGTGACGCCGCACGCGCCGTACACCGTGTCGGACACCACGTTTCAGAAGTTGGTGATGATTGCCAACGAGATGGACGATCTTCTGCTGATGTGCCATATCCACGAGACGGCCAACGAGCCCGCAGAGAGCGAAAAGCAATACGGTATCCGGCCAATTGAGCGCCTTGAGCGCCTCGGCGTCTTGGGCCCAAACCTTATCGCCGTGCATTGTGTCCACCTGAATTCCAGCGAGATTGCGCTGTTTAGGGAACGGGGAGTCCACGTTGCGCACTGTCCCTCTTCGAACTTGAAACTCGCAAGTGGCATCGCACCGATCAAAGCGATGGTTGAGGCTGGTGTCAACGTCGGCATCGGCACAGACGGCTGCGCCTCCAGCAACCGCCTCGATATGTTTGCCGAAACAAGGCTCGCGACACTGCTACAAAAGGGGGTGAGCGGAGACGCTGCCGCGTTACCGGCGCTGCAAGCCTTGCAAATGGCGACGCTCAACGGCGCAAAGGCGTTGCAGTGGGATCGCGTCATCGGCTCACTCAAACCGGGCAAAGCCGCAGATCTCGTCGCGGTAGACTTGAACTCGATTGAGACCACGCCTTGTTACGATCCGGCATCACACCTGTGGCACGCTGCGGGTCGCGAACACGTGACGCATGTTTGGGTAGACGGGGAACTGTTGCTCGACAATCGTGTACTAACCACGATGGATCTGGAAGCCATTCGTGCCGAGAGCGCCACCTGGGGTGAACGCTTCCGCGTGCATTAAATTGAGAGGACACTACTCGTGAGTAATGCTGCAAATCCAAATGTTGACCCACTCGAACTCGCCAAATTTGGTGCCTTGGCGGCGCGTTGGTGGGACCCGACCAGCGAATTCAAACCGCTGCATGACATCAATCCTCTGCGTCTGAACCACATTGACAAACTGGTGGGTTTGGCTGGCAAACGCGTCATCGACGTCGGTTGCGGCGGAGGCATCCTCTCCGAGTCCATGGCCCTGAAGGGCGCAGAGGTGGTCGGCATCGACCTCTCCGAAAAGCCCCTGAAGGTTGCGGAATTGCACAAACTTGAGACCTTATCCAAGGGCAAAACGCTAGCACTTGATTATCGGCTCACCTCGGCCGAAGACATTGCCGCTGAACAGCCGGGGCGATTCGACTGCGTTGCATGTCTGGAAATGTTGGAGCACGTGCCGGACCCAGCTTCGACCATCCGTGCCTGTGCGGCACTGGCCAAGCCAGGTGGATGGCTATTTTTTTCCACGCTAAATCGCAATCCGAAATCATTTTTGTTTGCCATCGTCGGTGCAGAGTACGTACTGCAGTTATTGCCCAAAGGAACACACGAGTACCGCCGGTTTATCACCCCCGCCGAGCTATCCGGCATGGCCAGACAAGCCGACCTTAGCGTCGCCGAATTCATCGGCATGACTTACAATCCCTTTACCAAGGTCTACCGCCTGGGCAACGATGTGTCGGTCAACTACATGATGGCGTGTCGTAAGTTTGGCTAATGCCTCGGGCGCGCGATACCAAGACGATCCAAACATGAGTCAAACAACAGCGCATCAATTGAAATTCGGACGCCGGGGTTTTCTCAAAGGCACGTCCGCACTAGCGCTGGCCGCATTGCCCGGCATTGCGTCGCTCTCGCGTGCGCAAGCTGCGCAACAAAAGCTCGTCGTGATGGTTTACCTTAAAGGTGGCAACGACGGTTACAACACACTCGCACCGGTTACCAATGCCCGCTATCGCAGGCTACGTCCCAACCTCGCGCAGTCGCGCGAACAGGTGCTGATGCTTAACCAGACTCACGGATTGCACCGCAGCCTCGACGCGCTGCTGCCGCTCTGGCAAGACAATCAGCTAGCCATCCTGCAAGGGATTGGCCAGCAAGACGTCACCAACCAACACTACCGCGATGCAGAAACCCTTTTCACCGCATCGCGACCGGATGAGTTTCTGGTCGAAGGCTGGATGACGCGCGCATTAAACCAAAATGGGCAGCTCAAGCGCAGCAACATTGATGTCGTCGCTTTCGGCGATTTGGACATTCGGGAAGCCGATCCGATGGGCCCGTTCCGTGGTGGAAACGCGGCGGTCGGCGTGGTCAATATGCTCTATCCCAAGGAGTGGCAGGCGCGCCATCGCGTAGCGGAAACCGCTCATCTCACCACTACCAAAGCAGGCGAGGCCGCGAAGACCTTTACGCTCGACTCGCCGTCAACACTCAAGACAACGTTCCCCGGCGATTCATTCGGAGCCGCGCTGCAATCCACGGTCGAATTGGTGGCCGCCGGCAGCGCACCGCCAGTCGTACACATCACGCTTAACGCCGAAGATGGTGATCAACACAACGCATTTGATACCCATTGGACGCAACTCAAATTCCACGGCCCCGTATTAGAGCGCTTGGCAAAAGGGTTGGCGGCATTTCGTCGCGGCATGCAGGAAATCGGCTGGTGGGACAACACGCTGGTGTTTACCTATGACGAGTTCGGTCGCAGCCCGAAAGAAAATGCCGAGGGCGGAACCCACCACGGCTGGTCGAGTGTGCATTTCGCCATGGGTGGACGCGTAAACGGCGGACTCATCGGCGAAGCCATGCCGGTGGTCGACGTCTTCCAAATCGACGGGCCTCCGCCCGTGATCGACTACCGCGCGTTGTACACAACCGTCATTGAACACTGGTGGGGGGGAAGTGCGAACGGCGTATTCGCCAAGCGCTTCAAACCACTCCCGCTGCTGCGCACGTAGCCTTGGCCAGCAAGCCGTTACCCGCGCTGTCCCTGCCGACCCCGAAGGCGGTGTTGTTCGATTTCGACGGCACTTTTGCCGACACCGCGCCAGATATGGCGTTTGCGGCGAATTTGCTTCGAAACGCCCGTGGATTGGACAGTTTGCCACTTTCGGACTACCGACCACACGTGTCGCGCGGTGGACGCGGCATGATCGGCGTGGCCTTCAACAAGACCCCCGCTGACAGCGAATTTGCCGCCCTTCGAGACGAATTCCACGATGTCTACCAAGCCAATCTCTGTCAGCACACAACATTTTTTGACGGCATTGAAGAGACCATTGCCGAACTTGAGCGGCGCGCCATTGCGTGGGGCATCGTCACCAACAAGGCGATGCGCTTCACCGATCCGTTGATGACTCGCCTTGGCTTGGATAGACGCGCGCATTGTGTTGTGAGTGGCGACACAACGCCACATACCAAACCGCACCCGGCCCCGCTGTTACACGCCGCACAATTGCTCAGTCTACCGGCGACCGAGTGTTGGTATGTGGGCGACGACGAGCGCGATATCGTCGCCGCCCACGCCGCAGGCATGGTTGGTGTGGCAGCTGCCTATGGCTACCTTGGCGGCAGCCATCCGGAGAACTGGGGAGCACAAATCTGCATCACGCGACCAGTCGAGTTAGTTGCATTCCTACCCACCGCCCTCATCTGATGCTCGTGAGATAATCACGCCATCGAATTCGGGGCCGACCTGGTTTCGACGTGGGCATCAAAGCAGAACCGTGCATACCGAGGGGCAGAGTACCTCGTAAATACAACTGCAAACAAATAGTCGCAAACGACGAAAACTACGCACTAGCCGCTTAATAACCGGCCGCGCTCTGCACTAGTGGGCCTCAACGCTAGGTATCGCAAGATACGGCAGAGTCATTAACGAGGATCGCTTTCTGCCGGGCTACTTGGTAGAGAGTTAAATTTAGGTGGCTAGCGTCACGTCAGCCCGGCCATTGGCGTGCGTGGGGCGAAATCAAATAATGGAATCTAAGTATGTAGATCGGCCTGTAGAGGGCTTGCGGACGCGGGTTCGATTCCCGCCGGCTCCACCACTAAACAACAAAGCCACCCTTGCGGTGGCTTTGTTGTTTAGGTGAGTCGGTGTGGATGAGACCCCGCCTTCGGGTTCGACTAAGGTCAGTCCAGTGGACTGGCCTTGGACGCACAAACGCAGTGAGTGCGGTCCTGAGCGCTAGCGAAGGATGCTGGGATCGCCCAAAGCGATACCAGCACATTCCCGCCGGCTCCACCACTAAACAACAAAGCCACCCTTGCGGTGGCTTTGTTGTTTAGGTGAGTCGGTGTGGATGAGACCCCGCCTTCGGGTTCGACTAAGGTCAGTCC
>JADCJC010000041.1 GCA_020247395.1 Rhodocyclaceae bacterium
CCGCCTGCGCGGGAGCAGGGGACTTTTTCACCATATTTAATTGCCGGATCAATAGGAGTTCCCGAAACCCAAGAGGTGAATATCGGCGGGCACCTTCAGCTCCTTTCGCTTGAAGAAGCCCGTCTTTTCTAGTGTTTTCCTCTCCAAGAGAAGCATCGCTTACGGGGTACGCTTGCCAAACGTTTCACCAAAAAAATTGCCAGCATTCCACTTTGGTCGTGTTGGCGAGTTTGCAATTTCCAAGCCGATGTTGAAGTTAACTTGGGCAAATCGCGCCGCTGCCTGGTAGTTGATCGGCAGGGATGTGTCGTCCGTGAACTGATGGTAGTGCGTCAAGAGGAAGTTATCAAACGCCTTCGACGCATCTTCATCTTTGTTCATCGATTTCACACCCGTCACAAGAAACACCGAGGGTACCCCCTGCCGTACGAACATGTAGTGGTCCGAACGCGTGAACAGGCGCTTCTCCGGCCACGGGTCAGGCGTGAGTTGCACCCCCAATTTCTCGACCGCACGCTTGACAATCGCTGCCATCGTCGAGTGTTCTGAACCAAACGCGATGACATCGGCAAAGTCATACGTCAGCACCGGCATATCGAGATTCACGTTGGCAACCATAGACCCGCTTGGCACGGTCGGGTTGCGCGCAAAGTAGTCCGCGCCGAGGAGCCCCTTTTCCTCGCCAGTCACCGCGATAAACAACATTGAACGCTTGGGCCTTTGTGCTTGTAACGAAATCAGCCGCGCCGTTTCGAGCAAAACGGCCACGCCTGAAGCATTATCCATCGCGCCGTTGAAGATGTTATCCCCCGGCTTGCCGGGAACCATGCCAAGGCCGTCGAGGTGCGCGCTGAAGACCACGTATTCATTCTTCAGCACCGGGTCGCTGCCTTCAACGATACCGACCACATTGCTGCTAGCGAGTTTCGCGCGCTGGCTTTTTTTGAACATACGAACGTCAAAACCAAAATCCAAGCGAGCCGGCGGACGTTTTGCGTCAGCGGCGGCAATCAAGTCTTCCAGTTTTGCGCCGGCCGCTGCAACAAATTTTTCAGAAGCGGGCAAACTCAGGCCCGCACGCTGGCGAAGGCTTGCAAACTCTCGACCGGGTTTGCCATCCGCATCCAACCAAGTCATCGATACCCAATGCACGAAACGTCGCACCAACGCAAACGCGAATGACTTTTCCGACAGTGGCGTCTGCAATGCAATGACACCCACCGCCCCGCGCTCGGCGGCAACGGCGCGTTTGTGTTCGCCGGAGTAATGCGCGCCCTCCTCCGACGGCATGCTGGCAGGTGCGCCGGACAACTGCACAACGATCTTGCCTTTGACGTCGAGCCCGGCGTAATCGTCCAAACCAAAACGCGGCGCGACGATGCCATAACCCACATAGACTAGTGGTGCGGTCAGATCGGTTGCGTCTTCACTGAAGCCGCTGCTAAGCGTGAAGTCATCAAGATAGGTGAGCTTTTCAACGCCGGACTTGCGCCGGATTTCAAACACGGGCGAATCTTGGTCCAGCTTTGACGACGCCAGCGGCACGGCTTGCAGATAACTTGCCGGGCCTGATGGATTACCGCGTGGCAAAACGCCGAACTGGGCAAACTGGCCTGCGACATAACGTGCCGCGATGTCAAACCCGCGCGTACCGGCTTCGCGACCTTCCAAGAGATCGTCCGCCAGAAAGTGAATATGTGCGCGGATGCGGTCTTTATCGGCTCTGACCTCAATCGGGTTGGCGAGGATAGCGAAACTGATCACGCTGCCAATGAAGCCGAGCGCTAGCGCGGCAAAGGGGGAATGGATTTTCTTCAAGTCAGTTGCCTATGCGCGGAAGATTAAATCGCGGGTCAAACACATGGCTAGTCTAGCCGAATCGCTGGCTAGTCCGAGTCCCGACCCAGTATGGCCTATGATCTACACGCCGATTGACAGTCCCGCGCTGGGTCGATTTCCCTCAAGAGGGTCGGTTGGCGCAAAATACAACTTCTGCCACATACTCATCCTCTCTCATGCGCAAACTGTCTCTACTCGATATCGGCTTCTTTATCGCGGAAACCGCAGCCAGCCCCAAACACGTCGGCGGGCTGCTGGTATTCAAGCGCCCCGCCAAGAGCGGTGATCACTTTGCGCACGACTTGTATGCCGATCTGTTGACCTTCACAGACGTGGTCGCGCCGTTTAATTTGGTCATCAACTTCTCCATGACGGCGATGCCCGCCTGGCGAGCCGCCGATAGAGTCGATCTCAGCCAACATTTGTTTTATCACCGCATACCAAAGCGGCCAAAACAATCGAAAAGCGCCAAAACGGATCGGCAGATTTTGTTCGATTTTGTCGCGAAACTGCACGAACCGATGTTTGATCGGACGCGGCCGCTTTGGGAGGTCCACGTCATCGACGGCCTGCCCGACGGGCGGTTTGCGCTGTATCAAAAAATGCACCACGCCTATGCCGATGGTGTGACGATGGTGCGCTGGACTGAAGAAGGGTTGGCCAGTACGGCGCGCAGTAAAAAAATCACGCCGATATGGACCATCAAACAAAGTGCGTATGCAAGCTCGCGCAAGAAACGCACAGAAGCCCTGATGACATCCGGTTGGAACAGCCTCGGCGGCACTACAAGGCGTGTACTCGGTATCAGTCGACTCGCCGCCATGCTGGCGTTGGAAAGTGTCAAGCTGACCAAGAACGCAATTGCGTTGCCTTTCGTGACGACTGCCAAAACACCACTCACCGGCCAAGTCTCTCCCGGTCGCCAGTTCGCCTCGGCCGGCATTTCGATGGCGCGCATGGAATCGATTCGTAAACGCACCCGCTCGACGTTGAATCACGTTGCACTCACGTGCATCGACGCCGCGCTACGCCGGTATTTGAATGATCAGGGCGTTTCACTCAACCAGCCGATCATCATTCAAATGCCGGTCAATTTACGCCGCGAGGGCGAAAAAACGGCGGGTAACAAAATCGGCATCATCTTGGTGGAGTTATCTCCACCCACCGATGACCCGTACGTGCGTTTGCGCAATATTGGGTTTTCATTGCGTAACGTTCGCACCATGATCGACAACGTCGCGCCGGAGGCCATCGAGTCCTACACCCTCATCACCGGGCTGATCGCGCAGGTTGCCGAGCTCTTGAAGCTCAGCGACAGCATGCCGCCGATGGGCAATACACTCGTCTCAAACGTTGCCGGACCAAAACAGCATCTATACATGCGTGGTGCCAAGATGGAGGAGATGCACCCGATCAGCACCCTTCCCCCGTCCAATCTGCTGAACGTAACACTGTTTAGTTACGCAGGGGATCTCTTCTTTGGGTTGATCGCATCAGACGTATTGCCAAATCTGCCAAGGCTCGCAAGATATGTGGAGGCGGCATTTAGTGATCTTGAGCGATCCGTTGGGGAAATGAGCATCACCCACTCGCTCGCAAGTCATCAAGCGGATAGGCCCGCAGCGTGACTCTGCTATCTTGATTTTGTTGACTTAATGTGCCCCAAACTCACGTTTGATCTACATCAAACGGCGGCAATATTGCACTTGTGTTTTGCCAGTCTGGTCCTATTTTTTAACTGTGGAAGTTCCCACAGCAATCGAGACCTAGGAGAATGGCAATGAATTCGTTGATGACACGCGGCAGTTTGTTCGATGATTTCTTCCGGGATGTCGCGCCCGGGTTCTATGTAAAACCACTACACGGCGATGCGCTACCAAGCCCCGCCCAGATCAAAATTGATATCAAAGAAAACGGTACCAGTTACACGGTGCAGGCCGAGGTCCCTGGTGTAGCAAAGGACGATATTCAGGTTTCGGTAGACGGCAGCATCATCACGCTACGCGCTGAAGTCAAACAAGAAGACACCCAAAATAAAGATGACAAGCTTCTCCGCAGCGAGCGTTACTTTGGCTCGGTCTCGCGGGCATTCCAGCTCCCGCAGGATGTGGATGAATCGGAGGCAAAAGCCAAATACGACAACGGTGTGCTGACGTTGACGCTGCCAAAAAAGAAAGTCGGCAACGGGGCGCAGCGCTTGCGCATCGACTAGCGACGGGCGACCGCCCCGCAAAGTGGGGCGGCCTTTCGTCTCTGCTTTGCATGCTTCCATTATTTTTGAAGCCGTATCCGTACGGCTGGTGGTTTGGCACATCTGGCGCATCCACGTTGCCACGAATGCGCCCCGCCGCAGCGGGCTAAAAATGCCCGCTGGTCGGGCGGTTTGTTTGCGTCGTTCGCGTTGCTTTGCGCAAAAACAAAGCGGCCACCATCATCCGGTTTGTTGCCACTCAGCGTTGACGCGATGCGCGTGGTTAAGCGGACGCATTGGCGCCGGGGGCGCATAAGCAGTCACATCGTCTCGCGTTGGGCTCATCGTCATGGCTTCTTATTGACTCTCATTGTTTTTTTCTGATTGGACTCTCACTGCACGTCATTGGTGCACTCACGGCTCAACTGGCACAAGTCCGGCAGGGGCTCTTCCCGCATCCGGGTAGACATACGGGAACGGCACATTGGTCGGATTGATCAACCAAGCCACCAAGGTTCCATCCGGCCGCACCCACACCAAATCCATCGTGCCGTTGCC
>JADCJC010000042.1 GCA_020247395.1 Rhodocyclaceae bacterium
GACGGCAAATTGACCCATCTGCCGGAATTCGGTTGACCCAGCCAAAGCCCTCGTGAGCCGCTAGCTACAATTGGGATGAGCCTGTTTAGGGCGGGTCAGTCAAAATCGGTAGCCTGGGTCAAAAACTCATCGGCATCAACACCCCGCCCACGTTTACTGCAAGTGCACCGCTATCTCCCCGACCACAGCCAGACGCTGTAGAGGCAGCTTGCCGCGTACACGATATACATCGCTGCCATGCCATAGAAGCGAGCCCGCAGGCTCTCCCGTAGGCACAGCACATTGCCGATTAACCAGAAGACGAACCCGGCAATACTTAAGTGCGTCACGAGCATCTGCCCGCTGATACCAAACACAAAGATCAGTACCTGCACCTTGTGTTCCGACAGTTTTGACAGCCATCGCAGTGGCCAGCGAGTTTCAGTGATGGTGGTCACGATGGCCCCCATCGTGTAGCGATTGACCAAATACGTCTTGGCCGTTCGCGCCCTGCTCTTGCTGGATCTGCAGGTCGACGCGTCTGCCACGCTCTTCCGCCGTTTCGTCCTGCCATGCGTCACCGACCGGAAAGCCCTTAAACAGACCAATGATCCATACAATCGGATAGCAAATGGCTCCAATGCATAACACCAGGATGATCAATGAGGCCATGTGTTCTCCGTTGATTTATTGAGAATCTGCAATGGTTTTGACGCGAGGCTCTCGCCGATCAATGCTAAGCGCCGGTACTGCCTCTGGAGCGGCGTTCCCTTGATCGCTTCGACATTTGATAGACGATCGAATCGCTGCCACTGCTCACGCGCGACCTTCTCTACAGCAAGCGGCGAGAACTTCTCTTTCGACACGTGCAACTGATGGGCGAGCATGTCGTCGGCAATATTGGCCGCCGGCAAGCTCTTAACGCTCAGTTGCAACTCCTTTTCGAAGAGAGGGAGTTCAGCATCGATCACTAACGCGTGCGGCCACTTTGACCCGGCTGCGAACTGGGCACAGCAATACGCGTCTTCAAGCGCCTCGGCTTCCATGCCGGTACCTGCTAGGCATGGCGCTCGGCTGATAGAGGCGAATAGTTCACACGCACGCGACATGTGTTGCCCCAATAGGTTGAGGCTGCACGTCACGCTAAAGGTGTGCATCGGCTCGGGTCCGTGCACATCGTCAGGCAACGCCTCGCGTCGGCAGGTATCGAGATCCAGCACGGTGACGCAAAGACCGTCAATGCAGTTAGCGGTGATTTGATGATGCAACCGAATCGCGGAGGACAGCGCACTGGCCTCTTTCGAAAGCGCAGTAAATCTCTTCTTGTCCGAGGACATGACACTCGTCGCGAACGATAGCTGTTGATAACGGCGGCAGGCCATATCCAAATATCGCGTCAAGCGCGACATTGGCATGACAACTATACTGACCAACGTTTGAGGCATGCTTTTCCTTTCCAGAATAAGCGGCCCGTTAGGGCCACTCAATGTTAAGCGTCGCTGAGCAACGCTATTGTTTGAGCAACGCTTTTGCGTCGTCTCTTATGCCAGCCATGAACTGTTTACGAAAACGTGCTGCGACTCTGAGCATCGCTGCCAGGCCGCCCGGGTTGATCGCGTATGAGTTCCTTCCGCAACGGCAGACGACTTGCGCCTGAATCAGCGCCCTTAAACGTCGTTCAACCGCGTCCTGTGTCGCACGCAGTGAGCGCGCAATCTCAAGTGACGTTTTTTTTCGGTCACGTGCAAGCACGCGCAGAACAGCATCGTCTGTGAGTTTCTCAAGCAACGGCTCGTTCGCGACAGGTATGTGTGAAGGCGCGAGAATGCTGGCAATGAAGTGACTTGACTTCATATTGACTCTCCATGTAGTGCGGCACGTGTAATAGGCGATGATAAGCATCCGTGCCGCGGATATGCTCGATTGAAGCGGGTGCCAAAAGGCGAGGAAGCGCCATCCGCAGACGACGAAAGCCGATGCACGAATGGCATCAAGGACAACAACAAACCCGCGTGGAGTGTGTGCGGGAACACATCAAATGTCCAAACAATATACGGCGCTTGCGCGAACCCTACAAGCAAAAAACCCCCCTCGTAAGAGGGGGGTTTTTGCATCTAGCGAAGAGATCTCCTTGCGGAGTATCAATTGTCCGACGCTGCTAGGACAAGGTCCACAGCAGCGGGAGGCTGCGTCCGGTGCAATTTTCGCAACGGGCGAGCCCCAAACTAGATACAGTTGGCAGAATCTGTGTGGCGAACACCAACTCGTTGCCCGGTTTCAGATCGCGTTGCAGCGAGGTTACTACCTTGTAGCGGGTTTCATTGCGCGCAAAGGTAGCCTTCATCGTTGCCACGACACGACCCTGATACCGCAGTTCCCACGCGTCGGCACTATCGACCAACACATACAGACTTGGGTCTAATGGTGCAACGCGCTTGACTACAATCTTGGCGTTGTGCGCCTGCAGGAATCCGTCCCGGATGTTGTTCCACTCAGCTCCAACAAAAAATACCAACGCCGCCATAATGATGATGCCGGTTATCGAGAGCTTGCGCCGTACCGATAACCCGGCCTTCGTCGGTGTTTGGGCCTGTGTGGCGGGGTCGATATGTTCAGACTGCTGTGCTTTCGGCGCGACATTCTGCGCACCGTTTGGCGCGCGTTGTGCTATTACTTGCATGTGTCTCTCCCAAAAAAAACCCCGAGCTGCACAAAGCAGATCGGGGTTGGCTGTTGAACAGCGGTTTATTGACCTGACGTGCGTGCTAGGTGCGCTTGTAGGCGCTGCAAGAGAACACGTTCGTCGTGAGGACGCATCGGTCGTACGGGCACGGCGTCCAGCTCGGTGTCGCTTTCGCGACTAACGGCCATGTGCAAGGCAGTAATGCCGTGCTCGACCATTGTTTGGCCGAGTACAACCTTCAGACGGCGCCGGATTTTCTCGGCGATGTCGGCATTGCATACCACCATGGCTAACGAGACAAACTGCTTTGGCGTCGCGGCCAGTGGGACACTGCTCAACGACGTCTTCGCTTGCGAAACGGCGAACGCTCGCGCGTAAGCCAAGTCTTGGCGTATGCTGAACTCTGCGTCGATCGCGCGCAAAACGCTGCGAATATTGCGCCCTTCCTCGTCTTGCTGGACACCATAGTAGAGAGCATTCGTCAGAGCCGCTTTACGCTGATCCAACTCTGCCTTTGTTGCCGTGCGAAGCCACACTTGGAGCGGGGTATCGCAGTTCTGAACCATCTTAATATGGTTGTTTTTCATGGTCCGCTCCCCTTTAGTGCGTTGTTGCCGAGGTGATCGGCAGCAACATCACGTTGGAGGCAGTGTTGCCGAGGGCAGCATGGCCAATGAACGCGGATTGAATCGATTCGGCCGCCATCGTTTCTTTGATGACGCGCTTTAGCGCTTTTTGTACTGCAAGCAATTGCGCTGGGGTTCCCTCCACCAGCACGGTGAACTCGAACTCCTGATTTTCCTGTTTACTCATTTGTGTCTCCAGACAAAAAAGCCCGGGGACACCTTGCCTAGTGGGCTGGTGAGCCCACAGGCGAGTTATAAGAAGAAATGCGAAAGAACCAAAGCCGAGAGAGGTGCCCGGCCACACGTGGCGTCGACGCAGAGCGTCAACGAAACACACCTACTCTACTTTAGGGCCGTGCCAATTTTTGCGTTAACTGCAAAAAACCCCCCCGCTAGCTGGGGGGTTTTCCGTCTTTCCTCATTCGCTCACGGTGATTGAATACAACTACAGGTGTACGCATCGTTGCGCCTGATCAATGACCGGTTCAGGAGGAATGCATGAGGTCAGTCTTCGCTCTATTTTCTGCGCCCGTGTTGGTGTGCGCCATCGCATGCGTGTCGCAAACGGCCCTCGCCGCCGAGATGATCGTGGTCGGACAATCCGTGCCTCTATCCGGGGCCAACGCTAGCTTTGGGCGGGACGTTCGCACCGGCGCGCTGGCGCATTTCGGTGCGGTGAATGCGCTTGGCGGTATCAATGGTCGATTGATCGAGCTGCGATCACTCGACGATGCCAATGACGCAAAGCGCTCTGGTGAAAACACCCGACTGCTGCTTAATGATCCTAGAGTCGTCGCTCTGTTTGGCTACGGCAGCGCAACACTTTCGGCACCGGCCGTGCCGCAAGCACAAGCTGCTGGCGTGGCATTTGTCGCACCGTTCACTGGCGCAGACCGGATGCGGCAGTCCAGTGAAGTCGTCTTCAATATTCGCGCCTCGTACACTGACGAGATCGCCGAGTTTATGCGTGTGATGGGGTCGTATCAAAAGCGCGTTGCTGTCGTGCATTATGACGATGCGGTCGGTAAAGAGAATTTGGCGACGGCGCAGAAAACACTGACGGCAAAATCGGACGTAGAAATTGTCAGCATTGCCTTGACGCGCAACCGGGAAAACGTCGCGGCTGCCGCCGAGCAGATCAGCAACAGCGAGCTGGGCGTGGTGTTGCTAACAATACTCTCATCGCCTGGTGCGGAGTTGGTCAAAGCGGTGCGTATTGCCAACAAGAACATGCCAATGTTCGGTGCAATCTCATTTACCTCATCGTCCCACCTGTCGCGCGCACTGGCCGCCACGCGCAGCGATACCGGTCGTTATGGTGTTGCGGTCAGTTCGGTTGTGCCTGACCCACGCTCTAGCGTCATGCCGGCAGCGCTTGAGTACCAAGCGGCGATGCGTAGGTTCTATCCTGGCGAACTGCTGTCGCTGACAGGATTCGAGAGTTTTTTGGCCGCAAAAATGCTCACTAGCGGTTTTCGCAAGACTTCGGTTATCAATCGACGTACTGTGCTGGACGCGTTAGGGTCGATCACGGAACTCGATCTGGGCGGTTATGTTGTGAAATGGCCGCAAAGCAACCGCTATGGCTCGCGATATGTTGAACTGTTCTTAATCCGCGGACCGGACACGTTTAGCCAGCTCTGATCAACATTGATATCCGCGCTGGCCACATAAGTCCAGCTTGCGTCCACAGCGCCTAACGATGTTGCCATCGTCGACAGAGAGATTTATGGCAGAGAACCTAGGGCCGTTCGCCGATTTAGGCAAAAAAAAACCCGCATGTATTGAACATGCGGGCTTTTGCTTAATGGCGTAGCGGTCTATGCCGCTTTCTTGTTCAAACTCTCAGTTGTCTTTCTTGTCGGCGGCTTGCGCTTGCCAACATGTCCGAATCGACGCCACGCCTTCGGGTCGACTCGCAGTGTGCTCACTTGGCCTGAGCGCGTATTGACGAACTTCGCTGAATAACTGATGCTGCCTTGGCGAAGCAAAGTCCATAAGATCTCCAATGCGGCTTGCGCGCTCGCGCGGTTCACCGTTAAGTCTTGTTTCTGGATCGCCTCTGCTACCGAACACGAGGGTTGATCATCGTCGGGCACTGACGCGTCACGTAACGTCGGGAATAGCTCCAACACGGTCGGGAGACGCCCGTAGACGTCGTTGTGGCCGTGGTGGTAGAGCGGTTGCCCTAACACCGCTTGGGCTGTCGAAGACGTATTCCCGCAGTCGAGCCAGTAGGCAAACGTGTTGTTCTTCACCCACTCGCCGATTGTGCGTCTGGCCGCTGCGCTGTCTACACACCCAATCACGATTTTTTTCCGTCCGTAGGATTTCTCAAGATAGCTAGTCGCGGTCAATCGGCATGGCTTCGCGACAAAGTTGAGGCCGAAGAAGGCGTTGATACGGTGCACAAGCACCTCGGCCTTGTTAGCGCCAACATCCGCAGGATAGAACCGTTGACGCCCTAAGTTCGCGGTGGACACGGTATCGCTGTCCCACACTGTGACGTTGATGCTTTGACGTTTAACGTGCGGCAAGGTCATCGCGATATCAACCAAGCCGCTCAACACATGGGAGCCTGTGCCGCCGGCGCCGATGAGATGCACATCCACTTGTGGCGCTTGCGCGAGGGCAAACTGATGCGTCAGCATAGGTCGTTCAATTCAACGTGTACGCCAAAGAAGCACAGACGCGCCTTGATGTCGAAGCCGTCTGTGCCATCCAAACTGCCTATGACGATCGCTACTTTGACGCCGTTGGCGTCATCGCGGTCATCGGTTGCGGAAAAGAACGCCGGTGCCGCTCCATGAGAGTGGATATCGACGACGAGTACTTCATCGTCGCTGACCCTCACACTTCGCGAGTAAGTGACATGTTCTCTGTTCGCTGACAGGGCTGTTTCAACTAGCCGCCATTCATTGTAAAGATAGTTCCACACAAATGCGGCTGCGGTCTCGTTGGGGCAGGCCTTGCGAGCGAGCACCAAGAAGTCCTCCAACAATCGCTTAGGAATCGCGCCGCAGCGCAATTCCACTTTCTCTTGGACGTCGCCGAATGGTGCCGGATGGGTACCGAGCGCGATGCGGCCAATGGCATAAAGCCACGGACGCGTCACCTCGATATACGTTCCGTCTCGGGCGACCAAGAAGCGGTGTCCGCCTTCGCGATCATCGGCAGGCAAAGCCTTAAAGCGTGGCACCGCGACTAGCGGGGCCAGGCTCAGTAGCAAGGCGTCTCTATCGAGCGCCTGGATATTCGGTTGTGGATCCACTCCTGTTCCTTTCAAAGCTTGAACCAACCCGCGAGGGTCCGGTTGGTTGGGACTAATTTATCGACGGGAAACGTCTTCCTGCCAGACTTGGCTAACCGATGCCAAAAGCGCCAACTTGGCCCACCGCCCTTGATTCGAGCAACTGAGCCTACGTCGTGGGTGAATTCCGAGACGATGAAGTTGTGTTCCGCTGTCTCGTAATCGGTCGTCCGCTTCACCGTGCCAAGGCAAACATCGCCAGCGTCGTACACGTTCGCAAACGGTGCACGAAATAGCGGTGTCGACGGCGTCGGGCGCTCGCTTGCGTTAAGAGCAAAGACGCCGAGCGCACCACGCGCCTTGTCGAGTTTGAAGACCAACGCAGGCAGCGGAACCACAAGCTTGAGCAAGTCAAGGCTCGCGTAATTCGCACCCATATGATCAACGCATCGCAAACTGAGCGTTGCCGTTGACGTTGGTCGCCACCACACTGTGATGTTCTTAGACTGCGCCAGTACGTTCGGCGCAATGTAGGCTAGCGGTGCCACCCCTTGAAGCTCAGTAAGCATTTTTTCCAAGGTGTCGGTTGCGAGCGGTTGTGCAGGCAACAATCTCGGCGGCTTTTTGCCATCGCACGCAATATCGTGGACGGTCGCAAATGCCATTGCTCGATTGCTGCTGATTCCGTAGTACGAAGTTTCTGACACCGAGTACAACACCAATGCGCGCACTGGTTTGGCGACCGGTGTCTCGTCTGCTTTGGTCAAGACAACTGACATTTCTTACTCCTTTGGTCTTGGATCGCGTGTTGTGCAATCCGGTCAAGCAGCACCGATTGCCACGCCAAGATCTTTGTACGACCGATCAAGTAGCGTATCAAGTGACGCACGTGAACCGGGTCGTTTAGATCGTCAGTCGATGAGAGGGTCTCAAACTCGACTGCGCCGTCTTGCATGGCATATTCGTACACCATGTCAACGGTAGCGTGCGTCAGTCCCTCATCGTCCCAGGTTGTGACAATGCTCGGCAGAAACTCTTCCTCTTCCGGTCGACACTTTTCGTAACTTTCGGCAGCGAATAGTGCGTTTGCTGCGGGTTTGATCGATTTTCGTTCGCGGACAATGGCCTCGACCAGCGCCAGGGCTTCCCGCACGTCTTTACTGCGCTGCCGGGCAAGACGCTCACGTGTTGCTCGCGATATGTGCTGACGACGTGCGTATCTGCCGTTTTTCAGACGCATCCAAGGTTCTTGCAACCAGTCCGGATACGTCTCATCGACCTCCTTGCGCGTAATGCCGTCGTAGAGTGACTCACCAGTCTGCGGGTCGGTATGTTCCTGCATGACGATTGATTCATCGTCCTCGCCATGCCAATGGTAGGCCCGTATCATGTCCACCACAGTCTCTGGCGTGACGATGGCACCGTCGTGGGCCAGGCAGCGCAGCACGGCTTGCGCCAACTTGCGGTCGGCTTTAGTTAGATACTCGATATACGGGCGCAACCGCCTCTCGTTGCTAGATCGCTGGCAACCATGTGTTCGCACGGCCCTCTCAGTGCTGATGATGAGGATTTTCGCCTCATACGCATCATGAAAACCGAACACCAAATCGAGTCCGTACGCATCTTCCGTGGCCGCGCCAAACGGTTTTTTAGCTTCGGCTTCCGCGTGCTCGAGATAGTGCTTCACTGTTGCACGAAACCAGCCGTCTGGCGTCATTTCTGCGGTTGGTTGAATTTCGTTCCAACCAGCATCGTAAAAATTCAGGCACATCGCCGTGGTGATCGTGTCCGGCAGTCTCGTCGGCCCGATGCCACTCCCTTGCAGGGAAGGTGGCAGCAAATTGAGGTACGACGCTAAAGCGGCGGGAGTAATCCCAGGCTCACGCCGATCAGCGGCTGCGGGCTTGATGGAGCTTCTGCTTGCAGCAGCGGTAGCAGCGTTTGACATGCTTTCTCCTCCAGAAAAAAACGGCAGGCAGTGGACGTGGAGGCGGCTAACGCCACCTCCAGTACCTGACGACCTTGGCTCGGTCGGTTGACGGATTTCATCCTTTGGTCCCGACGGCTTGATAAAACTTGAACACCAGCTTGTTGCCGTCAACCGTTGGTTCCTCGATCGTGGCGGTGGCCAGTTCGGGGAACGTCACGGCATAGACTTCGGCGACTTGCTCCGGTGTCATCGCTGGATCAGGATCGGCCAATTTCTGGCCGTCATACATGAACACACGTTTGAGTTGCTGTACTTTCGTAGTCATGTCCGTCTCCTAGTCGAAAAGCGACGGCGCAGGCGTTGCCGCTGGCGCGGTGTCGGCCTTGTTTTCAACATCACTATCCTCGCCATCTATGTCATTGTCCTCGCCATCCGTGTCATTGCCATCATCAAAATTGACGCTTGGCGTGGTTGCGGGTGTGGTGGGCTTTACGGTCGCAGCGGGCCGTGAAACAGCCGGTTTTGCCGACTTCTTCTTGGCGGCTTCTGCGGCCTCAGCCGCTGCCTTAGCCTGCTCGGCCAAATCTGCTTTGACGCGCTCAAGTGTGGCATTGATGTCCATGGCAATGAAATTCGACAACTCCGCGAGCGCCGTTTCCACCTCCGCCATCACCGTCGCCGGAGCGCTAGTCACCGTGAACGGCGGGAGGTGCACTGCCGGCGATACTTTATCCGCCTTGTTCGCAATCTGGCGCACCAGAACACGAATCTGCCCACCCTCAAATGCCTCAAAGGTGAGCGTGATGTTGCCCGATGGCAATAACTTGCTGATTGCTTCGATCATGCTGTTTCCTTAGTTTCGCCCCAACGCATGTACGCCGGGATCTTGTTGGTGAAATCGAACCCGCTCTCTTTGATGGCAATAAGCAGCTCATCCTTCTTTCCGCCGACGAGCTTCTTCCAGCGCTCACCTAGATGTGCCGCAAGGCCAATCTCGGTACCGATGGAGTCGATCTCGGATTTCGTCAGAAGCGCCCACAATGCTTCGTCTGGCTTCCAGTGGCTTTCGATTGTTTGGCCGGCCAGGTTCAGCAGTTGCTTCACGCTGTCCTCGCCCATGCTGGCGGCATGGCAAGCGATGAAACCGGCCAAAAGCTTCGGTGCATTGGTCGGGTTCTGGATTGCCCACTGCACCATATCGTCGTCGGTTTCATCCGGCACCGATTGTGCGTCGGTGTCCTTGGCGAACTTCAGTGCGACCGCCTTGATGTAGGGATGGACCGCGTAGCGGTGCTCGTCGAGCAGGATCTGCACGACAACAAGGCTCAGCGCACGTTCCGGCGACACTGTCAGCGCCGCTTTCATGAGCGCCTTGTCCCACACCTTGCGGCGATATTCCTTCATTGCATTGGTCAGCAGCAGGACAACAGGTTTCGGCTGGGCTTTCTTAACACCAGTGGGCGACGCCTGGGCTGCGGCGTGTGTGGGCGCGCTGGCTGCGGTTGCCGTGGCCGCAGTTTTGGCCGCACCCGTCACAGCGGGTTGGGTCTTCGCCTCCTGCCGTGGCGTGGGTTCCGGTGCTGGATGCGCGAGCTTCACTTTTTGCGCATTGCAGGTCAGATTGAAACACACACCTTCTCGCACTTTGCCAAGCGAGTTCGGCAAGCCAGATACGGCTACGCCGTATTCGGGACATGCCCTGCATGCGACCGCCTGCTCTACGCCGACGCCGTTGTCACCATCGGCAACAAGGGGCAACGCGGGCGGCGCATTGTCCACACGCAGAATGACAATCTTGCGATACGTCTCTTTGAAGGTGTCGCCGACACCGACGAGATGCGCTTCGATCTTCTTGTCGAAACACACACCATTGGTACATAGTCCGCCGCCGAGATTGTTCGCGAACATATCCGCTTGCACTTCCGAATTGTGCGGGCAGCCTTGACATCCCGCTTTGTCGAAAATGGCCACCGCCAAGTTGCGCGCTTTGCGTTGCACGTCCTCCTTGACCAATTCCACCGAGAGCTTCTTTTCGATGATGGTCGGGAGTGCGGCGTCCTGCTTCTCGGTCGGCTGCGTGGCAAGAAACTCTGCCATGGCAATGGAGATGTGTTGTTGTTGCAACGCATCGCGAACAGCGCTCGAGCAGTTCATGAGTGCGACGCGACGACGCAGCTTGCTGAGATCCCAGCCTAGATATGCTGCCGCTTCAGCTTGTGACCCATCGTGACGAACGATGACGTCGTGGGCAGCCTCGGCTTCCTCAACGACCGTCATTTGCTCGCGCTCGGTGTTCTCCGAGATGGACATTGCTTCGGCCATCTGATCATCGACATCTCGCACAAATGCGGGGATATCGCGAAGGTTTGCCAGTTGTGCCGCACGATAACGACGCTCACCAGCAATGATTTCGAACTTTCCGTCACTGCGTGGGCGCACGGTGATCGGCTGAATAACACCGATGGCTTTGATATTCTCCGCCAAGGCGTCGAGTGCCGCAGGGTTGAAGTAGCGGCGAGGGTTTTTGCCTGGCACAATGTGCGCAAGCGGGACAATAATCGAGTCCATAACGTCCTCTGGGTTAAATGCGCGTGATGCGCGAGAAGTGGGCTGGTGCCCGGTGACGACGCTTGCGAATGCACGCGTCGAAAGAAAAGGCACGGATGCGCTCACGTGCATCCGTGCTAAGTCCACGCAAACTCACAAAGCGTGGCGGGGGACAACAAAGCCCTAATAAAGCGTAGGACAGCGCTGAAAAATTGGTATCGGTCGCTAGCAGCGATGCTGCCTGCGACTCAACGCCACTCTACACGTAGGGAGCGATCAGTTAAACTGAAAAACCCCCTCGTTAAAGGGGGGGTTTCTGCGGGTTTCTTATGACGTTTCTTTAAGTGCTACAACGTTCGAGTTAAGCCTTGCCGCGGAGGCAGGCGCTGTAGCGGGACGGCTTGAACGAGGGGTTAGGCCACACCGGCGCCGCGCCGCCCACTGGCTGCCTGTTCTGGCCTTGCCTCAGGAAGCGCCTTCGGAAGCAACTCGTCTCGGATAGCCTGCTCGGACGGCAGCGAGCGCACTTGCCAACGAAGGAGTCGTAGGCCGGCGTCGGCTGTTGCCTTGCTCTTCTTCTCGTCCGTCCTGGCCCGTGACGCAGCCTCGTGGCTCTTGTCATCCAGTTCGATAGCGGCAATGACGGTTGAATCCTTGGCGCAGACGACGAAGTCGTAGCTAAGGCGATTGATCCTGTTGTTCCATTCGTGGAAGTTGAAGCCCTTCTTGACGCCAAGAACTCGAGAAACCTGAGCCTGTGCCAAGACGATGTGCTCGGGCAGCGCGCGGACTAACCGGTGATAGAGCACCTGTTCGGGTTGGGTCAGTGGACGCTTCACGTAGAACGGCCAGGCGCCAGCGGCTGCGCCCAGTAGGCCCATGCGCTTAGCCAAGAGCAGCGCGATGACGGCGACGACAAGGAGAATCAGGAGGATGACGAACAGAGACTTCAAGGCGGAACGGAAAGAGAGGTGTGAATGTGTGGCCTAACGTTTGAGTTAGGTTTAGTTTTTGGCACTGTTGAAGATGACCTTTGTGCCCGTCGCGAAGGATGCTTTTTGAATACAGCCATTAATGACTTCGTAGATACAGAGCATCTCGATAGTGCCCTTGCCTTCGGGAAAATTTCGGGTGATGCATTCTTGATCGACGACGACATTGCCTACAACGGTTCGGGAGAGCAAGCGAGCATGTAAATCGGGTTCTTGGAAGCGTAGAGAAAAACGTGGCCGTATGGTATCACGGCCCCTGGCAAGTAGTTCACCGTGCAGATTGAACTGCTCGGCGTCGGGGGCATAAGTTTGTAGCAGGCGCTCAATATCCTTGGCGTTATAGGCGAGCAACTGCTCGTGGACGACCGACTCTGGTGATGTCACTATCTGCATTTTCTTGGTGAGAGTGAACGACCGTTGACCTGAACCTAACATCATATGTGCCACTTGAGTCCGCACCTATTATTTAGGCATGGTAGCCGCCCACGCTGCCCGTTGAGGGCTAGAGTCGGCCTGGTTGCCAAGCCATGCGGAATAGGCGGCGCTGTCGAACGGAACCAAGTGCACAAGGTCGTTGATGGACAGCAGCTCGGCGCAGGCTGATTGGTGTGGTCGCCACAAAATCGGCTCGCCGTTCCAATCGTGCATGTTGGCGTACCAAACAAGCGGGATCGATTCTGGTTTGCCGAGACGCTCAATGTTGTCATCAACCGCGTCAAGAATCGTGTCTATGGCGCGCTCCCGCCAGTCGCACAACTCACGCATGCGGCCGGCCACATCGGCGGGGACGGCGCGTTTGCCGTCCTCCCAATGCTGCCACGCACGATGAGAGGTGCCGCTGATCAGGGACGCAGCTTCTTGTTGCGTGAAAAAAAGCAAGCGCCGAAGCGCTTGCAGTTCGAGATTACGCATTAAATTCTGCCGTGCAGTAGTTCGTTAGATGCGCCAATCATGTTGGCGCTGATGCCTAATTTTTTAGCTAAAAAGTTTTTTGCCCGAACGTCCCCAGCATGCGCGCCGCGCAGCGCAGAAAAAAGCTGACACTGTGTTTGGCGGTCTATTTTTGCAATTTTACGCATTCTAAAACCGCCAGACACATAGGGTTGCCAAACGCCTTTTTTATAAGCACCAAGCGACGGCAGAATGGCAGAACCGATGCCAACGCCATAGATCAGTTTTTCGGCCAAGCTGAATTTCCCCGAAGACACGCATGACGCGATGGCAAAAATTACATCGTCTTTTGTTTCGAGCGCATCAAAGTTTACGATTGTTTTCATTTTGCGCTCCCTATCATCTGAATTGACAGAGCCGTGAACGACTGAAAGTCGGTGTTGTGATGTATTCATGTTGATCTCCTAGAGGTATCGGCTTGCACAATTGCTTCCGATGACTGCATTCTGTTCGCAAATGGCGAACGTGTCAAGCACTTTTTGCAAATAAATGAAAATGTTTTAAGGGCCAGAGGTTTTTACCGCCTTAGCCGCTATCACGATGCCAACGTCACCACTACCGCCGCGATACGTTTCGCGCGCGCCCGGTCTCCCGGCACCCAGACCGAGGCAAACCAATCGGCAACCGGCGGCAGCATTACTGCTCTGACATGCTCAGGCAGGTGCTCTCTGTTGTTGAGCCATGCGCCTAGACGCGAGAGCGTGTATGTTCGGCCCATCTCCGCATTGAGCGCGGTCAACGCCGCAGGGCGAGTGCCATGTAGGGCGATGTAGTGCTCAACGAGCAGGTGTTTTGTGGTCATGGCGGGTCTTTGGGCGAGAGTGTTAGGCCGGATACGTAGCCGTTACCTAGTGCAGCGCGCGATGGGTCGGTAGATTGTGCCGCCGATAGCCACAACTGATGCTCTGCCTCGGTGCCAAAACGCTCGCCGTGGTGAGCGCGGCGTAGGCCGCGCATATAGCCCGTCCACCAGTCGGATTTAACGGGGTCAGTTTCGATGCGCCGCAGCGCATCGGCGCGGCGCATCAGAGACCTCCAATGGTCACTATTCATGATTGAGTGGCGCGGCGATGAGAGCGCGCGGCAATTTTTGCCGCTTGTCGTAAATCAGTTTGTGCGCGCCACATACAAAATTCCGAATGTAGCCGTTCAGCATCAGGCGTGGTAGCGTAAAACCGATCAATTGAGGCGCGAGCGCGCGCCAGCCCGTCACGGTAGTCGTTCGGGTCAAAAAATGCGGCAAAGCAGCCCGCACGGCGTAATTTGTTCAAATCGTCTGCCAGCCATAGCGTGCACGAGCGAGCGTAGTGATCAATTGGCAATTTGACGTCGTTGATGAACAGCGCGGCATCTAGCTCGCTGGATAAAAACACGGTTATAGCGAAATCGTAACCAAACGAATTGTTGCAGCTCACATCAACGCATTGGATTTTGAACCCTCTGTATTTCTCTAGCGTTCTGTGTTTTGCAGGCACGAATCCAGCGTTTTGCGCGTCAGATGATGTGTTGAATCTATTTTTGCTCATTTTGAATCTCCATCCGGTGCTACCTGCCGGGGTCAGGGTATCGCGTTGTGCGATGTTTGTAACTATACGGGCATCTGTATAGCATGTCAAGCACTTTTTGCAAATATTTTGAAAATATTTTTTACGCTGCCAACGCAGCCCACGCGGCGCGTTGAGGGCTAGAATCGGCCTCCTTTCGTTGGTCCCGAAACATTTGGGCCTCCAAGTCAAGCAAGCGTGGCGAAGGTGCCCACGGGCACCTCCTTCAGCGCTTGGCTTTAGTTGAGATAGGGCGCATTGCGTCCCACTGATGAGCGTTTGATAACGCGCTCGCTGCCGACCTCGACCAGCTCTACCCGCACGCCTTCGCGCGCATTGCCATTGAAGAGTCGGTTGAGTGTGCCAAGGTAGCGGCGATGATGAGAGCGTCCCTGCTCTGTTTGCGGCCACGTCTGCATTCCACTGCCTTCCAGATTCGCGTAGAGCGACTCTGCGAAAGGCGCTAGCGCTGTCAGGTAGTGTTGCCCGTCAAGACGGATGCAGAGTTTGGCCGCGGTTGATGCTGCGGGCATTTCAATCCTCTTCACTTTCTGATTCCGATGCACCGCTGCCGCCGACTTCATCGACGACCAACATATCGAAATTTGTTTGCGCGAGTCGCTCCTGCACCGACGCATCGGGCAAGTCGTCTCGATCACGCGCTTGATACTCGATGTGCGTGATCGGTAATTGCAAAAATGCGCCTGGGGAGAACTCGAACTTTTGTACCGGTAGCTGATTCACCGGCACTTCGTAAGAGATTTGTCCGATTCGCGCTAAGCGGGTCTCGGCGGCAAGTTCAATTGGTTTGTCGTCGCGAGGGATCAACTTCGACCCCAATGCTTCGACATAGCGCCAGTGTTGACCCAAGCAAGCCACGTCTGACTCTGCGTGTCCATGCCCTTCGACGCCGACTGGACAGGTTGCTTCGTCGATGCGCTCGGTGAAGGCCAACGGGTGAATCATCACCATTCGGCTCTTGCCTGGCGTCAGCGGCGTGAAGTCGAAATCGCTCGGAATGCGGCGCGATGCGCCCAATCGCCGACACTCTTCAAGGTAATCCGCCGGCGACGGGTAGTGCTCGGCACCGATCCACACCGCTATGTGTTTTAGCCCTTCGACGAACGGATCGTCAATCAACGTCGGTGCGCGAAAGCACTCGACGGCCATCGCCTTAACCGGATCGATGAAAAAGCTCTCGATCGGCAAGCCGTGCTCGGCAAGTCCGGTGCATAGGTACACGCCACCCGCTTTGCGACTACCGCAACCACGTATCACCGGTTCACGTGCAACGCGTTCGATGGTGCTCATGGCTTCACCTTGACGTCAGGTACCGCACTGGCAAGAAAATCGAGCTGTGTCGGGCGATACTGAAAACGCAGCCGTGACTTGCGCACTTGCTCTAGTGTGACGCGTTGCGTTGGCTCGATGCGGAACAGTAGCTCGCGTTGCTCGGCGAGTGGCATCTTGGCCAAGATCTTCGCCGACGAAGCGCTCATGCGGCCTTCAACCAGTACTTGCACACCCTCGGGTGCCAAGTTCAACAGTTGCGTAAGCACTCGAAAATCGCGCTTCGGCAGGCCCAACAGCGCCTGCACTTCATCGTCTTGCCTGCCGGCGTTAACGAGTGTTTGGAACGCGGCGAGTTCCGAAACGATGGAACGAGCACGATGCAAGTTTTCGACGATGGTATAGGTCGCATCGGAGACCTCATCACCGTCGTCATGCACTACGGCAAGGATGCGTTCGTGCTTGGCTTTGCGCGCGGCCGTCAGGCGGCGACGCCCCGCGACGAGGCAGTAACGCGCCCCGTTACGGCGAACGATGATGGGCACCAATACGCCATGAGTGGCGATTGTGGCGGCAAAGCTGTTGTTCAACAGCACCTCCGGCCCATCAATGAGATCCAACGGAATCTCATGTGGCGAACGCGCAGGGGCGCTCGCTACCAAATCTGCATTGGCAGACATAAACATACTCCTACAAAATACTCCTGAGGCGTCGTCTAAGACGACAAACGATCACGCCAATCGAATGGCGCGAAGTACGCGGCACGCAACGCACGGTTGCGCGTATCACGCCGCGTGGATAGCGGCAGCACCTTCCTGGTGGGTCGGTGCGAGGGGAACGACAAACCCGGGCGATAGTGGCCGGGGACACTTAAAACAGATCAAATTGTATGCACAGCTAGTCCGGTGTGCCACCTAAAAAACCCCCTCGCAAAATGGGGGTTTTCACGCGCCGCGAGATTGCGCTCACATTTGTTCAAGCGGCTCTCTCCGCTTCGTCGCGCGACGCGCCCATCGTCTTTCTAATAAACGCTGCGGACATGACCGTCGCCGTGAGAAAGCTTGCGGTGCGTCCTAACTGGAACTGGTGTTCTTGGTCGTTGTCAGCACCGCTCTTCGCGACCGATAACAACGCAAATCCGTTTGTATCAATTAGCACGCCGTTCATTTCCGCATAGGCGCGGATATTTTGTTTCACCAGCGGTTCGCGATGTTCCCATCCCGGCACACGACACTCGAGGGACCAGTCAGACAAACCCGACTTTCTGAATGCCACTACCTTCACACTGCCGTAGTCGGTGTAACCGTTGAGCGTAAATTCCAACGTGTTACCACTGTTGCCGAGCACTTTCCAGATGACCATTGGGTGCTGTCGTTACGGTCTCAGCGAAGCGCGCGCTGGCGCACTTGATCAATCGGCAACGCACCGACCATGCGCGTACCATCTTCGAAGAAGAGAGTCGGTGTGCCGCCGACACCAAGCTCGCGAGACAAGGAAAGCAAATTGTCCGCATCCTTGGCATCGCATTTCGCGTCATCCGATGCTGGCGGGGGAATATTGTCGATCAGATATTTTCGCCATGCAATGCTGGCCTGCGGTGAGCAGGAGATATCCCGCACCACCTTGCGCGACTCAGGCCCAAGCATCGCTATTGGGTAGACGCGCACATTAAATTCCGATTGTTTGGCAAGCTCGGCCTCCAACCGCTTGCAGAACCCGCAGCGCGGGTCCGAAAAGATGGCGACGGTGCGCGTTGCTCCTGGGACATGGTATTCGATGGCACCCTTGGTGGGCAGTGACTTGAAGTCCACCTTCTGCAACACCTCTAAGCGCTGCATGCTCAGGTTCGCCCCGGTCTCTGTCGAGTACTGCTGGCCACGAATAAACCACTTGCCGCTTTTGTGCGCGTAGAGCAGCTGGTCGCCGGTAAATACTTCTACCAGATCAGCATCGAGCACTGTGACTGAGCGCACCTTCGCCTGAGGGAACTTGGCGGCCATCGCCTCGCGCAAGCGGGACTCAAGCGCGGTGATCGTTTCGCCTTCTTTCGGCTGGAATGCGCTCGCCCACGGTGCGATCAGCGCGGCGGCGACGAGCAAACCGGTCGCAATCAAAAACCACCGCGTCCGTTTTGTTTCCATCGGGTGAATGACTTTACTGTTGTTCAATTTGCTTCTCCTGTAGCGATTTCGGGGGCTGGTTGCGTGTGTGTGCCGAACGTAGCAAGACGGGCCTGTTTTTGCATCGAACGCCACTCTTCATTCACAGTCGCAATACGTCGGTTCTTGTCGTCGATCGGCACGACCCGTTCCAGCATCGACTTGACATGATCGACGGCAATGGCGGCTTGGAGCTTTTCTTGATGACGCTCGCCGGCGAGCAAAAAATGGCAGTCGTATCCGGCGTTGTAGAGCTTTTCCAACGTGTCGGTGGAAATGCCGACGTCGCCTCTTTCGTACGCCCGCAAGGTCCACGTATCACATCCCATCTGGCTTGCGATCTCGCTGGCCATCAGGCGCAGTCGCTCGCGTTCTGTTTTGAGGCGCTGATACGGCTCCATCGTCGGCGCGCGGTAGATGTGCTGTTGCGCTGCGTGCTTGTGTTCACCTGACAGGATGTAACCAATGTCAACACCCAAATCAATCAGTTTGATGAAATCCCTGAGCGGTATCGCGCCGCCCTTTTCATAGCGCGCAACGGTATCGTTACCGCGCTCCATGGTCTCAGCGATACGGGCGCGTGTCAGGTTGAGGCGATGTCGTTCGTAGGTGAACCGCTTGGCGATGTTCGGTTTCACCGCCAGCCAACGGTAGGCAAATGCCTCAACGCTCGGTACCGGATGAGCTGGTAAATGAAGCGGCACGGAGTTGGTAGTATTGCTTTTCACGCGACTCTCTCCGCGCGATACAACACGTTAGTGTTGGACTCGTTTACCGCTGTGGGTGCGGCCATCTCGCTAGTCGGTGCGGCCTCTTGATCGTTTTGCTTCATGAGTATTTGCGGCATGCCGATCGCATATCCTTGGAAGTACGGCACGTTCCACAATCTGAGAGACTCGCGGTATTCCAGTCGGTCAATGCCCTCAGCGACGACGTCGGCATTGATGGAGTTGCATACAGCCATTATTGATCGGAGCCAAGCACGGGCTGCCACATCGCGCATCACTTGATGCGTGCGCGGCATCGCAATCTTCACAATATCTGGCCGCAGCGCTAATACATCTTGCACTTCAAAGTTTCCAGTGCCAACGTCGTCGAGGGCGACACGCGCATTCCACTTGCGCAGTTCCGCGCAAAAATCGGCAATCAGTCCAACGTTCTTGATGGCAACGGTTTCGGTAATCTCAACGACGACGCCACCAGGCAGATGTCTGGCGCGCGCAATCAGTGACATCAGTTCGTCCGCTCTGCGCTCGATCGTCATGACGGACAAGTTGAAGCCGGCAGGCGTGTTTGCCTGCAGCGCATGATCCACTACCTTGGCGGACACCGTCAGGTCGATCAGATCAACGAAGTCGAGTTTTTCTGCGATACCCAGCAGTTCCGCATGTGCGTCCGGATCTCGGTGGATGACGCGCACACAGCCCTCATAGTAGAAGAGCTTGCCGTCGCGGTCTCGGATAGGCTGAAATACCGGGAAACACATCCGGTTCAGCCGACTATCCAAAGACGGGCGATCCATGTTGCTAGCAGTCACATCCGCCAGCACTACGCGCTCTGACGGCGCATGTGCATCTGTATGTGTCGCGCAAAGTAACTGGCATGGTCGTTTACTTGTTGCATGTTGGCCAGATGGGTCTGGGCGCGTTCGTACAGCTGGTAGTGCATGCGCGCATAGTCGGTCAAGACTTGGCGATCCGACCAATCCACGCCGGAACGCGTGGCGAGAACCGTCAGCATAGACAGCATTTGCTGATCGACGCGAGCGCGTTCAAAGATATCCAGAAATACGTAGCGCGGGTCCTGCCCCAACAGGATGGTGAAGGACAGTGCTTGCATCACCGCCGCATTTCTGTCCAGCGGCAAACCATAGCCGCTATCACGCACGATCAGACCCGCTTTTTGCAGATAGACACCCGGCGTGTTCTCGCGCTTGAACACTAGCGTGGTGCCGCCCGCCGCAATCTCGATGGATGCCGAACCTTTGGTCATACTCAGTAGCCGCGCTGTTTGCCATTCGACCATAGCACCGACCTCACGCAACAAGTCGACACCATTCACCCTGCCGTCGTGCTCTTCGAGACAGATGTGCGGCACTTCCTGCGCAAACGACAGCCATGACGTCGGCACTTGGCCGCCGCTAATTGCTGTCATGTTGCCAGTGGCCGCCGCGCTGGCGGCTTCGAACGCGATCACATTCGAGTGTCGCGTCGCCTCGGCTCTGGCGCGAGCCTCAATCTTACAGCCGGGGAAGTAGCCGGCGATCAGGACCGGTACGCCATGCGATGGCATCCCCGCATCAAATACCTCGTCCTCCAGCAAGCCTAATTCGCGTGCGGGCTCGGCAAGGGCAGGATACTGTTTGACAACATCGCGTGGTCGGTAGACAAAACGCGTAGATTCTGGGGCTGGCCTCGATACTCTTTCGGTCTGCTCTTGATCGCGTGGGAAGATAGTGGTCATAAGGAGCCGTGTGTTTCGGTTTAGCGTGGTTTACGGCTCACTACTATATAGACACAAAATTTTACTTGTGTCGAAAAACCCCCTTGCTGCGGGGGGGTTTTCTGGTTTCGCGCAATTTGTTTGGCGGCAGAATACCGTTCATGCAGCCCGCTCCAACCAGTAGTCCGCCAACACCGATTCACCGCGTCTTGGTCGGCGGATTTTCGCCTACGGTCGTGACTGTGCTCATCGGCGTGGCAACGGGCTTATTGATCTCGTTCGGGGATTGGTGGATTGCTTTGCTCGCCCTGGTGCTGATGCGCCGGCTCGCCGTGCGCCCGCTCGACTACATGTTGGGCTATGTGGCATTTGCCGTCGCCGCCTGGCCGGATATCGCTGGCGGCTTCGCCAGACAGTACGGACACGACGGTCCGGCTACCTCACTCTTGGGCTTGATCGGGCTAATGGCGTGGGGTGCGCTGCTTTCCTTACCCGGCTTGTTTCGCTTCGATGACCGTCGTGACCCGCGCTTCCATGTACGCGCCGTCAATAACGCACTCGCTTGGCTGATCTTGCCGTGGATGCTCGCCCCTGTGGTGGTATTGCATCCGGTGATGGCTGCAAGTGAGCTTTTTCCGGCAACAGGCCGTGTCGGGCTCATCGCGATGGCGCTAATCGTGGTGATGCTCGGCACCGTCTCGTGGCAGTACGTGGTGGGCGCTCTGCTGGCGCTCATTGCGGTGATCGTGAGTCACGGCGATCAGTCGCTACGGGGGCCGCCTAAGGCAATCGCTGCCGTCAATGCGCAGCACTTCGCACCATTTCACGGGCAACCGGGGCGCGTTGAGCAGCTGCTTGCCTTGCTGGGTGATGTACGCCGGGCGCTGGACGCTGGCGCACGCATCGTCATCACGCCAGAGCTCACGGTCGCCGCCGCCGACGGCACATTCGACGGCTTTAAGGAAGGCGTTGCGCGACAGGTCGCCGATCTGGGTGCCGCCGTGTGGGTTGGCACAGACGTGCAACTCGACGGGCGGCGGCACAATGCGATGGTCGGGATTGGCGATACGTCCGACACGCCGTTTGTGAGCGCGTTGGTGCCGCTGCCGTTCGTCATGTGGAAGCCGTGGCAGGCGTTACCGGCATGGGATGCCGGACCACGATGGCGGCAAACCGACGTCGGCCCCCTCACCTTTATGATCTGCTACGAAAGTGTTAGCGCGCTGGCATGGATCGAACGCTTGCGCGGCGCAAGTCTTGGTCATGGCACTGTCGCATTCGTTTCCTCGCAGTGGTGGACAACGTCAACGCGGCCAAACACGGTACTCAGCCGCGGCGCAAAAAACTTCGCCCGACTCACGGGTAGCGCGTACGTTAGCGCGGTCGGTCGTTAATTTGTGTGCGCACCGAAACGGAAAAAGTAGTGCGATTTCAACCATAAAGGAAAGACGAGGCGCGTATGTATTTGCAATATTTAATGCGGGTAGAGGCTGCACGGATTGCGGCAATGGACTCCAGCTCTGTTCTTCCGTTGGCGCTGCACAAAGCTGCCGACAGTTTTGACCGGGAAGACTCGATACTGCTAAAAACGCAAGAACAAGGCTTCACGGATCAGTTGTTGCAAGATTTGCACTGGGCAAAAATCGAATCGCAACTTCACTTTCGGAATGCGCTAGACCTACGCATGCTCGACGAGATCGAGGCCGCTGAGCGGCGCAAACAGTCGTTTTTCTCCAATAGCTGGAACGCGATCACGCGCATCTTGTGCCAACGGTAGGCGGGTCCCCAACACAGCGTCACAATTTGATCGATGCGCTACGCGGTATTGCGCTACTAGGCATCTTACTGGTCAACATTCAGAGTTTCAGTTGGGGCGTCGGTGCGCCAACAATGGGATTGCTTTACGCAGAATCACCGACGCGAGACGTCGCAACCGTGTACTTCACCACACTGTTGCTCGAGTACAAGGTTTATCCGCTGTTCTGTTTCTGCTTCGGCTATGGTTTCGCGATCATGGCGAAGCGAGGGCGTGCCTCTGGCGTGAATGCCGAAGCACTCCGTCGTCGCATCACTCGCCGATTGAACTTCATGCTATTGCTCGGTCTCGTGCATGGCTTCCTTATCTGGTGGGGAGACATTCTGGCTCGGTACGCCCTCGCGGGGTACATGATGCGGCGGTATGCGAGACTCAGCCCGCGACGATTGCTTCGCCCAATGCGGCACTGGGCGACCGTCACCCTCGGCTTCACCGCCATTTTGTGCCTCGTCTCATGGCTGTCCGGCAACTTACCGACCGATAGCGAAGCGATGGCGACGATGTTGTCACATGCACGCGCCTATTCCACCGGCAGCTATCGCGATACGGTCCCTGCGCGCGTAGCAGATTACCTAGCGATTCTGGCGCTTTGGGTGCTGCTGATACCGCAAGCAATTCTATTGTTTTTGCTCGGCGCATTTGTTTCACGCATGGGATGGTTGCGTGATCCCGCTCAGCACCGCGCAAAGTGGCTGGGCGTGTTTTTGTGGTCGTTCGGTCTTGGCGTGCTGCCGTCACTGGTCGCGGCCAAGCACGCTGTTGCCTGGTCAGTTAATCCGCAGCTCGTCGCAAGCGGCACGGAGAGTGTTGCGCTCAATGTCTTGCCGTTAATGGCACCGGCCTACGTTGCCGCGTTCGCACTGCTGGCATCGTTGACTGTCGGCAAGTGGGTCGTGCGATTGCTTACGCCGATTGGCCGCATGGCGCTGACAAACTACCTGCTGCAATCCGTGGCAATGTCGATACTGCTTACTGGCTACGGGTTCGGCCTTGCCAATGCCGGGCAGTTCGCTCTCGCAGTGATGGCAATGGGCATTTTCTTGGGACAAGCGGCATTTAGTCGGTGCTACATGCGGCATCACACGCATGGACCCGTTGAGTCGCTGTGGCGGCGATACACGTACCAGCAAACTCCTTAATCCACGGGGGATTCCGATTCTTTTCGGTCGAAACGCCGCGCTATTGTTTGCGTTCGCGAAATTCGCATGCAGTGCTGCCGCTCAATACAAGTCTACGCCCAACCGCTCGGCGAGGTCGGACACCTCGCTTATCTTGGATTCCAGCCGCTCGGTTGTCTGAACGGCGACAACATGTTTACCAGCCCCATCCCCTAACCGATCTCCAAATAGCACGTAGGCCTCTTGTCGGTCGTGTTGGCGAGACGTCCACATGAATCCCTGCGCGCTAGGACTCGCTTTGCGTATGGCAATCGCCCATTCACGGGTCCTCGGATACTTCTTCGCGGTCGTCTCAATGATATCCGTGCGAGAAATTCCCATACGCCTCAACGCAATGCTGGTAAGGTCTGCAAGCTGGATGTCCACTTGCGTCGTCAGCACCGAATAAGCGCGCGAATCTATCTTGCTGCGCCGCACCCGCCTCGGGCCGTTCGTGAATGGTACGTCATGAAATATGGTTTCCATGAGCGCGCAGTCAAGATTTTCGCCGGCATACATCGTTGGCACTGCGATACCGCCTTCGAAGAGTGGGCTAAACCGCGTATCACCTTTCCCTGAACTGTTGAACGCTGCGCCGCCGTATTTTAGGTCGTGTACGCGGTGCAGCTTCGTGTCTTTCTTCACCGTTACCAAGCGTATTTGGACTGCATTAAGCGTCGCGGGTGTTGCCTTAGCCATGCTGGGCGTCGTCTACTTCACACTTAGCCGCATGTAAAACCGCGCTTGGTTGTTTCGCAATCATGTCGGCGGGTCGCTTGTCGTCGAGGTAACTGTTGGCCGCAGTCAACCATAGCGCGATCTCCCAGTCCGTCAGCGCCGGTCGCAACGCTGAAATAACGTCTCGAAGCTGCGAATAGGGGCGGTTGTTCTTGTTAGGATCGAGCGCAAATGCGGGAAAAAGATCCACACCATTCTGGTCAATCGCGACAATGCGCCCCTCTCGTTTCCATTTATTGGGTTGGGTACTCGGATTCGTTTCGCTTAATCCACAACGCCTGGCTACCTCTTTTGCGGTAATCCACTCGCCTGAGTTCAGCACCTCTGACCGTGCTTTCGCTGCCATTGCCGTCAGGCGCAAATTCGTTGGCGTCGTCAGCTCTGGCGCGCTGACCAGCAACTTGACGAGCTGGTCTCGCTTCGACGGGTCAACCTTTTGCGACAGTCCAAGTATCGTTAACGCTCGCTCAATGTCCTCTCGGTCTTTCCGCGGGAATGGTGCGTTGTCCGTACGTACTATCACTGCATTGGATGTCCCAATCACGACCTTGAGCGCGTTCCGAAGAAACGTCGGCTCGGTCTTGCTCTTCACGGATTGCCGCCCTTTGGTCCACCGGTCCGTTTTCTTCTTACCGCCAAGGGTGAGTGCGCTCATTTTTTGGTCAAAGTGGAGTACTTAGAATGTATCGAGTATATCGAATATATTAGTCTACGATTATCGAAATAATCTTGCAATATCACGCTGCAGCGTTTTTACGTCCTTCGGCGATTGGGGCAGCGTCTTTGCGGACGCCAAGATGACAACCGCGTTACTGGATCGGCTCACGCATCACTGCCATATCGTGGAAACCGGCAACGAATCCTGGCGATTCAGTCATAGCTCAATGACAGCCACCAACAAACGCAAGACAACCAAACCGAAAGGAGGCAAACTTACCGAA
>JADCJC010000043.1 GCA_020247395.1 Rhodocyclaceae bacterium
AGCTATCACCTCGCTGAGCGCGACGCAATTGCCTTCCCAACAACTGCCAGTTGTCGTCACGGCGGCGAATGAAAAAGAGGCAAATAGCAAACGCGCCGGTGAGACCGGGGTAATTGGCTTTACGTTCTCCGGCGAGTCTTGGGTAGAAGTGGTCGACGGCGGCGGCCGCACTGTCATTTCACGCCGGTACGCTGCCGGAGAAGCCGATGAAGTAGCCGGGCGCGGCCCGTTTTCCATCGTCGTTGGCAACGCACAGGCCACCCGCATGGCTTATAACGGCAGAGAATTCGATCTGGCCCCCCATACCAAGTCGGCTGTTGCGCGGCTGACGGTAAAGTAACCGCCGTCTGCTACCGGTCGTGTTGATCCACTGCTAGGCTTTAATCGTATGTTTACTCAGATTGTGCGCCGCAAATCCCGTCAAGTGAAGGTAGGCCATGTATTGGTTGGTGGTGGCGCGCCCATCATGGTGCAGTCGATGACCAATACCGATACCGAAGATGTAGCCGCCACGGTCGCACAGGTTGCTGCGCTAGCGCGAGCCGGGTCAGAGGTAGTGCGGATCACCGTCAACACTTTGGAAGCCGCGCGTGCTGTGCCGCGCATTCGTGAAGAGCTTGATCAGATGGGGGTGAGTGTTCCGCTGGTCGGGGATTTTCATTTCAACGGGCATAAGTTATTGACCGAAATCCCGGCATGTGCCGAAGCGCTGGCGAAGTTGCGTATCAATCCGGGCAATGTCGGGCATGGAGCAAAACGTGACGATCAATTTGCGGCCATGATCCAAACCGCAATCAAATACAACAAGCCGGTGCGTATCGGCGTGAACTGGGGATCGCTAGACCCCGAACTGATCGGCCGGATGATGGACGAGAACGGCAAATTACCGGTACCGAAAGAGGCGGACGAAGTGATGCGTGAAGCGCTGATTTTTTCCGCACTCGACAGCGCCGCGAAAGCCGAAGAGCTGGGGCTTGGCGGCGACATGATTTGCTTGTCGTGCAAGGTAAGTTCGGTGCAAGACCTGATCGTGGTGTATCGCGATCTCGCACGGCGCTGCGATTACCCGTTACATTTGGGGCTGACTGAGGCGGGCATGGGGTCGAAAGGCATCGTCGCCTCAACTGCTGCATTGGCGGTTCTGCTACAAGAAGGCATCGGAGACACGATCCGTATTTCGCTCACGCCTGAACCCGGAGGGGACCGTACTAAAGAGGTCATCGTCGCGCAGGAAATTTTACAAACCATGGGCTTGCGTTCGTTTACGCCGATGGTCGCCGCGTGCCCCGGGTGCGGACGCACCACCAGCACCTATTTCCAGGAACTCGCCGAGAGCATTCAGTCTTACTTGCGCAATCAAATGCCGATTTGGAAAACGCAGTATCCGGGCGTGGAAGAAATGCACGTTGCGGTGATGGGATGTGTGGTTAACGGTCCGGGGGAGTCAAAGCTTGCCAACATCGGCATCTCGTTGCCGGGATCGGGCGAACGGCCAGTGGCACCGGTGTATATCGACGGCGAAAAGGCCGTCACGCTGAAGGGCGACCGCATCGCCGAAGAGTTTCAAGCGTTGGTTGACAAATACGTTGCGACCACCTACGCCCCCGGTGCGGCAGCAAAGTCTCAGCAGCGACGCAAAGAAATCCCGATTAAGCAAGTTGCTTGACGTTCAGCCGACACTTTTCGACTATCATCACAGATTCTGGCGGCGTGCTGATGATTGAGGAGACCAACATGTATCGACTTTCACTGACAGCCTTACTGATTGCGGCTGCCGCACTGGTGGGCTGCGCGTCGACCGAGCCGGTCGACGCCAATCGCATCACTACCTCCTCCCCACCAGCAAATGGTGAAATCATCACTGGTAGCCGGATTTCGCGAACCTCCACCGACCGTCTGATCAAATCGACCGTACAAGATAAGGCCGATGAGCCGGTGCGGTCGATGGGTAACGTAGTGGGCGCGAGGGGCAACTAGATTTTTTCCGCCGAAACGGCGGCGGTAGAAACACTAAGCAGGGCGGGCGTTTTCAAGCACTTTTGTGTGGAAACGCCCGCCCCGCTTTGACTTTCGTATTCTGCCGCTGGCTACTGTAGCGGGAACGGTGAGAAGTTGGACGGTGCCGTCCCAGCGTTGAAGACCGTCGGCTGCGCGCCGTTCGCACCCATCTTCCACATCGTCAGCGTGCGATCGGGCTGCATAAAGACGATATCGAAAATGCCGTCGCCATCGAAGTCGCCCGTGGCGAAGATGGACCAAGCTGGGTTCGAGGCGAAGGTATAAGTTGCCGTCTGAGTCACACTCAGGCTGCTGCTAGTGCAAGAAGCGTTTGGGTCATCCGGTGTACCAGTGTAGGCCGGTAGCGTGAGCCCTGCGGCGCTCAGCGAGACAATGGTAATCGCCCCGGTCGCACTGTTGCGTGCCAGGATATCGCCCCGACGGTTGCCGGTAAAGTCGGCGAGCTTGATTGCGCTCGCCCCGGCCGGGATGGTGCCGCCACTCAAGTTGGCGCAGGTGCGCGACGGTGTGGCCATCAGCACGCGCACCACATTGTCCGGGCTTACATAAATCATGTCGGCCGCGTTGTCGCCATTCAGATCTGCGGTGCCAAGGAGTTTCCATGTCAACGGCGCACCGCCGCGTTTGCGCACTTGCGTGACGCCGTTGCCGTCGGTGAACCAAATGTAGGACACGCCCTGATCGTCAATATTCGGCGACTGGCCTTGGAATCGCCAAACGAGGTCGCCGAAGCCGTCGCCATCGAGATCGCCGACCGCTTGCACGTCCCATGCAGGTTTCACCAGACGAAGTGAGCTGCCGAAACTGAGGATATCAAAATTTCGGTAGAGTCTTGCGTCACCTTGGCCGGAGGCGTTCAGTGGCGAGGTTTGTAGCGCGGCTAGGTCGGATTTTCCGCTCCCAGCGAAATCCACTGCGCCCAGCAGGCGGAAGTTTTGTCCGGGGTGGAGAATGGGGGAACCCGACCACTGGAAGGTATTATTGACCAGCCGACCTGCTTGCGTGAGCCCTACGGAGGCGCTGACCAGCAACACGCTCTTGTTGTTGCCATCGAGGTCGATGCCGCCGCGTTTAGATAATGGCGGCAGCGCGACCGGCGTAGGGTCAAGCCATTGTTTTAGTGTGGGGAACGCCAAATCAAAGCGAGAGTAGTAATCACGATTCGACGGATTAGCGGGATTGTTGGCCGTCGCGCAAGACGATGGGCCGCCGAGCAATCCGCCACGCAAGAAGTAACTACCATTGGCAAGCGTAAAGATGCCGCTGCCCGAACTGCCGCCCTCAGTGACACCACTCGTGTAGGTCGGCGTGATGTAGCTGGAGTTGCCTTTGTAAGAGAGGACGGAGAACGGACTCGGCGCGAGCGTCTGTCCAAGCGTAACCTTCTTCGGATCGCCAGAAGGGTGGTGAATGATTGTGACGGGCGCGGACGCGGTGATCTCCGCAGAATCCCAGCCGCTGAAGAATGCGGTTGCGGGTGGCGTCCCTCGCAACTTCAACAGCAACACATCGGTCGGCTCATCTGCATACAGCAAATCAGCGCCGCCCTGTAGGATATTCGATTGGCTGCTCGAGACGTCGGCACCTCCGCAAACTGGGTTATCGTAGTTCCAGTAGGTGATCAGCGTGCTGGCCTCAGATTGTTTGCTGATGCAATGGCTTGCGCCGTAAAAATAGGGAATCTGGGTAGAGCTATCGGTATCGTTCAACAGCGTGCCAGTGCATATAAATGAGCCGGGAACTCCATTGGATGTCGCTTGAAACACCATATGGGCAACGGAATTTTTTGCGTTGACGAATCCAGTCGTCTGGGTGGCGCAAATTGCATCCACGTTACAAGCACCCGATGCGCCCTTCGGCTGGGTTGCCGAACGGAACCAGTCCGAGACCGACGCAAAGATATGTGAGATTGCCGCCACCGAAACGCCAGCGCCGCTGGGGCTGGTAGGGACAAACACCTCGATGAGTTGTGTATCGCCCTCGGTCATGGGCGTCCAGTAACGGCTGCTTTCATCGCGCGACGACAGAACTTCGTTCAGGTTCGCCGCGTGAATCACGTTTGACGGCGCATCTGAACCGGCAAACCGAATTGCGCTGCCCGCTGGCAGATTCGTCACCTGAATCGCCACGCGCGTTGCCACCGCCCCTGGGGAGCGGACTTTTAGTTGTGCCACATACCCTCCCGCCGGGCTCGGCATCCAACGCAGAGACAGGTTTTCCGCATCGAACGCCTCATCTGCGGCGAGTTGGGTAATACCGATTTGTAGTGCCTTGGCGAATTTTCCGACGTTGGCGAGTTTCGCTTTCTCAATACGATCAGGATTGACGGCGAAAAAGTTAACCGTCGGTGCGGCGGCATCAAAGCCGTTGACGAAGGCATTTTCCAGCGCGGCGGATTTTAGTACCGTTGCCCTTGCAGGCTCTCCGGTGACCCTTGTTGCCGCGTTAGCCGACACGGGGCCCATGGCGGCCGCCAGAAGCGCGAACCCAACGGCAGTGTGGCGAACTAACTGACCGATGTATCGCTTATCGAGGGGGGCGCTAAGTGGTTTTGACGCTGGGGCGAAACCCGTCATGTTGTTCTCCGCGAAATGATGTTTTTTGCCAAGGAGGGATTGTAGGACGATTTGGTTGCTGCCGGATGATGCTCGCGATAGGCTGCGGTTTGAAGCGATGAACATCAGAAATTCTAGGGCGATTCGGTTGCTAACGGATGATGAGGTGCGATGGCTGACGTGACCAGTTGTAACGAGTTAGGAGGTGTCAAAAGCGAATATCAATAGACTCGAAATAGCGACAAAACCCTGTAAAATCGAGCACTTGATGTGGAGCACGCCATCGATTTGATGCCGGAATCGTCTATCGACTTCGTCGAATGCGGCTGCCGGCTCGCCGGGATCATCAAACGCTCATGTCGTCCGGCAGTGACAAAGTGGTCATTCCAAGTGGTTGTTCCTTTTGGCCGATCAGGCCGGGTCGCAATCGGACTGTCGCTGCCCTCCATGATGTTTTGGCAGATTTTCTTGTATCCATTCGTTCGATGATTGTCTCAAGTTAAATGAAGACCTTGCAAGCTATCCGTGGCATGAATGACTTGCTGCCTGACCACTCATCGCGTTGGCAGTACTTTGAGGACGCGGTGCGCGACGTGTTCGAGCAATATGGCTATCGGTTAATGCGTACCCCAGTGGTGGAGCCGACCGCACTGTTTGTGCGTTCCATCGGTGAGGTGACAGATATTGTCGAAAAGGAGATGTATTCCTTTGAAGACGGCATGAACGGCGACAAGCTAACCCTGCGCCCGGAGGCCACTGCCGGCTTGGTGCGTGCGGCCATTGAGCACAACTTGCTCTACGAGGGCCCGAAGCGGGTGTGGACATGGGGTCCCATGTTTCGGCACGAGCGTCCCCAGAAA
>JADCJC010000044.1 GCA_020247395.1 Rhodocyclaceae bacterium
AGCCCCTGCCGGACTTGTGCCAGTTGAGCCGTGAGTGCACCAATGACGTGCAGTGAGAGTCCAATCAGAAAAAAACAATGAGAGTCAATAAGAAGCCATGACGATGAGCCCAACGGGATATGAATCCGGTCGTGTGCCTGTGGGTTTGGCTCAAGCTGCATGCGCTGGTCAACGGCTGTCCATACGCCCTCGGTCAGTCGCACATCAATGCGCGCAACAAGCTGAAGCGCGGACAGAGGCATCCTTCAATCACCACTACCTTGCTGGTTGCAAGCTACGCTGCGGTGATGTAATCAGTTACGGAAGTCTCAATAAGATAAAATGACAACCGGCGGGTCTCCCCGCATTCGACGTTTGTGAATCTGGTCAGGTCGGGAACGAAGCAGCCACAGCGAATTTGTCGAAGTGCCGGGGGCAAGGCTCGCCGACCCTATTGCGGTTGAATGCGGCTATCGTAGGTTTTGCATTCGCTTCGGGTAGTGAGCTGACTGATGCAGCGTTGCTCTTTTCGTGCATCTTTCTACCTCTCCGCCGATCACTCGTTAAACATCCTGCCCACCGTCTTCCGTCCAAACCCGTTCTCTCGATCTAATGGCCCATCAAGTTCTTGCTCGCAAATGGCGTCCGCGCAAATTCGAAGACGTAATCGGGCAAGAGCACGTCGTTAAGGCGCTGGCAAACGCGCTCGACTCCGGGCGGATTCATCATGCCTACCTTTTTACCGGGACCCGCGGCGTCGGCAAAACGACGCTCGCGCGTATTCTGGCGAAGGCGCTGAACTGTTTGGGGGTGGACGGAAAGGGTGGTATTACCTCCAAACCGTGCGGTATTTGCCAGGCTTGCAATGAAATTGATGTTGGCCGGTTTGTCGACTTGCTCGAAGTCGACGCGGCGACCAATACCAAGGTCGATGAAATGCGCGAACTTCTTGAGACGGCGCAGTACGCGCCGGTGTCGGGCCGTTACAAGGTCTACATCATTGACGAAGTACATATGCTGTCGAAGTCAGCCTTCAATGCGATGCTCAAGACGCTCGAAGAACCGCCGGGGCATGTGGAGTTCATCTTGGCAACCACCGACCCGCAGAAACTTCCCATCACAGTGCTCTCGCGTTGCTTGCAGTTCAATCTGCGTAATTTGGCACCATCGGCATTGGCAGAACACTTGGCGAAGATTCTACGAACCGAGCAGATTGCCTTCGAGGTGCCAGCGCTGGACATGATCGGTCGTGCAGGTGAGGGCAGTGTTCGCGATTCGCTGTCGCTGCTAGATCAGGCAATTGCCTACGGCGCGGGTGCCGTCAAGAGTGAAGAAGTGGCAGCCATGCTTGGCGCGCTAGACCAGACCTATTTGTTTACCGTGTTGGAATACATCGCTGAGCGCGACACTCGTGCGTTAGTCGCCGAGATCGAGGCAATCGCCTCGCGAGCGATCTCGTTTGAGTTAGCGCTGAAAGAAATCGCCACGTTGATGACAAAAGTTGCCCTGGTCCAGACCGTGGGATCAGAGGCAGCGATCGGTCCGGATGCCGCGAGACTGGGTAACCTCGCCGGAAAATTTGCCGTCGATGAGGTGCAACTGTTGTATCAGATCGCATTGCTTGGGCGACGCGACCTGCATCTCGCGCCGGATGAGCAGTCGGGTTTCACAATGACCATGTTGCGGGCCATCGCATTTTTGCAGTCCGCGGACGGGAGTGGGACCGGGGCGAAAGTGGCACCGTCGGGCGCGCTCACCTCACCGACTGTCGGCCGCAGCGCTGCAGCGATTGCGACGTCGACCCACAGGCGCATGGTGCAAACTGCGACCGCTGGCGAAACAACCACCCCGTATGCCACGACTGTTGCGCCTGCGGTTTCCGACTGGCCGGCGTTTGTTGCATCGTGTAGCTTTACCGGCATGGCCGGGATGCTCGCAAAACAGTCAGAGTTTGTAAGCTTTTCGGATGGTGTTTTGTCGCTCAAGGTTGCTGAGGCGCAAAAACATTTGGCCGATAAAAAATACCAAGAAAAGCTCAAAATGGATCTGGCGGGCCTGCTCGGCGAAAATCTGCGAATTCAGGTGATGATTAGTCAAGTAGTGGGTCATAGCCTAGCGGCGGCAGAAGACCGCACACGCAGTGAGCTAGAGCAGGCTGCGATTCAATCCATAAATAACGATCCTTTCATCAAGAGTTTGGCGGATGAATTTGGCGCAACCATCGATCGTGCCGCAATTCGTCCAGCCGGTTGACGACACGACAACAACGATCCAATACGTACGGAGCAAAGCATGATTCCAAAGGGTGGCTTGGGTGCGCTGATGAAGCAGGCGCAGCAGATGCAAGAAAATATGAAACGCGCGCAGGAAGAACTCGCCCTGATCGAAGTTGAAGGTGCGGCGGGTGGTGGCATGGTCAAGGTCTATATGACATGCAAACATGATGTCAGACGTGTCGTGATTGATCCTTCGGTCATGGATGACCGCGAAATGCTGGAAGATTTGGTCGCTGCGGCGGTTAACGACGCCGTACGCAAGGTGGAAGGTGTCTCGTCGGCGAAGATGGGGGCATTTGCGCAAGGGATGGGAATGCCGCCTGGTTTCAAGCTGCCGTTTTGAAGGCGCTCGCAGAAACATGAATTCGCCGTCTAGTCTTGCGGCGTTGATTGAAGCGTTGCGTTGCTTGCCGGGCGTTGGCCCGAAATCCGCGCAACGTATGGCCTTTCATTTGCTGCAGAGGGATCAAGACGGGGCTGCCAGGCTCTCTGACGCGTTGATGGCAGCGATCACCCGGACCCGGTATTGTGCCATGTGCAATACTTTTACCGAGCTAGAGGTCTGCGAAACCTGTGCACATCCGAAGCGAGATAAATCGCTCCTCTGTGTTGTGGAATCGCCCAGCGATTTACTGATGATGGAGCAGACGCAGACTTATCGAGGGCTTTACTTCGTCCTGATGGGCAAGTTATCGCCGCTCGATGGCGTTGGACCGAAGGATATACATCTCGACCGTCTGCTCAAGCGCGCGCGTGACGGGTTGGTCAAGGAAGTCATTCTCGCTACCAACTTCACCGTTGAAGGTGAGGCGACCTCCCACTACATCAGCGAGATGTTTTTTGCCGACGGGATCCGGGTGTCTCGAATTGCGCGCGGCCTGCCCGTCGGCGGCGAACTCGAATATGTTGATTCGAACACGCTGGCGCAAGCGCTGCTTGATCGGCGTACGGTTGACTAACGCAGCTTATCTTATGCAGATTTGCGCCCGCGCATTGCGCATTGAAGAGACTGATCAAGGTTTTTTTCTTGACTTGCTATCGTTTCGGTAGGGGCCTTACGGCAAACACCAGAAACCGTCTGATATTCGCGCTGGCGACCGGATGCAGTTTGAGTAACTTTGCTTTAAGTCCTGACTCGCTCGTGCCGAAAGTCATCTTGGGGGATATCTTTAACACCAATGGAATCAACCTCATCGCGTAAGCGGAGTGAATTTTCTTGACCGCGCGCTGTTTAATCGTCCATTCCATCTGCAAAGAAAATCGCTATTGAATTTGCATGGACCCGAAAAGTATGCGTATAATCGCGGTTCTCCAAAACGCTTGGAATAAGCATTCTGGAGGCAATGTAGTGTTCAGAATAGACGTTAATAGTCAAAACTGAATGCGGGCGCGGGGTGGAGCAGCTTGGCAGCTCGTCGGGCTCATAACCCGAAGGTCGTAGGTTCAAATCCTACCCCCGCAACCAGCTGCATTGATTGTTCTTTAAAAACTAGACAACCGATTGAGGTGGGTACTCTGGTATTGGGGTGCTTTGCTGGTGATAGGTGCTGGAGGTGGTTAGCTTAGGCTGGCTGCGGAAGGTAGCAGGTGCTTAGGTGCACGGATTGCTGGC
>JADCJC010000045.1 GCA_020247395.1 Rhodocyclaceae bacterium
CCGCGCCAACAAAATTGGGCTCCCGCCTGCGCGGGAGCAGGGGACTTTTTCACCATATTTAATTGCCGGATCAATAGAAACCGTCGCGAGCGGGTGAAGTTGGCAGTGAGGAGCGGACACGTACCCAGTGTACGGCGAGCACCGGAACTGACAGATTAGCACGCGCAGTAGGTTTTTAGAAGTTCCCATTTACCTTTACCCAGATCAGCCCAAGCACGTTGTTCGGTCGGTGCACGAGCGAAACGTTGTTACGCGACGCCCACGGAATGACCTGAGTGTGCAGCGGAATCGTATGCACTTCATCGTGAATCATTTTTACCGCATCGTTGATCATTTTCTGCCGCAGCGCGGGATTCATCTCGCCTTCCAGCTTGTCGATCAATACATCGAGCGCCTCAATCTTCGCGTCACCGTAATTCGATTCACCCGCGCCCTTGCTATCTTTGCTATGAATGATGGGTTTGAGAAAGAAGATGGCATCTGTCGACCCGCCGCCCCACCCGGCAAGAAAGGCGGTAGCGTCACGGTTTTGTACTCGGGGAAAGAAATTCGCCTTGGTCATGCTCTCAACCTTCACACGCAGCCCGACTTTGGCCCACATGCCGGCGATTGCAACACATAGCTTTTCGTCGTTGAGATAACGATCGTTCGGGCAACTCAAGGTAAACCCGAAACCATTGGGATAACCCGCTTCGTTCAACAACTGTTTGGCCTTCGTCACGCTGTAGGGGTGGCGGACATCCATAGAAGCCGGCACGCCCGCACCACTCGCACTCGGCAACGCAATACCGGTAGGCCGAGATAAGCCTCGCATGACTGTCGTCTTCAATGCCTCAACATCAATGGCTTGATATGCGGCAAGACGAACACGGCGGTCCTTAAAGGGGTTCTTACCCTTTACATCGGAATACAACAACTCGTTGCGCGCTTGGTCAAAGCCCAGATAAATCAAACGAATCTCGGGTCCTTCCCAGATTTTTAGCGACTTGTCGCGACGCATACTGATGACATCCTGCACAGCCGGGTCGAGAACAAAATCGATCTGCCCGGAACGTAACGCCGCCATCCGTGTCGCCGCATTTTGGATGGGACGATAGTCGACCGTTTCGATGTTGCCCTCGTATAGCCCCGCCTTGATACCCCACCAATCTGGATTTTTGCTGTGGAGAATCTTCACGCCCTGCTCCCACGCAACCAGCTTGTAAGGGCCGGTACCCATCGCGTTACGGGTGGCAAAGGTTTCTTCCTTTTTAGTGTAATTCAGCGGCTTGACGACATTGTGCTTCTCACACCAAGCTTTATTCATGACGTAAATGTTGGCCAGCGTATCGAGCATCACTGGATTCGGCTGATCGGTCGTGAACTCAACGGTGAAATCGTCGATCTTGCGTGCCACCCCTGCCTGTGTGGAGTAAAGCTTGAAGGTGACAGCGGATTCACGCGCACGATTGAACGAAAACACCACATCGTCTGCGGTAAACACCGAACCATTGTGCCACTTCACGCCACGTCGCAACTTAAAGACCCACTTGGTCGGCTCCGGATTGGTCCACGATTCCGCAAGACGCGGTGCCAGCTTCATCTCTTTATCGCGATCGACGAGATACTCATAGACCATGCCGTTGATCATGTTGTTGAAAGTCTCGTTTTGGCTTTGAGGGTCCATCGTCGCCGCATCACCCTGAGATGACCAACGAAAGTTCTTCGCCTCCGCCGCCGAGAGACACACGAGTGCAAGAGAAGTACACAACGCCGGTAACAAACGAAACTTCATCTGACTCTCCATCAGTTAGGCCATCCAGTTTAGACTGCGGAACCCAAAGCCTGCCGTACGTCAACGCTACGCGGGTGTTTCCGTCCCGGTGGGCACGCCCACCAAGTCACGATAAGCATGCCACGTTGCATGACCAATTAATGGGCCGGTCACCAGCAACCCCACGTAGGCTGTCGCCATCCCGATACCAATCAGTAGCACAATCAGCAGCGCCCACAATACCATTGGCAGAGGGTTCCTTACCAGCGCCATGATACTGACAGCGGCAGCGGTAACCGCATCTGCCCGGCGGTCCAGCAAGTACGGGATGGAGACCGCACTAAACGCAAATACGAGACTGGCGAACAGCAATCCCACGCTGAAAAATGTCGCAACAAAGGCGAGGTTCGATAACGACGTAATCTGCTGGAAGAACAACGCCCATGTCGGCATGGCACGCGATTCAAACAGCGCAAAAGTGACCAGCGATGCCCGCGCCCAGACTAGGAATACCACCGTCAAAATCAATACATAGATGCCGATGCCGCCGGTATTCTCACGCCACGCGACAAGGGAAGCACGGAAGTCGGCCGACTCGCCGCGCTCACGCTGACGAGACAATGCGTATAAGCCGATGGCGAGAAACGGCCCGGCGAGCATGAATCCCATGGTCAGGGTCGATGTGTAATCCACCGCAAAGCGGAACACCACCAGCTGCACCAGCCCCATGGCAGAAAAACAAGCGCCGTAGAACAGGCTAGCGAACGGATTAGCCCTTAAGTCCGCCCAGCCGCGCGCGAGCCAGACCAGCGGCTGACCAAGCGCCACCATACGAATCGGCGGAAACGTGAAATGGACACTTCGAGGCGTGGATTCAGCATTCATTGGAATAGTCTAGCGTGATGTCACCAATACGCCCTGCTCTAAACAGCGCACTGCTACTCAAACAGCGCAAGCTTTGCGCTGGATCAACTCCAGCGTCTTGCGTCAGCCTAGCATTAAACTGGGTGGGGACGGCCAACAGAAACAGCCAAAAAACACCAAACGAGGAAAAACACCATGGGAGCTTACGAAATTCCGATCCTACGCTGGATCCACATTTTGGCGATGGTCTACTGGCTGGGTGGTGAATGGGGGGTGTTTCAGACCTCACGTTACATTATCAATTCCAACTTACCCATGGATGAACGGCGGCGGCACATGGAAACCGCTTACCGCATCGATATCCTCGCCCGCACCGGCATCATCCTGCTGCTGCCGCTTGGTCTGCACTTGGGCAATTTGTGGGGGGTGCAACCGTATGGCGGTGGAATCCTCGCCCTTTTCTGGGGCTTGAGTCTGGCATGGCTGGCACTTTGTTGGTCAGCCTTCATCTACCGCGAGACCGACACCGGGATCAGGCTCACAAAACTGGATGAACGGGTGCGCTTTGTCTTAATCCCGCTGCTACTGGCCTCGTCAATCAGTTCTTTGATGGGCTTCGGGCCGTTTAATGCTGACGAAGGACAACGCTGGTATTCCACCAAGATCCTGCTCTATTCATTGTTGTTAGTGCTCGGTCTGAAGCTGCGTTTCATCATGCGTGAGTGGACCACGTTGTTTCGCAAGATCGCCGTCGAGGGCAGTACGCCAGCCGTCGAAGATCAATTAGCGCGCTCGCTACGCATCGGTCGCGGCATCGCCTATTGCTACTGGGTCGGTATCGCGTCGGTGGCATTTTTCGGTGCCACCAAGATCTACTAGCATCCCATCATGCTCGAGCGACCGCGTATCGAGTTCATACACGCACAAATGCTGCCGTGGCGGCGCATTCCGCCCGGTGCGGCGCGGCCAGACGCGGAATACAAGTTCCTCAGCCGTGACCCCGCCGACGGAGCATGCTCGTGCCTGATTCGGTACCCTGCTGGGTGGTCTCGCGAAGGCAACGAATGTTCAACTGCTGATGAAGAGTTTTATGTGGTGGAGGGTGATCTCATCATGGATGGCACACGCTACGCTGCCGACCCCTACGCGTTTTTGCCGGCGGGATGGCTACGCCACGAAATGCGCGTGCCACACGGTGCGGTGGAGCTAACCTTCTTCAATCGACAGCCGGACTTTGCGCCACTCGCCACACTAGCCGAGGCGGAGTTCGCGCGCGCGATACCGCTCATCGACGTACTCCACATGCCGTGGGACCTGACGTTAAACGATCCACAGCTCGCGCACCTCGGTATTTCACGGAAGAACTTACGAACCGATCCGCTGACCGGCGAGCGCACCTTTTTATCGATGGTGCTGCCCCACTCGGAGCCACCCGGTGCATGCGGCCCGACGGAGCAGCACCCGGTTGTTGAAGAGGCCTATGTGATTTCCGGTTCACTGGTCGGACCGCAGGGCGAAATGTTACCTGGCGGTTATTTCTGGCGACCGCCACACATCGCACACGGCCCCTTCGGCACACGCTGGGGATGTGTATCACTCATCCGCTTTTTGGGAGGCGCGCACAAAAATGTGTGGAGCCGGACGGATGCGCCGTTTCGATTCGATGCGCCGTACGATCCGATATTGCCGCCGGAGTTTGCGCATCTACGTGACCAACCATGGGCGCCGGCGGGGATTTACTAATGGAATTGCTTGGCGGGAAGGACCGCACCTGACCCAAAGCCGACATGGCCGTTGCCCGAAAGCGGACATCACAAGTAGTCAAATTGCCGCTACCTAAGGACTTCCTTCGTGAATTTTGAGTTCTTTGATCGAAGGTAATGTCTTGAGCAGTGCTCGGCAACGCCACACGCTTTGATCGCAGCAAGTGGTGTTTGCTTTGGCGATTCGATCTCCACTCGGAAAGTCTTTAGCTTAGAGATTGGATATCGTTCCAGCATCTGCCACGTTTGCTTATTTGTGGCGTCAAAGGTCAGTGCGAAAAGAGAAAATTCCTTCTTGTCGTCTTTGACCAGCACGAATGCACCTCCAATTAAACCGTTCCCCTGAAGGTCGGCGGGATAGCAGCATGGCTGTCCGTTTGGCAATGTATCACCCTGCGCTCCATTCCACCCTGGAGGCGCGATCGGTCCACCTGCTCGTGCGGTGCCTATGGCAAACAGAACCGCCATGCATAGTGCTCGCGCCATCAAAGGGAACTTGCGGATTGATTTGGTTCGCATCTAGCTTTCCATCCAATCTGCCGCGCTGGGTCTCAAGTTTCTAGGACGGCTTTTGGCCGATTCTATCTACTTGGCCAAATCCGAATTTCCACCGCCCCGCGAATTCGTGGATGTGTTGCCACCAGAAGCCGTTTTTCTGCATCCCAGAGAACCTCGGTATCAGAGGGGAACAAGCGCGGCTCCGTTTTCTTGAGCCCCGCTAGAAACTTCGGAATTCGTGGCTCAGCAATGTTTTGCCGCTTTATCCTCATCTGTACGAGCAGCGCGCTGATACGCGCAGATTTGTCAAACATCGAATCGATTAGCGAAGTTGGCACACGGTCAATACTTGAGCCGAGCAGTTCCACGGATTCAGCATATCGTGCGTTCTTCTTCGCGGCGCTTATATCTAGTGGACAAGCTTGTGCATGAACTTTATCCCGGGCGCTGAGGTTGGCTTCGCCGACATAAGCCAGGACGTTTTTCGAGTAGCAGTACTGCCTATTCGTCATGAAGTTCGGCAGCAGACGGTCTTTCTGCGGATGCGACGCGTACATCTCCATGAGCAAGGCGTACTCAGACCGGAGAATGTTCGGAATCTGAAAACGCTCTAATCCAACATTTCCGAGTGCGGACTCGATTTTCCTTTCGTCGTCCGGAGTTAGCTCTTTTGCTCGTAACAATAGATCCTCAAGCACCGCTAAGCTGGAACCTTCGTTGACTAAATTGATTGCGGTTTCGACCCAGCTAGTGCCAGTTGATGACATCCCGGTCAAGAACCGATGAAGGTGAAGCCATTTGTCTAGCGCTCGTTTGGTTCTGAGTTGGCGGGCATCAAGACTAATGTCGATGAGTGCCAACTTAACTGCCGACAAGTAACCTCCGGCGCGCAACCAAAGAGCACCGTTCTCGGGCGCTAGTTTGGTCAGGTGTCTCAATCGACCAAGGATCTCTTGGTTCTTGAGCAGCATCCGCGATACCTCCGAGTCGGACGCACACTTCTTTGCATCCATACGCGGGTACTCATGAAGCCAGCAATCGATTGAGTCGGCATCCCACTGCACTTCCAACAGCTCTTGCCTAAGCGGCTTTCCAGCAAGGAACGCATCTACCCACTTTTTTCCAAAGCTCAGGTTGTCAGCACCAGTTGGCGCGCCTAGGCCAGCAATCGCATAGGCCAATTCCCCATGGGCCGGGATTCGATATTTGCCGAAAAACGCTGATGCGTCAGGATTCAACGCCTCATCAGTGGCTACCTTATCGGCGGCGTGCGATAGCGCAGCGGCGAACGAGAAGCCAAGTGATACCAAAGCTGCGGCCAAAGATCGTTGGATCAACGAGCACCTCTCACGAGTGCAATCACGTGCAACCACCAAAGATCGGAGTCGCATTGATTCTCATCGAATTCACTGAGTCAAGGTATGAAATCAGGTGGCGCTACCGTACCGCCGCTATTGGCCGAAAACAACATTAGCGCACCTTTACCGATCGCCATCGTAACTGAAAAAAGGGCGGTCTTCAAACCTATCAAGCCACACTATTCTGGCCACGTTCGATAAACGCTTTTGAACCGCTTGCCCTCCACCAATCCGTAGTCGCCCGGAGCATATTGCAGCAGCCAATCTCCCGCGTTGCCGCATAGGAGATCGCCACCTGCACGCCGCGCGACCGCGAATGGCTCCTCGATCTGCCGTGCCCAAACGGGAATGCGGCGCGCACGATACGGGCCGTCTTGCCCCATCATCAGAGGTGCCACCGATTCGTACTTTTCTTCAAACCGCGCCCGGATGACACTCCATTGGTCGCCGCTGGAGCCAGTGACCAAGGCATCACCTGTCTGGTAGTGGTTGGGCCCTTCGCGGCTTTGGATCACCCCATCGTTGGAGGCGAACCGCACGGCCACCACTTCGTCTTTTACGTAGCGTGCTGCGAGTGGGTCAGATTCGAGCGAAACATCAAGGAACTGGCGCATGGCCTTACTTTATCGGAGGCCGGAGGTCGGAGCATCTCGCGCGTGCGAAAATTATCCTATGCCCATTGTCGCAATCATCCCCTCCCTTGCCGCCTCATCAACAACCGCTGCCGCAACCAGCGTCACTCCACTGGCGGCCCTCAGCCAATGGGCACCAATCGTGTGGCTGAAAACGACGCCGGTGGTCTACCCGATTTTGGAGATTGGCCACATTGTCGGTATCGCATTGGTGTTCGGCACGTTATGGATTGTCGATTTACGAATCTTGGGGCGTATGCCGATGTTCGATGTCAACCAGCTGGCCAAACATATCCTGCCGTGGACAGTGGCCGGATTCTTGCTGGCCGCATTGACTGGCCTGACCATGTTTGTGAGTCGCATTGGGGACCTGATCAACAACCCGGCTTTCGTGTTAAAAATCGGTTTATTGTTTGCGGCAGGAAGCAACGCTGCGGTACTGCATGCCCGCGGCGCAATCAATAGCGATAGTACACTGACTCGCGCACAAGCCATTTTATCTATCTTGATCTGGCTCGCCGTGATTGTTTGTGGACGCTGGATCGCCTACATTTAGGAACGTACATGAACCGTCGCATATTTGTTTCGTCCGTTTCCGCAGCATCCACGATAGCCTTAAGCCGACGCGTATTTGCCCACCACGGCTGGTCGAGTTTTGACGAGACCAAACCCATTTACCTGGTGGGAACGGTCAAGAGTCTGAAATGGCAGAACCCACACGTTGAACTCGTGGTGACAATGCTGCCCGACGCGAAACTACCTGCTGATCTCGCCAAACGCACGGCACCGCCACAGACCACACCGGTCGACGGCGCAAAGATCTTGGCGAACGCAGTCCTGCCAACCAAGCGCGGTGATTGGACGCTAGAGTTGTCACCCATGACACGTATCGAGGCATGGAAAGTGACGCAACCGAGGGTCGGTGACATCATCGAAGCGGTGGCGTACACGTTCAAGGACGAAAAAGGTGCGGCGATTGCGCGGGTGGAATACTTGATTTCGGGCGACAAACTATACGGCCTGCGCTCGATGCCGGCGTGATCGGCTGCAGCGGGTGGCGCGCTAAGCGGAAATTGGCAGCGTGGTCTGCGCACAAGGCCAGCGCGAGTACGCTGCCTTCACTGAGCAGGAAATCGCACAATCGATATCCAATGTTAACGCGGCGGACGGCTAGGCGGGTAACAGACCGGTTTAATTCGGGCTTGGGCTCTGAAAAAATCTCAGCCAAGGTTCATTTTTCCCAAAACCTGCCGTAATCAATCGTAGTTGTGGGCGCCCGACGCTAGCTCACACTCTGTCGCAGCTCAACATGAAAACACAACTTTCTTCCAACCCAATCGCCGGGACTTCATCATGCGTGCACTAACTGCTTGGTGGAGCGCCTTGTTCAGCGCCCGAAGGTTGCCCAGCCTATCGATTTTACGCCGAGGCAAGCATCGGCCTAGTCGACCGGGACTTGCAAGCGAATCACGCTTGATCAACGCTACGGCGCAAGCAGAGGCCACCTCCATACCGATATTCGGCGCACGTCGCCCATTAATCGACCAGCGCGGCAGTGTGGCGGGTTTCGAGTTTAGGCTGCCGCCTGTCGTGTCGGAGCGTCTCGCGCAGCAGTCCAACGACGTTGCCATCGCCGCGCATGCAACCGCGCTGCTCGTCTCAATGCGCGCCACTATCGAAGCCGGACGCACCGCGCTGATTGCATTACCCATTGCGCTTTTGTCGCGCCCCGCAGTGCTGGAAGCGATACCCAGAGGCGTTCGGGTGGCTATCACCGATGCTGACCAGGCATCCATGCGAACGGAGCACGCCTTGCAAACACTCGCGGCTCTAAGTCGCACCGGGGCCAAACTCGGCGGCGTCGGCCAAGCCATCCCTGCGGGTGATTTCGTAGTGCTAGACGCCACGAACACGACGGCACTCAGATTGGTTGAGGATGTCACCGGCATTCGCGCCGCACGGGGAAAGATCGAGGTTGTGGCGACGGGTATTAGCAGCATTGGCGACCTTGAATTACTGCTCAACAGCGGTATCAACTTGGCCGCCGGTATTGTCGATACCACGACAACGGTGTTGGAACGCACCCCCATGTCGCCAAGACTACAGCAGATTTGCAGGTTGATTCACCATGTCGTATCGGACCAAGATCTGGTGGAGACCATGCGCGTGTTGCGCAGCGAAGTTGAGCTTTCCTACCAATTACTACGACAAGCCAACGCCGCCACGCACGGGCAGACTCGCCCTGTTGATTCGCTCGATCATGCCGCCATGCTGATGGGCCGCGACGGGCTTTATACCTGGCTAACGATGCTGCTACTCACCGGTGGCAGCGGTCGCGCAACATCGCATGCATTGCGTGAGATCGCCTTGTCTCGCGCCCGCCTGCTCGAAAGACTGGCGGGCTACCACACGACCAGCACCACATCCCGATCAACAATGTTCACGCTCGGATTGTTGTCGCTGCTCGATGTGATGCTGCAAACCACCATGGCCGACGCGCTCGACAATCTTCCGCTCGCACCACCGCTGCGCGCCGCCCTCGTTGCGAAGTCCGGACAACTGCGACCCGCGCTGGAACTGGTGCAGGCTCTTGAAAGTGGTGATCTCGCCCGCGCCGCAGATCTGGCTCGACCTTACGGTGGGTTGCCGTCGGTGATTGCAGAATCCGATGAGGCTTGGGCCTGGGCGGCGCAAGCCGTACGACACTAAACTTCGAGACCGTCCACGGCTAAGCCCAAGGGTGACGCATCCGCCGTGTCGGCATGGTCGCACCTTCGATACTATGCCGCGTCAGCACGACCGCGCCCCACCGCTAGCCGTATACCGTCGCCATCAGCATCCTCGGTAGGTCTGATCGGTGATTCCCCACTCACCCGGTACGGCTCCCCAACCACCAACTAGGCGACCAAGAAATCGGCCTCGGCGGCTTGCACCGGGCCCATGAAAAAAATGCGATGCATCACTCCTCAGTGCACAAAAAAACATGCCTATTGACGGGCATCTTCGGCGCTTTTCGCTTGAAAACGCCCACCGATATTAGACTTTTGCTAGGTGGCGGGCGGTTATGCGCGAGCTTGCAACCCGAATGGATCATCCACCGAGTGCGAAGGCTGGGTGAACCAGCGTGGACCGTCCGCCGTCATGTAGAAATGGTCTTCGAGACGAATACCAAATTCGCCTGGCACACAGATCATTGGCTCGTTGGAAAAACACATTCCCTCAGCGAGCGGCGTCGCGTCGCTTCCCACCAAGTATGGCCATTCGTGGATATCCAAGCCGATGCCGTGTCCGGTGCGGTGTGGCAAACCAGGCAATTCATATTGCGGACCAAAGCCAGCCGCCGCAAGCGAACGGCGCGCGGCGATGTCGACCTCTCTGCAGGGCACTCCGAGCTGTGCGGCGCTGAGTGCTGCGGCTTGCGCCGCCTTCTCTGCATTCCAAACCATACGCTGGCGCGCGTTAGGTTCGCCGAACACGTAAGTACGGGTGATGTCCGAGATGTAGCCTTCAACCTGACAGCCGGTATCGATCAGCACCATGTCACCGGTGTTAAGCGTTTGTGGATGTTTCACGCCATGCGGAAACGCCGTCGCCGGGCCGAATAACACAATACAAAAATACGATCCTGACGCGCCGACTTTCTTGTGCGCCTCGTGGATGAAAGCCGTTACCTCAGCAGTGGTGATGCCCTCATGCAACATGCTGGCTGCCGCCTTGTGTACTTCAAGAGTCATGTTTTTTGCGCGTTGCATCAGTGCAATTTCATTTGTTGATTTACACATACGGCAGTGCGCGGTGATCGGCTTGGCGTTGACCATCTCGATGCCCACTCCAACATCATTGGCAAACTTGGCAATACCATCCACCACAAAAAATGGTGTGTCTTCCGTGACGCCGATCTTTGTCCCCGACGTGGCCAGCCCTATGCGCCGCAGCGTCTCGACAAATAATTGATACGGACTTTCGTGCTCATGCCAGACATTCACCGGCCCTGGCACTATCATAAAGTCGCGAACAGTGTCTTGTTCAAAGTACGGAGCAAGATACTCGATTGTGCCAGTCGCCGGCACAATAGCACCCACCATGCGCTCACTCGGGTGCCACTTCGTACCGGTGAAATAGGTCATGTTCGTCCCGGCGTGAACCCACATCGCCGCGATGCCATCTTCCCGCATCTTCGCTTGCGCCTTTGTCGTGCGCGCGGCGTGTTCCGATTGCGAGATTGGGCTTACGCTCGCGATCATGTTTGAAAGTGCTGCAAGCGCCTCGGCCTTGGTCTTACCACCCACACCAATCGTCATTTGGACAGTCTCGCTTAAAAGTTGTTTGTTGTCAGGCCAAGTACCGCGACTCAAGGTGGCGTCGGTAATGCGCCGGGTCGAGTGCGCTGCCGGTTGCACGCGTGACAAGTTCATCAGTCGTCCAACGGCTACCCTGCTCCCAGACATTCGTTTTGAGCCAATCCAGCGCAGGTGCTAGATTACCCGCAGCCATTTGTGTGTCTAAGTCTGGAACGGCACGGCGGATCGCGGCGAACCACTGCGCAGCGTACATCGCACCCAGCGTATAGCTCGGAAAATAGCCGAATAATCCCTCGCTCCAATGTACGTCTTGCATACATCCGTTGGTGTAGTTGCCGCGCGTATCAACATCCAGAAAATCGGCCATGGCCGCATCCCACAGCGCCGGGATGTCTTCGGCCTCAATACGCCCTTCAATCAGGTCGCGCTCAATGCGGTAACGCAGGATAACGTGTAGCGGGTAAGTCAATTCGTCAGCATCCACACGGATAAAGCTTGGTTGCACACGAATCAGATGTTGGTAAAGATTGTCTGGATCAAACGCAGGCTGGGCACCAAACTGCTTGACGATATGCGGCACGATGAGGCCGACGAAGGCCCGCGACAAACCAATCTGCATTTCAAAACTCAGACTTTGGCTCTCGTGGATACCCGCGCTGCGCGCCCACGCAACGGGTTGGCCGAGCAGATTACGCGGCAAATTTTGCTCATAACGACCGTGGCCGGTTTCATGAATCGTACCCATCAAGCTTCCAACAAACTCATCCTCACGGTAGCGCGTTGTCAGGCGCGTGTCTTCGGGAACGCCGCCACAGAATGGGTGGGCACTTTCATCGAGTCGCCCAGCACTAAAGTCGAACCCGAGCAACTTCATCGCTTCCAATCCCAAGGCGTACTGCGCCGAACGTGAAAACGGCCCTTTCGGCGCGATGACGTTTTGTTGCGCCTGCTTGACGCGGACTTTGCGCACCAAGTCCGGCAACCATGTCAGTAGGTCCCCAAATGACACGTCGAGTTTTTCGCTTGTCATGCCTGGCTCGTAATAATCCATCAATGCGTCGTATGGCTTGAGCCCGGATTGATTTGACAAGAACGTCGCCTGCTCGCGGCTGCACTTTAGAACCTCTCGAAAATTTGTCAGGAAGCCCGGCCAGTCGTTGGCCGGACGCTGAGTGCGCCAAGCGTGTTCACACTTGGCATTGGCCATCGATTGTTTCTGCACCAGAGCAGCGGGCAACGCATTGGCGGTGCGCCAGTCGCGGCGAATCTCGCGCAGATTTGCGCGCTGCGCGTCATCCAGCGCCTCCCGCTCGGCGTGGTCCAAAAAAACCTCAAGCTGCGGGTTCGTACGGATGCTGTGCAACAACCCATCCATCTCCGCCATCGCGTTCGCGCGTGCATCGTTGCCGCTGGCAGGCATCATGGACATGCGGTCCCAGCCAGCCAAGGCTTGCAGATGACCAAAGTGATGCAGGCGTTTCCAGGTCGTGGAAAGTTCTTGGTAGGCGGATTGGCTCATGGGTCGGTTCCATTGTTACGGGTAGAAAGCGCCATTATTTCAGCAAAAAGCCCCACTGCACCGACAAGCATCGATGGCAGGCTTCGCAACCGTAGATTCGCGGTCGTGGATCCTATTGCCCGGTTCGATAGAATGCACTGCAAGCTACCGTCATTACCGGATCGTTCAATGACCCTCGAACAACTACTCTTTAGCCAAGGGTTTGGCACGCGAAAAATGTGCCGCCTGCTGATTGCCGATGGCCACCTCGCAATCGGCGGAGAAATCCAGACCGACCCGGCACAACATGCACCACAAGTTGCGGGCGGTACGTTTACATTTTCTGTCAGAGGACAACTTTGGCAGTACCACGCCAAGGCCTACTTGGCGTTGAACAAGCCTTCGGGTTACGAGTGTTCGCAGAAATCCAAGGCTCACCCGAGCGTGTATACGCTGCTACCGTCACCGCTGCGAACGCGAGACGTGCAGTCAGTGGGAAGATTGGATCAAGACACCACCGGCTTGCTGCTGTTTTCCGACGACGGCCAGTTCATTCACAAAATGGCCTCGCCCAAACACCACGTGCCAAAGATTTATGAGGTGACCACCAGCGAAGAACTGACCGACAAACAGGTAACACAACTGCTGGCTGGCGTGGTGCTCGAAGATAGCCCGGTGCCGGTAATTGCACTAGCCTGCGAGAGACTCGCGCCCACACGCCTAAAAATGACCTTGGCGCAAGGCAAGTATCACCAAGTCAAACGCATGCTGGCGGCGGTAGGCAATCACGTAAGGGCATTGCACCGCAGTCAAATTGGACAATTGGCGTTGCCGCCGGATTTGGCCCTTGGCGCATGGCGGTTTCTCACCCCAAACGAACTGGCAATGGTGTGCCGCGCGTAACCGCCTGGCCGCCGCAACCGAGCGCCGTAAGGCAGAGGTCAGGGCCGACACGATCCTAGGCACACATTAGCTCGTCAGAATATATACCCGCTTCAGCGCAACACGCATCTGAAGCTGTCATTTGGTTGGTTTTTCTGTCGGCGGCACTTTTGTCGCCTGCCACGTTATCGCCTGCCACCTGCCGTCGCGATAGATAAACGCCGCGCTATTGCGGTAGTAGGTCGTCTCGCCGTTGGCGTCTCTAGCCACCAGTCGAAACGTCAGCGCGGCGATTTCACCATAGGGGCGCACCAGCACATCCTCAGCAGCATAGACCGCCGTCACCGCTGGCGGTGAGACGGCTGGGTTGGTCTTGCTCTTCGCCGGTAATGCCGACTCGACAAATGATTTGCGAATGTCGGCCTTTGTTTTGACGATACCGCCGGAGGTCGTATAGACCAAATCCTCCGCCCAAAATCGTTCGTGTGTCTCGGGCTTGTCGTTCTTGCCCGGCGCAAGAAAATCAGTTAACAATTCGGTGACCTGCACCCGCGTTTGTTCCGGGCTCGGGCCGCGTGGCACGTGTGCACTTGGCTGGGTCGAAACAAAAAAATTTCCGACCAGAACGATAAACACCGCGCAGCGTGCAAAAGACATGATATTCCCTTAGTGTTGGTAACTGGATTGAGTCTGGCGACAATACTTCGCGGCGATCATTATGCAAAACCACTCCACTAATTTGCCGGTTTGCGCACTCGGTATTCTGCCGCCGAAAACAGCCACTCGATAGCCGCTTGATGTTTTGTTCCTGCCGATACCGTCTCAAGGGATTACCCACGTGCGAATTCGTCCTGTGGAATGTCTATTGCAACTCGACAGAAATCCGCCGAACCGCCAGCTGAAACGGCCCGTCTTGACCATCTGCAATCATCAGCCCGACCTGATTTACCTTCGCCGCATCAAGGGGCGGCGCGTCGATGACGCGCCGGCCTCGGAAGGTGGCAACAAAGGTGTGAACGGGAATGGCAACGGTAGTCCAAGAGTCTGCAACCGTCGCAAACGTTGATTGATAACTGACGGCATCAAAGCGTCCCGCCGTGCGCATGCTGAGTTTGTATCGCTTGCCGTCCCCGCGCACTTCAACCACGTAGTGGCTGACACCAGCCAGCGGCGGCGGCTTTGCTGCGGCGCGCACCGAGGCAAAGCCGCCGTTTTGTTGCAAAGACATCACCCCTTCAAACAAGGCATATCCCCCGGCATGAAAGCGCATGCGACTACGCGATATTCCTCCCATTACTCGATCATCGGTTGGCGACCATGCCACGACCGCATCGGCGCTAGAAAAAGTGAAAAGATCATGGATCATCGCAGTTCGCTGCTCGGTGTTACGGCTTGGCTTGTCATGTTGGGTGTTAGTAGAAAACGCGGCAACCATCGCCGGACTGACGGCAAGGCTAAACACCGCCGACAGGATACACAAAGGGATATACACGGAGGGTCGCATCAGCAGAGTCTAGACGATGTCGCGTTTCGTAGCAGGCCCATTTATGCTGCAACGCGGGAGTACGTCGAGTCTGAACCTTTTTTCTGACATTTCTCGCCAGTGAAGACCGGCAGATCGGGCCCCTATCTCGGCGACGTTTACATTTACAATCCGCTGTGTTCGGCAGCGCATGCCTGGGGGCGATTCGCCCATCTCTTGGGAAGCATCAAGCCATCCGCGTTTGACCATCGTCAGATTGCCTCGGGCATCGTCAGATTGCATCGGGCAACATGTTCGATCGTGACGGATTTTTTCGGATCATGCGCGCCGCGTATCGCGCTGCCATTTTTCGCCGCACTCCGCATCAACGTTGTAGCATTAAGCGCTCGAATCTAACCAACTTAATCTAACCAACTTAGCCAGCAGGAGTTTCATCATGATGCATCGAACCGTCCGCGGACGACTTGCCTACACATCAAAAAAACCTGACCGCTTGAATCAGCCGCGCGGTGACGAGCGCTTCACCTTTACGCACCACACTGACGGCAAAGTCATTCTGCGCGCCCATTGTGAAATCGAGGAGCCCTTACCCACCGTCATGCGTGATGTCGTCTACGCGTTGGATGAACACGGTAAACCGATGGATTGCAGTGTACGATTGGTCGTGGGAGATAAATTTAATGGCTCGGGCTGGTTTCGGTTCACCCCCTCTGCGATTGAGTGCGAATCCTACGGCCCGTCGATCGGCCGACTTTCGCAACGCGTTGAATTGAGCGCGCCGATTGATGGTTTTGGCACACACCCGGTGGTCGCAGACGCCTACCTGCTTGGCGGCATGGATTGGACCGTAATCAAACGCCGGACACTTTCGATGTATCTACCCTCGCCCGATTTGCGCGGCGCAACACCGCCCATCTTGGCACCTGTTAAAATTGATGCCGAATTTGTTGGCGATGAGACCATCACGGTCAAGGCTGGAACTTTCGCCACCAAACACTTTCGCTACCTCGACGTTGGCGATAGCGGCTTTTCCACCCAACATCCCCCTTACGACGTATGGGTCACCGACGATGCCGACGCAATCATGGTGCAAGGCGGGGTCGGTGGCGCGATGCTGACGTGGTACGAGTTGGTCGAGCTTGCGCGATAGCGCGTATTCATTTGCTATCGGCGATGATGTGCCGGGTTGACCGCGTAGAGAAAACCCCGGCACCGTCGCCTCAAATGAGCAACGCCTTGTTCCCCGGGTAGGTCTGGGGCCACACGCCATGGGTGGTGACGTTCGGCCGAAACACCCCTTACTTATCACCAGCCTACGTTCTCGCTGTCACGCAAACTCGCCTAGAATTTCGTCGCGTTCAATTCCCCCAAGGATCATCCCATGCCCACGAGCGCTCCATCATCGTCAGAATCCTTCCATTCAATCCCAGGCCTCAAACTTCGCTCGCATTGGTTTGACCTGCCGCTCGACTATGCGCGCCCGGACAAAACCATCCAGGTCTTTGCGCGTGAAGTGGTCGCACCGCAGAAAGGATCCGCCAACCTGCCGTACTTGGTTTTCTTTCAAGGTGGTCCAGGCTCGGGCTCGCCGCGCCCCACCGGCAACACAGGCTGGATCAAGCGCGCGCTGCAAGATTACCGCGTCCTGTTGCTCGATCAACGCGGTACGGGACTATCCTCGCCCATCACCGCGCAGAGCATGGCGCATCTACCAAACGCAGCGGCGCAAGCCGAATATCTCACGCACTTTCGAGCCGACAACATCGTGCGCGATGCGGAGGCGATCCGTAACGCCCTTTGCGGCGACACCCCATGGAGCATCTTGGGACAAAGTTACGGCGGCTTTTGTTCGATGCGTTATCTTTCCGCTGCACCCCACGGCCTGCGCGAGGTGTTTATCACGGGAGGCATTCCCTCACTGACACGCCCGACCGATGACGTGTATCGCAACACCTACCGGCGTGTCATTGCAAAAAACGCCAAGTACTACGAACGTTATCCGCAAGATGTTGCACGCGTATGCGAACTGGTAGCGTATCTACGTCAGAACGATGTACCGATGCCGAGTGGCGGTCGGCTGACCGCACAACGTTTTCTACAACTGGGCTTGGCGCTTGGCATGAGTGATGGCTATGAGGCCATCCACTACCTGCTGGAAGAAGCGTGGATCACCAGAGCAGATTCCCGCATGGAGCGCGAGCTCAATTGGAATTTCCTCGTGCATCTGGAACACCAGCAGAGTTTTGATACCAATCCAATTTTCTCGTTGATGCAAGAAGCGTGCTACACCCAGCAGGCGGCAAGCAACTGGTCTGCGGAGCGACTTCTCAATGAATTTCCCGAGTTTTCACTTGAGCGGAAGGATTGTGTGCTCTTTACCGGCGAAATGATCTATCCGTGGATGTTTGACACTTACCCGCAACTCAAGCCACTGAAAGGTGCGGCGGATATCCTCGCGCGTAAAACCGACTGGCCGATGCTCTACGACATCGAGGTGCTAAAGCACAACAAAGTGCCCGTTGCCGCCGCTGTGTACTACGATGATATGTACGTGCCGCGAGAGTTTTCGGAAGAGACCGCCACTGTTGTACCCAATATGCGGCTGTGGCACACCAATGAATATGAGCACAATGGTTTGCGCGCCGATGGCGAGAAAGTACTTGGCAGACTGATTGCGATGGTGCCGGGCGCGGTTTAAGGGGTCGTGCAGTTCATCGCCTGAAAATCGACGACAGGGTTCAACCGGCATCGTTAGACTGCCAACTTTCACGATATCTCCCCCTACCATGACAACCGATCAAGCCAGTCGCGCACAAATGTTTGCACAACTCCATATACCGGGTAAGCCGCTCGTACTGTTCAATGTGTGGGATGCAGGCACCGCCGTTACCGTCGCCCGGGTCGGCGCCCCGGCAATCGCAACGGGGAGTTGGTCTGTCGCTGCGGCGCATGGCGTAGACGACGGTGAGGCGCTGGCGCTCGGCGACGTATTGGCCAACGCGGCCCGCATCGTGCGCGCTGTAGATGTCCCGGTCACGATCGACTTCGAAGCAGGCTATGGTGCCACACCGGACGAAGTCGGCGCTTCGGTTGCTGCGCTGGTCGCCACGGGGGCGATCGGCATCAACATCGAAGATCGATTTATTGATCGTGAGGGATTGCAGCCAATCAAAGACCAAGCGGCACGCCTCGCCGCCGCGCGAGGTGCGGCTGAGGCCGCGAGTGTACCGCTGTTCATCAATTCCCGCACCGACATTTTTCTGAATGCGCCGACCACTGCCCACTCATCGGCGATGGTGGATGAAGCCATCGCGCGTGCGCACGCTTATGCGGATGCCGGAGCAAGCGGATTTTTTCTGCCGGGCCTGGTCGACGAAACGTTGTTGAAGCGCGTGTGCCGCGAAAGCACGTTACCGGTCAATGTGATGATGTTTGCTGCGGCACCCAGCGCAAGTCGTTGCGCAGAACTCGGCGTCGCACGGATCAGTCACGGCCCGGAACCATATCGTGCAATGGCAAAGTGGCTTGAAGGTACCGCGCGCGCGGTGTACTCGCGTTAGCGAGCGTTGGTCGGATCGATATGTTTGTCTTTAGGCTGACGCACGCTCAGATGCTTGATTGAGTGCAAAGGGCGGTTTCAAAACCCTCGGAAAGACGAGCACTTTCAGGCATTTTTAGCTGGAAACGACCGTGGACTCTTCACTTTGCTGATTCCGTGTCAGCGCGCCATATAGGCCGCAGAAGTGCCTCGCCAAAAATGACAGAAAAATAACAAAAAATTCCTACGCTTCCTTGCAAAACCCCCTTTTCATTCAGAGCAAAGTGGCGCAAAATAACAATGTGTGAGTTACCTCACACCGCGCACAGCAAAAAAAACAAACTTCGAAGTACGTGATTCCTAGACCACTCACTCAAGGGAGGGTGATATGCGTGGACAGTTATTGGGGTTTACCGGGGTCTGTTCGACCTGCAGAGCGACGGCCGTCGCAACTCATCGTTCGACAATTCAAGTGGCCGCACGGGCACCCGCGTCGCGGAATCAGCCGGCCCGAATCGCAAACGCAATTTCCAGCGGAGTAGCTACACCTACGTTTTCCTCCTTTCCCCGCCCCGGAGCGATTCCCCAACACTAACGATCAACGGCGACTTTCATGAAATCAATTGAAAAATTTGCACTCGCAGTTTCACTAGCCTTGTTTTTGTCCGGTTGCTCATCACTTCGTAACGGCGGAGCTCCGCCTGATTTACCGGGTGACGACTCGGACTTTCAAGAACTCGCCAAAGCCTACAGCGTCGAAAAATTTGTAAACGCTGCCAAAGACTCCAGCTCAACACCAGCCACTCGCAATGCGTTGATTGTCGGCCGCATGGCGTTGATCGACACCAACTTCCGGAAATGGACCTCCGACGTTAGGCGCGATCGGCGGCATGGCGATGCCGCGGTCGACTTGACCTTGGTAGGACTCGGCATAGCAGGCACCGCAACCGCAGCCGTACGATCTAAAACGAATCTTGCAGCAGCAATTGCAGGAATCGCGGCGGGCAAAGCCATCATCGACAAAAACTATTACTTCGAGAAAACGCTGCCCGCGCTGTTTGAAGCCATGGAGGCTAGCCGACTTACCGTACAGAAAAAGATACGTCAGGGCATGGCAGAAGATTTAGACGAGTACCCGATTCTCCAGGCCAAGCAAGATCTTGATGAATACATGGAAGCGGGAAATTTTGACGCAGCGATCGCAAAAGTCGGCGAGGTCGCTGCAACGGCAAAGGGAAATGCCCAGGCCGCAATTGCCGTCCTTCCAGACGTCACGCCCGACGACGTAGCCCTCCGAACGAAGCTGCGAAAGACCATACAAACACTGCCAGCCGAGAAGATAGACAGTGCGAAAAAGGTAATCGCGAAATACGATGCCAATGAGCCCGCCGCACAAGATATCGACGGGGCTCGCAGTTCGCTAATGAAACTGTACAAGGCCAACAAATCACCAGAAAAAATGAAAGCACTAGTCGCTGCACTAGCCAGCGAAAAAATCGACGTCAAGTAGTCCCCCAACCAGACACCGAGGATAGTTCATGGAAACTTATATCCAAGAGATTCCGGGCGAGCGAACGATCGCACAGATTGAAAATGCAATCGCTTATGAAGAGCAGGACCCTGCACATTTTTTGAAATCCGCGATTTCCTACCATAACAGCAAATTCACAAACCTCGCAACGTTCGAGACATTGGCTGACACGGCCGATCCGGGACAATTCAAGCTGCAGCTCGCCTCGGCGCCCCCGCCGGCAGGTTTCGCCAAAGTTTGGGAGGGCCCAATGATCGTCTCCGGTACCAACACGATGGTTGCCGCATATCGGCAATAGAAAAGCGAAGCATCCAACTATCTCGAAGTAGTTTTGAGTGAAGGTGGACGGTACGCAGCAGCCATTGAATCAACGAATCGGCGCCGGACATCTTCTCCATGTCTAATTTGCCGTATAGATATCTAGCAGGAGGCGCAAATGGACGCAGCCACACAACCCGCAACAGCTCTTCTCGGAACGATCTCAGCGATGAGTTCGTTTCTACTAAATTATGCTGTTGCGCTTGCCGCCACCGGCACCTTAGCGATGGCACTTGTTGAAGCGTGGAAAGCAATTTTTAGAAGCCGGGAATACTTCAACATGAATCTAGTATATGAGTGGATCGCAACTGCAGCGCCACCTAGTTCGCCAGATGGGTTCCACGACAAAGTCTTCAGCCAGCTTATTCATTTGACGACCGGTAAGCCGCTCGTGGAGGGTCGAGCGCTCGGCTCGATCGCTCGGCCACGCCTTTACAAACGAGTCCTGATTCAATCGGAATACGTCCTCTTCGCACTCGATATCGATCGACTCATGGGGCAGATACAAAGCGCAGCAGACGCTGCTATCAGCAACCCTCAACGATTTCCTGAACTATATGAATTCTTGACGCGAAACGCGCTGGGGGATGACGCTCCTGCCTGGAAAAAATCCGCTGCAAAGCCTCGCCCCGAAAACGCCTCTCCAGAAGAAATTAAGGCAATTGCAGATCGCTTCGCGATGCTAAACAAATTCGTCAAGCGCGAGCTTGACGGCCTCCAACTTCGCGCGAACTACGCGTGGGCGCGGTGGAACCAGGGTTTTTCGGTATCGATGGGCACGGCAATTTTGTTTGGCTCTCTTCTCTATACGCATTCGACAGGAGATTCATTCGGCGCGTTCGCATTGGTCAAGATTTTTATCCTCTCCTTGGTCGGCGGGATGATTGCTCCCGTCGCAAAGGACTTGGTAAGTGCGCTTCAGAAGGTCAAGTCAGGTGGCTAGATTCTCCGAAAGTGACGTCCCATCCTCGTATGCGCCAGGCAGAAAGTATTGGCTACGAACCGCTAACGAGGGTGGCAACCTTCGTGCCGCGGTAGAAGAGACTCGGTCCTCAGGCGGCATTGCGTTCAACGAGCGTGAAATCATTATTCTCATTCACGGTTATAACAACCACTACGGGGAGGCAGTTCAAGCCTATGTCGGTCTCAGATCGCGCCAGTATGATCTCAACAAAGAGGCAATTCGACCGCCCGACTTAGAATCCGAGCTAGGCGACCTACACTGGCCAGGGGACGTCGATTGGCAGGAGCTGGATCGCCTTGATTTTCTGTGTTACCCGAAGTCGCTTAACGTTGCCAAAGTTGCTGCACAACGCCTCGCGGCATTTATTGAACAACAGCCCAGCCTACTTACAGTCAATTTCATTGCGCACTCGATGGGTTGCCGCCTTACGTTAGAAACCATCGACCTACTGCGCCATGAATCAAACGTAAAGGTAGGCAGAGTATGCTTGATGGCGGCAGCGGTACCACAATTCAAAGTGCGCGTGGGCGGAGCACTTGCTCTTGCCATTTCACACGCCGAACGGGTGAAAGTGCTTTATTCGCCGAACGACTTGGTACTCAAGTATGCCTTTCCGCCTGGGCAAACGATCGCTGGCGGCGATGAAGGATTTTTTCCGATGGCACTCGGTCGAGATCGGCCCCCACCAGATACCGCGGGGATTAGCTCGGATCCTGTCCTCGTGCCGGGTGCTGGCCACAGCGACTATTGGGGATGCCGGGACAGCAACGCTTCAATTGAATCGATGAGGGCTGTATCGTCATTCTTCGAGTTCAGCACGGCTCCCCGATTGATCGACAGACGAGCGATTGACGAAAGGAATATGCTGCCGGAAAGACGGTCGAACCTTTCAATCAGACAAATTGGCCAAGACTAATGTGTGAGTCAAGGGAAATCCAATCGCGGCACCCTTTTACTCAACACTCAAAAATCACCGACGTGTGCCGCCCCACGAGCGCTGCCAAAACAAATCGACCCTGACACTCATGGCACTCGCAGTGCGGACGCTGGGGGAATGCTTCTTTTTTTACAAAGAGAACAGGCAGCGAGATTCAATTCGAGCCTGGAACCTTTGATTCCGCATCGGCAAAATCTGTTTCGACAAAATACTCTGCCTTACAGCGCGGACACTCATGCCGCTGCAACCCGTCTTTTAGTTCGACGAAAATCGTGCGAACGCCGCACCAGCGACACGCCTCTGGTTGATCAGACATGAGGTAAATCACTGCGTCGGCATCACTCGAGGCCAATTTCATCGCCACATGTTTCAAGAGAACCTCCCAATGTAGGTTACTGGATCGAGAACACAGTGCCGCTCAACAGCGCCGGGTAAATCAAACATCTTCGGTTGTTTGCGAAACTCAAATAGGCGATACAAATGAAACGCCTCATTGTGATCCTTTGAAAACGCCAACTCATTCCGCGTGATGAAAAACGGTGTCTCTTTTCCCCAAGCTGTCGTCTTCACCTCGATGAAGCGTGGCGCGCCGTTCACTTCAAACGATTCAACATCGAAGCCCAACCCATCGCCGCGCGTTGCCGCGGAGTGCTCGACTTTTTCAGCGAGCTTTTTCTGCCCCGCATCGTGCAAGCGGCGTTGCTCGAACTGGACGACAAATTCTTCGCCCGCCTTTCCTAGCGAGCTATTCCGCGCTTCACGATCTATGTAGTCACGCTTGAGTTGCGGGTTGTTGGCGGCGAAGTAAGGCGCTCGCTTCTGTTGGGCCGAGGACTGCAGGCGTGGTCGATCTACCATCACATCAGCAATTGACTGGACCAACGGCACCACCGCAGGTTGGCCTGAGGCCACTTCCGCCGCAAGGTCAAACTTGCGATCCGCCATCATGCGTTCGGCGACTACTTCGGCGAGCAGGCCCTGATAGTTGCCTCTCGGCTTGTAGCCAGCGATGTACTGCCAACCGTGCTCAATCAAGATCGCGCTGATGTTCTGGTGCTTGAGCTCGACCGCTGCTTCGGTGCGATTGTTCAGCTTCCGGAGAAGCGCTTTCCGGTGTGTAGTCTTGTTGTAGGCCTGCCCAGCCTGCTCCAACAGCCACATGTGCAGATAGTCTGCGACGGTGGCTTCTACTTCTTCGCGGGACCAAGATGTGGGCATATGGCGTTGGCGGGCTTACCTAGAATGATAATGCGTCAGAAAATCTACCCCTGCCCTTAAAGTAGTCACGCTGGCGGCTGTTCATAGTCAGCGTCAACCACCTCAAGCTCGCCGTTCCTATACTCAAGCAAAACGGACCCGAACTCGCTCATCAATTGGTGCTTGTATGGCTCAACTTTTGCATCAAGGCGATCACATATTGCCTTTGCCTTGGCGCGCTCGTTGCTAGAAAGTGGGCGCACGGCATGGGCCAGATAGCACCCGAGTGATATAGCCGCAAGTAACTTGCCGCTCTTCACCTTGACTTTCGGCAGCAGCTTTTCGACCTCCTCAATATCACCAGATTCGATAAGGCCAACCATCAGCCAAAAGGCTCGACGCTCATGAGCGTCGTCACCCGCGATGCCAGGATCTATTGCAGTCCAAGGCACCAATTCGTCGAGGTTCTGCTTTAAGTGCGAAAGAGCAGTCGAATCGCGGGCATACATATACAGGGTAAAGAAATGTGCCAAAGGATAACGACCCTTTGGGTCAATTTCATCGAGAACTGACTCCTGACTAACTGAAAGTGCGTCTACAACCCATTGCCACGCTGCAACCTTTTGAGCTACGGGAGACAAATAACAAGCTTGAAGTGCCAAACCGATAGTAGTGGCAGCCTCAAAGAGCTTCTCTGGCGTTGATCCATTCACTGACTTCATAGCCGCTTCAAGCATTTCAATTCGCTCGGGGTTTTCGCCAAAATAGAAGATGAGTGCGCGTTTCCACCACTCTTCGCTGACTAGCGAATTGACAATAGCCGGTTCCTTAATGCCTCGCCCAGCAAAAAATTCTTGCAGCAAATGATGCCTAAATTCGATCTCCCCACCAAGCACACGAAACAGGCCAGACCGGTCAAAGATTTCACTCAACATTTGTTCGACGTCGGCTTCATGCCCTCTGGTCTCCAGTTCTCCCCGCGCAATCGCCTCAGCGTCCTTCCGCAACATAGACGTCTTTTTCGAGCTATGCATGGCAAACCCGATGCGGGTCAGCACAAAATCTTTCAAAGGTGCCTGATACTGATGTTTCATTCCTTTGCGTTCATCCCACCTTCCCAACATCAACTCGGTGAACTTCTTAAATAGCTCGGTAATGTTCGCCGGAATATCCTGCTTCGTGTAATCAGTTGTAGCCGCAAAAACCGTAACAAGCAATGGATTCAACTCGATCCCGTGGATCTTTTCGAGCCTCCGCAAGAATTCCTGCGACTGCTGCGAGGTGATTGTCTTGTTGGCGGTCACCGTCTTGACTATCTTTTCTGCCTGCTTCCAGCCAATAGGTGCTACGCGGAATTCTTCGAAGGAATACATTTCGTGCCCTTCGCCAAGAGCCCGTACGGGACGTGAGGTAACAATCACCTGACACTTAGGAAACCGCGCGGAAAATTCCAAAAGTTGTCGGAGCACTGCACGGCGCCCCGTATCAGACGATATTTCATCTACCGCATCAACCATGAGCAGGACTTTGCCCTTGTCAAGGTCATCACCTGTAAATGATGACTTTGGACTATTGGTTAGTTCGCGAGCTTTTTCGTCGCAATACGCTACGATATCCGTGGGGCGCTCTCGCGAAAGTTCTACTGCCTTTAGCAGAATTGGAATTGTGTATTCCTCGTCAAGCGTCAGCCCCTTTCTAGCGCACTCCAGAGCGATGCGAAGCAATCCTGTGGACTTACCCATTCCCGCCTCTCCGACAAGAAGAACACGCCGAGCCTTCTTTGCGGTAACCGCCGAAAGCGGGAACTCTTCAAAAGAGGAAGTTTCCACGTACTTGCCACGAAATTTGCGCGTTTTCTTTACAGTGCGGTACAACTCGAGCATCACAAACGCATCGTCTGCTGCCGCGCCCCCCAAAATTCCGTCTTGGCTCGCTGAACGGTCGTGCGCATCTCCAAGAACCATCTCTTCGATCGCACGAAAATATGGGACAACATCTGCATCAATTCCTAGCCAAATCTCGGGCAGATGCTGGTCAATGCGGGGAATCAAATCATCCGCGTCAAGAAATTGGATATTGGGACTTTTGACTTCATCCAGAATGTGCATCCTCGCTGCGTCGTTAATTTTTCCGCTTGCGCAAAGAACTGCTTTCTGCGGCCGGACCTTGTTCCTATCTGCGACGAACACCACGAAGGTTTCTAAAGCGGTTCGCATCTGTGTGACAGCATCGACCAAGTTGCTTGAAGCCTTACTTGCAAGGTTTAAGTTGCCCTTTTTTGTCTGAACGGCAACTACTGCCGATAGACCGAGCCGATCCTGCTCGACAAACACAGCGTCTTTACCATGCTCATTTGGTCCACATAGGTCGCGGCCGTCGCGAAAACCCAAGCGAAGAAAGAGGGGGCGGACTACCTTGTCTCGGAAGTCGTCTTCCGAAAGCGACCTCACGTGCCTCTCCTTTTTGAATCGCGAGATATTTTCTACTTTCATTTCAGAGCACTCACGTGTGGCAAATAGATATGAATCTTTAGAAAGCCGATGACAGAGGCTACCCCTGCGACATCATGCCCCATACGGCACCCAAACATTCTTCACCTGCGTCGCTTCACGCAGCACTTCGTCCACGCTTGGCAATGCACCTGACGCACCACGCACCCACGTGCGTTTCATGTTTCCGGCGCTCGCCTTTTGCACAGCGGTTTGTCCTTCCTCGCTGCCCGCATACCAGACTGAATCCACGTCGTCGGAAAAAACTCCAGTACTGCAACTATTTGGGGACAGACCACGATTTGTCTGACGTCACGGCCAGCTTTACATTCCTAGCCAACGCATCTCGCTTCACTTCACGAATCGCTTTTCCCATCGCCGCACGAATTTGCGGCTCCGTTGGTGAGGTTACTTTGCGTCGACCGTTGCGAGCTTCAGGAGTCTTTGCCATTTCCGTTCCTCAAAAATTGATTCGTTCTTATCACTACCCTGCGCGACCAGCGCGGGCGTTTTGATTGCCGAATTGTCGTACACAATCCAATCGTCCACAAGTGGCCGATATCGGTAGATCAAATTTGCCAAAGAGCGAAAAAATCTGCGTTCGATGACTTCGTCTGGAATTGAATGGCCGCCTTCCCGCACACGCGCTGCGACTCGGCGCCTGGCCAGTTGCACAGTCGGAAGAGCCACATAAATCAAGCTCACGCGGTAGCCATCGGCCTGAGCGCCCGCGATCAACTTCGTGAATGCCTTGCTTGCGAGTGTTGTTTCGAACGCAAAACTGGCTTTCTGCGTGAGCAATGCGTCGATTCGCTTGAGCATGATGCGGCCAGCTTCAAACGCAACGGCTTCGGGCGCGAATGCAGAGAGCCCGGACGCAATACGATCTGCGTTCACGAATTCGGTGATTCCATAGGTTTCGGGGAGCAGATACTTTGAGACCGTCGTCTTGCCTGCGCCATTTGGGCCTGCGAGGATGACTAGGCGGGGTTTGGGCATCAGCGCAGTGACGAGCGAACTTGGGCCCCGCCGGGTTTGCCAAGATCGGCCGGGACGACAGTTTTGAGAGCGTCGCTTGTTGCAAGCGGTTTCGCGACGTTTATGCGCTTAAGCCCCACACGGCACCCAAACATTCTTCGAATTAAAGGCTCGTATTTTCTACGCAGCCACTGGCAGCGGCAGCTGAAACCGCCCAGCAACAACGCCCTTCACGGTAATGTCTTCGTCCAACTCTTCCCAGCGCAATGCTGCGCCATTCAGTCGTAGCGCGACTTTCTGCAACTGTTCATTCGTCGCATTCGCCAAGCGCTCGAAGCGATCTGCCGGAAAACCTAATTGTCTGCCATCGGTGAGCTCAACAAATACGGTGCGGCGGTCAACCCATGCACGGGATGCTAGGACTTCGGTTTCAGAGCCGGTGGAATTCATCATATTTCTCCATCAAGAAGCTGCGATGTTCAAAGACGAGTCTTTCGATCTTTCTTACGTTGATCGGTGAAACGTTGATGCTCTTTGCTAAGACTACCGGGTCCAGCCAAAACTTGCATTCACCATCCCCAGTATCAACGTGGATGTGTGCGGGTTCTTCGCCTTCGTCCGAATAGAAATGGAAGCGGAAAGCACCAATGCGCAGGACAGTCGGCATTGTTAAATGTTACCTTCAGTTTGCCAAAGGGGGTCAGGCCCCATACGGCACCCAAACATTCTTCACCTGCGTCGCTTCACGAAGAATTTCATCGACGCCTGGCAATGCACCCGTTGCCCCAGTCAAACCCAGCACCCAAGTGCGCTTCATGTTTCCGGCGCTCGCCTTTTGCACCGCAGTTTGTCCTTCCGCGGTGCCGGCGTACCAGACAGAGTCCACGTCGTCGTGTTCGCTTAGTGTCTTGGCCAATTCGTCGCGTTCACCCGTGACGATGTTGAAGGTGCCGTGTGGCACGTCTGAGGTTTCGAGCACTTGGTAGAGGTCTGTTGCCGATAGCGGATGTTTGGGTGACGGCACCACCACCATGGCATTACCCATCGCGAGTGCGGTGCCAGCGAGTGTGGCGAGTGCGAGTAGTGGATGGTCATCCGGCATCAGCATGCCGATCACGCCCATCGGTTCATTCATCGCGAGGGTGACGTTGCGGTGCGGCGTGCCGTGAATGCGGCCGTCGTATTTGTCCGCCCATGCGGCGGCGGTGAATAGTGCGGCAATCGATGCTTCGACTTCTGCATCGGCGCTGACTTGCGTGCAGCCGGTTTGCTGGATGAGTCGGCTGGCGAATTCCGCTGCGCGAGCCGCTAAGTTTTCCGCCATGAAGTAAACGACTTGTGCGCGATTGTGCGCGGTGGCTTTGGCCCAGCCATTCGCGGCGGCGCGTGCGGCTTCGACGGCGTTGCGAATGTCTTTGCGGTTGCCTGCGCCGACTTCGCCGATTAAGTTTTTGTTGGGGCCGTAGATGTTGATGCTGAGTCCGCCGTCGGGGCGGGCTTGTTTGCCGCCGATGAACATTTTGGCGGTGCGGTCGATGTTCACAGCAGAACCAAAAGCAACTTGGGCCCCGACCTTCGTCGGGGCGACAGTTTTAGGAACTCCTTTATTGGCAGGCGTTTTCAGGGCTTTTTGGCTGGAAGTAGCCGTGGATGCTAGGGTTTTGTGTTTCGCACTATTGCTGAGAGCGCCCCCATCCCCAGCCCTTCCCCCGCTGCCGGGTGAAGGGAGCGAATGCTTTGTATATTCGTAGAGCCCTTCTTTGCCGCCCTCGCGGCCAAAGCCGGATTCGCGGTAGCCGCCAAAACCTGCGGCGGCGTCGAGCAGATTGGTGGAGTTAATCCACACCGTGCCGGCTTTGATTTGCGTGGCGATATCGAGTGCTAGGTTGATGTCCTCACTCCAGATCGTTGCGGCCAAACCGTAGCGCGTGTTGTTGGCGAGCTTCACCGCTTCTTCCGGCGTGCGGAAGGTCATCGCGGCGAGCACGGGGCCGAAGATTTCTTGCTGCACCACGGATGATGCCGGGCCGACATTGGTGAGCACCGTCGGCGGGAAGTAGCAGCCGCCCGCGGGCAGTGCATTCGCCCACGATGGCTGCATGAGCGTGGCACCCTCTTCCACGCCACGCGCGACTTTGTCTTGGATTTGCTTGAGCTGGTTGGTGTCCACAATCGCGCCGATGTCGATGCCTTTATCGAGCGGGTCGCCGACACGCATTTTTTCCATACGGGCGCGCAGCTTTTTGTAGACCTTCTCGGCCACACCTTCTTGCACCAAGAGGCGCGAGCCCGCGCAGCACACCTGGCCTTGGTTAAACCAGATGGCATCGACCACACCTTCCACCGCGCTATCGAGGTCGGCGTCATCAAACACAATGAATGGCGATTTGCCGCCGAGCTCGAGCGAAAGCTTCTTGCCCGTGCCCGCAGTGGCGCGGCGGATGATGCGGCCGACTTCTGTCGAGCCTGTGAAGGCAATCTTGTCGATGCCTGGGTGCTCGACAATCGCGGCACCGGTTTTGCCGTCACCCGTGACGATGTTCACCACACCGGCAGGCAGGCCGACGCTGTTACAGATTTCGGCGAACAAGAGTGCGGTGAGGGACGTGAGCTCGGCGGGCTTTAAGACCACGGTGTTGCCCATCGCGAGTGCGGGGGCGATTTTCCAGCTCAACATCAGCAACGGAAAATTCCATGGAATGATTTGACCCACCACGCCAAGCGGCTGGTAGTCACGCATCTCGGTGTCGGCCAGCTGCGCCCAACCGGCGTGGTGATAAAAATGGCGTGCGACGAGCGGGATATCGATATCGCGGGTCTCCCTGATGGGCTTTCCATTGTCCATCGTTTCGAGCACCGCAAAGAGCCGCGAATGTTTTTGCACTTGGCGCGCGATGGCGTAGAGGTAGCGCGCACGGATGTGGCCGGGTGTGGCGCTCCAGCCTTTGAATGCGGCGCGTGCGGCTTTGACGGCGTCGTCAACGTCTTTCTTGCTGCCCTGCGCAATGCGCGCGAGCTTTTTGTTGTTCGATGGGTTGATCGAATCAAACCACTCTTTGGAGGATGGGTCGCGCCACTTGCCGTTGATGAAGATGCCAAATTTGCCTTCGTGCTCGGCAATCCAATCGAGCGCGGGTTTGGCGGCTTCAGGTGCGGGGCCGTAATCGAGGGTTTTTAGGATTTGGGCGACTTTCATCTATCTAAATCTTTCTTGTCTTTTCTATTTCTTCTCAGGTGCTGCTTAACTTGGGTCCCGACCGGAGCTTGTCCCGTACTCCGATACGGGGTCGGGGGGACAGTTTTTGAGTGGTGGCTTTGAATTTGGCCGGTCGCTTCATTCGAACTGTCTTAGAGCAGCTAACCTCAGCATGTCGTCCCGACGCAGGTCGGGACCCAAGTTGCATTTGCCTCAAACAATCTCCGAGTACAAATCCTTCCAACCCGGGTTCATCGACTGAATCAAGTTTATCTTCCAGTCCCGCCGCCATTCCTTTATCTGCTTCTCCCGCGTGATCGCCGCGAGGACATCTTCGTGAACTTCGTACCAAACCAGCTGCTTCAATCGGTGCGCTTTGGTAAATCCTTCAACAAACTCGCTTTTGTGTTCAAACGTTCTGCGTACTATGTCGCGCGTTACACCGGTGTAGAGGGTTCCGTAGGGCTTGTTGGTGACGATGTAAACGTAATACTGTTTTGGCAAATTTGCGCTTTCTGATGCGTTACCTTCGGCCTATTGAACTTGGATCCCGACCTTCGTCGGGATGACAATTTTTAGTATCGTGGCTCGCGAAAACATCTCCATGTCGCTTCCGTTCAGCATGTCGCCCTGACCCCGTATCGGAGTACGGGACAAGCTCCGGTCGGGGCCCAAGTTCGGGCGCGCCACCTCGTTATACGAATGAGCCTACTCATCCTAAAGACTGATACTGCATCGACGCATACCTTCCATACGCATAGTGCTCAAGCTGGCGCTCGACGTCATTCACCAGCGCCGAGGCACCAATGCGGAATAAATGCGGCTGCAGCCATTCGTCGCCCAACTCTTCTTTCATCAGAATCAACCAATCAAGCGCTTGCTTGGCGCTGCGAATACCGCCCGCCGGTTTGAAGCCGACCTTGTGGCCGGTCTGTTCATAGTATTGGCGGATGGCGCGCACCATGACGAGCGAGCCCGCGATGGTGGCGTTGGTTGGCTCTTTGCCAGTGGAGGTCTTGATGAAGTCCGACCCCGCCTGCATACACACCATCGATGCACGGCCGATGTTCTTGAGTGTGCCGAGTTCACCCGTGGCGATGATGGCTTTCATATGCGCCGGACCGCAGGCTTCACGAAACGCTTTGACTTCATCGTACAGCGCGCGCCAGTTGCCGGTGAGCACGTGTTCGCGCGAGATAACGATATCGATCTCGGCCGCACCATCCCTCACACTTGCCTTGATTTCTTCGATCTTCAGCGGAAATGGCGTGAGGCCCGCCGGGAATCCGGTCGACACTGCGGCAACGGGAATGCCGCTGCCGGCAAGTGCCTCCACCGCCGTTGAAACAAACCGGTGATACACGCACACTGCGCCGGTGTGGAGCTTGAAATCCGGCAATCCGAGGTCGGCTAACAACTGCTGTTGCACTGGCTGCCGCGCTTTTGCGCACAGGCGCTTGACAGTGCCGACCGTGTCGTCGCCCGAAAGCGTAGTGAGGTCGATGGTTTTGACCGCATGCAGCAACCACGCGGCTTGCCAGTCTTTCTTCACCGTGCGGCGCGTTGACATGGTCGCGGCGCGGCGCTCAATCGCGCTGCGGTTAATGCGCACATCGCGCACTGGCACCAGATCAAAGCGCGTGCCGGGATTCCGGCCATTGTCGGCGGCGGGGAACAAAGACGCGCCGGGCTTGATCTGAGTAACTTTGGCCATCAAGAACTGGACTATATTGACGAAAACCAATTATACGCGCCGCCAAACAGCGGGCGACCCGTAAATATTCAGGCGAGCGCAGGGGCAGCCATTGTGGATGACAAAAACGACATCATTTCGATAAGTGAACAGCCGAGCACCAAGCGCATACTCATTTTGGGCGCACTTGCCGTGCTCGCCGCCATGCCCCTTGTTTGGTTCTCGGTTGACGCCGATGCCGGTGATACGCTGCTAAAGCTCACCAGCCCATCGGCGCAGACGAAAGCCGTCAAGCGCTAGTCGTCATTCCGGGCCGCTATGGCCTTCTTGATCGTGTCGTACCCAAATCCGCGCGCTTGCATGTAGCGAATTTGCTTCGCTCGCGCCTCCGCATCTGCCGGGGTCTCGCCAAATTTACGCATTAGCACCTCCCGCGCCCGCGACACCTCGGTTTCACGCATCGCCTGCACCGCCTCTGCGGCTGCGGCATCCGGCACGCCCTTTTGCTTGAGCGTCTGCGTGATTCGCGAGGCACCGTATTTGTTACCAAGTCGGCGCGCCGTCTCCTCGGCAAAGCGCGCCTCATTGAGCCACCCCTCTGCCTCACACCACTCAACCGCCTTGGCGATATCTTCCACTGTGAAGTCTTTGGCCGCCAGCTTCCGCTCAAACTCGACGCGACTCATATCGCGCGTGGCGAGAAGTCGTAACGATGCGGAGACTATCTCGCGGTTGGCGGGTTTCGGCGTCTTGGTCATTCGTCAATCCGATTCAGGGCTTCGGCCGGCAAAAGAGCGATCACGCGGCGAACGGGTTTCAAAGTTGAACCCCGTGCCCGCAAAGTCGACTGCATTACGCGCCACTGCGGTCAGCCCGTGCCGGCGCGCAAATCGTCGTCCTCGCCGACGTTCGTTTGGGCCGCGTGAGAGCAGATATTGCATTTTGTCGCCCCGTGGCTAAGGCCGCAACGTCAGCAATCGGGCAAAAAAAGGGCCGAACGCCCTGCCCACTGGAGGTGAAACAAGGAATCCGGCCCAACCATCGAATCTCGTCGGGAAAGGCACAAAGCTGCTACGCCGCTGGAAATCGTTCCCGCAGAGCTCTGCGTACATTTGTACGCATGCACGCCTCTGCACGACCTTCACCGGCTCGCTGCGCTTTCTGCCTAACCCGAGCAATCTTTGTCGAGATGCTATTCCTCGACTTCCTCACTCTCATCCGAGCCCCCGCCAATGACACCACTCACGCCAACAGCGGCTCTGATTTTGGCCTCAATTTCTTGCGCCATTTCGGGATGCTCCTTAAGGAACTTCCGCGTATTGTCCTTGCCCTGGCCTATCTTGTCGCCGTTGTAGGCATACCAGGCACCCGATTTATCGATAATTTTGTGGATCACGCCCAATTCAATGATTTCGCCCTCACGCGAAATACCTTCGCCGTACAGGATGTCGAATTCTGCCGTGCGGAACGGCGGCGCGACTTTGTTTTTGACCACCTTCACACGTGTCTCAGACCCGATCACTTCATCGCCATTCTTGATCGATCCGATACGACGGATATCGATGCGAACCGAGGCGTAGAACTTGAGCGCATTACCACCGGTGGTGGTTTCGGGGCTGCCAAACATGACGCCGATCTTCATGCGGATCTGGTTGATAAAGATGACGAGCGTGTTGGAACGCTTGATATTGGCGGTAAGTTTGCGCAACGCTTGTGACATCAGGCGCGCTTGAAGGCCGGGTAATTGATCGCCCATCTCGCCTTCAATTTCCGCCCGTGGAGTGAGTGCGGCGACCGAATCGACAACAACGATATCGATACCGCCAGAACGGACCAACATGTCGGCGATTTCGAGGGCTTGTTCGCCATTGTCGGGCTGCGAGATTAACAAGTCATTGATATTCACACCGAGTTTAGCGGCGTAGGCTGGGTCAAGCGCGTGTTCCGCATCGATAAAGGCCGCCGTGCCGCCGCTCTTTTGCATCTCGGCGATGACTTGCAGAGTCAAAGTTGTTTTACCTGAGGACTCCGGGCCATAGATTTCGACCACACGGCCGCGTGGCAAACCGCCAATACCGAGGGCAATATCTAAACCGAGCGAGCCGGTGGATACGGGGATGATGTCGTTACCGACACTGCCCTCGCCCATCTTCATGATGGAGCCTTTGCCAAATTGTTTTTCGATTTGGGAGAGCGCTGCCGCCAGCGCTTTGGATTTGTTTTCGTCCATAAATGGCTCTTTCATCATGTTCATGGCTTGCCTCCAGTCAGGGTTGGGGACCGCGCGCTGCGTTTTTCAAATCGCGCCGCGCGGGTTGTATGAAAATACAGTCTGTATTTCCGTACAGTACCGGACTGGGAAGCCGATTGCAAGGATTTTTTGTTCGATTGGTGCAACTCACCGCATCCCCAAGGACTCAGCCGAGGGCCACTGGTGGGCGGCGGATGCAACTAGGCAAGATTATGCAGGAGCTTCGCCAGCGCGTGCGCGACCGTCGCCCGGCGAACCGCTGCGCGGTCCCCGGGAAAGTGGCAAACCTCTGAAATAATTGACTTTTTTGGGAATTTCCAAGCAAACCAGACAGTGCCAACCGGTTTGTCGGGCTGCCCGCCTTCGGGACCGGCGATACCAGTGACAGCGACGGCCACTTGTGCGCGGGAATGGGCAATGGCCCCCTCCACCATTTGCTTGGCGATCTGTTCTGAGACCGCCCCAAAGTCGACCAGATCTTCGCGCTTCACACTGAGCATGTCGACCTTAGATTCGTACGAATAGGTCACAAACCCGCGGTCGAACCACGCGGAGGACCCGGGAACGCGGGTGACGGCCTCGGCGATACCACCGCCGGTGCAGGATTCGGCCGTGGCAAGCAGCAACCCCTGTTTCTTCAGCGTCAGGCCGAGTTGCAGGGAGAGTTCGTCACGCGGGTCGGTGAGTTGTGTCATAGATAAGTCAGCGCAGTAGGAAGTTCGGGTTCAGTTCTAAGCCAGACACGGCACGAGGACTCAACTTCGACGCGGCATATGTCTGCAATGTGAGGAGAAAAACGTGACCGGGCAACAAACGTTGATGCCAAGTGCGAAGCGACGAAATGGCGCGAAATGGCGCGAATTGGCGTCAAGCCAAGCTTTGGCTGGGTTTGATGCGATGCCAGTAAGAGTATGCCGGAACAAATCCCGCCCGCTCATATGCAGACAGCGCTGATGTATTGTCCGCTTCCACCTGCAAGAACGCGGTATGCGCACCTGCCGCGGCTCCCCACTGACCAAGCGCATTGATCACAAGCTGCGCATAACCACGACCACGAAACGCCTCCACGGTATGCATGCTAAAAATCCCCATGTGCGCCAGTTCGATCCTGCCCAAGCCAATCGCCGCCAGCGCATCTGCAACATGCAGCGTAAGGAATCGCTGGCTGCCATGCCACAACTGCTGACGTTTGAGCTCGGTCGCCGCCTTGTCAGCGTCCATCTTTTTCAGGGTATGTAACAAGGATGTACCTTCGACCGGCGACACTTCACGAATGCGCAATGCCTCGGGCAAAGCCGCAGTGCCGTGCCCTGCTAATGGCCGCGTCATGAAATGACAATCGACGGCGTACTGATAGCCGCGTTCAGCCAGCCTCGCATCCATACCGGGTGGCGAGAGCGCCTGGGTCAATCGAAACACTGCCGCCTGCTGCTTCGCCGCAAACCATGCTTCAATGCTCTCGATAGTCGCGTCCATTGAAACCGGATGTTTCACCGAAATGCACGTGGCGCTGTTGGAACGCCGCGTGTCGGTGCCCGAGGCGCGAACACGCCAGCCATCAATTTCGGCTTCGTACAATGTCGGCGCAGTATTAAGCGTCAGGGTTTCGTAGCGTCGGATGGTGTCATGCGGAATTAACGTTGTCATCGTTGCGGCGCGGCCCCTACCGAGGCCTGACGGCTTCAACGACGCTCGATGCCGTCGCAGTTGGCACCACGGCCAACACGGCGGCTGACGCCCTCTCGGCCATCACAAGCGCCTGACGAAACGAAGCCTCGGCTGCCGCAGCCGAGGCGGCGTCGGCGGCATGAATACGTGCCAGCAGATCCCCGCGCGCCACTTTTTCTCCAATCGCAACAATATCGGTAAGGCCCACTGCGGGATTGATGGGGTCGTCGGCACGTTGACGCCCGCCGCCAAGCGCCACCACCGTGAGGCCAAGTGCGCGGGTATTGAAGCCCGCCACGATGCCCGCATCACGCGCTTTCACGTCCACTACCACTGGTGCCGCAGCAAGGTAGGCCGTGGGGCGCGACAGCAAATCCGCCGGCCCACCGAGTGCTGCGACCATCTTCTGAAAGATCTCCGCAGCAGTTCCGTTTTGCAAACTCCGCTCTAGACGGGCGAATCCAGCCATTTTGTCTTGGAAACACCCGCTGCAAGCCAACAGTTCTACCCCAAGTGCCATCGTGACCTCATGTAGCCGTGCCATCGCCGGTGCCGTATACGCGCCGCGCAAGTACTCGATGGCACACCGGACTTCGAGCGCGTTGCCGGCACACGGCGCGAGCGACTGGTTCATATCGGTGAGTAAAGCGGTGGTGGTCATGCCTGCGCCATTGCCGACTTGCACAATGGAGTCTGCCAATTCGCGCGATTTTTCCAGCGTCGGCATAAACGCTCCCGAGCCGACCTTCACATCCATGACGAGTGCGTCGAGTCCGGCCGCTAGTTTCTTCGACAGGATGGAACTGGTGATCAGGGGGATCGATTCAACCGTTGCCGTCACATCGCGGGTGGCGTAGATGCGGCTGTCGGCCGGTGCGAGTTCCACAGTCTGGCCGATGATAGCCACACCCACGCTGCAAACCACAGATTGAAATTTTTCAATGGTGATGTTGGTCTGGTAGCCGGGAATGCTATCGAGCTTGTCGAGCGTACCACCGGTGTGCCCCAAGCCGCGACCGGAGATCATCGGCACAAAACATCCGCAAGCGGCCAGCATCGGGCCGAGCATCAGTGACACCACGTCCCCCACCCCGCCGGTGGAATGTTTATCCACCACCGGGCCATTCAGCGCCATGCCACGCCAATCAAGCACCCGCCCGGAGTCGCGCATCGCCATCGTCAGCGCTACTGCTTCGGATGGTTTCATTCCCGCGAAGTACGTCGCCATGGCAAAGGCGGCGATCTGGCCTTCGCTCACCCGGTACTGCGCAACGCCATTGATGAACTCGCGAATATCGGCTGCGCTTAGCTCCATGCCGTCGCGTTTTTGCCGGATGAGTTCTTGCGGCAGCATCAATCAGTACTTTGCGGTGAGGAAGATACCGGCGATGGTGGCGCTCATAAGATTCGACAACGTCGCCGCCACCACCACGCGCAAGCCGTACTGCGCCACGACTGCACGCAGATGCGGCGCGATACTGCTAAACGCACCGGCCAAAATCGCAATCGAAGAAATGTTGGCAAAACCACACAACGCAAACGAAAGAATCGCTAGGGTGCGTGGGTCAATTACCGTAAGTCCGGCGGCCGCCACCTTTACCGGGTCTTGCAGGTACGGCGCGAGACCAACGTAGGCGACAAATTCATTTAGGATTAATTTTTGCCCGATCAAGTTACCCGCAAAGGCCGCGTTTTCCCACGACACGCCGAGCATGTAGGCAAGCGGCGCGAACAGTTTGCCAAGCAACGTCTCTAGATTGACGCCGGGATATCCGATCCAGTTCGCCGCACCGCCGATGATGCCATTCAAGAGGGCGATCAGCCCGATAAAGGCAATCAACATCGCGCCCACCGCACACGCGATCTGAAAGCCCAGCGCTGCGCCGCTTGCGGCGGCTTCGATGACGTTCTCCGGTTTCTTTTCTTCAAACTGGATGTTGTCGAAATTGATGTTCTCTTGCTCACTCGATGGACACAGCAGCTTGCCAAACATCAAGCCGCCGGGAATGGCCATGAAGGAGGCGGCAATCAGGTACTCCATCTTCACGCCGAGCCCTGCGTAGCCCGCCAGCGCGGCACCGGCCACACTCGCCATGCCGGATGTCATGATGACAAAGATGGTCGGCCCCTTGAGTTGCGCCACGAAGGGTTTAACCGCCGCGCCCATTTCGTTTTGCCCCAGGAAGATCGTGGTGACCGCACAAAACGATTCGATCCTCGACACGCCGAGCAACTTTTGCAGTATCGCACCGAGGATGGTGATGATCCAGCGCATGATGCCGAGGTAATACAACACCGCAATTAGCGCGGTGACATAGATGATGGTCGGCAATACCCGAAAAGCAAAGATAAAGCCCAAGCCGCCGGGCTTGAATACATCGGGGCTCACCAAGCCGCCAAACATGAACTCGGTGCCTTTGGCACCGAACTCCAGAGCGTGGGTCACCGCTCCGGCGATGCCAAGCAGAACCGCATTGCCGGTTGATGAAAACAAAACGATGGCACCGATTGCCATCTGTAATGCCAGTGCGGACAACACCACACGCCATTGCACACGACCGCGACCCATCGAAAACAACCAGCCGATGAATAGCAGCAGCGCAATTCCCATCAGGCTGCGAACCACGTCAGGCATGCCCTACTCCCGTTATTTTTAGTGCCCAGAGTTTACCGGAGTATGGTGGTACACCATTGGCGAGTACGCCCCTCGCCTGACGAGGCGAGTACACTCCCTCACTAGGCGAGTACACCATCTCGCCGGGCTTGCAGGCCGGCGCCAAACGAAAACAGCGGACCGACGGCGGCCAACGGCAGGGCGATGATAAACACCCACCACGGGCCGCCCAACATGGCGTAGGCCGTGCCGGCCCAGCCGAAGGCACTGATCATCTCGACAATACTTGCCAGTGGATGCGCCTGACCGCGCCGGTTCATCTCGCGGCGGTTGGCCTTGCGCGGGTTGAGCACGTGGCAGGCCGCACTACTGGCCGCCGCGCAAGTCGCACAAACGGCGAGCACCACCCCTTGCCACGGTTTGGTCGCAAGCCAGTAGAGCACCAGCGGGAGCAGCATTAACAATGGTGGCACGGCAGCGGCGACACCTTTCAAGAGTCGTATCCGATCCATTGAGACTGGGGAACTGCCAATGAGGTCGGGCGCGTCTTCCGCCGCCACGGTGATCCACGCCAGATTTCCCACCAGCATCGCCACAATCATCACACAGCCGGGCACTAAAAACACCGTAGCGCGCCCAGAGCTACTAAAGCCAGCGAACAACAATGGTGTCATGTACAACACCTGCAACAGCGTCTCGGAGATTAACTTCGGGTCACGCAAGATGAGTTTCCATTCCTTGCGCAAGATCACCCATGCAATCCCGCTGGAAAATGCCGTATAGGTTCGGGGCGCGCCCCTACGGATACCGACCGAACCGCCGCCTCCGGATGAATCCTGGATGCCGGTGACAAACCGCTGATAGGTAAAGTGGACAACCAACAAAAACGCCATCACCGAGAAGGCGAGGAACAACAACATCGGTACGACGTCGCCTAAAAACGCGCGCGCCGGCCACCACAAAACACTGTCAACTTCGAACAACCCGCCGGGTGCGGCCTCACGCTGGATGTACTCACTCAGTTGCGCACGACTCTCGCGGCTCAACAAATTGTGAAACTGCGAAGCAAGAAATGCGGCCGCGCCAATCAGCGCACCCAACACCTGCGCGGCGGTCTTGGCACGCCTTGCGCCAATGAGTTTTACCAATAACATCGTCAGCCACACGCCGGTGGCCGCTGCCAGCAACGCCATCGCCACCAACGCCGGGTAGATGGTCATCAACGATGGTTTGCCGAGGAACAAACCCGCGTGTGCAAACGGCAGCACCAGCAGAATCGGCAGGAAGATCGCCCCGAAACCGATGCCAAGTGCGCGCACCAACAACACGGTGCGGGGATTGATGGGTGAGGACAACAACAAGTCGAGATCCCCGCGCGTAAAAAACACGTTCACCGACATCGCGATGGTCTGTGAGAGGATCACGGTAAACAGCAGCCAAAACAACGCACCGACTAATTGCGTGATCACCGGCGGAATGACCATTCCGACCTCGGCGCCTTTTACCAAGCCGTAGATCGACAGACCGGCGACCGCGTGAATCGCGATCCACGCCAGCGCTAACAGCGCAATCAGCCACTTGCGGCGTTTGATGCCGAGATTGCGCCACATGAGCTTTAACTCATACATTAACAGCCACTGCGGCGTACCGGGCTGATTGAAGTAACCCCGGATGGCATTCACCACGGTCTTCACTTGTCGGCGACCGGAGTGGACGCTTGTGCATCCGTCAAATTCAGGAACACATCTTCCAACGTCGCGCCCTGTTGCCCAGCCTGTTCGCGCAACTCTTCTAGCGTTCCCTGCGCGGCAATCTTGCCACGCTGAATAATCGAGATACGTCCCGACAACCGCTCGGCAATTTCCAGAATGTGCGTGGTCAATACAATTGTGTTGCCTTGTTTCACGTAGTCGACCAACATGTCTTTCACCGAACGCGCCGCGTGTGCATCGAGCCCGGTCAACGGTTCATCGAGGATCATGAGTTTGGGTTGGTGAATCAACGCACCGGCCAACGCCAACTTTTGCCGCATACCGCGCGAGTAGCCCTCGGTTTGTTGGTCGGCCTTGTCCCACAGCTCCAGCCACTTCAATAAATCGGTCGCTCGATTGGCAGCGGTATTGGCGTCGATTGCCCAAAGGCCAGCCACGAATTCAAGATATTCCAGTGCGCTGAGTTTGCCGTAGAGCAACGGATCGTCTGGCAAAAACGCCATTTCGCGTTTCGCCACCTGCGGATCGCGCGAGACGTCGTGACCAAGCACCGACACTTGCCCGGCGTCGGCCTTGAGCAGACCGGCAACGATACGCAGTGTGGTGGTTTTGCCCGCGCCGTTCGGTCCGAGCAGCGCATGGAATTCACCGCCCTGAATATCCAGATCGAGCCTATCGACAGCGTATTTGCCTTCAAAGTGTTTGAGCAACCCTTTGATACTGAGTGCGCTACTACTGACGGCTTCAGTCATGATGTCGTGTCCGTTTGAGAGAAAGGCAGCGTGGGCAGCATGGCCGTGATCGTCTCTGGCCATGCACCGATTGTGATGCATCCCCGCAGAACGGCGACGGACTAGCTTTTTGTCGCACCGGCAAACAAGCGATAAAAATTAGCCGTGGTGGCTTCGGCGATGGTTTCCACCGAAACGCCGCGTAATTGCGCGATGAATTCACCGACATGTCGAACATAACCCGGTTGGTTCATTTTGCCGCGATGGGGTGTTGGTGCCAGAAAGGGCGAGTCGGTTTCAATCAGCAACCGGTCGAGGGGCACCATTTTGGCCACTTCTTGCAGGTCTTTGGCGCTTTTGAAGGTGACAATGCCTGACAGGGAAATGTAGAACCCAAGATCGAGTGAGGCTCGCGCCACGTCTTGCGACTCGGTGAAGCAATGCATCACACCACCCGCCTCGGTCGCATTTTCTTCGCGCATCAGCCGCAATGTGTCAGCCGAAGCGTTCCGCGTGTGGATAACAAGCGGCTTTTTGCACCGGCGCGCCGCGCGGATATGCGTGCAAAACCGTTCACGTTGCCAATCAAGCGGCTCCGGCAGTCGGTAATAGTCAAGTCCCGTTTCGCCAATAGCGACAACTTTGGCGTGATCCGCGAGCCTCAGCAACTCTTCTACAGTCGGCTCGTGATCATCGATTTGTTCGTCAGGATGCACGCCCGCCGAGCACCACAAGTTGGGACGCGATTCGGCGACGCGCAATACATCCGGGAACGACTTCAAGGTCGTTGAAATGGTCAGCGCGTGAGTGACTTGGTTTTGCTGCATGAGGGCAAACACATTCTCGTGTTCAGCCTTCAGGTCAGGGAAATCGAGGTGACAGTGCGAGTCAATAAACATTCGCTCATTATCGCAAAGACTCCAGCGCCGTTACCGCGCGTTTACCCTTTACTTTACTCGTCGCAATAGCAGCGCATTGCTCACCACACTCACACTCGACAACGCCATCGCCGCCCCGGCAATGACGGGATTCAACAAACCCACCGCCGCCAGCGGGATTCCGATCACGTTGTAACAAAATGCCCAAAACAGGTTTTGTTTGATCTTGGTGGTCGTGCGGCGAGACAACTCGACGGCGGCGGCGACGAGCATCGGGTCCCCGCGCATGAGCGTGATGCCAGCGGTCTCGATAGCAACATCGGTGCCATTCGACATCGCAATACCGACGTTGGCTGCGGCCAGTGCCGGCGCGTCATTAGTGCCGTCGCCCACCATTGCAACCCGCTTGCCAGCTGCCTTGAGACTTGCCACCAGCGCCGCCTTCTGCTGCGGCAGTACACTCGCATACACTTCATCGATGCCGAGTGCCGCGCCGACCTTTTGGGCGGCTCCCCAGTGGTCGCCACTAATCAACACGGTACGAATGCCGATACGATGCAAGGCCTCAATGGCTGCTTTGGCAGTCGGCTTTAGTGCATCACCAAACGCAAAGACACCCAACAACTGATCTTTCTTTGCCAACCACGATACGGTAAGGCCGTCGTCCAAGTATTTTTTCAAAGCCTGGGAAATCGGCGCGCTTTCGAGCGGGAACTCGATATCCTGCTCTGCCATCAGTTGCGCACTACCTAGATAGTAAGTGACACCCGCAACCTCAGCGGCGATGCCGCGCCCCGGCAACGCGCGGATGGCAGTCGCCGCCTGGAATAAAACGCCCTCTTGTATTGCTGCATTAAGAACTGCCTGTGCCAGGGGATGTTCACTTCCGGATTGAATGGCGGCTGCAATGGCAAGTAAATCGGCCCGCGATCCGTCATGCGCCTCAGCCGCGATCAGTGTTGGCTTGCCTTCGGTAAGCGTGCCGGTTTTGTCGAAAGCCACGACATTGATGCTGTGCGCGGTCTCCAGCGCAGTCGCGTCTTTGATCAAAATGCCGCGCTGGGCCGCAACGCCAGTCCCCACCATGATCGCTGCAGGCGTTGCCAAACCAAGCGCGCAAGGGCAGGCGATTACCAACACGCAGACAGCATTGAGAATTGCCTGCTGCCAATCACCAGTCAAAGCGCCCCAACCAATCAACGTTAACAGCGATATCAGCAATACCACCGGCACAAATGCGGCGCTGACCCGATCGACCAGCCGCTGGATCGGTGCCTTTTGCGCTTGCGCGTCTTCGACCATGCGCACAATGCGCTGCAGCGTCGACTCTGCGCCGACAGCGCTTACCGACACATCGACCAAACCCTCCTCGTTGAGTGCGCCACCAGTTACCCGATCACCGACCGTTTTGGCGACCGGCATACTCTCGCCGGTAATCATCGATTCATTGGCGTGAGTTTGCCCAACCGCAATCACACCATCCGCCGCAAACCGCTCACCCGGTCGGACACGCAACAGGTCGCCGACTTGGATGTCGGCGATCGCCACCGCGTGTTCGGCACCGCGGACAATCAAGCTGGCGGTCGGCGGGGTTAACGCCTGTAGGGCACGAATGGCGGCGGTCGTTTCGCGTTTGGCGCGGCTTTCGAGCCATTTGCCGAACATCACCAGCGTAATGACCACCGCTGCTGACTCGAAGTAGAGGTGGGGCATCTCGGCGGGGGCGCCGACAACCGGCGAACGAAACATCAAGTACAGCGATAAACCAAATGCGGCAGACGTGCCTATGGCCACCAGCAAATCCATATTGCCGGTGCCCGCTTTGACGGCGCGCCAGCCGGCACGATAAAAAGGCGCTCCCAACCAAAACTGCACCGGTGCGGCGAGTGCCAGTTGCCAGTTGGCTGGCAACATCCATGGCATGCCCAGCGGCGTGAGCAGCATGGGCACCACCAACGGCAAAGACAACAGCGCTGCGATGATCAGCTTGACAGCATCGCCGAACGCTAAAAACCCTAGTAAAGACGGGCTTGTTGAGGCATATTTACCGGAAGATGCCCGTGGATCGGCGACTTTCATTTCCGCCACTTGGTAGCCCGCCTCAACCACCGCCATTTCGAGCATCGAGCGTTGCACATCCCCCGCAGTGATGACAGTCGCCGTTTCGGTGGCGAGATTGACCGAAACGTCCACCACCCCGGTAACCTTGCGAATCGATTTCTCGACACGCGCAGCACACGACGCGCAGGTCATGCCGCCAATCGGAATATTGGTGCGGGTAACGATGGGAGAAATGCTACCGGTAACAGCGACAGCTGACATGTGAGGGGTTTCGCGAGGAAAATGCCGGAGGATAAAACTTAACTTGCAAACCGTCGAAATGGTGCCAGTTACTCTACACGGTAGCAGCGCTTTACCCGTGTTGCATAGGTTTGCCTGATATTCGCCAATTCAAGACCGGTGCCGGGACAAACTCTCGGCAAACACCCTTTTCATTGTCAAGGAGTTGTACATGATCGAATTCACTGTGCCCGATATTTCCTGCGGCCATTGTGCGGGGGTGGTGCAAAAAACCGTAAAGACACTTGATCAGACGGCGACCGTCGAGGTGGATGTGGCTGCCAAACGCGTGAAAATCGCCTCCAACGTTGAGCGTGCCGCCTTCGCCGAGGCGCTGGTTGCGGCGGGATACCCACCCTCCGAATCTTGACAATGCGCGATGCGCCAACCGATTCTTCCATATGCTAGCGCGTGGCCGGTAACGCCGCGCGGGTGGCAGCCTCGGCCACTTATAATTTAGCGATGAATACACTCAATTCGCTGTGCCTGTTTTGTGGTGCCTCCCCCGGTGCCGATCCTGCCTACCGTCACGCCGCTGCCGCATTCGGTACTACCCTCGCCCACCGGAAAATTCGCTTGATTTACGGTGGCGGAAGTGTCGGGTTGATGGGCGTGGCGGCCGATGCGTGCCTCGCCGCCGGCGGTGAGGTGGTGGGTGTCATTCCCCGTATGCTGATGGAAAAAGAAGTCGGCCACCCTGGTGTGACGCAAATGCATGTGGTGGAAACCATGCATGAACGCAAAGCGCTCATGACCGAGCTGTCTGACGGCTTCATCGCCCTGCCGGGAGGTTACGGCACGCTAGATGAATTGTTCGAATCGCTCACCTGGCAGCAACTGGGGTACCACACCAAACCGATCGGGTTACTCAACGTCAATGGATTCTTCGACGGGTTGATTGCATTCCTCGATCATGCGCGTGACGAACGGTTCCTGCGCGGTTTGCACCGTGACTCACTGCAGATCGACACCGACCTTGCTGCACTGATCGACAAGCTGCGTCGCGCGGAAGCGCCGGACACCGGAAAGTGGCTGGATCGGGCCAAGCACAATCTCGTTGTCTGAACCTGCGCGGTCGGCCCCGTTCCTGCGGCGCGGTTGGGGTGTCTGAGGGTAATCCACACAAGAAGCCCAACAATCAGGGGCGCGGCCGGTATGGACCCCATAGGGGGCAGTGATGACATCGCAAGTGGTCCAGCGCATGGGCAATCAGGCGGTGGGTCGGCTGGCAATGGCTTGTTTGTAGGCGATGAAAAGTTGCTCTAGAAGTAGTCTCGCATTCAATGGATGATGAATCAGCCGTCTGGTCTGGCGCAGCTCACTTTCGAACCGAAACACCTTTGGTAAATCGATGTTGCGCGCAATCTTCTCAACGGCACGCGCGTGGTCGCGATGGTGATCAATCCGTCCCAACATCTTCTGTCGGATTAAGTCATTTATCCAAGTTTGCATCCAACCGAGCAAACTCGATAGATCTGTCTTTTCAAAATTCTGCGCACTCAACACGTAGTCAAAGTCGGGCTCTGCCAGCGTGGCGACAAACGCCCGTCTGGCCGACTGGTAATCGGCGTTGCTAAATACAATCGCATCCAACGGCGCGCCGGCAGCCGCCGCGAGCGCATCCTCGGCATTGCTCATGCCTTGTGTATTGAGCCAAGCCAGCGCCGTTTGCCTATCCGGTGCCGGTACCAACACACGCTGACAACGGCTACGGATGGTGGCGAGCAGGCGACCGATTTGATCGCTGACCAACAAGATGACTGACCGTGGCGCAGGTTCCTCCAAGGTCTTTAGCATTGCATTTGCCGCAGCGCTGTTCATCGCCTCAGCGGGATGAACCAACAAAATGCGGTAACCATCGCGGTGCGTGGACAGCGCCATGAAATCGGCAATCCCTCGAATCTGGTCAATCTTGATCTCGCGACTTTTCTTTTTATCTTTGTCGTCGACATCTGCAACAACCTCATCAGTGGACGCTTCATCGAGCATCGACTCCGGTAGCAACTGTCGAAAGTCGGGATGGTTGCCTTCACAAAACCAGCCGCAAGCCGCGCATTCCCCGCAGGCAAAGCCATCCTCAGGCGCTTCACATAGCAGAGACTGGGCAAGTGCCCGCGCAAATTCAATCTTCCCGACACCACTGCGCCCATGAATGAGCAATGCATGCGGCAACGCCTCGCCGCGCGCAATCAATTCCGATAGCGGCTGCTTTTGCCAGGGCAGGATGTCAATCATCGGCCGCGTCTGGCTTTAGCCAAAAGCCCATTGAGGTGATCATGCAGACGCTCTCGAATCATTTGCATGGGCTGCGACGCATCAACAATGACAATACGCTCTGGATATTGCGCCGCGCGCTCCAGATAGGCTTGACGAACGCGGGCAAAGAATTCTCCCTGTTCACGTTCAAACTTGTCGGGATTCGGGGTGGCGCGATCCAGACGTTCGCGCGCAATCGCGACGGGCGTATCAAACAACAGTGTCAGATCCGGCTGGCGATGACCATGGACAAAATGCTCCAAGGGTGCTACCCGGCTCGGACCCAACCCGCGGCCACCACACTGATAGGCATAGGTTGAATCGGTGAATCGATCACATACCACCCACTCCCCTCGCGCGAGCGCCGGCTCGATCACTTCAGCCAGATGTTCGCGGCGGCTGGCAAACACCAGCAAGGCCTCGGTATCGGCATGCATTTTTTCGTTGAGCACGATATTGCGTAACGTCTCACCCAGGGGAGTGCCGCCAGGCTCGCGGGTCGCAACCACCCCGACGCCGTGCTCACGCAAGTAATGGGTGATGAACGACACATGCGACGACTTGCCAGCACCGTCTATGCCCTCAAGTGTAATGAACATTGCCTCGACCGACGACATGGATTAACGACCCAATTGATACTTCGCAACGGCGCGATTGTGTTCATCCAAGGTGCGTGAAAACACGTGCGATCCGTCGCCGTTACCGGTCGCCACAAAGTACAACTTGTCGGTAGCTGCGGGATTCAGTGCGGCCTTGATCGAGGCCAGACCGGGCATCGCAATCGGTGTCGGTGGCAGACCATCGCGCGTATAGGTGTTATACGGGGTGTCAGTCATCAAGTCGCGTCGACGAATGTTGCCATCGAATTTTTCACCCATGCCATAAATGACAGTCGGGTCGGTTTGTAGCCGCATCGGCATCCGCAATCGATTAACAAATACACCTGCAATTTGTGGCCGTTCATCTGCGCGACCGGTTTCTTTTTCGACAATCGAGGCCATGATGAGTGCCTCGTATGGGCTTTGATATGGCAGACCCTGCGCGCGATCTTGCCAAGCCTCGTTCAGTTTTTTCCGCATAGCCTGGTAACTCGCCCGCAAAATGTCGAGGTCACTCGTTCCGGGCGAAAACTGGTAGGTGTCAGGGAAAAACAGCCCCTCCGGATGGGTTTCCGGCGCGGCGAGCTTTCTCAGAATCTCGTTGGCACTAAGTCCCTTTAACGTCACGCGAATATCTGGGTTCTGCTCTAACGCAGCGCGCATTTCGCGAAATGTCACGCCCTCGACGAAGGTTACCCCTACCTTGAGCACGTCTCCGTCGACCATCTTTTGCAACAGCTCCATGGGAGAGATAGCCGACACAAGTCGATAACGTCCCGCCTGAATTTTCGACGCCTCGTCGGTGAGTCGACCCAATAACCATAGGCTGTATGGCTCGGCCAGAAGGCCAGCGTCGGTAAGTTTTTGCGCCACCGCCTTCAAGGAACGCCCTTTTTCGACCGTGAAATCAAACGGCACTGTCGGCAAGTTAAGCGGGGTTCGGAAATACCTGACTCCCGCAGCACTGATCGCGATTGCAGCCACGCAAAGCACGAACAAGATTGCAGCAAACACACGCGCCATCAGTTGCCTTCTAGGGTAATGAACGTCAACGCGACACTATCGCAGTCTCTTCATAACCAACGTACCGTTAGTCCCGCCAAAACCAAAGGAATTAGATAATGCCACGTCAATTTTCATGTCACGCGCAACGTTGGCACAATAGTCCAAGTCACACTCCGGATCTTGATCAAATATGTTGATCGTTGGCGGCGAAACTTGATTGTAAATCGCCAGCGTAGTGAATACCGCCTCAACGCCGCCCGCCGCTCCGAGTAAATGCCCGGTCATTGATTTGGTAGAGTTCACCACCAGATTTTTCGCATGGTCGCCAAATGCGGCCTTGACTGCGGCGGTCTCATTCTTATCGCCAAGCGGTGTCGAGGTGCCATGGGCATTCAAGTACTGGACGTCCTCACCGTTGACGCCAGCGTTGCGCAGCGCCGCCAACATGCCGCGACGCGGCCCGTCCATACTTGGCGCGGTGATGTGGTTGGCGTCCGCGCTCATTCCCATCGCCGCCAGTTCGCTATAAATCCGGGCTCCGCGCGCCTTGGCGTGTTCGTACTCTTCCAGCACCAAGATACCCGCCCCTTCGCCGAGCACAAATCCATCGCGGCCGCGGTCAAATGGACGGCTTGCGGTCTCCGGCGAATCGTTTCGCTCAGAAAGCGCTTTCACCGCACAGAACCCACCAATACCCGCCATACAGATGGTCGCCTCAGCCCCGCCGGCGATCATGATGTCGGCGTCGCCGTATTCGATCATTCGGCCCGCGTCGCCAATACAGTGTGTTGCGGTGGTGCAAGCCGAGACCATGGAAACGTTTGGCCCCTTCACCCCGTACTGGATGGAAATCAGCCCGGCAACCATATTGATGATCGAGCCCGGCACAAAAAATGGGGAGAGTCGGCGTGGCCCTTTGTCGATCATTTCCCGGATATTGTCCTCGATCATAGGCAGACCGCCGATGCCGGAGCCCACATTCACACCGATACGATGCGAGTTTGAATCATTGACGACGATGCCTGAATCGTCCAGCGCCATCTTTGCCGCGGCAAGACCGAAATGGATAAAGGTATCCATACGCCGGACTTCTTTCGGCGACATCCAATCGGCCGCGTTGAAGTTTTTCACCTCACCGGCGAAGCGGGTGGGCAACATGCCAGCGTCAAATCGTGTGATCGGACCGATACCGCCGCGACCGTTGACGATATTGTCCCATGCGGTGGCAACGGTATTGCCTACGGGCGAGACGATACCCAACCCCGTGATGACGACCCTACGCTTACTCATAATCAAACCTGATGGAGAAATATAAAGTCAGTTGAACGTCTGCACATCGCGCGGCCAATAAAAAAGCTGCCGACCGGTGCCGATCGACAGCCTGTACGCGCCGCGAATACGTTACTTTTTCTGGTTGGCGGATACGTAGTCGATTGCTTGCTGAACAGTGGTGATCTTCTCGGCGGCCTCGTCCGGAATCTCAGTTTCGAACTCTTCTTCGAGGGCCATTACCAGTTCAACGTTGTCCAGCGAGTCAGCGCCAAGATCTTCGACAAACGATGATTCGTTCTTTATCTCGGCTTCTGCTACGCCGAGTTGTTCTGCGACGATCTTCTTTACGCGCGCTTCGATGTTATCCATGTGCTACTTCCTTTCGAGATAAAACTGCACTAGTTTACCAAAACCGCAAAAATCCGCCGGTACCTGAATTCGACCGCATTTTATCCATGCAGCCAGATTACTCCATGTGCATGCCGCCGTTGACATGGATCGTATTGCCGGTGATGTAGGCGGCGCAGGGCGAAGCGAGGAATAGCACCGCCTCCGCAATATCAGCCGGCTGACCAAGCCGCCCCAGCGGAACACTACCGACCAATTTGGAGACTTGCTCGGAAGATAACGCTTTTGTCATGTCTGTTTCGATGAAGCCGGGGGCGACACAATTAACGGTGATATTTCGACTTCCCACTTCGCGCGCGAGCGCCTTGCTGAATCCAACCATGCCCGCCTTGGCCGCGACATAGTTAACCTGCCCGGCGTTGCCAATAAATCCAACGACCGACGCGATATTGATGATGCGACCAGCACGTGCTTTCATCATGCCCTTGATCACACCGCGACAAAGCCGGAACACCGAGGTCAGGTTAGTCTCAAGTACGCCCGACCAGTCCTCATCCTTCATCCGCATCATCAAGTTATCACGGGTGATGCCGGCGTTGTTTACCAGAATACTCACGGCACCGAACTTCTCCTCAACTGTCTTCAACAGCGAGTCTGTCTGTGCCGCATTCTTCACATCCAGCAACGCACCGAGGCCTTTCCCGCCGGCGGCATCGATGGCGGCCTGGATAGTGGCTGCACCAGAGTCACTCGTCGCTGTACCGATTACAGTAGCGCCCTCCGCCAGCAACCGAGCCAAAATTGCAGCGCCAATCCCGCGGGTGGCACCGGTAACCAAGGCAACCTGCCCGTCAAGTAGTTTTGTCATAGGTGGTTCTCGTCTCTCACTGTCTTGGGGAAAGTGTGGCGTCTGCAAGCCGCAGACTATGCGTTGGCGACCGCAATTGCCGCATTGAGCCCCGCTTCGTCACTTATCGCCAGACAATTCAGGTTGGGCTCGATGCGTTTATTCAGACCCGTAAGAACCTTGCCTGGCACGCATTCAATCACCGTCGTCGCGCCATTTCTTGCCAACGCCTGAACGGTCTCAATCCAACGCACCGGGCGGAACAGCTGTTCCACTAGCGCAGACTTGATCTCCTCTGCCGTTGAAAATGAAGCCACGTCTGCGTTTTGGATGACCGGTACAGCGGGTGTCGTAATTTGCACATGCTGCAAACGGCTGCGCAATTGTTCCGCCGCTGGACGCATCAGCGCGCAATGTGACGGCGCGCTCATCGGCAACATAATGGCGCGTTTTGCACCGCGTTCCTTCGCCAGCACCATACCACGCTCAACGGCGCTGCGATGACCCGCGATCACAACTTGGCCGGGCGAGTTCAAGTTGACCGCTTCAAGCACCTCGCCTGCCGCCGCATCCGAACAGACTTGGCGAACCACATCAACGTCGAGTCCCAGAACTGCTGCGATGCCGCCCTGCCCTTCCGGTACCGCCGCCTGCATGGCCTCGGCACGAAATCTTACCAGTGGGACCGCATCCGCGAATGCCATCGCCCCGGCCGCGACCAGCGCGGTGTATTCACCGAGGCTGTGCCCGGCAAAACGCTTCGGCTGTGGGCCACCGAGACTTTGCCATGCGCGCCATGTCGCCACACCGGCAACCAGCATCAAAGGTTGAGTATTCACCGTCTGGTTTTGTAACTCCACCGGTCCGGCTTCGGCAAGTTGCCATAGATCCAGACCAAGTAGTGTCGACGCCTCGTCAAAGGTGGACTTGACAACCGGTAGCGTCGCCAAACCGGCCATCATACCAATCGACTGTGAGCCCTGACCAGCGAACGTAATTGCGAAGGTTGTCATGGTGTTTCGTACGTATTGTGCATTACCATTTTGCGATCGCGGCACCCCAAGCAAAACCGCCGCCGAGCGCGGCCATCAAGACTATTTGCCCGGGTTTGATTTTGCCCTCGCGAACTGATACGTCGAGCGCGAGCGGGATGGAAGCGGCAGAGGTATTGCCATGGCGGTCAACCGTGATGACCACCTTGTCATCGGGCATCGCCAGACGTTTTGCCGCGTGCATGATGATGCGCTGATTGGCCTGATGGCAAATGAACCAGTCAATCGCATCGGGCTGCAACCCATTTGCATGTAACGCTTCCCACGCCACATCTTCAAACGCCTTTACCGCGAACTTGTAAACCGCGCCCCCTTCCATGGTCAGCATCGGGCTGCCGCGAATCTTGCCGTTCTCAACTGTGCCTGGTGCGCAGAGCGCCTGGCGATAACTACCGTCGGCGTGCAGATGCGTTGACAGGATGCCCGGCTCCGTTGACGCCTTCAGCACCACCGCCCCGGCACCATCGCCGAACAATACACAGGTGGTTCTATCTTGCCAATTCATGATGCGCGAGAATACTTCGGTACCCACCACCAACGTACACTTGGCGGCACCCGTACGGATGAATTTTTCGGCCGTTGCAAGGCCATAAACAAACCCCGCGCACACGGCCTGCACATCAAACGCGATCGCCTCCTTAACGCCCAACTTGTCCTGCAAGATACAGGCTGTTGATGGAAACACCATATCCGGCGTCGAGGTTGCAACGATGATCAAGTCGATGTCATTTGCATCAACCCGCGCGGCTTTCATGGCGCGCTGACAGGCGATCAACGCGAGGTCGCTCGCACTTTCATTGTCTGCGGCATAGTGGCGCTCGCGAATGCCAGTGCGTGAAAAAATCCACTCATCACTGGTGTCGACAGTCTTTGACAACTCGTCGTTGGTGACACACCGTGCCGGTAGGTAACTCCCGGTGCCGGCAATGCGGGCAAAGACTTCGCTCATCTAACCCTCCGCAGAAACTGGCGCGGCATCAACAACGACAGCACGCACGGAGGGCTGCAACAACCCTTCGCCGTGCAGCCGTTCAATCTCGGTGCTGATCTTGGATAACAGCCCGTGCTCGACTTCTGAGTTGGCGCGCAGGATCGCGCGACCAAACCCATAGGCGTCTGCCGACCCGTGGCTCTTCACGACGATACCGCGCAAGCCAAGCAATGCCGCGCCGTTGTACCGTCGGTGATCAACACGCGCACGAAATCCGTTTAACGCCGGCAATGAGATAAGCGCCATCAATTTACGCAGGGGAGACTTCTTGTATTCCTCTTTCAGAAAATCCCCCATCATCTTGGCGATGCCCTCGGAAGCCTTGAGCATTACGTTACCCACAAACCCGTCGCAAACAACCACGTCAGTGGTACCTTTGTAAATATCGGTGCCCTCGACGTTGCCGAAGAAATTTAGATGACTGGCCTTCAGCAACTCGCCAGCGCGTTTTGTACTCTCGTTGCCTTTGATGTCTTCAGAGCCAATATTGAGAAGACCAACTGACGGGTTCTCTTTACCGTCAACGGCGGCACACAACATTGCCCCCATGATGGCGAATTGCAGCAGATGTTCGGGCGTGGATTCGGCATTTGCGCCTAAATCCAAGACGTACACCACACCATTGCGTGACGGCAGCGCGCCACAGATAGCGGGGCGGTCGATGCCTGGAAGCGTCTTGAGGACAAACTTGGCAGTCCCCATCAGCGCGCCGGTATTGCCGGCCGAAACGCAAGCGTGCGCTTTGCCCGACTTCACCAAGTCGATGGCGATACGCATAGACGAGTTCTTCTTGTGGCGGATCGCCGAACGCACGTCTTCGTGCATTTCAACAAGTTCAGGTGCCTCGATAACTTCCAGACGCGGCAATAGCAGCGTCGCGTCGCCGCGCGCTGTGGCTTTTTTTAACTGGGTCTTAATGTCGTCCGTACGACCGACCAAAAGCACTCGACAATCGGGAGATTGGGCGAGAAACGATAATGCGGCAGGAACGGTGACCTTGGGCCCGACGTCCCCGCCCATCGCGTCGATGGCAATCGTTGTCTGCATTTATTTGGGGTAACTCGCCTCCTGCGAGATGCCCAGCAACCTAGCCGTTATTGATGACGCCAGATCGAGCGCAGACGATTTATTCGTCCGCCTTGGTTTTCACCACTTTCTTTCCACGGTAGAAGCCCGACGGGGAGATGTGGTGACGCAAGTGGGTCTCCCCGGTGGTTGGCTCAATGGCCGTCGGTGGGCTGGCCAGAAAGTCATGCGCACGATGCATGCCGCGCTTAGAGGGCGACTTCTTGTTCTGTTGGACTGCCATGCTGATTCTCCTAAATTAAAAACTTGTTACTGCGTTTCATACTGCCGTAGCCGCCAAAAAAATACCTTGGGCGACTAACGCGTTTTCTTTAAGCCTGCAAGTTTCGCAAACGGCGACTGCTCGGCTTCGACATTCACTTGAACGTCTCCGACTGCAACATCCGACTGAGGCGACCTTCGCAGCGATTTCGGCAACTTGGTCTCTGGAAGCGCCCGCGACCTCGGCGTCGTTGTCGGGATCGCCAGCAACACTTCTTCCTGAACATGAGCTTTGAGATCAAAATCTTGACCACAGACGATGTAATCCTCGTCATCCGCCTCGTCTTCTAGCGGAGGCAGCGCATCTTCCGAGGCAACCACCACTACCCGACTATCGATATCAAGCTCAAAACGCGATGGTGCCAAGGTGACCGGATCCATCACGTCAAACCAACCTGAAATTATACACTGCAAGCGCTTTTGCTGCCTACCTGATTGATCTGGCAGGCTATTTCCAGTAATCCGGTAACGCACCTGGCCATTAGGTGACGCAAGGAAATCCGCCAGCTCAGGCAATTCAAGGGGTGCAAACTCCCCTTCCACCACTTGTTTGAGGCGCGTTAATCGGTCGACCGAGACCGAGGTCGCGGCGCGAGCGGCAATACTGTTGGGCTGGGCGTGACCGAAGTCAGCGCGTCGGGTACTCATGCCCTATGATATGATTTTATCTTCAAAAAATCAATAAGTTAACTGCCGGCTTGGGGCGTTAACGCTTCTATAGTGGCCTCTCACTTGACTACCGCCACCCTTGAAAAACCGCTGGTTTTGGCTTCCACGTCCCGATATCGGGCCGAGTTGCTGAACCGACTACAGATTCCATATACGATGGTGTCCCCGGAGTGTAACGAAGCACCTCTCATCGGTGAAAGCTGTGCCGAAACGGCGGCTCGCCTTGCCGCCGCAAAAGCGCTTGCCGGTGCGGTTCGGTCGGGACTCGCGACCGGACTCGTCATCGGTTCCGACCAAGTTGCCGATCTGGAGGGTGCCGCCATTGGCAAACCGGTCACGCGCGAAAATGCCATCCGACAGCTACAGAAGATGCGCGGGAAACGTGTTGTTTTCCACACTGGCATCGCGTTGCTCGACATCGGCAGCGGACGACTGCAGCAAGCGGTCGTCCCGACCACCGTCACCATGCGCGAGTACAGCGACCAAGCCATCAGCCACTATCTGGACCGAGAAAACGCGTTGGACTGCGCCGGCAGTGCGAAGTCCGAAGGCTTGGGCGCAGCCTTGATTACATCCATGACGAGCGACGATCCATCAGCACTTGTTGGCCTACCTTTACTGACGCTAATCACCATGCTCGCCGCAGAAGGGGTCGAGGTGCTTGCATGATCGACGCGGCAAAAATCCCGTCCGCAGAGAATAAGCCGGGGATACTGTTTCTCATCCCGACTCACGTAACAGCAGCGACCATTCAGAACACGCAGCTCGTGCTGCCGGCACAAGTTATTGCCACCGCAGTTGGCTTGACCCACTATATCGCTGAGAACGCCAAGACGGCGCGCGTGTTTCTCAAGGCGATTGGTGTGACGCGGCCGCTGGCTGAAATTTCCATCGTTGAGCTAGACAAACACACCAGACAACCTCAACAATCGGACTACTCGAGTCTGTTAGCACCGTTGTTAGCCGGCAGCGATGTTGGCCTGGTCTCGGAGGCGGGAGCACCCGCAGTTGCCGACCCAGGCGCGTTAGTCGTCGCTGCCGCCCACCGGGTCGGCATTCCCGTCAAGCCGCTGGTGGGCCCGTCCTCGCTTTTGCTCGCGCTGATGGCCTCAGGGCTCAGCGGCCAGAGTTTTGTTTTCCACGGTTACCTGCCGCAGGATAAGGCCGATCGCGCCCGGCGCATCGTTCATATCGAGCGCGAGTCCAAACGCCAGCAACAGACGCAGATGTTTATCGAAACGCCTTATCGTAACCAAGCGCTTCTGGCAGACTTGTTAACCACACTCTCCCCCGCCACGCAGCTTTGCGTGGCAACAGACTTAACCGGTGCGATGGAATCGGTGCGGACAAAATCAGTCGCTGACTGGCGTTCATCCAACACCAGTCTGGACAAACTGCCGACGATATTCTTGTTACTCGGCTGAGGACAGATACGAGGGGCAGACGCGAAGGGCCTAGACGAAACATCGCCCGTATACCTCAGCGCACGGTTGGCGTTGCCCGCTCCGATAACAACCTCGTCGCGAGGGATTGCCATAATGCGTCTGAGGCGACTGCGCCGACAGAGGCTCCTATGCGCCGCGCAAACTGTTCCGACAACGAATCTTCGGGCGTGTAGTCGACAATGGTTTCAGCCTTGATCACTTCCCGCGCGACGTAGTCGAGTCCACCGATCGCATCAGCCAACCCTAGCGCAACACTTTTTTCACCAGACCAAACCAAGCCTGAAAACATTTCCGGTGTTTCTTTGAGTCGTTTGCCCCGCCCTTCACGAACCACCTTGATAAACTGTTCGTGGATTTCGGTAACCATCTGCTGCGCGAACTTTTGCTGTTCAGGATTGACCGGTGAAAACGGATCGAGAAAACCTTTGTTGGAACCCGCCGTGACCAGACGACGTTCTACCCCGAGTTTATCCATGGCACCGGTAAAGCCAAAGCCATCCATGAGCACACCGACCGAGCCGACGATAGAGGCCTTGTTAACGTAGATCTTGTCTGCCGCCACCGCGACGTAATAACCACCGGACGCGCAAATGTCCTGCACCACAACATAAAGCGGGATGTCCTTGTGCAGCGCACGCAGGCGCTTCATTTCGTCGTTGATGTAGCCAGACTGCACGGGGCTTCCGCCAGGGCTATCAATGCGCAAGACAACACCCTGCGTATTCTTATCCTTGTAGGCAGCTTGCAACGCAGAGATGATCTTGTCGGCGGATGCTTTTGACTCCGCAGCGATGACGCCCTTCACGTCGATCAGTGCGGTATGTCTTTCTAATCCTGTACCCGCCTGCCTGCCTGCCGTCGCGCCTAGAATGAGTAACAGGATCAGGGCGAAAAACGACAGCCACAACAGTGAAACCGTGGCCCGCCAGCGGCGCGTACGCTTTTGTTCGGCAAGGGTTTCCACCATGAGTGTTTCGAGAACGCTGCGCTCCCAGCGGGTTTGTGCGGGCGTCACCGCGTCAGGTGAATTGTCAGCTTCCGCGGGCTTACCCGGGACGGTGGGGTTTTCCATCAAAAATATCCAGTTAGGCGGAAGTAGGGGCGTCTGGGCCCGGCAAATGTAGCAGCCGTCCAGTACGCAGAAACACGTCGCCGTCGACGACTTCAATGGCGACCTTTGTGAGTACGGCACCTTGGCAGGGCCCGCCGACACAACGACCGCTATCCGGCTCGAACAACGCGCCATGCGTCGCGCAAACCAAGTATAACCCTGTGTCGTCAAACACCTCGCCCGCCTGCCAGTCAAGTTCAGTGCCCCGATGTGGGCAGGAATTGACGTACCCGAACACCTCCCCGTCGTAGGCGACAACAAACGCGGGCAACGTCCAGCCACCAACTTCAACAGCGAACCGTTTGGCGAGTCCGCCGTCAGCCAGCGTCTGGCGCGGACAAACTAAGCGTTCTGCTTCAGCCAATTGCCGAGCTCCTGAACTGAGTGCAACACCGCACGATGCGCCACCATCCTTAACGTCTCTGGTGCATGCGCGCCGTAACTCACCCCTAAACCGTCACAGCCGGCCGAGGCCGCCATGTTCAGATCATGAATGGTGTCACCAATCATCAGGGTTTGCGTGGCTTCAACCCCGGTAAACGCCATCAGCTTTTCCAGCATATCCGGGTGAGGTTTTGGCCACCCCTCATCTGCACAACGGGTGTAATGAAAGTGATGCCGCAAGCCGCAGTGATCAAAGGCGCGTTCCAGTCCGCGCCGGGGCTTGCCGGTGGCAACCGCCAGGAAACGCTCATCATGCGCGAGGCTGTGCAGCACGGTTTCAATGCCTTCGTAGAGCCGCACCTGTCCGTCGCGCGGGACGTAGTGATGACGGTATCGATCAGCAAACAAATCCAACCCGGCGTCGCTAAGATGCGGAAACAACAACCTCACGGAATCACGGATGCCCAGACCAATGATGTGTTTGGCGGCTTGCGTCGATGGGGGTGGGAGGTCACAATCAAGCGCGGCAAGTTGCACGCACTCGGCAATCAAGCTGGTCGAATTCATGACAGTGCCGTCCCAGTCGAAGACAACTAATCGGTACTTCATTTCCACCTATTTTGGTTTGCCGACCGACCGGCGAAAGTCCAAATATTTGGACAGCTCTGGTGGTAAGGGTGCGACGATTTCGGTGTGTGTCGACGTCATTGGATGGGTAAACGCCATCGAGTGGGCGTGCAGGAACATACGCTTCAGTCCACCATTTTTTGCCTGCGCTACATGTTTATTGAGGACGAAATTCCCATACTTATCGTCGCCGATAATTGGATAACCGAGACTTGCCAGGTGCACTCGGATCTGATGGGTGCGACCGGTGCGGATGTCGCAATCCAGCAATGTAGCACCGGAGAATTGTTCGACCCGCGTGAAAATCGTGTGCGATTCCTGCCCGCCATCCACATCAACGGTAACACGACGCTCGCCCTCTTTGGTGACGTATTTGGCGAGTTTGATTCGCACACTCTTGCGCAAATCGGGCCAGTTTCCTTCAACCAGCGCGTAGTAATGTTTTTTGATGCGTCCCGAACTGCCCCCGACATTATTACCTTCGCAGCGCAGCAGCGCATGCATTCTGGTCAGAGCACTGCGCTTCTTCGCTATGAGCAGGATGCCCGATGTATCCCGGTCCAGACGATGCACCAACTCAAGAAACTTTGCATCGGGCCGGGTCAAGCGCATGGCTTCAATAACACCAAGGTGAATGCCGCTGCCGCCATGCACCGCCAAACCTGCCGGTTTATCGATTGCCAAAAGCGCATCGTCTTCGAAAACTATTCGCCAAGCGGGGAGGCCTTTTCCAAGCATTTTGGCCTGGAGATGGGCGTCGTTACTAGGGTTTTGCGTTGACAAGAATTTTACTGGAGGCACCCGAACGACATCACCAAGCGCCAACCGGTAAGTTTGATCGATTCGCCCCTTGTTCACCCGAACCTCGCCGGACCGAAGAATGCGATAGACGTGGCTCTTTGGCACGCCTTTTAGGCGACTAAGCAAAAAGTTGTCGACTCGCTGGCCCGCGTGGTTGTCGTCGACGGTGACCAGTTCAACCCGCGGGGCGCTTGCGGCGGCGTCGAGCGGGTCGCGATCTAATCGGCAAGGTTTTGTGGCCACTGGCATTTGCGTTATACTTCTATCTCGTTGATTTACAAGCGGTCTTCCGGCTTGGTCACCTCAGGCGATGTAAGGCAAGTCCTATCGACGTGGTCACTTCCCCGATCATCCGCAAAGAAATCGCCGTGTTGTCCGGTTTGGTCTGTTTCCCGCGCAGTTTTTAAATCCACTGTCTGTGTTACAGAACTTGCTGCTCACCGCGGAAAACGCCGGTCGTTTTCGCTCACCGCAAGCGCCGCTTGGTAAGTAGCGATAGTAAACGAAATGTAGCAAAACAACGCGCGCCATTCGGGCCAAGAATCCAAAGATTCAAGGACGAAAAAGACGGCGGCGTGAACCAAACGAATTTTGCAGTGCGTGGTTGGCTGAATGCAGTGATCTTCTCCCACACGCACCCATGATTGAACAAACACTGCCGGGAAATCGGTCTGCTCATCCTACAAACCTACACGTAATACCTCGCTTTCAACACACCGAAATCGCCGCCACACGCACCCAATGCGAAGTATTCAGAGTGGTGGAGACGGCGACCTCGTTAATGTCGTTGGTTGGTCGTAGCCACCTGTAGCCGAGCAGAAACCGCCTGCGCATTAACTTGCGCACGCCGCCAGCGTCTGGCAATCGCTGCACCACGCTGCGCCGAACCCCGCGCGCCGTCGACGTTGCAGCTCGTTGGGTTCCGCCGTAGTCTGGCTTTCGCCCCGCACAAGCGCGCTCGAAGGATTACACATGAAGCGCATGTTATTTAACGCAACCCAAGCCGAAGAGCTGCGTGTTGCCATTGTCGACGGTCAAAAACTCGTCGACCTCGATATCGAACACGCCGGGCAAGAACAACGTAAGTCGAACATTTATAAAGCCAAGGTCACCCGGGTTGAGCCATCGCTGGAGGCGATCTTTGTTGACTATGGAGCGGAGCGCCACGGTTTTCTGCCGTTCAAGGAGCTGACGCGCGAATACGTCGCCGGTGAAGACGGCGAGGGGACACGCGGCAAGATTGCGCAGAACCTGCGCGTGGGGCAGGAGTTGCTCGTTCAAGTCGAAAAAGACGAACGCGGCAACAAAGGCGCGGCCCTCACCACCTACATCTCCCTGGCTGGCCGTTATTTGGTGCTGATGCCGAACAATCCACGCGGCGGTGGCGTTTCACGACGGGTCGAAGGAGAAGAGCGTGCTGAACTGCGCGAGACCCTTGACCAACTGCAAGTACCCGAAGGCATGTCGATCATCGCCCGCACGGCCGGTATCGGTCGTAGCGTCGAAGAACTGCAGTGGGACATGAATTATCTGGTGCAACTCTGGGAAGCCATTGAAGGTGCAGGCCGCGAAGTAAAAGGGCCGGAACTCATTTATCTCGAGTCGAGTTTGGTGGTACGCGCGATCCGCGATCTGTTCCAGCCGGACGTCGGCGAGATTCTCGTCGATACCCAGGAAATTTTTGAGCAGGCGCAGTCGTTTATGTCGACGGTCATGCCGTCAAACGTCAGCAAGGTGAAGTTGTACAAAGACGACGTCCCACTGTTCTCACGATTCCAAATTGAGCACCAAATCGAGACCGCTTATCGCCGCGATGTATCGTTACCATCCGGTGGCGCCATCATTATCGACCACACTGAAGCCTTGGTCTCTGTTGATGTCAACTCGGCACGCGCGACCAAAGGCCATGACATTGAGGAAACCGCATTTCGCACCAACTGCGAGGCAGCCGACGAAATTGCTCGACAGCTTCGCCTGCGAGACCTCGGTGGTCTGGTAGTGGTTGACTTCATTGATATGGAGTCGAGCAAGAGCCAGCGGGAAGTTGAAAATCGACTGCGCGATGCGCTCAAACACGACCGCGCTCGTGTGCAAACCGGCAAGATCTCGCGTTTTGGCCTGATGGAATTGTCGCGCCAGCGTCTGCAACCCGCACTCTCTGAATCCAGCTACATCCCTTGCCCGCGTTGCCACGGAGTCGGGCACATTCGTGATACTGCCTCATCTGCGCTGCACGTGTTGCGCATCATTCAGGAGGAGGCGATGAAAGAAAGCACGGCAGCGGTGCATTGCCAAGTACCGGTCGACGTTGCCACCTTCCTATTGAATGAAAAGCGCCAAGACATCCGCACCATTGAAGTGCGCTTCAAGGTGAATGTATTGCTGATTCCAAACGTCCACATCGAAACGCCCAACTACGAAATAGAACGCCTGCGTCACGATTCGGAAAAACTCGACGCGGTCAAAGCCTCCTACGAACTGGTCAACAAGCCGATCGACGAACTTGCGATGAAGCTGCCAACTGCGGCCGAGGCGAAACCATCTCGGCAGGAGCCGGTGGTAAAGGGCATTACCCCGGACCAACCCGCGCCGATATCCTCCGAGTCGGTTGCAAATGAAGATCGACAAACGGCGCGCGCGTCATTGCAGTCCGCGCCGATAACGGTGGCAACGCCGGCACCATCACTTTGGAAGCGTTTTGTCGGTCTATTCAGTGGCGAGAGTGCGCCAGCGGCAACCCCGCCGACAGTTGACGTCAAAGCCAATAAAGACGCTAAAAACACGCGCGCCGGTAATCGCGAAGGACGCGGTGACCGAAACAATCGCGCTGAGCGCGGCGAACGCATCGACCGGGGCCCGCGTAGCCGTAACGATCGCGCGGATCGTAATGACCGCAGCAATAAGGGCGAACGTAAAGACGGGAAACGTGCGGAAGGTCGCAATGAGGGCCGCAACGAACCCCGCAGTGATCGTCCTTCCAAGGAGCATGGCGGTGGCGAACGCAACCAACCACCGCGCCAGAACAAACCGGACGAGGCAACCATCGCCACGGTCGGTGCCCCAGAGCAATCGGCGGCACAATCACCGCGTAAGCTGCAACCGCGCCCCACCCTAGAAGCACGGTCGACGGAGGCAAGCGAAGATAGCGACGGCCGTAGCCGCCGCCGCCGTGGTAGAGGCGGTCGGGGTCGGGGTGGACGCGAACCGGGCGAAAATCGGAACACCGGCGCATCGCAAGAAGGTGTCAGTGCCACACAAAGCGAATTCCCTGTGACGACGAGCAGTGAGCCCGGCTTCCCGACGTTGGCCGTGTCTACAGCGGTGGCACCAACGCCGGTGCAGCAGCCGCTTGTGGCTTCTTCCTCGGATGTGAGCGCACCATACCCCGTTGCTTCCGCGACTCCGGTCGCCGCGCCCGCCACCCCAACCCCAGCCGCCCCTGCTCCCGCGCCGGCGACTACGGTCTACCGTTCTGCGACAGCACCGATCGCACCTGTGGACCAAATACCGGACGCTGCCCCCGTTCGCAGCCAACCGCGGCAACGACGTGCACGCGATACCGTCGGACAAGAGCCGCTGGTGTTCATCGAGACCGACGCCGGCAAAGCGGCAACCAATGTGCAGCAAGCCACGCTCGCCATCATCGAGCCACAGCGTCGCAGCACACCGCGGCCTCGTCGTGAACGCGTCGTTGTGAATGAACCGCTGCAAGTGGTGGAAACAAAAACAGATGTACCACCACAGGCCTAATCAGCAACACCAAACAAAGCCGCTCAATGAGCGGCTTTGTTTTTATGATGGAGAGCCCCCATGCCCATAACCGACCCCATCGACTTCTATTTCGATTTTTCTTCGCCCTATGGCTACCTCGCCGCAACGCGCATCAATGCGATCGCCGCCAAATATCAACGGCGGGTAAAGTGGCGGCCCATCCTACTCGGCCCGGCGTTCAAGGCCAGCGGCAATTCGCCGCTGATCTCGCAGCCGTTGAAGGGCACCTACGCCGAACGCGACTTCCGGCGTACAGCCCGATTTATGGGAGTGCCCTACAAACAACCCGATCCGTTTCCCATCGGCACGCAAAATGCCGCACGTGCGTTCTATTGGATCGATGACCGAGACCCGCTACAGGCGCATCGATTCGCCATGACATGTTTTGCCACCTATTTTGCGCAGGGTATCGATATCTCCAACGCCGAGAAGGTCGCCGAACTCGCCGCTAGTGTAGGGGTAGACCGCGACCAAACAATTGCAGCAATCGCGGATCCCGTAGTCAAAGACCGTCTCAAACGCGAGGTCGAGGCGTCGCTACAGAAAGGCGTTTTTGGCTCGCCCTATATCATCGTTGACGGCGAACCGTTCTGGGGATCTGACCGGCTTGATCAACTGCAGGCATGGCTCGATACGGGTGGCTTCTAAGCTCTGTACTGAAGAAGTCACGCAGATTCAGTCGCCCGCACTCGCCTGAATACTTCACGGGTTCAGGTTTGTTTAAACAAATGAAAGTACTGACGGGAAACGGCAAGCCGCTCCGAACAGCCCCTGATATACAACGTCAGCTTCTCCGGTCCCTCCCGCACGGCTCGATCAATCGCGTGCGCGTTGACGATACTGCTGCGATGCACCTGCCAGAATCGCTCTGTATCTAAACCATCGATCAACTCTTTGAGCGGCATACGTACCAACGCCTCACTCTCCCTGAGCACGATACGTGTGTATTTCGTATCCGATTGAAAGAACAATACTTCGTCGACGTGAATCAGGCGGGTGACACTGCCGACAGAGGCGCGTATCCATCGCAGTTTTTCGGTGTGTTTGGCCTGTTCCAACAGCGACTTCACCAGCAGCGATAAATCCGCCGGTGCAGTTGGGCGCTTGGTGTCAATGCGTTTGCGTAGTCGCCGTACCGCCTCCGCCAAGCGCGGCAACTCCACCGGTTTCAACAGATAATCCGCTGCTCCGCTCTCGAAGGCGGCGATGGCGTACTCATCATATGCGGTGACAAATACGAGGTGTGCGGCATCGCCAATTTCTGCCGCGACTTCCAGGCCGGTCTTGCCCGGCATGCGGATATCCAAGAATGCCACATCTGGTTGATGCTGATGAAACGCGGCAAGCGCCTCGTTGCCGTTCTTGCAGCGCGCCACGATCTCCAGTTCCGGCCAGACCTGGCTCAAGAGTTCCCCGATGCGTGCCAGCATCAGGGGTTCGTCGTCCGCGATCAAAACTTTTGTCACATCACGCTCCTACTATCCACGGAAGTCCCTGCATGGACTTCCGGTTCGCATGGCACTGAGCCAAAACTATTTGGCTCAGCGAAA
>JADCJC010000046.1 GCA_020247395.1 Rhodocyclaceae bacterium
AAGCCACACGTGAACGTTGGCACGATTGGGCACGTGGATCACGGCAAGACGACGTTGACGGCGGCGATCACGACGGTGTTGTCGAAGAAGTTTGGTGGTGAAGCGAAGGCCTACGACCAGATTGATGCGGCACCGGAGGAGAAGGCGCGGGGTATTACGATTAACACGGCGCACGTGGAATACGAGACGGCCAACCGCCACTACGCGCACGTTGACTGTCCTGGTCACGCTGACTATGTGAAGAACATGATCACCGGTGCGGCGCAGATGGACGGTGCGATTCTGGTTTGTTCGGCGGCTGACGGCCCGATGCCACAAACGCGAGAGCATATTCTGCTGGCCCGTCAGGTCGGTGTGCCGTACATTGTGGTGTTTCTGAACAAGTGCGACATGGTCGACGACGCCGAATTGCTCGAACTCGTTGAGATGGAGGTTCGTGAGCTGCTCTCCAAGTACGACTTTCCGGGCGATGACATTCCGATCATCAAGGGTTCGGCCTTGAAGGCCATGGAAGGTGACACGGGCGAGATGGGCGAAGGTGCCATCATGAAGCTTGCTGAGGCCCTCGACAGCTACATTCCGGAGCCTAAGCGTGCGCTGGACGGTGCATTCCTGATGCCGGTGGAAGACGTGTTCTCCATTTCGGGTCGCGGCACGGTGGTGACGGGGCGTATTGAGCGCGGCGTGATCAAGGTGGGAGAAGAGATCGAGATTGTTGGTCTGAAAGCCACCCAGAAGACGACCTGTACGGGTGTTGAGATGTTCCGCAAGCTGCTCGACCAAGGTCAGGCGGGCGACAACGTTGGTATTTTGTTGCGCGGCACCAAGCGTGAAGACGTTGAGCGTGGTCAGGTGTTGGCCAAGCCGGGCTCGATCACCCCGCACACTGATTTTGAAGCGGAAATCTACGTTTTGAGCAAAGACGAAGGTGGGCGTCACACCCCATTCTTCAACGGCTATCGTCCGCAGTTTTACTTCCGGACGACGGACGTGACGGGGGCATTGCAGTTGCCGGCGGGCACCGAGATGGTGATGCCTGGTGACAACGTCAAGATTGTGGTGCAGTTGATTGCGCCGATTGCGATGGAGGAAGGTCTGCGCTTTGCGATTCGCGAAGGCGGTCGTACCGTCGGTGCAGGCGTGGTGTCAAAAGTATTGAAGTAAATAAGTAGCGCCGGAAGAAGATCGATAGTGTGGTCGGCTTGCAGTGCGGCTTCGATTTGATCTGAATACTCCGAAAGAATTAACCAAGTAACGGCTGCCATTGAAGCGGCCTAAAGGAAACGAGATGGCAACAGCACAACTCGCCAAACAAAAAATCCGCATTCGCTTGAAGGCGTTTGACTATCGACTGATCGACCAGTCGGCGCTGGAGATCGTGGAAACTGCGAAGCGTACGGGCGCGGTCGTAAAAGGACCAGTGCCTCTACCAACCAAAATTGAGCGTTTTGATCTTCTGCGTTCACCGCATGTCAATAAGACATCGCGCGATCAAATGGAGATTCGCACCCATTTGCGGTTGATGGATATCATCGACCCTACGGATAAGACCGTCGACGCGTTGATGAAGCTAGACCTTCCGGCAGGCGTGGACGTAGAGATTAAGTTGTAATAGCGTAAGTATTTGATTTCTTGAGATGGGGCGATTATAATTTTCGGTTCTTAGCTTGCATTGATTCACAGAGGTCAACAAGCTAGCAGCAAGTAAACAAACCCGTTCGCCAATTGTAGCGGACACCCTGTAACACCTTTGTTTTCAAGGTGCCACGGGGCTAATCACAAAAGGAATGAAGATGAGCTTAGGTCTCGTCGGCCGGAAGGTCGGCATGACTCGCATCTTCGCGGATGATGGTACAGCCATCCCCGTGACAGTGCTTGATGTGTCGAATAACCGAGTCACACAGTTAAAAACCCCTGAAAATGATGGGTATGCAGGTGTTCAAGTCGCATTTGGAACCCGTCGTGCGTCACGTGTCGCCAAAGCGCAAGCTGGCCACTATGCCAAGGCAGGTGTTGAAGCCGGTTCGGTCGTAAAGGAATTCGCCGTTACCCCGGAAAAGCTTGCTGAGTTAAAGGTTGGCGAAGTGCTCTCAGTGGAAATGTTTGCGGTCGGCCAAAGGGTTGACGTTTCAGGCACGACATTGGGTAAAGGCTTCTCGGGCGTCATCAAGCGTCATAATTTTTCTTCTAACCGTGCTTCCCACGGTAACTCGAAGTCTCACAACGTTCCAGGCTCAATCGGCATGGCGCAGGACCCTGGTAGGGTGTTCCCAGGGAAACGCATGGCGGGCCATTTGGGTGACGTGTCCTCAACAATGCCGATGCTGGAAGTCGCGCGCGTGGATGTAGCGCGGTCGCTGATTCTGGTGAAGGGGGCGGTTCCGGGTGCGAAAAATGGAACAATCATCGTTCGCCCCGCGGCGAAGGCTCGTAAAGCCTCACAGGCGAAAGCGGGAGCCAAATAATGGAGCTCAAACTTATCAATGAAAAGGGCGCCTCTGAGGGCACCGTTGCAGCATCTGCAGAACTGTTTGGCCGCGATTACAACGAAGCGCTTGTCCATCAAGTTGTCACTGCATTCCAGGCAAACGCACGCTCGGGTAACCGTGCGCAAAAAGGTCGTAGCGACGTTCAGAAATCGACAAAGAAGCCATGGCGCCAAAAGGGTACCGGACGCGCACGTGCTGGTATGGCATCGTCGCCCCTGTGGCGTGGCGGTGGCAAGATTTTCCCGAATTCGCCCGACGAGAATTTTTCGCAGAAGGTAAATCGCAAAATGTACCGCGCGGGTATTGCCGCGATTCTGTCGCAACTCGTTCGCGAAAATCGTTTGTCCGTTGTTGAAGATATTCAACTGGACGCGCCAAAGACCAAGGGTTTGGTGTCAAAGTTAAAGGGAATGGGGCTGGAACAGGTATTAATCATTACCGATAACTTCAACGAAAACCTCTACCTATCATCGCGCAATCTTGAGAATGTGATGGTGCTCGAAGCTAAACACGCCGATCCAGTCAGCCTTGTTCGTTTCGCGAATGTGGTGTTGACCAAGGCGGCGGTCAAACAATTCGAAGAGGTGCTCGCATGAATGCCGAACGTCTGCTGACGGTCGTATTGCGACCCGTCATTTCCGAGAAAGCCACCATGGTGGCTGACAAACAAAAGCAGGTGGTTTTTGAAGTCCTGCAAAGCGCAACCAAGGCCGAAGTGAAGGCTGCAGTTGAGCTCCTGTTTAAAGATCAGAAAGTTGAAGTGGCTAGCGTGAATATCGTTAACCAAAAAGGCAAAGCAAAGCGCCACGGACGTTTTGAAGGCCGTCGTAATCACGTCAAGAAAGCTTATGTTTGCTTGACTGGCAATAGTGATATCCAGTTTACGGAAGGGGCGGTGTAATGGCTCTCGTTAAAGCAAAACCGACCTCGCCTGGCCGCCGTAGCATGATGAAGGTGGTCAACGCTGAATTGCATAAGGGTGCGCCGCATGCTGCGTTGCTGGAACCGCAGTCGAAAAATGCAGGTCGTAATCACCACGGCCATATCACGACCCGTCACCAAGGCGGCGGTCACAAGCAACACTACCGTATCATCGATTTCAAGCGTAACGACAAAGACGGTATCGTTGCAAAAGTCGAGCGCCTTGAATATGATCCAAATCGTAGCGCAAATATTGTTCTACTTTGTTACGCTGACGGTGAACGTCGTTACATGATCGCACCGAAAGGCGTCGAAGTTGGCCAGCAGGTTGTTTCTGGACAAGACGCGCCAATCAAGGTCGGTAACTGCTTGCCGATCCGTAACATTCCTGTCGGTTCCACCATTCACTGCATCGAGTTGCTCCCTGGAAAAGGCGCGCAATTGGCTCGTTCGGCCGGCGCTTCAGTACAGTTGCTCGCTCGGGAGGGCTTGTACGCCCAATTGCGTATGCGCTCCGGCGAGATTCGCAAGGTTCATGTCGACTGTAGGGCGACCATTGGTGAAGTCGGCAACGGTGAGCATGCGCTTCGCGTCATCGGCAAAGCGGGTGCCAATCGCTGGCGCGGCTGGCGTCCTACGGTTCGTGGTATCTGTATGAACCCAGTGGATCACCCGCACGGTGGTCGTTCCAACGGCGGTGGTCATCCGCGTACGCCGTGGGGCCAAGCTACCAAGGGTCTCAAGACCCGTACTAATAAGCGCACGCAGAACATGATCGTTCGCGATCGTCGGAAAGGTTAATTGCCATGGCACGTTCCATCAAGAAGGGCCCGTTTGTAGACGGGCACTTGGCAGCAAAGGTTGAAAAGGCCGCTGCCATTAAAGACCGCAAGCCAATCAAGACTTGGTCGCGCCGTTCCACCATCCTGCCGGATTTTGTTGGTTTGACCATCGCAGTCCACAACGGAAAGCAACACATTCCGGTGTTTGTTAGCGAAAACATGGTTGGCCACAAGTTGGGCGAATTCGCCTTGACCCGTACCTTCAAAGGCCATCCGGCCGATAAGAAGGCTGCGGCGGCTGGCAAGAAATAAGGAACGATACCAATGAACGTATCCGCTAATCTCTGGGGCGTACGCCTCTCCGCGCAAAAAGGTCGTTTGGTTGCGGACCTTATTCGCGGCAAGAAAGTCGATCAAGCTCTCAACATCCTCACGTTTACGCCAAAAAAAGGCGCGACGATTATCAAGAAGGTATTGGAATCGGCCATTGCAAATGCTGAGCACAACGACGGTGCCGATATTGATGACCTCAAAGTCTCCAAGATCATCGTTGAAAAGGGCCCCGTATTGAAGCGCTTCACCGCGCGCGCAAAAGGCCGTGGTAACCGCATTGTCAAACCGACATGTCACGTTTTTGTGACCGTCGGCGACGGCAAGCAATAAGGAGTAGAAATGGGACAAAAAATTTCCCCGTCCGGTTTTCGCTTGGCTGTTACCAAGAACTTCGCCTCGAAGTGGTATGCCAATAGCAAAAACTTCCCGATCATGCTGCTGGAAGATATCAAAGTCCGCACCTACTTGAAGAAAAAGTTGGCAAGCGCGTCGGTTGGTAAGATAGTCATTGAGCGTCCTGCAAAGAACGCGAAGATCACTATCTATTCTTCGCGTCCTGGCGTGGTGATTGGCAAGAAGGGTGAAGATATTGAAAATCTGCGTGTAAGCCTTTCCAAGATGATGGGCGTGCCAGTGCACGTCAACATTGAAGAAATTCGCAAGCCAGAAACTGATGCCCAGCTGATTGCTGATGGAATTACTGCGCAGCTAGAAAAACGCGTCATGTTCCGTCGTGCAATGAAGCGCGCGATGCAAAACGCAATGCGTCTGGGTGCACAAGGTATCAAGATCACGTCAAGCGGTCGATTGAACGGTGCGGAGATTGCGCGTACCGAGTGGTATCGTGAGGGTCGGGTGCCACTCCACACTTTGCGTGCGGATATCGATCAAGGTTTTTCTGAAGCGCGCACGACGTATGGCGTGATCGGCGTACAAGTTCTCGTTTACAAGGGCAACATGTTGGCAAAGGGCGAAACTCCTGTTGCCGCACCGGAGCCACAAGCTGAGCCAGGGCGTAAGCCGCGTGGCCGTCCAGGAGCGAAAAATGCTGCAGCCAGCTAGAAGAAAATATCGCAAAGAACAAAAAGGTCGGAACAAAGGTATCGCCACGACAGGAGCCAAAGTGTCGTTCGGTGAGTTTGGTCTCAAGGCCGTTGGTCGTGGGCGCTTGACTGCTCGTCAAATCGAAGCGGCGCGTCGAGCAATGACCCGTCACATTAAGCGTGGTGGTCGCGTGTGGATTCGTATTTTCCCGGATAAGCCAATCTCCAAGAAGCCTGCCGAAGTCCGCATGGGTAACGGGAAGGGTTCTCCCGAGTACTTTGTGGCTGAGATTCAGCCGGGCAAAGTACTCTATGAGATGGACGGCGTGCAAGAGCCTTTGGCGCGTGAGGCGTTCGCACTCGCTGCCGCAAAACTGCCAATCCGGACCACGTTTGTACATCGTCTGTTGGGTTAAGAAAGGACCACGCCATGAACACCAAAGAAATGCGGGCGAAATCCCCGGAAGACCTCAACAAAGAATTGCTCGATCTGCGCCGCTCACAGTTTTCAATGCGTATGCAGGTTGCGACGCAGCAACTGTCTAAGACGACGGAACTTGGTCGTGTGAAGCGTGAAATTGCGCAAATCAAGACCATTCTGACCGAAAAAGCGAAGGCACAATAATGACGACTACTGCTCAAATCACCAAAAGCAAGCGTACGCTCACCGGCGTTATCACCAGCGACAAGATGGACAAGACGGTTACGGTTCTGGTTGAGCGGGCGGTAAAGCACCCGATCTTGGGTAAAGTTTTGCGCCGTTCGAAGAAGTACCATGCACACAGCCCAAACAATGAGTTCAAGATGGGTGACACCGTAACCATCGAAGAAACCAAGCCACTGTCAAAGACCAAAGCATGGGCCGTGACCAAGCTGGTTGAGAAGGCAAAAGTCGAATAAGTGTTGATTTGAGTTAGATAAAAAAGGCCCGCATCTGCGGGCCTTTTTGTTGGTAAGCAGAGCAATAGATAATCGCGCCAAGGAAGAAGTAACTCAATCATGCTTCGTTTGAACGAAATAAAGTTGCCACTAGGTACCGCCAGTGAGGACAACGTCGCGGCACTACGCGCCGCGGCCTTGGCACGCTTAAAGATTGCGGACGGGGATTTACTCGCCCTATCGATCTACCGCCGAGGCTACGATGCTCGTAAAAAAGCGCAGATTCTTCTGGTCTATACGCTCGATGTTGAGGTGAAGAACGAAGCCGCCGTGCTGAAGAAATTGCGCGGCGATCCAAAGGTAGTGACAACACCAGATACCAGCTACAAGTTCGTTGCACATGCGCCGAAAGACTTCAACGGAATACGCCCCGTCGTCATCGGCCTGGGGCCCTGCGGTTTGTTCGCAGCATTGACGCTCGCGCAAATGGGCTTTAAGCCTATTCTGCTTGAGCGGGGGAAAGCGGTGCGTGAGCGCACGCGAGACACTTGGGACCTGTGGCGCAAGTCGACCTTGAATCCTGAATCAAACGTGCAATTCGGCGAAGGCGGTGCGGGCACGTTCTCAGACGGCAAGCTGTGGAGCCAGATCAAAGATCCGTACTTCCTTACACGCAAGGTGCTGACCGAGTTTGTTGAAGCCGGCGCGCCGCCGGAAATTCTCTACGTTTCCAAGCCGCACATCGGCACGTTCAAGCTGGTGTCGATGGTGGAAGTAATGCGCGCGAAAATCATCGCGCTCGGTGGCGAGATTCGTTTCCAGCATCGCGCGGTGGATTTTGAAATCGAATGTAACGATGACGCGCGACAACTGCGCGGCGTCACTGTGCAACATGGCGAGGAAACCTATCAGCTCCGCACCGATCACCTGGTGCTCGCCATCGGCCACAGCGCACGCGATACCTTCTACAAGCTCCACGAGCGCGGCGTCTTTATCGAGCCAAAGCCGTTTTCGATTGGATTTCGTATCGAACATCCGCAGGGGCTGATCGACCGTGCGCGCTTTGGGCCAAATGCGGGAAATCAGATGTTGGGTGCCGCCGACTACAAACTCGTACATCATGCCTCGAACGGTCGTAGCGTTTACAGTTTTTGTATGTGCCCCGGTGGGACAGTGGTGGCCGCGACATCGGAAGTTGGCCGGGTAGTGACCAATGGCATGAGTCAGTATTCACGTAACGAACGCAACGCCAATGCGGGCATCGTCGTCGGCATCTCCCCCGCGAAAGACTATCCAGAGCATGTGTTGGCCGGCGTCGACTTCCAGCGCAAATGGGAAACCGCCGCGTTCCATGCCGGCGGCGAAAACTACAACGCGCCTGCGCAACTCGTCGGTGACTTCCTCGAAGGGCGCGCCTCGACCGAGCTTGGGTCAGTTCTGCCTTCGTACAAGCCGGGGATAAAGATGACGGATTTGTCCCTTTGTGTACCGGCCTTTGTGATCGACGCCGTGCGGGAGGCCCTAACGGAATTTGACAAGCACATCTCTGGTTTCGCGATGCATGACGCCGTGCTGACGGGAGTTGAGACAAGAACGTCATCACCCATCCGGATTACGCGACGCGACGATAATTTTCAAAGTGTCAATACCGCAGGATTGTTTCCAGCTGGAGAGGGGGCTGGATACGCGGGAGGCATCATGAGCGCGGGCGTTGACGGCATCAAGATAGCGGAGGCGGTGGCACTTTCAATGCTTGGGGGTAAAGTGGCAACCCGGCACAAGCGAGCTGTTTTAGACGACCCGTTAAGCCCGTACTAAGAAAATGAAACCCTTTTGTCGGCGGGTATTTTCGGCACTAAGTGTCTGGAAACGCGCACCGCCCGGATAGTTTGCTTTTTCAATCGCGACCTAGGTGCGGGGCGTGAATTCAACCGTAAACTAATGCAGGAAAACAATCATGACCGCCAACAAACTCTTCGATTTATCCGGCCGAGTGGCACTGATCACCGGCGGCTCGCGTGGATTGGGCCTGCAAATCGCCAAGGGCTACGGTGCCCAGGGTGCCAAGCTTGCCCTTACGGCCCGCAAGAGTAGTGAGCTGGAGCAGGCAAGGGCCGAGCTGGCCACGCTGGGGTTCGATGTAGTCATTGTAGAGAGCGACCTCGCCAAACCAGAAACCATTGAACCCATGGTCGATGCGGTCTTGAAGCACTTCGGCAAAATCAATATCTTGATGAACAACGCCGGGGCTTCGTGGGGCGCGCCAGCCGAGACCTACCCGCTTGAGGCTTGGAACAAGATCATCGCCACCAATCTCACCGGCTCGTGGCTGGTCACTCAACAGGTTGGAGCGAAATCCATGATCCCGAACCGTTGCGGCTCAATCATCAACGTAACGTCAGTCGCGGGCCTGCGCGGCCAACTGGGCCCGATGCAAACCCTCGCCTACAACACGAGCAAGGGTGGCTTGGTCAACATGACACGTGCATTGGCGGCCGAGTGGGCAAAGTATGGCATCCGCGTGAATGCACTTGCGCCGGGATTTTTCCCCTCAAAGATGAGCGCCGGGGTTTTGCAGGTGATCGAAACCCAGATCATTGCGATGACGCCCCTAGGGCGGCTGGGCGGTGAAGAAGATCTGATGGGGCCGGCCATCTTTCTTGCCTCTGATGCTGCCAGCTATGTAACAGGCCAAGTTCTGTCGGTCGATGGCGGTATGACTGCCGTGTAGCGCGCACGCACGGGAATGTAGTCCAACGCTGGTGTTTCCACCCATCGCCCCCGCATTGACATCCGCCGCGATAGACCAACCGTGGAATAACACAAGCAAAACACTTGCTATGTAGCTTAACGTTGGCGTATACTATCGGACTTCGCTGCTTCAGCCGTGGCTATGTCGGCTGAAAGTCCGCACAAACAGGGTGCTGTCTGGCCCTGCCGCCTGAAAGTCTGCACAAGCCGCACTTGTAAAAGTGCTTTAAGCAATCAGGCAAAAGAAGCTTTCTAACCTGTCAGCGCATTTGTTTCGGGGCTCCGAACCGGATGCGAGGACATAAGACGGATCCAAAACTGGCTGCCATCTGTGGCAGGTAAGTTGGAGATAAAAAAATGATTCAGATGCAGTCGATTCTCGACGTCGCCGATAACACCGGCGCGCGTTCGGTGATGTGTATCAAAGTCCTTGGTGGCTCCAAGCGTCGCTACGCGGGCGTTGGTGATGTCATCAAAGTCAGTATCAAATCAGCGCAGCCGCGCGGACGCGTCAAAAAAGGCGAGGTTTATAACGCCGTGGTAGTGCGTACCGCCAAGGGTGTTCGTCGTAACGACGGGTCGTTGATCAAATTCGACGGCAATGCTGCGGTGTTGTTGAACGCAAAACTTGAGCCGATCGGCACTCGCATCTTTGGACCAGTGACGCGCGAATTGCGCACCGAAAAGTTCATGAAGATCGTGTCGCTGGCCCCCGAAGTGCTGTAGGGACGCGAAGGAAAAATACGCTATGAACAAGATACGTAAAGGCGACCAGGTAGTCGTCATCACCGGCAAGGATAAAGGTAAGCGTGGAACGGTGCTATCGATGATCCTTGAGACCGAGCGTGTGCTGGTTGAGGGAATAAACCGGGTGAAGAAACACACCAAGCCAAACCCAACGAAGGGTACAACTGGCGGCATCGTTGAAAAAGAGATGTCCATTCATCTTTCCAACGTTGCCATTTTCAACCCGACCTCCGGAAAAGCGGATCGCGTCGGATTTAAGACGTTGGGCGATAAGCGCAAGGTGCGCGTGTTTGCTTCCAATGGCGAACAAATCGACGCTTAAGGGGGCGCTTAACATGGCTCGACTCCAATCGTTTTACAAAGAAACCGTTGTGCCGAAGTTGATGCAGGATTTTGGCTACAAATCCGTGATGGAAGTGCCCCGTATCACCAAAATTACCCTGAATATGGGTGTCGGTGAAGCGGTGGCAGACAAGAAGATCATGGAACATGCTGTCGGCGACATGACGAAGATTGCCGGACAAAAGCCCGTGGTAACCAAGTCAAAAAAGTCGATCGCTGGCTTTAAGATTCGTGATGGCTATCCGATTGGTTGCATGGTGACACTGCGCGCAAACCGTATGTACGAATTTCTTGATCGCCTGATTACCGTTTCGTTGCCGCGCGTTCGTGACTTCCGTGGTATTTCCGGCCGCTCCTTCGATGGCCGTGGTAACTACAATATGGGTGTGAAAGAGCAAATTATTTTCCCGGAAATCGAATACGACAAGATTGATGCGATTCGCGGCATGAATATTTCGATTACCACGACCGCAAAGAATGACGCGGAAGCCAAGGCGCTTCTCGCTGCATTCAAGTTTCCTTTCAGGGGTTAAGGGTATGGCTAAACTTGCAGTGATCAACCGTCAAGCCAAGCGTGAAAAGCTCGTGGCGAAATTCAAGGCGAAGCGAGAGGCGCTTCTTAAGATCATCGACGATCAGGGTGTCTCCGACGAAGATCGTTATCAGGCGCGTCTGAAGTTGCAGGCGCTCCCGCGAAATTCCAATCCAACTCGCCTCCGCAATCGTTGTGCGATCACCGGTCGTCCGCGCGGCGTCTACAGCAAGTTTGGTTTGGGTCGTAACAAGTTGCGTGAAATTGCCATGCGCGGTGAAGTGCCGGGCTTGGTTAAAGCTAGCTGGTAGCTAGAGGTAGGGCGGAGATAAATTATGAGCATGAGTGACCCGATCGCCGATATGTTGACCCGCATTCGTAATGCGCAACAGTCGGAAAAAGTTGATGTAACGATGCCTTCTTCCAAAGTGAAGGTTGCAATCGCAAATGTCCTGAAAGACGAAGGCTACATCGAAGGCTTTGATGTGCGCACGGTCGACGGCAAGTCTGAGCTGAATGTTGGTCTCAAGTACTACGCAGGTAAGCCGGTGATCGAAAAGATCGAGCGCGTTTCCCGTCCTGGTCTGCGGATTTACCGCGGGCGTGAAGATATCAAACCAGTCATGAACGGCCTCGGTGTGGCAATTGTTTCCACCTCCCGCGGCGTCATGACTGATCGCAAAGCGCGCGCTGCCGGGGTTGGCGGTGAAGTTATTTGCATCGTGGTGTAAGGAGAGAATAAATGTCACGCGTTGGTAAGCTCCCCATCACTGTTCCCGCAAAAGTCGAGGTGACACTTGCGGCCGACGAAATAACTGTCAAGGGTCCGTTGGGCGTCTTGAAGCAAGCCGCGACTTCGCTCGTCAATATAAAGCGCGATGGCGACAAGCTGGTGTTGGAAGCGGCGAATGATACGCAGGCTGCAAATGCTATGTCTGGAACGATGCGTGCGTTGTTGGCAAACATGGTTCATGGCGTAGATAAGGGCTTTGAGCGCAAGTTGACGCTCGTTGGCGTGGGTTACAAGGCCGCAGCGCAAGGTGCCAAGTTGAACTTGGCGTTGGGTTACTCGCATCCGATCGTTCACGATATGCCCGAAGGCGTGAAGGCGGAAACGCCGACCCCAACGGAAATCATTTTGAAGGGCGTTGATAAGCAGAAAGTTGGGCAAGTCGCCGCCATCGTGCGTGGTTATCGTCCCCCGGAGCCCTACAAGGGAAAGGGTGTGCGTTACTCGGATGAAGTCATCGTTCTTAAAGAGACGAAGAAGAAGTAAGGAATTCGATCATGATCGACAAAAAGCAATCTCGTCTGCGCCGCGCCGCAAAAACCCGCGCAACCATCGCGCGTTTAAAGGCAGTGCGTTTGACAGTACACCGCACCAATACGCATATTTACGCGCAGGTGATAGACGCCACTGGGGCGAAAGTTCTGGCTGCAGCTTCTACCGCGGAAAAAGAGTTGCGTGCCGCGTTGAAGAGTGGTGCTACGGCGGCTGCCGCCGCGGAAGTTGGCAAGCGTATTGCAGAGCGTGCTAAAGCCGCCGGAGTCTCGGACGTTGCGTTCGACCGTGCTGGTTTTGCTTACCACGGCCGCGTGAAAGCGCTGGCAGATGCCGCGCGTGAAGCCGGCCTCAAGTTTTAGTCAAGGACGTCCAAATGGCAAAACCAGAAATTCAGGATAAAGAAGGCGACGGTCTCCGCGAAAAGATGATTTCGGTTAACCGAGTCACGAAAGTCGTAAAAGGTGGCCGCATTCTTGGCTTCGCCGCATTGACGGTGGTTGGTGACGGCGATGGTCGCATCGGTATGGGCAAGGGTAAGTCAAAAGAAGTTCCCGTCGCCGTCCAGAAGGCAATGGAGCAGGCTCGTCGCAAGCTGGTGAAGATCCCGCTCAAAAACGGCACGCTTCATCATGAAGTCATCGGCAAGCATGGCGGCACCAAAGTTTTTATGCAACCGGCTGCGGAAGGCAACGGTATCAAGGCGGGGGGTGCTATGCGCGCGGTGTTCGAGGTAATGGGTATCACCAACATCTCGGCAAAGTGTCACGGCTCAACCAATCCATACAACGTCGTTCGCGCGACCCTTGACGGCCTAGCGCAAATTTCACGCCCCTCCGAAGTTGCCGCGAAGCGCGGCAAAACAGTCGAAGAGATTTTGGGCTAATCGAGGCGCTTGGAGAAAATCGCATGACTAACCAGAAAACCATCAAAGTGACGCTGCGTAAAAGCACGATCGGCCGTCTTGAGGCGCATAAGGCTTGTGTTCGCGGCTTGGGCTTGAAGAGACTTAATCACACCGTCACGGTTATTGATACACCCGCAAATCGCGGCATGATCAACAAAGTGAGCTATATGCTCCAAGTTGAAGGCTAAGAATCATGGATCTGAATGACATTAAACCCGCAGAGGGTTCAAAGAAGCCTCGTCGTCGTGTCGGTCGCGGTATCGGCTCGGGTCTTGGTAAGACCGCTGGCCGCGGTCATAAAGGGCAGAAATCCCGCTCCGGTGGCTTTCACAAGGTTGGCTTTGAGGGCGGACAGATGCCACTGCAACGTCGCCTGCCAAAACGCGGCTTTGTTTCGTTGACCCGTTACGACATCGCGCAGGTACGGTTGTCCGAAATAGCTTTGCTGCCAGTCGACACGATCGACATCGCAGTATTGAAACAGGCAAATGTCATTTCGCCCAGCGCGCTTGGTGCAAAAGTATTCCTGTCGGGTGGCATCGACAAAAAGGTCAAGCTCGTTGGGATCGGCGTGACCAAAGGCGCAAGGGCTGCTATCGAAGCGGCTGGCGGCGAGATCGAAGCTTCGCAGGCTGTGTAATTGACGGCGAACTAGGGATACACGTTTGGCTACAAATCCATTAGCAGCGTTCGGAAAGATGGGCGACCTGAAGCGTCGCTTGATTTTCTTGGTGCTCGCATTAATTGTCTTCCGCATCGGAACGCATATTCCTGTGCCGGGAATCGACCCAGTGCAACTCGCCAAGTTGTTCGATGCGCAAGGTGGCGGCATCTTTGCCATGTTCAACATGTTCTCGGGCGGTGCCCTGTCACGCTTCTCGGTGTTCGCGCTTGGCATCATGCCGTATATTTCAGCATCCATCATCATGCAGCTTTTGACGGTTGTCTCTCCGCAGCTTGAGGCGCTGAAAAAGGAGGGTGAGGCAGGCCGTAGGAAGATTACGCAGTACACGCGATATGGAACGGTGGCGCTTGCGTTGTTTCAGGCGGTCGGCATTTCGATCGCGCTTGAGTCGCAACAAGGTTTGGTTGTTGACCCGGGGATGATGTTCCGTTTTGTTACTGTGAGCACGTTGGTTGGTGGCACAATGTTCTTGATGTGGCTTGGCGAGCAGATTACGGAGCGCGGCATTGGCAACGGTATTTCGTTGATCATCTTCGCCGGTATCGTCGCCGGTTTGCCTGGTGCTATTGGCGGAACCATGGAGCTGGTAAATAACGGAACGATGTCCATTCCCGCGTTTTTGTTTATTTTGGCGTTAGTCGTATTTGTCACGTTCTTTGTGGTCTTTGTTGAACGCGGCCAGCGCAAGATTTTGGTGAACTATGCCAAACGCCAGGTTGGTAACAAGCTGTACGGTGGACAAGCGTCACATTTGCCCTTGAAGCTGAATATGGCTGGTGTGATTCCGCCGATTTTTGCCTCGTCGATTATTCTTTTTCCTGCCACTGTTGCCGGTTGGTTTGGCCAAAGTGATCAGATGGTGTGGCTGAAGGATTTGGGCGCAGCGCTAGCACCGGGGCAGCCGCTTTACACAATGCTCTATGCTGCCGCGATAATTTTCTTCTGCTTTTTCTATACGGCATTAGTATTCAATTCCAAAGAAACGGCAGAGAACTTGAAGAAAAGCGGTGCATTTGTTCCTGGTATTCGTCCTGGCGAACAAACCGCAAGGTACATCGACAAGATTTTGATGAGACTTACGTTGGTCGGCGCTGCCTATATCACCTCAGTCTGCCTGCTTCCGGAGTTCTTGCACATGCGTTGGAATGTGCCGTTCTACTTTGGTGGAACCTCGCTGTTGATCATCGTCGTGACGACGATGGATTTCATGGCGCAGATGCAGGCGTATTTGATGTCTCACCAGTATGAAAGCCTGCTCAAGAAGGCGAACTTCAAAGGCGGCGCAGGCTTCCCTGTTCGGTAAGCTATAGCGAAAAGGGAATGGTCATAGATTAATGTCAAAAGAAGAAACGATTGAAATGCAGGGTGTAATCCAGGAAACATTGCCGAATGCAATGTTCCGGGTTAAGTTGGAAAACGGGCATGTCGTGTTGGGGCACATCTCTGGAAAGATGCGTATGCACTACATCCGCATATTGCCGGGGGACAAAGTCACTGTTGAAATTTCGCCCTACGATTTAACGAAAGCACGTATTACCTTCCGCGCCAAATAGGCGACGGTGAGCAAGGAGAAAGAAATGCGAGTTCAGGCATCTGTCAAAAAAATCTGTCGCAATTGCAAGTTGGTGCGCCGCAAGGGTGTTTTGCGCGTCATTTGTAAAGATCCGCGTCATAAGCAACGTCAAGGCTAAAGGTTAATCATCATGGCACGTATTGCTGGTGTAAACATCCCCAATCATCAACATGCAGAAGTCGCCCTCACTGCGATTTATGGCATTGGCCGACACACTGCACAGAGAATTTGCAAGGCTGCCGGTGTAAGCGGTTCAGCCAAGATCAAGGATCTGAACGACAGCGACATGGACAAACTGCGCGAGCAGATTGGCAAAGTCACCGTCGAGGGCGATTTGCGTCGTGAAATTTCGATGTCAATCAAGCGTCTGATGGATCTTGGTTGTTATCGCGGCACCCGTCATCGCAAGGGTTTGCCGGTTCGTGGTCAGCGCACTCGCACCAACGCGCGTACCCGTAAGGGACCACGCAAAGCTGTTCGCCTAGCGAAATAGAGTTTCGGAAACGAGGTACACACAATGGTTAAACCGACTGCTGCAGCAACACGCGTCCGCAAGAAAGTTAAAAAGAATGTGTCGGAAGGTATCGCACATATCCACGCATCGTTCAACAACACTATCATCACGATCACCGACCGACAAGGCAATGCGTTGTCGTGGGCGACGTCAGGTGGCGCTGGCTTTAAAGGCTCAAGGAAGTCCACTCCGTTTGCAGCACAGATCGCGGCCGAGGCTGCGGGCAAAGCTGCACAGGAATGTGGCATCAAGAACCTTGAAGTTCGCATCAAGGGGCCGGGCCCCGGTCGTGAGTCCGCTGTTCGCGCGCTGAACGCATTGGGAATCAAAATTATGTCGATTGCCGACGTGACGCCAGTTCCGCACAACGGCTGTCGTCCACCCAAGCGTCGTCGCATGTAATTCGCAAAAGAGATATCCACATGGCACGTTATATTGGTCCTAAATGCAAACTCTCGCGTCGCGAGGGCACTGATCTTTTCCTGAAGAGCGCACGTCGTCCGCTGGACTCGAAGTGCAAACTTGAATCGCGTCCCGGGCAACACGGCGCGAAACAGTCGCGCGTATCTGAATATGGTACGCAGCTTCGCGAGAAGCAGAAAATTCGCCGGATGTATGGTGTGCTTGAGCGCCAGTTCCGCACCTACTTCGCAGAAGCCGAGCGTCGTAAAGGGGCTACCGGTGAGAACCTCCTGCAATTGCTTGAGTCTCGCCTAGACAACGCCGTCTATCGTATGGGGTTTGGTTCGACTCGTGCAGAGGCGCGCCAGTTGGTGAGCCACTGCGGTGTTTTGGTCAACGGTAAATCGGTGAATATTCCGTCTTTTCTGTTGAAGCCAAATGATGTTGTGTCGCTGAAAGAAAAAGCGCAAAAGCAGTTGCGCGTTCAAGACGCACTCAAGCTTGCTGAAGCCAATGGTTTCCCGAACTGGGTAGAAGTCGACATAAAGAAATTCGCTGGTGTGTTCAAAGCGCTGCCGGATCGTCAAGAGTTTGCGGCAGATATCAACGAGCAACTGGTCGTCGAACTTTACTCGAAGTAATCCGTTTCATTCCCGCGCCGTGGGACGCCACGGCGCGCGTTAATCTATAGAGGCCCTCGTCAATGCAAAGCAATGCCACGACTTTTCTGAAGCCGCGCATCATCGACGTCGAAAACATTTCTCCAGCTCACGCGAAAGTCGTGATGGAGCCGTTTGAGCGCGGTTATGGCCACACCCTTGGTAATGCGCTTCGCCGCATCCTTTTGTCCTCCATGCCCGGTTATGCACCAACCGAAGTCAAGATTTCTGGGGTATTGCATGAATACTCCACTATCGAGGGAGTGCAGGAAGACGTCGTTGATATTCTGTTGAACCTTAAGGGATTGGTGTTGAAGTTGCACAATCGCACAGACACCACGCTTAAGTTAAAGAAGTCAACGCCCGGACCGGTCACCGGTGCCGATATCGAGCAGTCGCACGACGTTGAGATCGTGAATCCCGACCACGTCATTGCCAACTTAACGGCTGGCGGCAAAATCGACATGCAGATCAAAGTTGAAAGAGGTCGAGGCTATGTTGCCGCAACAGCGCGCCGCAACGATGAAAGCCGTACTATTGGTTCGATTCTTCTTGATGCCTCCTACTCACCAGTGCGTCGTGTTTCATACGCAGTGGAAAGTGCGCGCGTTGAGCAGCGCACCGATCTTGACCGTTTGGTAATGGATATTGAAACCAACGGCTCGATTGAGCCGGAAGAGGCAGTACGCTACGCTGCGCGCGTGTTGGTCGACCAGTTGTCCGTCTTCGCCGACCTTCAAGGTACGCCGATGCAGGCTGAGGAGGCAAAGTCACCGCAAGTGGATCCGATTCTGCTGCAGCCAGTCGACGACCTTGAACTTACCGTGCGCTCGGCGAATTGCCTCAAAGCCGAGAACATTTATTACATCGGTGATTTGATTCAGCGCACCGAGAACGAGTTGCTAAAGACGCCTAATTTGGGGCGTAAATCGCTCAACGAAATTAAGGAAGTCCTTGCCAGCAAGGGGCTGACACTCGGCATGAAACTAGAGAATTGGCCCATTGCCGGTGTGATGAAGTAGGTTTATATCTATAACCCATAACGATAACAAGGCTGGCTTAGGTTCCACTAAGCAAAGCGGCCAAGAGAACAAAGGAAATTTACTATGCGTCACCGTCACGGTCTTCGTAAACTCAATAAAACCAGTTCACATCGTTTGGCGATGTTGCGCAACATGACCAACTCTCTTTTTCTGCATGAAGTCATCAAGACGACTCTGCCGAAGGCCAAAGAGCTGCGTCGCGTCGCCGAGCCACTAATCACTCTTGCCAAAGAAGATACGTTGGCCAGCAAGCGTTTGGCATTTGACCGCCTGCGAGATCGTGACATGGTTGTCAAACTGTTCGCTGAACTCGGCCCACGTTATAAAGAGCGTAAGGGCGGGTATCTGCGCATCTTGAAGTTCGGTTTCCGCCAGGGCGACAATGCGCCTATGGCACTTGTTGAATTGGTCGATCGTCCTGTTGCAAGCGAAGCGCCCGAAGTCGAAGAAAAGGCAGCGGCTTAAATCACTAGGCTTAGACGAATAAAGGTCGGCGTAAGCCGGCCTTTTTGTTCGAAACGCTGTACCGTCATTCTGGGTAGGTAGGGAAAGCGCGCGACGGACTCATCGCCGCTCACCACTGTACGAAACAAATGGTCCGGCACCCATTTTTTGGCCATGACAAGTGAATACTTTGTCTAAACTCGTTCGCGGTCTGCGTAGTTGGCGGCAAATCGATTCAATTCGCTGGCCTTCCGCAGCCCAAGCTTTAGCTTAAGATTCGCGCGGTGGGTCTCTACGGTTTTAACGCTGCGTGCGAGCTTTACGGCAATCTCGGAGGAACTCATGCCCATGCCTATAAGCCGGAAAATCTCATGCTCTCGATCAGTCAGGCTGGATAGTACCGACACAATCCCTATCTTTGGCTTGTCGCGGGCACTCCGGCGTAGTAGTGACTGCATGCGTTCACTGAGGTATCTCTCCCCGCCAAGGATGTGGCGGATTGCAAACAGGACCTTCTCGGTTGGTTCTTGCTTAGTGAGGTAGCCTTTTGCGCCTGCTCGAAACGCCCGCTCGCCATGCACCATTTCCTCATGCATCGATAAGATCAAAATCGGTAACTTCGGATGTTGCGCCGTAAGTGTTTTGGTCAAGTCAAATCCAGACAGGCCCGGCAGGGAAACATCCGTAACAACCAAGTCGGGCAACGGACGAGACGCCAGAATCGCCAAGGCGGACTCTGCGGACTGGGCTTGCATTGTCACTTCTAGGTCTGGCGAGCTGTTGATGAGTTGTGTTAGCCCATGCAACACAATCGCATGATCATCGACCACCATGATTCGGAATTTCATCTTTATCCCTCGAAAACGTTGATCTACGCTACAGTCGTCTAGAGCTGCCCGGCAGCGCTAGCGCGACTAGCGCCCGCGGTCATTCGCCTTCGTAGGCTTGTCTCTGTATCGAGCACCGGCATCACCGGAAGAGTATAGCCAAGTGGTCGTTTGGCCGGGGTGTATTGGCACCGCGTGCGGACCTCCAAGACCGATGGCGCGTGGTGCCAACGCATTACACGCGGGCTCCGAGGGCGATCAGAAAACCAGAATGGCGCGATAGTCGTTGACGTTGGTACGCGTAGGCCCAGTGACGACCAGATCGCCCAGCGGCGCAAAGAATCCAAATGCATCGTTGGCATCAAGTAGTTGCTGAGCGTTGCGCCCCATGGCGCGCGCGCGCGTCAGTGACTGATCGGTGAGAATGGCGCCGGCGTTTTGCTCGGAGCCGTCGATGCCATCCGTATCACAGGCGATCGCCGCTATATGCTGTAGCCCGTCCAGACTGATCGCCAGCGACAACAAAAACTCGGAACACCGCCCACCTCGCCCCTGATTTCCCGATGCCAGTGTAACCGTACATTCGCCACCAGAGATCAGTGCTACCGGTGGTTTGAGGGGATGATAGTGCTGTTGAATCTGCCGCGCCAGCGCTGCATAGACTTTTGCGACTTCGCGAGCCTCGCCGGTAACGCTATCGCCCAAGATCATCGGCGTAATGCCATGCTGCTGGAAAAAAGCCGCCGCCATAGAAAGACTTTGATAGGCGGTCGCGATCACACGATTGTCAACACGGCAAAAGACGGGGTCGGCGGGCTTCAGTGTTTCCGCCATCTCGCCGCGCGCACCTTTCGATAGATGCCTTGCGATCGAAATCGGTGGCATGATGTGATAGCGGTTGAGGATGTCGAGTGCATCTTGATAGGTGGAAAGGTCTGGTGCCGTTGGGCCGGAGGCAATCGCCGATGGATCGTCGCCCGTCACGTCGGAAACAATCAGCGTAACAACTCTGGCGGGTGTTGCCGCAGCCAGCCTCCCTCCCTGGATGGCCGAGAGATGTTTGCGCACTATGTTCATTTCCTGGATTGGCGCACCGCTGCTGAGCAGTGCTCTCGTCACCGCCTTGAGGTCTGCCATCGTGACTTCGCCCGCTGGCAACGACAGCAGGCTCGAACCTCCGCCTGAGATGAGAACCAGAAACAGGTCTTCGGGTTGCGCGGAACGGGCGAGGGCGAGTATCTGCTGGGCGGCGCGTTCGCCAGAATCGTCCGGAACAGGATGGCCGGCCTCCACAACGCGGATTCGTTTCAGGTTCGCGGCATCTGCATAACCGTGCGCGTACCGTGTAATCACCAGTCCTTGCAGATCGGCTGTGGGCGGCCAGTTATCCTCAACCGCCTTGGCCATCGCTGCGGCTGCTTTGCCCGCTCCAACGACGATGGTTTTGCCAGATGTTGGTGGCGTCGGCAGGTGCTTCGGCACGATTTGTAGTGGATCAGCGGCCGCTAATGCGGCACGAAAACTATCGAGTAACAGTTCGCGAGGACTCATGAAGTTTGAATTCTTAAACGCGAGCAGTGACAGGCCGTTTGGGGCCAACGTGCCCGAAAATGCCCTCCAAAACTAGGCACTTGCCGTCTTCTTCGGCGCGCCTAGAGGTTTACTGACGTTCAAGCCCAACATGGGCCGAAGATACTTCGCCGTGTAACTTGTCTTATGCTGCGCAATTATCGTCGGCGGCCCCTCACATAGGATCATGCCGCCACCGTCGCCGCCTTCCGGTCCCAACTCGATAACCCAATCGGCCGTTCGAATCACGTCAAGATTATGTTCGATAACGACAACCGTGTTGCCCTGATCACGCAGGCGGTGCAATACCTTCAACAACAAATCAATATCGGCGAAATGTAATCCCGTGGTTGGCTCGTCAAGAATGAAAAGTGTTTTGCCGGTATCGCGTTTAGAGAGTTCTAGCGAGAGTTTTACGCGCTGCGCCTCCCCGCCCGAAAGAGTTGTCGCGCTTTGGCCAAGCCGAATGTAGCCCAGTCCAACATCCAGCAGCGTCTGCAATTTTTTCGCAACCACTGGCAGAGGCTTGAAAAATTCGTAGGCGTTTTCAACGGTCATCGCCAATACTTCAGTGATGTTCTTGCCCTTGTAATGGACTTCCAAGGTTTCGCGATTGTAACGTTTGCCGTGGCATACATCACACGGCACATAGACGTCCGGCAGAAAATGCATCTCCACCTTGATGACGCCGTCGCCTTGGCAGGCCTCGCAACGACCACCCTTGACGTTAAATGAAAATCGGCCTGGGCCATAACCGCGTGCACGCGCTTCGGGCACCGACGAAAACAAATCACGAATTGGCGTAAACAGGCCCGTGTAGGTGGCAGGGTTGGAGCGTGGGGTGCGGCCAATCGGCGACTGATCGACCGAGATCACCTTATCAAAATGGTCCAGACCTTCAATTGAATCGAAGGGGGCCGGATCATTTGTTGAGGCATAAAGATGGTGTGCGACGGTTTTGTAAAGGGTGTCGTTGATGAGCGTCGACTTCCCGGAGCCCGATACACCTGTGATACAAATCATGCCGCCGACAGGCAATTCGAGCGTCACATTTTTCAAGTTGTTGCCGCGGGCACCCTTTATGACGAGCTGCTTCGTCTTGTCCAACTTAAAGCGCGATTTGGGCATGCTGATGCGCTTTTTGCCGGAGAGATACTGGCCGGTGAGCGACTGCGACGATTTCTTGATTTGTGCTGGTGTTCCCTCTGCGACCACCAAGCCGCCGTGCACGCCCGCCCCCGGCCCCATGTCGACTACATAGTCGGCGCTGTTTATGGCGTCTTCATCGTGCTCAACAACAATGACCGAGTTGCCTAGGTCGCGCAAGCGCTTTAGAGTTTCCAGCAAGCGATCATTGTCACGCTGATGCAAGCCGATGGATGGCTCATCCAGCACATACATCACGCCGGTAAGGCCGGAGCCAATCTGGGAGGCGAGACGAATACGCTGCGCCTCGCCACCGGACAGTGTGTCAGCCGAGCGCACCAGAGACAGATAGTCCAACCCGACGTTGTTCAAAAATTGCAGGCGTGCAGAAATCTCATTGATGATCTTCTCGGCAATGGCCATCTTTTGGGTCGATAGCTTGACGCCCGCAAACCAGCGGGCTGACTCCTTCAGCGCCATTGCTGAAATTTCATGAAGCGACTTATCGCCAACCTTGACATTGCGCGCTTCCTTGCGCAACCTCGTACCGGCGCACTCAGGGCAGGTCTTGGTTGAGATGTATTTCGCCAGTTCCTCGCGCACTGCCATCGAATCGGTTTCGCGATAACGGCGCTCCAAGTTCGGCACGATACCCTCAAACACGTCGTCACGAATGATGGGTTTGCCCCGCTCGCCTGGGTACTTGAACGGGATTTTGTCTTTGCCAGAGCCAAACAAAACAATCTCTTGCGCTTCCGGCGTGAGTTTGTCGAACGGCTTGTCGATATCAAACTGATAGTGTTCCGCCAAACCGATCAGCGTCTGAAAGTAAAACTGGTTGCGACGATCCCAGCCCTTGATCGCGCCACCGGCCAGTGACAGGCCGGGGTAGGACACAATGCGCTTTGGATCAAAAAAAGTGATCTCGCCCAACCCATCGCAACTTGGGCAGGCACCCATCGGGTTGTTAAATGAAAATAGACGCGGTTCCATTTCCGATAACGAATAGTCGCAGATCGGGCAGGAAAACTTCGACGAAAACAGCAGCTCTTTGCCGGAATCCATGTCGACCGCGAGCGCTTTGCCGTTGCCGACACGTAGACAGGTCTCAAAAGACTCGGCAATACGCTGCTTTAATTCAGGTGCGGTTTTGATGCGATCAACGACCAACTCGATAGTGTGTTTTTTTTGTTTGTCGAGTTTTGGGAATTGGTCAATCTCGATTACTTTTCCGTCAACGCGCATGCGCACAAACCCTTGGCTGCGAAACTCTTCAACGAGTTCAACGTGTTCTCCCTTGCGGTCGACAACCGCCGGTGCCAGGAGCATCAGTTTTGTACCCGTTGGCATTGCTTGGACCGTATCCACCATTTGCGAAACAGTTTGTGCCTCTAACGCGAGCTGGTGCTCAGGGCAGTGCGGTGTACCGGCGCGGGCAAAGAGCAGGCGCAAGTAGTCGTGGATCTCGGTCACTGTGCCAACTGTCGATCTTGGGTTGTGTGATGTCGCCTTCTGCTCAATGGAAATCGCCGGCGATAAACCTTCGATCAAATCCACATCGGGTTTTTCCATTAGTTGCAGGAACTGGCGGGCATATGCGGATAACGACTCGACGTAGCGACGTTGTCCTTCTGCATAGAGGGTGTCAAAGGCGAGAGATGACTTTCCAGAGCCCGACAGGCCGGTAATGACCACCAGTGAATGGCGCGGCAAATCGAGGTTGACGTTCTTCAGGTTGTGCGTCCGTGCACCGCGAATCTTGATGTAATCCATAAAGTGCTTGATAAACTTTCCCGGCTAAATCGTTGAATCAAGAGATGTTGATTCAACTCGTTTTTAACGAGCAGATTCGCCGACAAAAATCGGCGCGCATCGAAAAAAAGCAACCTGCTATATTACTCGTTCGCATCACTGTTCTGCACCTATTTTTTGATACGCAATGCTGGTCTTCGAACCAGAATTCCATTCAGCGCATTGGGTGCAGTTTTTCCACATTAATGTAAGGAAACACGTTATGGCCTCAGTCAATAAAGTTATTCTCGTCGGCAACCTTGGCCGCGACCCGGAAACCCGCTATATGCCCGACGGTGGCGCGATCACCAATATTTCTATCGCCACCACGTCGCAGTGGAAAGATAAGAGCGGCGAAAAGCAGGAACAAACCGAATGGCATCGTGTAGCGTTCTTCGGCAAGCTGGCCGAAATCGCCGGTGAATACTTGAAGAAGGGCTCGCAAGTTTACGTTGAAGGCAAATTGCGCACCCGCAAGTGGCAAGACAAAGATGGCGTCGAAAAATACACCACAGAGGTGCTTGCGGATTCGATGCAGATGTTGGGTTCGCGCGGTGGCATGGGCGGTGGTGATGCGGGAGGCTCTGGTAGCGCGCCAGAATATGCCTCACGCCCGGCAACCAGCGGCGGTGGTGCTGCAAAGCCCGCGCCGAGTAAAGGCGGCGCGGCCAAGTTTGATGATATGGATGACGATATTCCGTTCTAGTTTTTTTGAAATTGGATCGACAAAAGCCAAGCAGATGCTTGGCTTTTTTGTTTTGCGGCTGCTCTTGCCTGACGATCGTGCAATATCCTTTCTGTCCTTTCTGTAAATTCATTTCTGGTGAGTCAACAGAAAGGCTGTTGCACTACCCGAGCCGAGAGCCGATGCAGTGGTCTCGGCGCAAGAAAGCAACTTGCACTCCGGCAAGCCAGACATTGGCAACGGCTTGGAGTGGACGCGTGCTCGCGTAAACCGAACACCTAATCCGCCACCTTCAACATGATTTTGCCAATGTGCGCACTTGATTCCATCAACCGATGTGCCTCCACCACATCTTCCAACGCAAACGTTTTGTAAACCACCGGCTTTACCTTGCCGCTGGCCAAGAGCGGCCACACCCGAGCTTCAAGCGCCGCGGCGATCGCGGCCTTCTGCATATCCGGTCGCGCGCGTAGTGTAGAGCCAGTAATCGTCTGGCGCTTCATCATCAATGGCCGGAAATCGACTTCTGCTTTACCGCCTTCTAAAAATGCGATGAAGCAATAGCGCCCTTCGAGCGCGAGTGAGCGCAGATTTTTTTCGATATACGAGCCGCCAACCATATCCAAGATGACATTGACGCCTTTTCTTTGGGTAATGGTGGCAATTGCTGCCATCCAGTCCTGCGTCTTGTAGTTAAAGACATAATCCGCGCCGATTTTCTTACAAAATGCGGCCTTGTCTTCATTGCCAACGGTCGTGAAGACTTCGGCACCGAACGATTTTGCTAACTGGATAGCGGTCAAACCGATCCCGCTTGAGCCGCCATGCACCAGAAGTTTCTCACCAGCCTTAAGCTGGCAGGTGTCAAACACGTTGACCCAGACGGTGAAGAAATTCTCAGGTACGCCGGCGGCCTCAAGCATGCTCAGGCCAGCCGGAACGGGCATGCAATGTGCGGCAGGAGCACTACAGTATTCAGCATACCCGCCGCCAGGTGTAAGGGCACAAACTCGATCGCCCGCTTTCCAGCGGGTTACATTCTCACCGAGAGCAACGATTTCGCCTGCAACCTCTAATCCCATGATTGGCGAGGCACCGGGTGGGGGCGCATAGTTGCCCGATCGCTGCGCGAGGTCCGGTCGGTTGACGCCCGCGTAGCTAACCCTGATCAGCACGTCTTGCGGACCAAATGTCGGCAGCGGCCCGGTGGTCAACGACATCACTTCCGGCGCACCCGCGGTTGGTGCGGTAATGAATCGCATCGTGGTCGGTAAGGGGCTGGAGGCTTGTGCGGCCATGTGACTGTTATCGGTAGTGAGGAACCGATATTAGACAATACAACCGAGCCGGTTCGTACGAGTTCGCGTCGGGGTGTCCAAAGGTCATGAGGTAATGAACATAAAACACTATAATCGGCGGGTAGTTTCGGACAAAATGGCCCGAGAAGTACGTCGACAAGGGTTTTTTGCTTGCCACTATCCCGCCGCAACCGAAACGCGATCGATTCGAAGATTCAAACCTTCTTGCTGGCTATTTCAGCTGCTACCCCGTATAATGTCGTCTGTGCACTGCAGCATAACAGCACTTGTCTCCCGTACTGCGGTAATTCCACCGTAACTTGTAGCACCTACGTTCATCGTCCCCCGCCCCGCTTTTCTCCCTTAGGGCCACGCCGCAGTTCTGCGTTGGCACTCTCGAATCGCATATAGGTTGGTGCCGGTGTTGGCGCATCAACCGCGATTAGCCTCATTCAATCGTGATCCTTTGTGACTCCCTCATCCGGAGCGCATGGGTATTTGCTGTGCCGTTTTTTGCGATTCGCAACACTGTGTATCGCGTAACGATGTCCCCCGGTCAATGCGCCGGGGAATCATCACGATTGAAAGTTGAAAATGAAATTTGAAACACTCGGCTTGAACAAAGCCCTCCTCGAAGCCATCGCCATAACGGGTTATACCGACCCAACCGATGTGCAAATGCGCGCCATCCCGGAGGTCCTCGCCGGTAGCGACGTGTTGGTCTCCGCACAAACCGGTAGCGGCAAAACCGCGGCCTTCATGTTGCCTGCGCTGCAACTGCTGGCTGAGCCGCACAAAGTCTCCGGTAATGGTCCCCGCGTCTTGGTGCTGACCCCAACGCGTGAACTCGCGATGCAAGTCACCAAAGCCACCGAAACGTACGGCCGCAAAATGAAACGCGTCCGTACCGTCTCGATTGTCGGTGGCATGCCGTATCCGGTGCAAAACCGCTTGCTTCGCATGGGCGTTGATATTTTGGTTGCCACACCCGGCCGCTTGCTCGACCAAATGCAATCCGGACGCGTCGATTTGTCGCGGGTGGAAATGCTGGTGTTCGACGAAGCCGATCGCATGCTCGACATGGGCTTCAAGGACGACATCGATGCCGTCGTCGCCAAAGTGCCGGAAGATCGCCAAACGCTGCTGTTCTCGGCGACGTTCGACGACTCGATTGTTCGCATGGCCTCCGCAATGATGAAAAACCCGGTTCGTATCGATGTCTCCGGCCACAAAACGCGCCACGAAAATATCGAACAGCGTTTGCTTTACGCGGATGACCTCTCGCACAAGAACCGTTTGCTCGATCATCTCTTGCGCGACACAGAAGTCCAGCAAGCGATCGTGTTTACCTCGACCAAACGCGCGGCCGATGATTTGGCGCTCGACTTGATCAATCAAGGTCACGCCGCCGCCGCACTGCACGGCGATATGAAGCAAGGTGCGCGCACCCGTACGCTGGAAAACTTGAAGCGTGGTCGTCTGCGCGTGTTGGTGGCAACCGACGTTGCCGCACGTGGCATCGACGTACAAGGCATCTCACATGTCATCAACTTTGACTTGCCACGTCAGGCTGAAGATTATGTTCACCGTATCGGCCGCACCGGCCGCGCCGGTCGTAGCGGTATCGCCATTTCGCTGGCAAACGTGCGTGAAAATTTCCAAGTGAAATTGATCGAGCGCTTCACCACGCAAATGATTCCGGTCATCACCATCGACGGTCTCGAGCCCAAACAAAAGGTGTTTGATCGCAAGCCGCCGGGCAAGTCGTTCAACCGCAAAGGTGCCGGAGGTAACAATCGCGGGCACGGCAACGGCAACAACGCCGGCGCGTGCTCGAAAGACGGCGACAAGCGTTCGAGCTTCTCGAAATCGAGCTTCGGCAAGCCGACCTTCAGCAAGTCAAGCGCCCCTAAGCCCGGCTTTGTCGGCAAAGCCTTGCCCGCAGCTGCACCAAAGAGTGATACACCGGGCGGCTGGAAAAAAGCCAGCAGCTTTGCAGCAAAGTAATGCGAAGCACACTCTGCGGCTAACGTTGCAGAGTTTGGAAATAAAAAACGCCGACGGCTCGCCCGTCGGCGTTTTTTATTTTGTTGTATTGCTCGGCCAATCAAACGCCATCTGCCTTGCAGTCCGTATTGCGAGTGCCCGTCCCGCGAGCCGCTCGACCAGATGCAGGCTCATATCGATGCCCGCTGAAATCCCACCTGATGTGACCACACTTCCCTGATCAACCCAGCGGCCGTCGTTGATGACATTGACGTCCGGGTAACGCCGCGCAAAATCTTCAGCGTCCTCCCAATGCGTGGTCGCCGAGCGACCTGATAACAATCCCGCTTCGGCCAGCATAAACGCACCGGTGCAAACCGACGCGACGAGTTGCGCGTGAGATGCAATGCGTTTGATCCATGCGATCACATCGGGATTGCCAACTTCGGCATCGACCACGCCACCAGGAACAATCAACACATCGATCAGCGGATGATCGGTGAAATCATGTTTAGGAAGGGCCGCGAACTCTGCACGTGCGTGCACCGGTGCGGTCGTGGCGGCGACGGTGAAGACATTAAACGGCGGCGCACGGTCGGGCGCTTCACGTAACGCCATACGAGACGCGGTGGTAAACACCTCGTATGGTCCGGCGAAGTCAAGAATCTCGACAATCGGAAAAATAAAAATGCCGACGTTACGTGTCGGACTCACGTGGGCGGATGCATCTGATGGAACCATGGTGACTCCTCTACCGGACCAAATGTGAGGTCGGGTTACGCTACGGATGCTACTGCTTTTAGCGGCCTGAGTTCAATGGTGACGACCCTTGCCTCGTCTGAGAAAAATACCTGCCCCTCCTGAATCGTCACATTCAGCGTCATGGTGCGCGCTGCCATCAGCGCCAGTTCCCGGGTCGCCTCCAACGGCACGTCGAATACTGACAAGCGGTCGAGCTTGTTCAGGTCGCGTCCATTGGCCTGCCACCACACATCCACGCCGCGGCCGCCGTAGGTATACAACCTGACTTCGCTCGCCTTGCCACACGCGCGCCGCAATGTCCGCTCTTCCGGTAGGCCGACTTCCATCCATTGCTCCACCGCGCCGGTCAAATCCCGCCGCCAGAGCGCGGGCTCGTTTTCATTCGAGATGCCCTTGCCGAAATCGAGTCGTTCGTCGGCATTCAACGCAAACGCCAACACACGCACCATCATGCGTTCATCGGTCTCGGAGGGATGTCGCGCGATGGTGAGCGTATGGGTGCCGTACACGCCGCGGTCAATGTCGGATACTGCCAGCTCCGCTTTGAAGATGGTTGCCTTGAGTGCCATGTAGTGCCAGAGGATTACTTCGCGCCAGTGCGCGGTTTTGATGACGCCGTGCCACTGCGAGCCCGTCCGCGCCGGGCTGGAGCGGCTGTGCGCGGCTTGGTTTGTGGCTTGGTGGCCGACTTTGACTTCACCGCTTCCGCCGGCACCAGACCGTTGGGATTGGGCAGCACACGAATTTCAGTATCGCCGATCTCAACGACCTGCCCGGGCCGAATTTTGTTGCGCTTGCGCAGCTCAATCTGACCGTCAACTTTGACCGCGCCGGTTGTTACCAGCGCACCACCGGCACCGCCGCTGTCGGCGAAGCCTGCGACTTTCAGCAGATGATTTAGCTCGATGTAATCGAGCGAGGGGTGCGTCAATGGAAATTCAATGGTTTTCATAAGTCCTTATTTGGCGGGCGGTTTCGGGCAAAAGTGGTTGAAAACGCCCGTCAATCCTAACTTTTCTATTTTGCCTGGCCAACCGCCCAAGCGGCGATGCTCGCGACCATGGCCGACGATTCGCCGATGGTGTTCCGCACGGCGATCTTCACCCCATAACGTGCCTCAGCTTCCCGCACCATTACCGGCAAATCCTTGCGCATATGCCCGCCAACGGCGAGGAACAGCGGCACTAACGTGAGCTCGTCCACACCGCGGGCGGCCATTGTGCCGACCGCATCAATTAACGAGGGTTGCATACGTTCAAGGTAGGCAAGTGCAACTGGTGCCGACGTCTGCTCGCGGACATTTTTGAGAATGTTTTCAAATGGCGCGGCCCAAGCCGGGTCGGATGAGCCATGAGCAAACAACAGGATTGCCGTGTGACGTAAAGCAGACATAACGAGATGATAGTGCATGATGGCTTGCCGCCGGTACTCACATCGGCGCAAACTCACGCCTCTGACAAAATAGGGAAACAAATTCATGGCGACAGTGGGGTTTATCGGCGTAGGCAATATGGGCGGCAGTATGTGTCGCCACTTGATCGCCGCAGGGCATCAGCTACGTGTTTTTGCGCGGCGGGAGGACGCCATGACGCCCTACGTCGAACTCGGCGCGGTCGCTACGAATTCTCCTGCTGAAGCCGCGCAGGGAGCCGATTTTGTATTCACCAATGTCAACGCGACAGCCGATGTTGAGTCCGTGCTGCTGGGTGCCGGTGGTGTGATTGAAACTGCCGCGCCAGACACCCTGGTCTGCGATTTTTCGACCATCGACGCCACGGCAACACGCGCCATCGCCGCTCAGTTGGCGGAGCGCGAAATCGGCTTTATGGATTGTCCGGTCTCCGGCGGAACCAAGGCTGCTGAGGCCGGCACGCTGACGATTATGGTTGGCGGCGCGGAAGAGCATGTGGTGCGCGCTCGCCCGCTTCTCGAAAAACTTGGCACAAACATCTTTCACATGGGCAATGTCGGAGATGGGCAAGTCACCAAAGCGTGTAATCAGATAGTCCAAGTTGTGGCAATACAGGGCATCGCCGAGGCAATGCTCTACGCGGAAGTGAACGACGTGGACCTCGACAAGGTGGTCGAAGCACTGATGTCAGGATTCGCGGGTTCAAAGATGTTGGGCTTGATGGGCCCGAAGATGGCCTCGCGCGACTTTGCGGCTGGTATTGAGGCACGCTTGCACCACAAGGATTTTGGTTTGGTGGTGGAGGCTGCCGCCAAACAACATCTGCCGATGCCGGCCACGGCAATCGTTCACCAGCAATTGTCCAAACTCATGGAAGCGGGGTGGGGCAAGATGGATACTTGTAACTTACTACGCGTGTTGGAAGCGCAACTCCAACATGCGTCGGGCTAACAGCCCTCGGCTTTAGACTTCCGCTTGGCGTTCCAAACAAATCATGAACTTACACAGACTCCTGCAACAGCGCGCGTCTAACAACAATCCCGTTCGGATCGCGTTGATCGGCGCGGGTAAATTCGGCACGATGTTTCTCTCGCAAGCCCCCCGCGCGCCAGGCTTACACGTCACCGGTATCGCCGATCTGAACCCTGCCCGCGCGATGGCGTCACTTTCGCGCGTCGGCTGGCCGAAAGAAAAGTACGCAGCGACCTCAATTGAAGCCGCATCCAAATCCGGTGCGACTTTCATCACTGACGACGCGATGGCGCTCATTGTCTCGCCGAACGTCGATGTGGTGATTGACGCGACCGGCAGCCCGTCGGCCGGGATCGCGCATGTGCTGGCGTGCTGCACACATAAAAAACACATCGTCATGGTCAATGTCGAGGCGGATGCTTTGGCCGGTCCGTTGCTGGCTAGGCGCGCTGAGGAAGCTGGTATCGTCTATTCACTCGCCTACGGCGATCAGCCAGCGCTGATTTGTGAAATGGTCGATTGGGCGCGTACCGCAGGCTTTGATGTTGTTGCGGCGGGTAAAGGGACGAAACACTTGCCTGAATATCACGCATCAACGCCCGACACTGTTTGGGGCCACTATGGCTTCACGCCCGAGATGGTGGCCAGTGGTGACTTCAACGCACAGATGTTTAATTCGTTCCTCGACGGCACCAAAAGCGCCATCGAGATGACGGCAGTGGCGAACGCAACTGGTCTCACGCCGGCACCGCAGGGCTTGGATTTTCCGCCTTGCGGCGTGGATGACCTCGCGCGCATCCTGAAACCGAAAGCACACGGCGGCATTCTTCATCATCGCGGCCAAGTCGAAGTGATTTCCAGCGTTGAACGCGATGGTCGCCCGGTGTTCCGCGATTTACGCTGGGGCGTATATGTCACCTTCGCGGCAGACTCCGAGTACGTGCGCCGTTGCTTTCAGGAGTATGGTCTCGTCACTGACCCGAGTGGTGAATACTCGAGCATCTACAAGCCATTCCATTTGATCGGCTTGGAGCTCGGCATCAGCGTGGCGAGTGCGGCGCTGCGTCATGAGGCGACCGGCGCTGCTACCGGCTGGCGTGCGGATTGTGTGGCCACGGCCAAACGCGCGTTGAAGGCCGGCGAAGTGTTGGATGGCGAAGGCGGGTACACGGTTTACGGAAAACTGATGCCCGCCGTGGATTCAATGGCAAAAGGGGCGCTGCCGATCGGTCTTGCGCACAAGGTGAAACTTGTTGGTGATGTCGCCATCGGTGAGACCGTAACGTGGGATCATGTTGCCACTGATTCCGGCAACCACGCCGCCAAGTTTCGACGTGCAATGGAAGTCGAGTTCCAAGAAAATAGGCCCGTACCACGCACACGCATGGCATAACCCGAATGTTATGAGCCAATCCAAAACAACCAAATTGATTCAGCGCGGGCGGATAGCCGCCAGCCAAGCCTCCACCGTCAATTTGCCCATGCACCGGGCGTCGACTGTGTTGTTCGATTCAGTTGCGCATATGGAGGACGTGCAACAGCGGCAAGGTGCCGACGAGCAGATACCAACTTACGGCATTTTTAATATGCCTGACGCGCTAGCGCTGGAAAATACGGTCGCGGAAATCGAGGGGGGGTATCGCGCCATGTCGTTTCCAAGCGGCCTCGCCGCCGTCGCCGGTGCGATATTGTCTTGCGTGAAATCTGGCGATCATATGTTAATGACCGATGGTAGCTACGATCCCGGTCGACGTTTCTGCGATTCAGTCCTCAAACGGTTGGGTGTCGATACAACATACTACGACCCGCTGATCGGCGCGGGGATCGAAGCACTCATGCGACCGAACACCACGGTGGTCTATACCGAGAGCCCAAGCTCCAACACGTTTGAAATTCAAGATATTCCCGCCATTACAAAAATCGCGCATCAGCATGATGCAGTGGTAATCATGGACAACGCTTGGGCGACCGGATTACTGTTCGACGCATTTTCCCACGGTGTGGATGTGGTTGTGCAGCCGGCGACCAAATACTACGCCGGGCACTCAGATGTGTTGATTGGCCTAGTGATTGCAAACGAAAAGACTTGGCCGCAAGTCAAAGACACCAATTACGCGCTGGGGCAGCGGGCGGCAGCCGACGATTGTTTTCTCACCCTGCGCGGTATGCGAACCATGGCGGTGCGGCTCAAGCAACAAGCAGAATCAGCGCTGACGGTGGCGCGGTGGTTGCAAGGTCGTCCGGAGGTCGCACGTGTTTTGTACCCGGCGCTGGAGAGTGACCCGGGACACACTATCTGGAAACGTGACTTCAATGGCGCATCGGGGCTCTTCGCCATCGAGTTAAAACCTTGCTCGCAGCAACAGTTGGCCGCCATGATCGACGGCTATGAACATTTTGGTTTGGGTTATTCATGGGGCGGGTTTGAAAGCCTAGTGATGGCGGCTTACCCGACGCGAACGGCCAAACCTCGGACCGGCGGCCAGTTGGTGCGGTTTAGCATCGGGCTTGAGGACGTTAATGACCTCATCGCCGATCTGGATGCCGGCTTCACTCGACTGCAAGGCGGGCAGTAAAGAGTGAGTAGACACGCCGCAATTGCCGATGCAGAAGCCTATTTCGATAACAAAACCTTTCACGCCGACTTGGCCCGGCGCGTGGCAATTCCGACCGAAAGCCAGAACCCGGAACGTCGTGACGCGCTACAGATTTATCTTGACGACGAGCTCACGCCCGCACTCGAAGCCATGGGCTTTACCTGCACGGTGTACCCCAACCCAAAGGCCGGTGGGCCATTGTTGATCGCATCTCGTATCGAAGACGCCACACTACCGACGGTTCTATCCTACGGCCACGGCGACGTGATTCGCGGCGTAGACGCGCAATGGAACGCGGGACTATCGCCGTGGCGGTTGATTGAGGACGGCGACAAACTCTACGGTCGCGGCACTGCAGACAATAAAGGTCAGCACAGCATCAACCTCGGTGCCTTCAAAAGTGTGTTGGCCATACGCCGCAGTCAACAACAGGGGTTGGGCTTTAACCTTAAACTTCTCATCGAGACTGGGGAAGAGATGGGCTCCCCGGGGTTAAACGATTTTTGTCTCGCACACAAAGATGCGCTGGAAGCCGACGTCTTTATCTCGAGCGACGGGCCGCGACTGTCGCCAGAACGGCCGACAATTTTTCTCGGCTCACGCGGCGCACTGAATTTTGATTTGACGGTGGAACTTCGCGAAGGCGCTCACCATTCCGGTAATTGGGGTGGCCTGCTTGCCGACCCGGGCATCATTTTGAATCACGCGATTGCATCAATCACCGACGCTCGCGGTATGATCCAGGTACCCGAGTGGCGGCCGGCGGATATCCCTGCCAACGTCCGGGCGGCACTCGCCGATTGCGATCCCTCTGGCGGAGACGATGCGCCAACAATCGATCTCGATTGGGGCGAGCCCGGACTATCACCCGCTGAACGTGTATTTGGCTGGTCGAGTTTTGCTGTGCTTGCCATGAAGGTGGGCAACCCCGAATTTCCCGTTAACGCCATTGCCGGCAAGGCGTGGGCGCGCTGCCAGTTGCGTTTTGTGGTCGGAACCAACCCGAACGCAATTGTGCCGGCGCTCCAGCAGCATCTGGCTCGCGAGGGCTTCACCAACGTTTCAGTGACGGCAACGCGCGAAACAGAAATGAACGCAACGCGCCTCGATCCCGATTCACCGTGGGTGAAATTTGCAGTGGCATCGATTATCAAAACCACCGGTAAGAAACCGGCGATCTTGCCTAACCTCGGTGGCTCTCTGCCCAATGAAGTGTTTGCTGAAACACTCGGCCTGCCGACCGTTTGGATTCCACACTCGTATTCCGCGTGCAGCCAACACGCGCCTAATGAACATTTGCTCGGGCCGATTGCGCGAGAAGGGCTGCAGATCATGGCCGGACTTTTCTGGGATCTAGGCGAAGCTTCGCTTCGTCCAGCTATTTGTTAACCTCACTACATCGGGACATCGATATGCGTCAGGACGTTATGCAACGTGTTTTCATCTTTCTGGCCACAGCGTTTGGCACGTTGGCATTCGCACAAACGCCGACTGCTCCTGAGGCTGAATTCAATATTCGCGAAAGTTATACCAAGTACGAGTACCGCATTCCCATGCGCGATGGGAAGAGGCTCTTCACGTCGGTATATGTGCCGAAGGATCAGTCCAAAACCTACCCTTTCCTGATCCAACGCACCCCCTACAGCGCGGCACCGTATGGCGTTGACGAATATCCGCGTCGTCTGGGGCCGGCGCCCGAATTATTGAAGCTGGGCTATATCTTCGTGACACAGGACGTTCGTGGCCGCTACATGTCCGAAGGCAGGTTTATCGAGATGACGCCCCACCAAGTTGTCAAGGGGCCGAAAGATGTGGATGAGAGTACCGACATGTATGACACAGCCGAGTGGCTGCTCAAGAACGTGCCGTACAACAATGGTCGCATCGGCCTATGGGGTAACTCATACCCGGGCTTTTTTGTGTCGTCGAGCATCATCGATAGCCATCCCGCCGTCAAGGCCGCCTCGCCGCAGGCACCGGTCACTGATCTCTATATGGGGGACGACAGCTATCACAACGGCGCATTTATGTTGGCCTCAAACTTCGGTTTCTACACCGGGTTCAAGCAGCAAGACACTCCCACCCTCCCGCCAAAGAATCAAATTCGTTTCGATTTCGGCTCACAAGATGCCTATGAGTTTTACCTGAAAGCAGGCACGCTTGCGGACATCATCAAACTTACCTCTGCGGACAAGAATTCACTGTTCGCAAGTCAGGCAGTAAATGATACGTACAGCGACTACTGGCAGTCGCGTGATATCTCGCGTCACTTGAAGAACATCAAAACGGCTGTGCTCACCGTGGGCGGTTGGTACGACTTGGAAGATCCGGTGGGGCCGCTAAAGGTCTACAAGGAAATTGGCAAGAACAACAAAGGCATCTTCAACAGTCTCGTGATGGGCCCTTGGTCGCACGGCGGTTGGTTGCGTTATGACGGCGCAAAACTCGGCCACGTGGATTTTGGTTTTAAGACGGCGGACTGGTATCGTAAGAATATCTTGGTACCGTTCTTCGAAAAATACCTCAAGGACAAAGATGGTGTGAAGGTCGCCGAGGCAAACGTATTTGAAACGGGCACCAACGTCTGGCGTCAGTATCCGCAATGGCCGCCAGCGGCGGCGCAGCCAAAATCGTTGTACTTGAAGGCGGGCGGCAGACTCGGGTGGATGCAAGACAGCACAAAAGGCTTTGACGAGTACATCAGCGATCCGGCCAAACCGGTTCCATACACCAGCGCGGTGACAATAAATGTACCGCAGGAGTATGTGGTCGGCGACCAGCGATTCGCCGCGTCGCGTACCGATGTTCTCGTATACCAGAGCGATGTGCTGGAGGAGGACGTCACCATCGCCGGCCCCGTCCGCCCGAAATTGTTTGCCTCCACCAGCGGAACCGACAGCGATTTTGTCGTGAAGCTCATCGATGTCTATCCGGCAGAACTCAATATGGCTAACGTAAATCCGGCATCCCAGACCAGCGCCGCGCCACGCGACGTACCGGTACCCAGCGTGCAAATGGCGGGCTTTCAACAACTCATCCGCGGCGAGCCATTCCGTGCCAAGTTTCGCAAGAGTTTTGTCACACCTTCACCGATGGTGCCAAATCAAGTCGACAAGATCGAATTCGATCTTCCCGATATCCTGCACACCTTTCGTCGAGGTCACCGCATCATGGTGCAAATTCAATCATCGTGGTTCCCGTTGGTTGATCGTAATCCGCAAACTTTCGTGTCGATTCCAAGCGCCAAGGCCAGCGACTATGTGAAAGCCACCCAGCGTGTATTCCGCGGCGGGGCGGAGTCTTCTGCACTGGGTGTTTGGGTGATGGCAAATCCTGCGGCCAAGTAGGTGCCCCGGCATTGGCCTGCATACATCAGGCGGCTTAACCGTGATCGGCATTTTCCCTGGGCTGGCATACAAATTTGCTTGCTGGCCGGATCGCGTGCAGATACTGAGAAAGCGTTAGTCAAACTGACCTACGGGCGGTCGTTTTCAGCCTTTTTTGCTTGGAATCGCCCGTCCTTCGGCTACTTTGTACTCGCTGCGCTTGGCAATACGCTTGGCCGATGCTGCGGTCGGCGCGCTCTGCAAGGGGGAGCGGAATTTTCGGTGGTGATCGTGATGCCAACGGCTGAAAGCAGCCTCCAACTTCAATTGACAGAGGGAGGACTGTGTTGATGGTACCGCCGTTGCCACAAACGCTTTGCGCGTCGAAGTTCCACCGCCTGTGGCGGAATTTAGCCTACATCAAGAGCTTGGCAAACGCGTGGTCGGTCGCATCTATCCCTTTACAACTCGCGGCAGCGGCCGCAGTATGCCCTGCCCGCCGTCCACACGAATGACCTGTCCCGTGATATGCCCTGCATGCGGCGACAAGAGGTAGGCAAACGCATGGGCAACGTCGCTTGGTTCAGCGATACGATTGGTGGGAATGAGCGCCGCCGAACGGGCTTCCACCTCCGGTGTGGCGGTGAATCGTTTTGTGAGGGCTGAGCGCGTCAATCCCGGTGCCACCACATTCACCCGCACGCCCTTATCGGCGTAGGTTGCCGCCGCACTCAACGCCAGCCCGGTTACCGCGCACTTCGCCGCTGCAATTGCTTCATGATTCGCGAAACCTGCTTCGGCCACAACTGAGCTTGTCATCACGGCGACTGCTGGCCGCTGTACTTTGGTAGCCTGCACCACAAACCACTTGAGCACATGAAAAGCGGAGGTCGCGTTAGTCGCAATTTGATCATGCCAATCTTGTTCGGATGTCAGATGCAAGGGGCGCACCGCAGTTGAGCCAACACAATGTGCCAAGCCTTCTATCATGCCAAGCTCTGTAGCTTTGGTCTGTAACAAGGCAACGCCGTCGGCAGTGGCGAGATCGGCAACGAGCGTATTGTGTGCGCTTTCCAGCGAAGCGTTGAGCGATTCCAGCTTGGCTGCATCGCGCCCGCACATCAACAATGAATCACCGCGAGCATGCAATATTGCCGCTAGCGCCGAACCGATGGCACCTGTCGCGCCGGTAATAGCAATATTCATAGAGGGAATTTCTCTTTATTGGCACGATGCCAGAAGGATGAAAATGAGCGGTGCAGTTGGTCTGGATCGATGAAGGCTCTCGGCGCTTGAGTTGATGTCGCACCGATTGCAACACACGCGTCGATAAAGGCCGAGTAGTGCGGGTTTAGTGTGCGCGCAACACAGATGGATGCCAATGCTGACTTGGATGCCTCGCCAACAATCCAAACTTTATCGCAGCACTCGTGCATCGCTCGCAACACAAAGTTCCACCTTTGCGCGCTCCACGGAAACTCATTATGGAACGCTGGAACAATCAACCCGATCGCCGACGATGGTGTTGGCCTGTCGGCTGGCCCGCATGTGGGCACGTGAGCAGGCCAATTGAGCGACCACGGGTGCAATAGTGTTCCGGAAAAGTCGGTGGGCGGCGAATCAATCACCTCAAGACCATGTTCATGCGCGAGCCCGGCAAACTGTTGGGGCGCGACCAATGCGGGCGGCGGCACTGCGGATGACTGTGCGCGTTTTTGTGGTGCCTCCGGCATCGCCGGTCGCTGCCGCGCGATCTGCTCAAGAGTATCGTACGTACAATCAATTGCTGTCCCGCTGTGGTTAAAGCCAGGTGCGTACTTCGCCACGTTTTCGGCGTTGAACAAGTACGGCTTGCCCGTCCATGTTCCCGCGACCCACTGCCACGACAAGGTATTGGACGCTAAATCGCCATCAAGCAAATACGCATACATCCACCGCGCGCCAACGCGCCAATCAACTTTTCGAACGTGCACCATGTAGCTTGCCAGCCACATGCGCGCGTGGTTGTGCAAATAGCCCGTTCGATAGAGCAGCCGTACCTGATCGTCAATGATTGCAACGCCCGTGCTGGCGGTCACGATATCCTCAGGCATCACGCCGCTATAGGCCACCGTATCCGCAGCCGGCGGCGGCCGTTGCGCCCGCCAGATGTCATCGCCGATAACTCGCCAGACATGGTAAAAGTACTCGCGCCAACCCAACTCAAAACTGAATTTGTCCCGCCAGCCTAACCGGGTTCTCTTGCCGAGCAGCGTTATCACCTCCGGGACGTCGGTGATGCCATGGGTCAGGTAAGGCGATAGACGTGAGACAGCGCCATTCAAGGCATTACGCGTACGTTCATACTGCGCGAGATGAACCGCGTTGATTTTCGCCAGCGCCGTCTCGCGGGTACTTGCTTGCGCCACATGCGGCAGCATGTTTTGCGCAGCGGTGTTCGTCGCGCTCATCACAGGTTGTCCAGCGTTTTCAGCGTCTTTGCCGCCTCAATGCGTAGTTCCGCGCGCTCTTGTGCGGGCATCTTGGTGATGTTCTTTGCCATCAGCGAGGTGCGCGGATTACTCACCAGCATCTTTTCATGTTTATCGAGAAAGTTCCAATACAGCGTCGTTACTGGACACGCGGAGGCACCAGTTTTTACATCCGGCTTATAGCGACACCCGGTGCAGTAGTTCGACATGCGTTTGATGTATTGGCCACTCGCAATGTATGGCTTAGACGTAAAGCGACCGCCGTTGGCATAGAGTGCCATGCCCGCCACATTAGGCAGCTCAACCCATTCAACAGCGTCAACGTAGACCGCGAGATACCAATCCTCAATCTCCTTCGGCGCGACCTCAGCCATTAAGCCGAAAATACCCGTCACCATCAGGCGCTGGATGTGATGCGCATAGCCATACTTCAAGGTCTGGCCAATGGTATCGCGCATACAGTTCATGTGCGTTTCACCCGTCCAATACCACGCTGGCAATTTCCGTTTGTGCTGAAAATGGTCGGCTTCCCGCATGCCCGGCATATCGAGCCAGTACACGCCGCGTATGAATTCGCGCCAGCCCAGCACCTGGCGTACAAAGCCTTCCACCGCCTCAATCGGCGCGCGCCCGTCTTCGAACGCGGCGACCGCTGCGGCGATCACTTCGCGCGGATTCAGTAGTTTCACATTGAGTGCCGCAGAAATATGCGAGTGATACAAAAACGGCTCGCGGGTCCACATCGCATCTTGATATTGACCAAATAGGGCGAGTCGCTCATCAATGAATGCCCGCAGGGCTTTTAGCGCGTCATTGCGTTTGACGGGCCAGGCAAAGTCATCCAGCGTTCCTGGATGGTCGGCGAAGTTTGCTTGGACATCGGCGAAAACTTCAAGCGTGATCGCGTCCGGCGCTACGCGTAGTGTTGACGGCACCTTAGGCGGCCCGCCCCTCGGAAATGCACCGCGATTTTCTGCGTCAAAATTCCAGCGCCCTTGCAGTGGCTCATCAGCCTCCATCATCACGCCGTGTCGCTTGCGCATCATGCGGTAGAAGTACTCAAGGCGAAGTTGCTTATAGCCCTTCGCCCAATCGATAAACTCGGCGCGGGTACACATGAAGTGATGATCTTCGCGCACCACTAAGTTAATCTTGCAGGATTCTGCGAAGGCCATCAAGCGCTGCTCGATCCGCCAATCGCCAGGCTCGACCATCACCACCTTTTCCGGCGCGTAGTGTTCAACCGCACTTTTCAGCACCTCCAGCAGCGATGCCGCTTTATGCAGTCCGATCCGCCGGTAGTCGACGGCGATTTTTTTCCGCCGTAGCTCCTCTGCAAAGTGGCGCATCGCGGAAAAGAAGAATGTCGTGCGAGGCTTGGCCGACCAGACGTGTGTGGATTCCTCACGCACCTCAGCCATTAACACCACATCAGTTGCGGGGTTGACGTCTGCTAGCGCGGCAGACTCGTGATCAAGCTGATCACCGAGGATGAAGACCAAGTGACGACATTTTTTCATGACAAGTCAGTTCTTTATGGGCGGCGTTTTTTTTGCCGCACCCTCTTTGCGGCATTTGTCCGAGCAGTACTTCACACTTTCCCAATTCTTTTCCCACGCCTTGCGCCAAGTCATGGGTTTGCCGCACGCCAAACAGGGCTTTGTCGGCAGATAGGATTTGTTTCCCTTGAACTGCGCCAGCATCAGTGTTTACCAGCGCCAAACGCCGCTCGCGACAAGCGGTCGTTTACCGCGTCCCACGCGGCGTCGCTTGGCGGTGCCTCGACCAGTATCATCGCCGTGCCGGCGGCATCCAGCGTGCGTAAACTCGCATAAAGATCGCGCGCATAGTCCTCCGGTTTTGCCGGTGCCTGCAGCCAAATCAGGGGGCGCAGATGGCGCATGCCGAATCCCACCGGAGAAGGTGCCGTTTTCGGTTTCGCGGCAAATGCCAGCACTGCGACACGTTTGGCAGCGGCGAGTAGCGCATCGACTTCGCTCAGGAGCGCGGCCGTCGGCAGCAACTTGAGCGGTGTGTTTGGGGCGTAGTGCGCGGCGTGATCGCCCGAGACACGGGGCACACCAGCATTCGATAGTCGTGCCGCGTCGCGCGATTTCGGCATAACGCCAGTTACCCGCGCTATGTCCTCCGCCGAAATCGCCCCAGGGCGCAACAACACCGGCTCTTTCCCCGACAAATCAAGAATAGTCGATTCGATGCCCACATCACACGCGCCACCGTCGAGCAACGTGATGCGTTTCTTTGGCGATGTTGTTTCGTTCGCATTGAGCAAATCGCCGAACTCACTCACCACATGCGCGGCAGTTGTTGGCGAGACACGGCCAAATCGATTGGCAGATGGTGCCGCGACGATACCACTTCCGTACTTGGCAAAGACTTCCAGTAGCGACTGCGCGACCGGGTGCGCGGGACAACGTAGCCCAACCGTGTTTTGGCCTCCGGTGACTACATCCGGAATCGCGTCGGTCTTCTTCACAATAAGCGTCAACGGTCCGGGCCAAAAGGCCGCGATCAGCGGCGGGACATGGCTTGGAAGCCGTTTTGCCCATTGGCTTAGGTCGTCTCCTTTGCGCACGTGAACAATCAGCGGGTGATCCGCCGGCCGTCCCTTGGTCGTAAAGATGCGTTTGACCGCAGCCTCGTTGGTGGCGTCGGCGGCAAGGCCGTAGACCGTCTCGGTCGGCATGACGACGAGTTCGCCACGGACTAATGCATTTGCCGCATCGGTAATTTGCTTTTGGGTAGGCACACCACATTTTGCCGGAAGTTCAGTTCGCCCAATACAAGTTCGCAAGTTCGACAAGTTCTGGCTAAGTTGTCACTCACACCGCTAAAATTACCAAACCATGTCAATTGTTCCCAGTCCTTGGCGCCTGTCCGTCGCACCGATGATGGACTGGACCGACCGTCACTGCCGATACTTTCACCGGCTGCTGACCAAGCGGACGCGTCTCTATACGGAAATGGTGACTACCGGCGCATTGATTCACGGCGACCGCCCGCGCCATCTCAATTTCAATGTTGAAGAACATCCGGTCGCGTTGCAACTCGGTGGCAGTGACGCCGCAGATTTGGCGACTTGCGCCAAGTTAGGGAAGGACTGGGGCTACGACGAAATCAACTTAAATTGTGGCTGCCCAGCCGAGCGGGTTCAGCGCGGCAGCTTTGGTGCGAGTCTCATGTCCGAGCCGGCGCTGGTCGCCGACTGTGTGAAGGCGATGGCTGACGCCACCACGATTGCGATCACCGTCAAACATCGTATCGGTATCGACGCGGTCGATCAATATGGCTTTGTTCGCGACTTTGTCGGCACCATCGCCGACGCGGGCTGCAACGTCTTTATTGCGCATGCCAGAAATGCCATATTGAAAGGCTTGAGCCCAAAAGAAAACCGCGAGATCCCGCCGCTAAAGTACCAATACGTGTACCAACTCAAGCGAGATTTTCCGCATCTGACGATCGTGCTAAACGGTGGCGTAACAACGACGGCTGATATCCATGCGCATTTAGCTCACATCGATGGCGTGATGGTCGGACGCGAGGCGTACCACAACCCGTACTGGCTATCGACTTGGGACCACGCGCTTTTCGGCGAGATGTTGTCCTTTTGTGAACGCGAAGACATCGAAGCCGCGATGGAGGCCTACATTGCCGCGCAACTGGCAACAGACCACAGCTTTCATCCCCATAACGCGAGGCGGCATATGGTTGGTTTATACAAAGGACTGCCAGGTGCCCGCGCGTGGCGGCGCAAAATTACAGGCAATACGATTGAACGTGTCGCGCAAACACTAGCCGCAATGGAGGGATGACAACTAATGAAACAACCCACGCTATGAAACCTGTCGCCATTTTTCGTTTTTCGCCGGGCGAGGGAGCCGGTTACCTCCAAACTTTTCTGGAATCGCGCAAGATTCCGTGGCAGTTGTTTCAAGTCGATCATGGTATCCATGTACCTAACAGCGTAGACGGGTTCTCCGGTTATGTCTTCATGGGTGGCCCAATGAGTGTGAACGATCCCCTGCCATGGATTCCACATGTGCTAAAGCTAATCCGCTCGGCCATTGCCGAACAAAAACCATGCCTTGGTCACTGCCTAGGCGGACAATTGATGTCCAAGGCTCTCGGCGGCGTGGTAACAAAGAACCCGGTCAAAGAGATCGGCTGGAATCCGATTCGTATTGACGATAACGAAGTGTCGCGCCAATGGCTAGGCGACGATATGGTCGATAACCGTGACTTCATTACCTTTCAGTGGCACGGTGAAACCTTCACCATTCCCGAAGGGGCGACGCGTATTGTCACCGGCGACGCTTGCGCCAACCAAGCCTACGTGATTGGCAACTCACTGGGAATGCAATGCCACGTCGAAATGACGCAGAAAATGATTCAGGCGTGGTGTCGCGATTGGGAAAGGGAACACGCCGACCCACTGTTACCCAGCGTGCAAACACCGGATGAAATGATGGAAGAAACACGCGACAACATCGTGCTGCTCAATCGGATTGCCGACCGCCTCTATGGGCGGTGGTGTGAGGGTCTGTCAAAAGAATGACTGAAGACTAATCGCGAAAGTTCTCAAACTGCAAGGGCACTTCATCGATTTCGGATTTGCAAAGTGCCATCACCGCCTGCAAATCATCTCGTTTGGCACCTGTTACCCGCACGGTCTCTCCCTGAATCGCCGCAGTCACCTTTAACTTGGAGTCCTTGATCAATCGCTGAATTTTCTTGCCAAGTTCAGTCTTGATGCCACTCTTGACGTTGATAATCTGCCTGACCTTGTCCCCGCCAATTTTTTCTTTGGGCTTTTCGTCGAGCAAGCGCACGTCCACTTGGCGCTTGGCCATTTTGTTCAACATCACGTCTTTGACTTGACTCAACTTGAAATCGTCGTCGGCATACAGCGTCAGCTCCAACTCTTTCTGCTCGACCCGCGCGTCGGAACCTTTGAAGTCAAATCGATTGCTGACTTCTTTGTTGGTCTGCTCAATCGCATTCTTGAGCTCAACCTTGTTTGCTTCTGAAACGATGTCGAATGAAGGCATGATTTAGAGATTAAGTTGAAAGAACAACAAAAGACGATCGAACGGCAGATAGACGCAGTTGAACGCTGATTAAAAACTCAGGTGTTTTTCTTTTGGCTCTATCTGAGTTCATCTGCGTCTATCTGCGGTTCCATAAAACCCTACTTCTTTTTTCCGCCCGCCGCTTTGTTCGCCGCGATCCTTAACCGCAGCGCATTGAGCTTGATGAAACCACCGGCATCCGCTTGGTTGTATGCGCCACCGTCATCGTCAAAGGTGGAGATGGTTTGGTCGAACAACGAATCAGTTTTGGATTCACGACCAACACACATCACGGTACCTTTGTAAAGTTTCAGCTTGACGGTACCGTTGACAGTGGCCTGCGATTGATCGATGAGCGATTGCAACAAGACGCGCTCTGGCGAGAACCAGTAACCGTTATAGATCATACGTCCGTATCGCGGCATCAAATCGTCTTTCAGCGCCAACACTTCGCGATCCATCGCGATTGACTCAATGGCGCGGTGCGCGCGCAACATGATAGTTCCACCCGGTGTTTCGTAGCAGCCGCGCGACTTCATGCCAACGTAACGATTCTCGACCATGTCGAGGCGACCGATGCCGTGTTTGCCGCCGATGCGATTGAGTTCCGTTAGCACTTTGGCAGGCGACAATCTCTTGCCATTGATTGCAACAATGTCCCCTTTGGCATACGTGAGCTCAATGTACTCGGGCTTGTTTGGTGCTTTTTCCGGCGATGCCGTGATGCGCCACATACTCTCTTCGGGCTCGTAATTTGGATCTTCGAGAATGCCGCCCTCGTAAGAAATGTGCAGCAAGTTGGCGTCCATCGAATACGGTGCGCCGCCACCCTTGCGCTTCTTAAAATCGACCGGGATATTGTGTTTGTCTGCATACGCAAGTAACTTCTCACGCGAGAGCAGATCCCACTCACGCCATGGCGCCATGATCTTCACGTTAGGCATCAGCGCATATGCGCCCAGCTCGAAACGAACTTGATCGTTGCCTTTGCCCGTCGCGCCATGCGAAATTGCATCGGCGCCGGTTTTGCGCGCAATCGAAATCAATTGCTTGGCGATCAACGGGCGGGCGATGGATGTGCCGAGCAAATATTCGCCTTCATAAACGGTATTGGCGCGGAACATCGGGAATACAAAGTCGCGCACAAACTCTTCACGCAAATCTTCTATGAAGATGTGTTCTTTCTTGATCCCCATCGCCAGCGCTTTTTTGCGGGCCGGCTCGACCTCTTCACCCTGGCCGATATCGGCCGTAAAGGTCACGACTTCGCATTGATATTCGTCTTGCAGCCATTTCAAGATGACTGACGTATCCAAGCCACCCGAATACGCCAGCACCACACGTTTAGGTTTGTCGCCCGTCGCGCCATTGGATTTTCCAGCAGCTTTCTTCGCAACCTTGCGGGTGTTGGACTTGGCAAGTTTGCCGGGTTTAGAGTTGGCGACTTTGCCAATGGCCTCGCTCATTTATCGGTTCTCTTTAGTGTGTGCACAGGTCCCACCATGTATGCAAGTGCACAGATCGGCCGGAAAGGTCACCGTTCGCGGTGGTAGGCACCTGATGGTGCCGCGGGAGTCGCGAACAGGATCAAAGCCGTGCCAGCCAGCCGCTGACACAAATAAATTATACGACGATGGGGCGTCGTAGATGGCGCGACGCCATCACGTCCGTCCCGCCAAGGAGCTGGGGCGGGGCGGACGGAGGCGGAAAGAACGGACTGACTTATTTCTTGGCTGGTGCCGCAGCGACCGGCTTCACTTCTTGGATGGTCACACTGACACCGATCTCGGTTTCTCCGACCGCACGCGCGGCGGAGCGCTCGATCAGGTCACCAACACTTTTTGCCAACACATCCATCGGGATACTCCGACCTACATCGATAGCCGTGGAGTTCGGATCATTGAGCTTTTGAAAGTCATGCCGCGCATTCTTTTCTAGTACGCGCATCGTCTTGGCGTCGATCACGTAGACCTGAATATACGAATACGGCGCAACGTAAACCTTCGACTTGTTCTTTTTGCCATCACCGGGATTCGTGGTATCTGACTCGCCCTGGTTGCTAACGTCGATCTCCGGATTGCCGTCCTGGCCTTCAAGCGAGCCGCCGGTGAGGGGTTGCACATAGATTCCTAGGCCATGCAGCTTCGGCCCCATCCCCTGGCGCTCCGATTGCAGGTACTTCGGTGTCGCGACGATAATCTTGTCCCATTTGGCGCGTTCAGGCAGTTTTTCCAACTCGGAGACGATCTTGCCGATGGCGACCGCCTCGCGATCTTGCGGCAACACATTGTCAAGCTCTGTGGGGTTCAATGTGATGAAAACGCGCTCGCTATCGGGATGCGCATTGCCTATAGCGGTGTCCAGCCCGCGAAGCACTGCAAGATTGAGGCCATTGTTTTGCGCTTTGAGCGTTCGCCGAACATTGTTGTCGATGATGTTCGATCCCGTGCTTTCCTTTTGTCGCACATAGGTAAATTGATCACCGACTGCCGAAACTAATGCAAACACCTGCTTCTTTTCGGCCGCCGCGCTCGCCGGTTTGGCCGTTGGGCTCGCGTCTGACGCAGGCGCTGCGCTCGCTGTAGTCGCAACCAAGCTAGCCGCAATTATCGACACCATCAAAAGCCGTTTTGACTGGTTTTCCATCATTGACTCCTTTTTAAAGTTCCACAATTGGCGGGCAGCTTCAGTGCTTTTGGCTCCGAGACAGCCGCCAGTTCTTGTGTTTAGCTATCAATCTTTCCCAACAACAAGTACTCCATCAGCGCCTTTTGCACATGGAGGCGATTCTCTGCCTCTTCCCACACTACCGACTGCGATCCCTCGAGAACCTCTTCAGTAACTTCCTCACCACGATGCGCAGGCAGGCAATGCATGAACAACGCATCTTTCGCCGCAGAGTCCATCATCTCCGTATCAACGATGAAGTCTGCAAAAGCTTTCTTTCGCGTTTCCGTCTCAGCCTCGTAGCCCATACTGGTCCAAACGTCTGTGGTGACCAGATGCGCACCGCTCGCAGCCGCCATCGGATCAGTAAATGTTTTCAGATGCGCACGATCCGACTCCGCCACTCGGGATTCCTCCATCGCGTAACCGGCAGGCGTTGCAACATTCAACGTAAAGCCAAAGATACGCGCCGCTTCCAGCCAGGTATAGCTCATGTTGTTTGCGTCGCCGACCCACGCCACCGTTTTCCCGGTGATTGAACCCCTGTGCTCGATAAACGTGAAGACATCGGCCAGCACTTGACAGGGGTGGAATTCGTTGGTGAGGCCATTGATCACCGGCACCCGCGAATGTGCCGCGAATCGTTCCACCTTATCTTGCTCATATGTCCGGATCATGACCAGATCAACCATCCGCGAAATCACCCGCGCGGTGTCTTCAATCGGCTCGGCGCGTCCGAGCTGTGTCGACTGCGCATCCAAATGAATTGCTTGTCCGCCGAGTTGATAAATGCCCGCTTCGAATGAGACACGGGTACGGGTGGAACTCTTTTCAAATACCATCGCCAGCATGCGATCCGTTAGTGGCTGGTAAGGAATGTATTGCTTGAATCTCTTCTTCAGAACAGTGGTGCGCTCGATGATGTGGTCGAACTCATGCTTGCCAAAATCGGAGAGCTTAAGAAAATGTTTCATATCACGCCGCCTGAATCGAGATACCGGATGCCTTGGCGAGGAAGCGTTTAACGACGGTCGACAGCCGTTTCACCATCTCGTGCGCCTCAGCTTCATTGATGATGAGCGGAGGAAGAATACGGATGACACAATCTTGCGTCACGTTCGTCAACAACCCATCCTCGAGCGCCATCTCAACGATTTCGCCACACGGTCGATTTAGTTCCAGCCCTAACATCAAGCCCTGCCCTCGTACTTCTACCACGCCTGCCACGCCCGCCAACGTCGCCTTAAGCCCGTCGGCGACAACATTGCCCATCGCTGTCGCATTGGCAAGCAACCCTTCTTCTTCCATGATCTGCAGGGTGCGTAGCGCCGCCACTGAAACAAGTGGGCCGCCGCCAAAGGTGGTGCCATGATTTCCCGGCTTGAACACGGTCGCCGCCTTGCCATGGGCTAAACACGCGCCGATTGGCACACCCGAGCCCAACCCTTTTGCCAACGGCATCACATCAGGAACGATGCCAGCCCATTGGTGGGCAAACCACTTGCCGGTACGGCCGATACCCGACTGCACTTCATCGATCATCAACAACCAGTCTTTCTCTGTACAAAATGCGCGAAGTTCGCGCAGATAGTCTGTACGCGCAGCAACAATGCCGCCTTCCCCCTGCAGCACCTCGCTCAATACCGCAACCACGTCGTGGTTGTGTGCGGCGATGGTTTTGATAGCATCGAGGTCGTTGTAGGGTACGCGGATGAAACCTGTTACCAGCGGCTCGAACCCGGCCTGCGCTTTACGCGAACCGGTCGCCGCCAGCGTAGCGAGGGTACGGCCGTGCCACGCCCGTTCCATGACGATGATTTGTGGATTCGCAATCCCGCGCTGATGGCCGTACAAACGCGCAATCTTGATTGCACATTCGTTTGCCTCGGCCCCTGAGTTGCAAAAAAAGGCGTTCTCCATCGCCGCCAATGCGCACAACTTATCGGCGAGTGCGGCTTGTTCGGGAATGTTGACCAAGTTGGAGGTGTGAATCAGTCGCCCCGCTTGTTCAGCGATGGCCTTGGTCAGCTTCGGGTGAGCATGCCCCAAGCCTGACACCGCGATGCCCCCAAGCGCATCCAAGATCTTGCGGCCATCGGTGGTATGCAGCCACGTGCCTACACCATGCGTGAAGGCAACGTTGAGCGGCTTATAGGTGTTCATTTGGTGAATTGAAAGCATGTCTGTTTCCTTACATCATCGCCCGGGGGCCATCGGCTTGCCGAAATGCGCACGCAAATGCGCTTTCAAAAAACAACGGCGACACCCGCCTTTGCGAGGCCGCCGCACGTTGAAAATCGAGCGGTGATAGTAGGACAAAGCGTACTTTGACGCAACTGTCACCCCCCAGCGAGGTCTGTGCGACGAAATGCGCGTACTAAGGGATGAATCGGATATTGCGACCAACGATTGCCAGGAGGTAGGGTTGTTGCCGTTACATCATTGGGCAAGGAAGGCCAAGCTCCGGATTACTTCATCCGCCGCAGCCCTGACATGTTTACGCAGCTCGGGTACGGCCGTCGCCTCCCAGTGGCGGGCTTTGAGTAGCGGCCCAACATAGTAAACGCCGATCGTGGGCTGGCCTTGCGCATTGGTCACACGGAAGTCATCGGCAACGTTCAGCCCAAGCCTGAGGGCATCGGGACTAATCATGCCTTGACACTGCATGCTCGCAAGCAGTGGCTCGGCTTGGATATCGGACGATGGCCCGGTGCAGTTGACCACATGGGCAGCATGAATGTCGATAGTTGCTGCCCGACTTCGCAGCCGAATGGTCACTCTGGCCGAGCCTGCAACTTCACTGATTCGCACCAAGTTCGCCGCTAGGACTTTAAGCTCTCCGGACGCGATTAGATCAGCCAACAGCGCTGCCGATTCCGGTGCCGCACGGTGGCGGTGGCTATCCCAATATGGTCGAACGTGGCGTAGAAACCGACGGCGTTCGATTTCCGGCAAACTCGCCCACAGCGATGGAGTAATTGGCCGAAGGCTGGCGACAATATCACGCCAGTTACCGCCACCCAGCTCATGCTGGTGAATAGCGCGGCGTACGCTTCGCAAGTAGTGCCGCGCCGAACAAACGTCAAACATGTCCGGCGGTGGCGCGAGCAACGTCGGCGACTCCGCGTGAAGTCGGTGCGGCTGCGCCAGCAAACCGCGGCGTGATAGCGCGATCAATGATAGCGGCACCCCTGCGGCTGCGCGTCGCTTGAGTGTCGCCGCAACATCGAGCATGGTGAGGCCGGTGCCGATGAGTACAACCGGCCGCGACGGGTCGATACCCGATAGTGCTCCCGTTTGCCATGGGTCGCGCAAGTAGCGCTGAGAGTCATAGAAGCTCGACTCGGGCACGCCGATATCGGCGGGGGAAAAATTGCCGAGCGCGAGCACAACTCGATCCGCCAGCAGGCGGCCTTGCCCGCCCCCCTCATTGAAAGCCAGTTGCAGGCGGCCGTCGGCATGACGATCGATTGTTGTGACGGTGGCGTGCTTCATGAAAAATCTTGGTGCATCCGGCTTTGATAACGCCCTCGCCGTGACCTCATCCAAGGTGCTGCGCAAGTAATCGCCATACAGCTTGCGCGCCACAAAACCGCCCCCATCAGCGGCAACCGCGCGTCTTTGCAGGTAGGCCTCGAAATCGTGCGGCAATTCGTCGAAGGCGCTCATCCGACCCGCGGGAACGTTCAACAGATGATCCGCAGAATTTGTCCCGTAGGCGAGGCCACGCGCGAGCGAAGTTGAGTACGCTGATAACTGACTGTCGACACCCGGACCGGCGGGCTGCGGTCGGTTAATGAGCACCACATCATACATCCCCGCCGCCTCAGCCTTAAGCAGCCTCACCGCCATCATGGTTCCGCAAAAGCCGGCTCCGATGATCGCAATAGTGCGCCGTTCGTGGGACACGGTCAGGACACCAAGGTAAAGAAAAGCATGTTAATTTCGGGCTCAGCGAAGCGGTTAGGGTAGATGGTGCAAGATATAATTTTGGCGGTGTTCAGCACTTCTTCATAGGCTGGTTAACTTGCTGCTCTAAAGTCGCAACCACGCCAAGTCGTTAAGCTCCTCAACTGCCGTAACGTCCAGTCCACGGCTTTCGACCGGAATAACATTTGCGTCCGAATTGGTCGTGTTGTCGTGGTGAAAATTCGCCGCGCTCATATCGCACCGGCTGCCCCTTTTTCAGTCATCCCCTATCCCCTATCCCTTATCAATCATCCAACCTCGCGACCCGATGATTAACACCCGCATCATTATCCAAGGTATCACCACGCGCGGGCGCGCGTTTCGCCCGAGCGACTGGGCGGAGCGTCTTTGCGGCATTATGTCCACGTTTGGTGGTGATCAACAGATGCGTTACTCGCCATATGTTCGCCCAATGCTGCTCGACGGCGTACGTTGTGTTGTGGTTGAACCTGCGCTGGCGGACATGGAGCCCCGCGCCTATCGGTTTCTGCTCGATTTCGCCAGGGATAATGAATTGACCGTCATTGATCCGAACGCACCGTTGGAGGGTGATGTTTGTCCAATTCCCAATCTCGCCATGGCAAACCTTGCCGAGCAAAAACATCCACCGGTGCAAACGGATCCAACATAAAAAACGCCGTGAAGCTTTCCTTCACGGCGTTTGTGATTTTTGCGGCCCCGCTACGACTAGGACGGCTGTGTGCGCCTGTCGAGAGCGAGAAGCAACGCAGTTACGCTACAGCGGTGGCACCCAGCGCCTTGATAGCTTTGGTCAGACGGCTCTTATGGCGAGCGGCCTTGTTCTTGTGAATGATCTTTTTGTCAGCAATCGAGTCAATCGTACCGACTTGCGCTTGGTACACTGCTTGAGCAGATGCTTGGTCTCCCTTTGCGACAGCAGCGACGATTTTCTTGATCGCCGTGCGGAGTTCGGTACGCTGCGCCATGTTGTGTGCACGCTGCTTGACTGCTTGCTTAGCGCGTTTGGCGGCGGATTTGATGTTTGCCATGGTTATTCCAGAATCAATTCAAAAAAGTTTTTTATTGATGATGCACAATCGTTAACAAAAGGCTGCGAGCCGCCTTCCGTGTGGTGATCGGTACAAATTGCGCGAAGCCGCGTATTATATCAATACACTCAAAAAAAGCAAATAGCTGATTTACAAGGCTTCTTTGGGCAATCCTCGACGCAAAATCCCTCTTGGGCGTTTGCGAAGGTCCGCAGCTGCCTCGCTTGCCAATATTTCATGCAAAAACTTGTTGTGGTTGACTATGGTATGGGAAACCTTAGATCGGTCGCGCGGGCGTTCGAGTTCGCCAGCCGGGAGTGGGAGATTCCAACGTGCGTGGTGATTTCCGGCGAACCGCAAGACCTACACTCAGCAGACAAAGTGGTTTTCCCCGGTCAAGGTGCCATGCCAGACTGCATGCGCTATTTGCGCGAAAGCGGGCTAGAAGACCCAGTGAGGCAAGCTGCAGCACACCGACCATTCCTCGGTATTTGCGTTGGAATGCAAATGTTGTTTGACCTCTCTGAAGAGGGACACACTCCGGGTTTGGGCATCTTCCCTGGGAGTGTGGAAAAATTTCGCCCCACTGACGCTACCCTTAAAGTTCCGCATATGGGCTGGAATCAGGTCGACTTTGTGCCGGATAACTCCGTCAGCTCTGCCTTATTTGACGGAATTCCAAGCGGTGAACGTTTTTATTTTGTACATTCTTACTACTGCGCACCGAGCGACCCTTCGATTGTGTCGGCGAGCGCCGATTACAGTGGGCGCTTTACGGCAGCCATTGGTCGCGCTAACATTTTTGCGACACAGTTTCATCCTGAGAAGAGTCACCAAGCTGGACTCACGGTGTACAAGAATTTTTTGAAAGTGAATCTATAGCGTTGGACTGCAAAATTCCGAAGGCAAAACGCCACTACGTTTCTATAATTTCATTGACCACATCCCAAACTAATGCGCCCTAGGCTCTATTAAGCGCCCACCCGTCCGCCCTTCTTCACTTAGCCCAACATGTTGATTATTCCGGCCATTGACATCAAAGACGGTCATTGTGTCCGCCTTGAACAAGGTGATATGCAGCGCGCAACAACTTTTTCCCAAAACGCCGGTGACACGGCGCGCCAGTGGAAGGATTTAGGCTGTGAGCGCTTGCACGTGGTGGATTTGAATGGCGCGTTTGCCGGCAAACCAAAAAACGAGGCGGCGATTAAACAGATCATCTCAGTCATGGGGGATGATGTACCGCTACAACTCGGCGGGGGAATCCGCGATCTTGATACGATCGAGCGCTACCTCGACGATGGC
>JADCJC010000047.1 GCA_020247395.1 Rhodocyclaceae bacterium
CATCGACCCGGTACAGCGCATGTCGAGTGAGACTGATGTTGAGATACAGGTCGCCATCGCGCCCGCCGTTGAGACCCTTGCCACCCTGCCCACGCAGGCGCAAGCGTTGTCCGTTAGTGGCACCTTTCGGAATCCTCGCCTCAAAAGCGCGCGTCTCGCGCCGTGTCCTACCGTGTGCATCATGCACCGGTACATCGAGCTTCAGCGCCACCTGAGTGCCGCGAAAAGCCTCTTCCAAGGTAATGTTCGCCGCGACCTCGAAGTCCTCACCTGCGATCGGGAATGCAGGGCCTTGCCTGCCACCGGCCGCACTGCCCGCGCGATGTCGCGCGAAATGTGCAAACAGGTCCGATAGGTCAGCACCTTCAAATGAGGTTTCACCGCTGTTGAAGTGGGTATTGAACGCCTCCGCCCAATCTTGGGACGGGGCAAATTCTTCGCCGGGCCGGTGGCTGCCCAACTGGTCATAGGCAGCCCGTTTTTCTTTGTCTTTGAGCGTTTGATACGCTTCCGATACGTCCTTGAACTTGGCCTCGCCCTCGGACTCCTTGGAAACATCCGGATGATATTTACGCGCGAGTCGGCGATAGGCCTTCTTGATGTCGTCTTCGGACGCATCCCGCTTCAAACCAAGGATTTCATAGTAGTCTTTGTATTTCATGGGACACCTGATGATTGAGTCGATACAAAAGTGAGGCTACGTGCGCCGAATGGTCATGCCGTTTTTTTCTGCCAGTGTTTGCTCGATTGCGCCCGCAGTGGCTTAAGACCTTTCAAGTCACGAATATGCCGCTCGATTTCGGCCAATTCAATATGCCTGATCGCCGAAAGCCAGCCGTCGGCAAAATGCATGAATCGTTCAGTTGGCGCAATGTTTTTTATCAGCGCGGACGCCACCATGGCGTCGTTCGCCGTGCCGAGCAAATCCTGTAGCCGTGCAAGCGTGTTTACGTGCTGTTTGATGCGTTTGTCGTCAAACAGGCTGGCAACATGGTCGATGGTATAGCGCAACCGTTTGGCATCAATGCGTACCCGGTGTAGCTCAACTGGCGACAACTTTGTCATTGCAGCGGCGTGGCGCAGCAGGTGATGGCGGCGGCGGCGTATTTCGGCAGCGGCAAACCGAGCAATGCAAAGCGCTCGCGTGTCGCCTGGAGGCTTGCTGCCACGATCGCGTTTTGTATCGTCCGCTGTGGGCATCTCGCTTGTCAGCCGGGTGAACGTGCCAGGCACGCTGGCCAAGCGACCGAGCGCGAGGTGTAACCGTGCGTAGCGTGCAGATTGCAGAGCCGCACGCGCTGCGGCACGCGCTACCTCCTGGCTTTGTCTGGCAGATCGCATCACCGCCTCGGCGGTAGCCGCGTCCGCGTAACCGTCGATGAGTAATGGCAACGTATTGGTCACCAGCACATCCCAGTCACGCGCCTGGCCCAGCACACTGGTCAACCATCGCAACTCGCCACAGATGTACTTCGCATCGGCCGGACAGAACAAACGAATGGCGGAGCGCAAACGCCGTAATGCCACGCGCATTTGATGGATGTACTCGGCATCATCGGTTGTAAGCGCACCGTCGACATTTGCGGCAAAGTGCGCGAGGCAGGCCGAAACAATCACTTGCATCGCCTGATCCAAACGCCATTTGCGTTGGAGTTTGACCGGGCTTGCAAAAGTCGGTGCCAGGGGAGGCGCATTCAACAGTTGATAACCACGGCTGGCTTTACTCACGTTGTCCGGTCGCAAGGCGGTATGTTCGAGCAAACTCTCGGCGGTATCAAACACGGCGACCGGTTTCCCCTCAAGCAGTTCGATCTCGACTTCCGAAATCACCAGCGACTTCTCACCGCACATCACACTGCCCTGATCGAGGGCAATCTCGACCCGCTGACCGGGCGAAAGCTCAATCAGCCAGACGGTGCGGCTGAACACCGTGGTGAAGACCGGCATCAGCGTAAGGTGCAAACGATCTCTTTCGGCGAGCTCGGCAAGCGGCGTCTCGCGAAGCAGCGAAAGATCCAGCTGCGGGCCAGGTAGCACCTCCTGCCATTCGCCGCGTGCGGATAGTGCACCACTTGCCACACCGGCAGTCTTGAATGTTTGCGACCACCGGCCATTCGTCCGGCGTAGGCGCAACGCCATGCCGTTTTGTCGAAGAGTATGCACGGCGGTGTCAAAATAAATATTGAACACCTTGCGCCGTGCAGGGCCGCTGATGCATTTTTCGCGCAGCAAGGGTGATTGGCGCAACGCGCCGACGTCGCCGGGCGCAATCGCCAGCTTCAGCTCAATTTCACAGTTGGCGTTGATTTTCATGTTCGGTAGCGACATTTTGTGAGTTGGATCGGATTGCTCTGGCCGACTGATGCCGTGCAATCAGAGTGCGTGCTTTGCGGGTACGAAAGAGGTTCAGTCGTGTTCACGACAGCATCTTTCGACCCGCTAAACCGGCGCGCGGCCCCACCGCGAGCAGCCAACAGCGACGGCGTAGCCGTGCTACGCAACCTGCCGCCAGAACCGCCATAGCCAGCGTTGCGCGCGTTCCTCGTCTGTCGATGACTCGCGTGGCGCCGGCCCCTACACACTGGCAAACTCGGCTTTTCTTTGCCTGCGACCGATCACGGCGGATTCAAACATAGCTTCGTTCCACAACAGGAACAGCGTCGGATTGTCTAATACACGTTTGCAGTCTGGCGCAGCTTGCCGTGCCTTAAGTTGACCTGCATCAGGCGATTGTCATTTACCGACCTGGGTGGGGGCCTATACGGTGCCAAAATACGATCATCGTCAATTGCCTGAGCAATTCGATGGTGTGCGTCATCGCGCGGTCCATTTTGCTTGTTCGGCTTCAACCGGCTGGCGCTCTGACCAAGCGTAGGCGCACACGCCAAATCACGCAACTCAGCTCGGCTGCGGGCATTGGCGTTTAGACGCCGATGTCTCGCACGAATTTTTTCCTCGGGCCCGTACCATTCGGGCCGTCTAGTCGGTTCTGTTTGTGGAGGGATGGATGACTGCTGTACTTGATGCACAATCGTTGCTCTCGGTCTGTGTCGCGGTCGGCATAGGCCTGTTGATCGGTGCGGAGCGTGAACGTCGCAAAGGTAGTGGGCCCAATCGAAGCCCAGCGGGTATTCGCACGTTTGCCGTGGTGTCCTTCGCCGGCGCGGTTGCAATGCTGCTGGGCGACGTGCTTTTGATCGCAGTAGTGACGCTGCTCATCGGTGCATTTACCCTTCTCGCCTACCGTCGCGCACCGACCGACGACCCGGGTATAACCACCGAGATCGCGCTGATCCTGACTTGCCTGATAGGTGGTCTGGCCGCAAGGCAGCCGCTGTTTGCCGCCGCGCTGGGTGTAGCCCTTGCGGGCTTGCTGGCGGCAAGGGATCGAATCCACCATTTTGTGCGTGGTGTGCTCAGTGAACATGAATTGCACGACGCGCTACTCTTCGCCGCAGTGGTACTAATTGCGCTGCCGCTTGCGCCGGATCGATTTGTTGGTCCATTCGGTGCCATCAATCCGCGCACCCTGACCGGAATTGTCGCGTTGGTGATGCTGATCAGCGCAATGGGGTACGTTGCCCTGCGGCTGCTTGGGCCGCGTTTTGGCCTGCCTGTTGCGGGATTGGCGGCGGGATTCATATCCAGTTCGGCGACGATTCACGCCATGGGACGCCGCACTCGTGAAGAGCCCGCACTGATGTCGGGGCTGGTGGCGGGCGCGGTGCTGTCGTCGGTCGCAACCATTTTGCAATTAGCCGCAGTGCTCGCCTTTCTGGCACCATCGCTGCTGCTATTGATGATAAAGCCGCTGCTATTTGCCGGCGCCGCAGCCGTCACTTACGCCGGCTGGTTCACTTGGCAGGCCTTGCAGACGCCATCAGCCGCCCATACCAGCAGCGGTCGCGCGTTTAATCTACTTACTGCACTTGGATTTGCCGGACTGACCGGCGCAGTATCGGTGATCTCTGCGGCGCTTAACGCTTGGACGGGCGATGGTGGCGTCATGTTTGCCATATTTGTTTCCGGTTTGGCGGATGCGCACGCGGCTGCGGTGGCGTCGGCGTCCCTGCAGTTGGCGGGCAAGATTACCGCCCCTGTTGCGGGGGTCGCCATTCTGGCTGGTCTTAGCGCCAATACCTTGGTAAAGGCCATTCTGGCAACAACTGCCGGTGGATGGCCCTATGCGCGCCGCATCATCCCCGGCTTGGCATTGATGATTGCCGCCGCGTGGTTGGGAATGTGGGTGTGACGCTATGCCGGATAGGTCTGCTCAAGTCTGGGGAACTTCTATAAACCTACTGCGCGGGCGGAATCTGTCAGTTCCGGTGCTCGCCGTACACTGGGTAC
>JADCJC010000048.1 GCA_020247395.1 Rhodocyclaceae bacterium
CCTCCTGTCCCACCCACTGTTCCAGCCACTTCGGCCCCAAACGCCTCACCCTTGGACGTCACTTTGCCTGAATAATAGGGGACAGACCATCATGGCACTACCTTAAGCGATTTTCTGCTCTGAAGGGCGCAGTAAAAAAGGAGTGGCTGAGAGCCTTTGCTTGATAAGATGTTGGTGTCTAACGTCAACGTCTAAACAGAAAGGATCAGCCATGTGTGACGATACCAAAAAAACGCCTACAGTCCAGCGTTTTTCGCTTTAAGCAATTCATTGCGGACCAGCCTTCTGCGGCATTGGCTGAGGTAATACCGAGTGCGCGACTAGCCTCCATCCTCAAAGCAGAGGCGGGTGCCTATCGTGAGCGGCTATATCCGCCTCTGACCACCCTAGGCTTGTTCATCGAACAAAGCCTCTGCGCGGATGGCGCCTGTCAGGATGCCGTGGCGCGTCACCTTAGCGCGCGCCGCGCACGCGATGAGTCGGCCTGTAGTCTGAATACCGGGCCTTATTGCAAAGCGCGCCAGCGGCTGCCGGTTTCGTTCATTGCGCAGTTACGCTTCACCATCGGCGAGCGCCTCGAACGAGCCGCACCCCGCCAATGGCGCTGGCGTGGTCGATCCGTCAAACTGCTAGACGGCACCACGGTCTCCATGCCAGACACACAAGCCAATCAAGCCGCATACCCGCAAAGCGGTGAGCAGAAAACGGGCCTCGGATTTCCGGTCGCACAGCTCGTTGGCCTCGTTTCGCTGGCCACCGGTGCTGTTCTTGGCATAGCCATGGGATCCACCAAAGGCAAGGGTAGTGGCGAGCAAGCCTTGTTTCGCGAGCTCATGCCACAGCTTGACGGGGGAGACGTCATCCTCGTCGACCGCTATCACTGCACCTATTTCACCATTGCCATGCTAATGGCACGCGGCGTGGATATCCTGACGCGGCAGCACCAGTTGCGTCTGACCTCCCCTGATGCCATTGTCAAAACAATCAGCGGCAACGATCTTCTGGTGAAGTGGCGGCGACCACAGCGCCCCAAATGGATGAGCCCAGCGCTGTACGCCACGATGCCCGAAGAACTGACTGTTCGCCAAACTGAAGTCGGCGGTCGCCTGCTCGTTACCACGCTGATTGACGCCAAGCGTATCTTGCCAATTGAACTGGATCAGCTCTATCGCAAGCGCTGGCAAATTGAGGTGGACTTCCGGAGCATTAAGTCGGAGACTGGTATGGACATTCTGCGCAGCAAATCACCGGAGATGGTGAGAAAGGAGATCGAGGTGCATCTGCTCGCCTACAACTTGATCCGCGCATTGATGGCACGCGCCGCAGTCATGGCGCATGTTATGCCGCGCGCATTGAGCTTCAAGGCAACGCTACAGCTTTGGCATGCCTTCAGCCAGCAGTGGCGATGGCATCCGACGAAGAGAACTGACGAAGTGTTGCGCACGATGCTGTGCGCAATTGCGACCATGATCATTCCGCACCGGCCAAATAGAATAGAACCGCACGCAATCAAACGACGACCGACAACACACGCCTACTTAACCGTGCCACGCGTGCAGGCAAGAGCAGCAATCCTCAATGCGCGCAAATCGCTTAAGGTAGTGCCATGAGAACCTGGCCCCTTTTATCCCGGATAATCCAATTGAGGCCGCTACCGCAATAGCGCTTGGATTTTGGGGCAAATTAACCGCGCTTGGGCGACCTGCAGCAGAAGCCTTGACAGTCAAAAATGGCCCTGTCATCCTGGGTGAAACAATGGCACGCGTAGAACGCGAAGCAGCCCGACACCCAAATGCAAAAATCTTGAACGACATGCCTGACTTCAAGGCGATGGGCATGAATCGAGACCAAGTTACTAGCGCGATGATGCAGCATAACCGCGTATGGATACTTGATCAGATGCGGAGCGGTCGGCAGATAATCGACATAGGTGCAGATCCAAACCGTGCGCTCCCTAGTATTTTTTATCAGATGGAGCAAAACATGCTCAAGAACTATCAGAAACTACATCCAGAATTTCCGGGCGCGGTTCCCCCATGAACGGCCAAGATTTCTTGCGACTCACTGATAAGGCTTTCGCACCGTTTTTGAATGCCTTGAACTTTAAGGCAGACACACCCGCGATTAGCGGAAAGTTTTATCGGGCGAGTTTTAATAGTCGATCACACTCGGTCTTGATTAGTTACGAGCCAGGCGAGGAAATGTTTTTTATTGGCGTATTTACTATTAGAAATGGGATGCTTAGCGAAATTGACGATTTAACAGAGTCGCCCCGACTCGCCGACCTCAATCGCCGGTACATGGCAAGCGTTACTAGCGAGGAAAGATTAAAAAACGAGGAGTTTTTTCGAGGCATCGTTACGGGGGATGACGACGAGCGAATGCTCTTGAAAATGGCGAAAGAGCTTCGTTTGGTGTTGCCAATCTACTTGAACGATTCTGGGTACGCTGGTGGCAATTAACGGGAACTAAGCGGGTCAAGAGGAATTAAAGGGGCCACCAATTAAAAGTAACGTCAATACCAACCCTCCTGTCCCACCCACTGTTCCAGCCACTTCGGCCCCAAACGCCTCACCCTTGGACGTCACTTTGCCTGAATAATAGGGGACAGACCATCATGGCACTACCTTAAGCGATTTTCTGCTCTGAAGGGCGCAGTAAAAAAGG
>JADCJC010000049.1 GCA_020247395.1 Rhodocyclaceae bacterium
TAAATTGCGTGCTGGAAGCTTATCCGACCCACACTGTTTTGAAAGCGGTGAGTTGATAGGGAATACGGCCGCAATTCGGCAAACTTAAGTTTCCTGACGCTGTTTCTCAGATTTCTAAACTTGTTTGTTGGCGGATGGTTTCAGACATTTACGTGAATTCAACACCAAATAGCGACGACCTTTTAGGGGGGTGTTTAGGGGTAAGGTATCAAGCGGCGGTAGCCTTTTTGTTTCTTACGACGAAAGCATGCTGCCGCTAAACGCTTGGGGCCGCACCAAAAATGTGACGTCCGCGTCGGATTGGGAGAGCCGCCCGTCGACGTGGCCGCCGGTTCCGCCGGCGCCGGGTACGAGTATTTTCATTTGCTGTCGCCCATCTTGATTGGCGCGCCCGGCGGTGCCCAACACACTGCCCGCCAGAAACGACAATGCACCCGGTGGGTGCATTGTTTGTGCCATCGTTTTTGCGAGGATCACGCAGCTTGGCGATCTCCGCACACATCACTTACGGCAGCTTGAACCGCGATACTTCCTCGGCCAGGCCATGCGCTTGCTGGTTCAAGCTACCGGCAGCGGCGGCGGTTTCTTCCACCAGCGCGGCGTTTTGTTGGGTCATGCGGTCGAGCTCCTGCACGGACGTATTGACCTGTGCAATACCGGAGCTTTGTTCGGTTGCCGAAGTCGAGATTTCGCCCAACAGGCTGCCCATGCGTTTTGCACTGGTCACAATCTCGGCCATCGTATCACCGGCACTGCGCACCACTTCGGTGCCAACATGAACCTGTTCCACACTGCCGGAGATCAATACCTTGATCTCTTTGGCAGCATCAGCGCTACGCTGTGCGAGACTGCGGACTTCGGAAGCAACCACCGCAAAGCCACGGCCTTGTTCACCGGCGCGAGCAGCTTCCACCGCAGCGTTGAGCGCGAGGATGTTGGTTTGGAAGGCGATACCGTCGATGGTGCCGATAATCTCGCTGATTTTAGACGACGAGGTGTTGATCGCTTCCATGGTGGTTACCACCCGGGAAATAACCTCGCCGCCACGTTCCGCAATCTTGGTATTCGAGTGGGCAAGTGATGCCGCCTGCTGGGCGTTGTCAGCCGAGCTGCGGACCGTGGCAGATACCTGCTCGACGGAGGCGGCGCTTTCTTCCAAGTTTGCAGCGGTTTGTTCAGTGCGGGAGGAAAGATCGGCAGACGCCGAGGCGATCTGGGTGGAGGCTTCTACGATCGAGTCAGCCGACCGGCGTACTTGAAAGACGATACCCCGTAACGAATCCTGCATATTGCTGAGTGAGATCATGAGGCGCGCGGCTTCATCGCTACCCCAAGGGTTGGGTGATTTTGTAAGGTCGCCATCTGCCATGGCTTCCAGGTGACGTTGAACCTCGCGCAGGCCACCGCTCATGACCAGGAAAAAAGAGTAGAGGAGATATCCCGATAGGAGGAGGGCAATCACAACAATCGCGCTGCGAATATTCCGGCTGGCTTTGGCTTGCTCGTATCGGTCTGCGAGTATTTGATCAAGCGCCGGCAGGGCTTGCTTATACAGTCCGGCAACCGACGCCACCATCGCCTTGCCATCTGCATAGAAGGCGGTCGCGTCCGTACTGCCTCCGGCAGCGGCCTTCTCGGCGCGTTTCCTGAACTCCTGAAGGTCGGTCAAAGGCTTAAGGTCAATCTTGGATTTAATGCCCGGATTGGCGGTCATGGCTCGATTAAAGAAACCAGCAGCATCTTCTGTACCGGATTCGACGCGAGCAGTCCAGACATTGAATTTTTCCAGGTTCTTGGCATCCAGTCCTCCCTTAGCGCTGGCGAATGTACCCCATCCCCAAAGTTGCCCCGCATCTTCCCAAACCTTTGGAAGGGTCAAGATCACGGCGTTTACGAGGTATAACGAGTCGATTTCGGGGTCAAGCGTAAGCGCGGAATCATCCGAGAGCTTGTTTATCAATTCCACTGTACTCTTCGTGACGCTGCCAAAAACAGTTCTTCCGCTTGCGTCTACGCCGTTCTGCGAGGACGCCGTCGCCGCCCAATCGCCCGCTAGTTTATCTAACGACGGCCTGAGCCCTAGCGGGTCACCCGATGTTTCGAGAGCGGTCTTGAACTGGGCGAGCGCCTGATCCGTGGCGGTTCGGGCGAGTTGGTAGTCGGTCTCGCTCCGATATCCGCCAAGTATGGCGCGGGTTGCGTTGCGTGTTTCCAATACCCCCTGCATTACTGGTACGAGCTTAGCCATGGCTTCAACGCCGGCACGCTCCTTCTTCAACAGGCTGATGTTGTCGGCGTAATGATTCCAACTATCTGTCGACAGAATCGCCAGCGGAATCAGCAGCACAATCAAAATTAACATGGCTTTGGATTTGAAGTCGATGCGGCGGAACAATTTCACGCCAGGTGCCCAGGCACCATGGTGCTGAAAGAATCCAAGCAATGAAGGTGGTGCCGGACGGGTTTGTGGCTTGGTGGCGGCAGACGGGGAGTTAAGAACGGCTGACATTTTATTTTTCCAAGATCAAGTTGGTCAAAAGTGACGACGATCGAAGCAAGCATAAATTGCGTGCTGGAAGCTTATCCGACCCACACTGTTTTGAAAGCGGTGAGTTGATAGGGAATACGGCCGCAATTCGGCAAACTTAAGTTTTCTCGCACTGTCGGAAAGCGGTGGCACTTGCAAGAAAACCTCGCCGTTCCAGCCGGACACAACCTAACAGCAGCCAGCCCGATAGACTCGTTTATTCACGAACACTTTCAGCCATAAATGCGTTGAAGTGTCCGCCGATATCGCCCTTTTCTGTTGGGGGAACTTCTTAGAAGTTCCCTTGGCGAAGAGTTGCAGGAGCGCAAGGCAAAAGACATGTCAAACATCCTCCGCTCGCCGCGTTCGGGTGCCCCTTGTCCGAAGGGTCCATGACGCTGCGGGGCGGCGAGAGGGGCGCTTGCGGGATGCCTTGTTGCTCATGCGCTAAAGACAAAGGGCACCGTCACCGGTGCCCTCTGAGTCGCGCTGACAGCCTTTAGCCGCTTAAGCCGATTTCTACCCTTGCTTGACTGTGGTGCGCGTTGTGCTGCTTTCCGTTTCGACGATTCATCAACAGTAGGCTGGCTGTATTGCACCCGCCTCGCGGTGCTTTGGATCGTCGGCAGCACCTGTGTGCGGCGACGCGACAAAACGAAGTATGAATCACCGGTCAAATCGGCAAAGCAGCGACGTACCGGTGATTTCGGCACCATTTCGGTTTACTTGAGGAAACTCTTAACAACTCCGTTTTGTCGCCAGACGTCACGGCTCACACAAAGATTTGTCCCGACATATCAAGCTACGCAGCGTCGAAATCTCCGTGTTAACGCCTAGTCTGGCCCTGAACTGAACTTATTCAGGACTTGCTTGCGCTTTGAAGCAGGCGGGAAATGTTCCAAGTACACGCCTATTTGGGCGTCGGCTTGCTGTCGGGCGCAGTTTTTTCGGTGAGCAACGCCACGGCGCGCTCCAATACACGATCACGATTCAACAGATAGTCTTCGCGCGTCATTTTGACTTCGATGTCGGGTGTCACACCATCGCCTTCAACGCGCCGGCCCGTCTTGGTGACGAAGCCGATTTCGCTGTAGGCCATCTTTGCGCCTCCGGGGACATCCGCCAAGCCGAAGTAACCCAGCAGGCAGCCGCAGGTGCGCTGGCCGATCAAGGTCGCGCGTTTGCTTTCCTTCATCATGCTGGAGAAGATTTCGGCGGCCGACGCTGAACTTTCGTTGGTCAGCACCACCACAGGCTTGGTGTAAGCTTGGTCGCCGATGCCCTTGATCTCTTCTTCCATCCTGGTCAGGGGATAGAAGAAAATAGAAATTGGTTTGCCGCTGCGGGTCAACGTCTTCATGCCGGTTTGTTTATCCTTGAAGAAACGCGATAGCAGGTTAGCCGACATGTCGCCTGAGCCGCCACCGTTATTGCGCAAGTCAATGATCATTCCCGGTGTGTCTTTCATCTTTTCAATTTCGGCAACGATGCTGCTCTGAAGATTGCCGAGGAAGTTAGAAAAACGAATGTAGCCGAAGCCGGACGGCAGCACGCGGGGCGTGAAGTCTGGCAGAGCGGCGAATTTGCGCCGTTTCATGCGTACATCCAGACTCGCGCCGTCGGACCGAATGAATTCCATCGAAACCTCACTACCGACATCGCCAGCGTTGATTTTGCGAACCGCGCCACGGGTGCGTGCCCAAGGAGTCGAGGTGTCGCGCGATTCGGCGACCAACTTCCGATAATGGGGGAGAGCGGCTTCGCCATCGATGGCACGGATGGTCATGCCGACGCGAACGCCCGCCCACCATGCATCTGACTGGGGATGAACAGAAGTCACCACAATCGTATCGTCTAGTTCGATAAACCCCAGACCAAGGCTGTGTGATTCGTTGTTTCGTTGCTGCTGCACCAGCTTCGGTGAATGGATCCGAGTATGTGAATCCTTTAACTCGCCGGTCATCTTGTCGAGTAGCTCCCAAAACTCATCATCCGTTTTGGTGTTGAGCAGTCGTGGCTCATACTTTGTGCGTACTGCCTTCCAGTCAACGCCGTTGAGCTTTGGGTCGTAATAACGCTCATTGACGGTAGTCCAGACAAAATCGATTGCAGCCTGTCGGAAATTATCCTCCGGCATGGGAACCGGGGTCACCGGTACGGGAGGTGCCACACTTGTGCGGGTGAGGATGCGGTTGGGGTCGAGGACTGAGCAACCCGTTGCGCTCAGCATCGCGATAGACACAACAACATGGGCAAATCGTGGCAATCGTGGCAATCGTAGCAATCGTGGCATTAGAGTATCGCCTACGGAAAGGCAAGCGGTTGTAGAGGCCCGCAGTTTAGCAGCACGGTGTGTTGCAGACGCTGACGTGACCAACGGAAGACAGTTGATTCACGGTAAACTCCATTGATCGCTTTCGTGCAAAAAAATCTGCACATGCGATTGTTAGTGGACCTACCACCATGCAGTCAGAAGAAGTGATGCGTCGGATACGGGCGAGTCAGTGCCGGATTGGCTTGGGCATTTTCCCGCAGATGTGGAAACGCGCTGATCGAAATAGGAACGCAAAGATAGGAATGCAAATATTTCCTTCGCTGACGACAATCCACTGTGGGGCTTGATCGGGACTTGATTGCGCGCCTTCAACCCTGTGGCAATGCCATTTTGCGTCCGGCTGTTGAACTGCTCGAACGCAATGAGTCTGCCTGCTGGCGGCTGCTTTATCTCGCCTTGCTGATTTGCTGCGCATGGGCGGCGGCTGCGCCGGGGAAGGATGTCAACTGGGATCAACTCAATTATCACGTCTATGTCGCACACGCCTTTATCCACGACCGATTGTTCTTGGATACCTTTGCGGCAAACATCCAGAGTTACATCAACCCGATACCGTTCCTGCCGTTCTACGCAGTCGTGACGAGCGGGATGTCCTCGGCCATTGGCGCGGCGTTACTTGGCGTGTTGCAAGGCGCGTCGCTGATTGCTGTTGCCGAAATTTGCAGGCTGCTGACAAAAGGCGAACGGATTGAGTTGCGCATTGGTGTTGTTTTGTTGGTTGTCACCGTCGCCGGACTCCACCCGCTGTTTATCGCCGGCCTCGGCACTAGTTTGTCCGAGATGGTGGCGACCGTGCCGGCATTGTGGGGCGTGTATTTTCTGCTGCGCCACGATGCCCAAAGCGTAAGAACCACGGCGCGCAAAGCCGGACTTGTCGATGCCGGAGCTGGCGCGGCGCTTCTGACTACCGCCTTTCTCTGGAAATTGCCGATGGCATTTTTGGCGGCAGGCATTGTTGTTGGGTTCGCCTTACCCGCGTTGTTTTTCAGCCGCTCAAAACTGCGCTTGATTGGGGCATACCTTTTGGGTGCCGCGATCGGATTAATCGCCGGCGGGGTAGTGCATTACTGGCGAGTGTTTGTCGAAACGGGGAATCCGTTTTTTCCGTTCTTTAATCCGTGGTTTCAATCTGCCTTGTACGCCCCGCACGCCGTGGTGAATCACCGATTCAAAACGTGGGACTGGAGCTCGATTGTGTTGGCTCCGGTGCGCATGCTAGAGGACGCGCCGTTTGTCAGCGCCGAAATTACGGTGATTGATCCACGTTACCTGTGTTTTGCGCTGGTGCTGGGGTTGCTTGTCTGGCGGATTGTGAAACCCAGACTGATGCAAAGCAGTGCCTCGAAACTGGAAAGCCAAGTTGGCAACCAGCGGACGATGGGGCGCGTGGATTTGCAGATTGTTGCGTTTGTTGTGGTGGGTTATCTTGCGTGGATATTGACGATCGGCAATGGGCGTTATGCGCTGCCGCTGCATCTGCTCGTGCCGGTGGGCATTTTTATTCTGCTGCGGCAGATGACCGACCAACTTTCGTCGGCGGTCGCCGCGCTGGCATTGGTTGCATTTGTCCAGCTGTTGGCGACGCTGATTGTGAGTCCGCTCCCCAGATGGGATCGTGAGGCGCACATTGGTCCGTGGTCACAAGTCTCGCTCCCCGCTGTGTATAACCAACCTGGCGGGATGTATGTGTCACTTGCCTACGGCGATCGACGCTCATGGTCGGGGCTTGTCCCCCAACTCGATCCGACCGCGCGCTTTCTCAATCTTGATGGCTACGAAAACACCCGACCGGACCGTTACATCGGCAAGGTGCTCAACAGGCAAATTCAAGCACACGACGGACCGATGTTTGCGGTGCTGGAACGACGCGAGCTTGGCTTCGCGGACCCGGCAAATGCCGAGTGGCGCACTGCGCTTAGCCGACAGTTGCGCGCCTACGGACTCGCGTTGATCGATCCCACAAGCTGCCAACCAGTGGTCGAACGCTTTGGCAAGGTGGGGGCATCGCAGGCTGCGGCGACGCGCATGCTGGCGGACGTTTGTCCGGTTAAACGCATCGACGCTGTTGATTTCCGTGCCGACTTTGCGCGTGAGGAGCGCGTCATGAGCGAATTGGAAGAGCGTTATCCGGCATTGCTTTACCCGCCCAATCCCGCCGGTTATTTATACGGGGCAATGTACTGCAAGTTTTACACGCCTCAGGAAGTCTACGTATGTGCGAGGGACGGCAAAGTATTCGGCAAGCGTATTGCACCGCTACAGCAGATTTTGTTTACCATCACGCTTCCTTGATGCCCTTCTGCTCGGCACGCGCATCTCTCCGATTGCGCTTGTGGCTGGTTATCGAAGATCCTCCTTAGCGGCTGGTTGAAATCGGGTAAACTTCGCCCGCCCGTTTTGGCTGTGACACAATCACGACCAAGCGATGGGTTGGGATCAAGCTTTGGCGCCAGACCAAGACGTCGTGCCGAAGATTGTCGATCCCCTACGAAAACCACCGAAAACACGATTTGAGGAGTTCGTCGATGTCCGCTGTTGCTTCCCCTGCTACCAAGCTCTCAGGAGCGGCGGCATTTTCCGATGCCCCCTCCGCCGCCACCACGACCCTCGACGACAAGTACCTGCTTGACCATGGCCGGGTATATCTGACCGGCACCCAAGCGCTGGTGCGGCTACCGATGATTCAGCGCCAGCGTGATCTTGCCGCAGGCCTCAATACTGCCGGATTTATTTCGGGCTATCGGGGCTCACCACTCGGCGCATATGATCAGGCGCTGTGGAAAGCGAAAAAATTCCTCAAAGAAAAACACGTCTTTTTTACGCCGGGCGTGAACGAAGAATTGGCGGCGACGGCGGTTTGGGGCTGCCAACAAATTGGACTGTTTGCAGGTGCCAAATATGACGGTGTGTTTGGCATGTGGTACGGCAAAGGTCCGGGGGTGGACCGCTCGGGGGATGTGTTCAAACACGCCAATGCGGCTGGTACATCCAAATACGGCGGGGTGTTGCTGATTGCAGGGGATGATCACGCCTGTAAGTCGTCAACCTTGCCCCACCAGTCTGAACACGCCTTTGATGCCGCGATGATCCCGGTGCTTTACCCGACCGGAGTAGCCGACATCATCGAGTTGGGATTGCACGGTTTTGCCATGTCGCGTTACTCCGGCTGCTACGTGGCGCTGAAGTGTGTGTCGGATACGGTCGATGCATCGGCTTCGGTGAATCTGGATATCGACTCTCCGCGAGTGGTGTTGCCAGACGACATCGATCTTTCTCCAGGTGGCGTGCACATTCGATGGCCGGATGTGCCGCTCGAACAGGAACTACGTCTACAGCACGACAAGATATACGCAGCACTCGCCTATGCGCGTGTCAACAAGCTCAATCGAGTGACCATCGATTCTCGCCAGCCAAAGCTCGGCATCATTGCTTCCGGGAAAAGTTATCTTGATACGATGCAGGCGCTCGAAGACCTCGGCATCGATGCGCGCCATGCGGCGGAGATCGGCCTGCGGGTCATGAAGGTGTCCATGCCGTGGCCTCTGGAGCCGACCGCAGTCCGCGAATTCGCCAGCGGGCTTGACGAGGTACTGGTGGTCGAAGAGAAGCGCCAACTCATCGAATACCAGCTCAAAGAGCAATTGTATAACTGGCGGGATGACGTACGGCCACGCGTGGTTGGTAAGTACGACGAGCATGGCGAGTGGGAAACACACCGCAGTCCGTGGCTGTTGCCGGCCGCGGGAGAATTGACGCCGGCGATGATCGCACGGGTGATCGCCAAACGCATCGGTAAGTTCTACACATCGACCATTGTTGAAGCGCGTCTCAAGTTTATCGAGGACAAAGAGGCCGCACTTGCGCGCCCCCGATCCAAAGTCGCACGCATCCCGTATTTTTGTTCAGGCTGCCCGCACAACACCAGCACGCGTGTGCCGGAAGGCTCGAAGGCACTAGCGGGTATCGGTTGCCACTATATGGCGACGTGGATTCGCCCGGAACAGACTATGACCTTCACCCAGATGGGCGGCGAAGGTGTGCCGTGGGTGGGTATCGCGCCGTTCACCGAAACCAAACACGTGTTTGCAAACCTTGGTGATGGTACGTATTTTCATTCAGGCCTGTTGGCCATTCGTGCGGCGGTGGCGGCGAAGGTAAACATCACCTACAAGATTCTGTTCAACGACGCGGTGGCCATGACCGGTGGTCAGCCGGTTGATGGCCCCCTAACCGTACCGCAGATCACGCAGCAAGTACACGCAGAAGGTGTCGGGCGCATCGTCGTGGTGACTGACGAGCCGGAGAAATATCCGGCTGCTGCAAACTTTGCCCCCGGCGTTACGCTGCATCATCGCGATGAACTCGAAGAGGTGCAGCGCGAGTTGCGTGAAATCGACGGCACGACTATCTTGATCTACGACCAAACATGCGCTGCAGAAAAACGCCGCCGCCGCAAGCGGGGCACGTTCCCCGATCCGCAAAAACGCGTGGTGATCAACGACTTGGTGTGTGAAGGATGTGGAGACTGCGGCAAAAAATCGAACTGTCTGTCGGTCGTGCCGGTCGAGACCGAGTTCGGTCGCAAACGGGCAATTGACCAGTCGTCATGTAACAAAGATTTTTCCTGTGTGAAGGGCTTTTGTCCTTCGTTTGTGACCGTCGAAGGAGGACAGTTACGCAAAAAGAAGCCGGTGGTGCAAGAGGTGTTTAGTGCGCTCCCCGAGCCAGTGTTGCCATCACTTGATTCACCGTGGGGCATTCTGGTCACTGGTGTTGGTGGCACCGGGGTGGTTACCATCGGTGCGCTGTTGGGCATGGCCGCACACCTCGAAAACAAAGGTGTCGCGGTACTCGACATGACCGGTTTGGCACAGAAGGGCGGTAGCGTCTACACACACGTGCGCATCGCTAAATCGCCGGAAGATATTTTTGCTGTTCGCATCGCTGCGGGCGAGGCGAATGCGTTGCTTGGCTGTGACATGATTGTCTCGACCTCTGACGAGGCGATTGCCAAGATGCAGGCCAACCTCACACGTGGTGTGGTGAACGCGGAGGTATCGACCACCGGAGAATTTACCAAGATGCCCGATCTGCATATTCCTGTGATTGAACTCGAAGCAACCCTGCGGGAGACCATGGCGGCGGTCGAGTTTGTCGACGCCACCGGCATCACCACCGCGTTGATGGGAGACGCTATCTTTACCAATCCGTTTGTGCTGGGTTACGGCTATCAAATCGGCTTGATTCCCGTGTCTGCCGCATCAATTCTTCGCGCGATCGAGTTAAACGGGGCGGCTGTTGAGAAGAACAAGCAGGCATTTGATTGGGGCAGACGCGCCGCCGTCGACATTGCAGCGGTGAAAAAAGTGGCTTTTCCGGTGGAGCCAATCAGCGGAATCTACAAGCTGTCGGAGTCGGTTGAGGAAATGGTTGCGCGGCGCACGGAGTTTTTGACCGGTTACCAGAACGCGGCTTACGCAGAGCGCTATGCGGCGTTGGTCAAACGTGTTGTAGACGTTGAGGCGCAAAAATTCGCCGGCAAAAAAGCGCTGAGTGCCGCGGTGGCGCGCTACTACTTCAAGGTGCTGGCGTACAAGGACGAGTACGAGGTGGCACGGTTGTATGCAGACACCGGATTCAAGAAAAAAATCGGCAATCAGTTTGAGGGCGACTACAAGCTCACCTTCCATCTGGCACCGCCGGTGATGTCTGCGGTAGATCCGACCACGGGTGAACCGCGCAAGACAGTGTTTGGTGCGTGGATGATGGCGGCGTTTAATGTATTGGCAAAGCTCAAGGGTCTGCGCGGCACGGCGCTGGATGTGTTTGGCTACACCGCAGAGCGCAGGAGTGAGCGGCAGTTGATCGCCGACTATGAAGCGTTGGTGGATGAGTTGGTGCGCGACGTGACGGCGGCCAACTATGAGACGGCTGTGGATCTGGCCTCAGTGCCTGAGCATATTCGCGGGTTTGGCCACGTCAAACATGCACACATGCTGGATGCAAGGACACGCTGGGCAGAGTTGCTGGCCGAATTCCGCAGCGGCGAAGCTGGGTCGAATAAGCGCGAAATCCGGATTCGCGCGGCGGCCTAGTAGCAAGTGCGGTAAAGGGAACTTCTAAAAACCTCAAAATTCCCAAGGGCGAAAGTCTAGTATTGGCGGGCGTCTACGAGGCATTTGCCTTGAAGGTGCCCGTGGATATTAGTGTTTCTCGATTCCAATAATGTCATCAAGATTGGGGTTTCGCTGGTGGTTTACGCGATTCCAGTACATGATGCTGACCATCAACACCGCAACCACCGAGCCGAAGATAACGATGACGGTATTGATATGCCAGTTGAAAGATAACATCACCGAGTAAGCGGCGACCATCAACAGAATATTGAGTTGCTCATTAAAGTTTTGTACGGCGATCGAATGCCCGGCCGATAACAACACGTGGCCGCGATGCTGGAGAAGAGCGTTCATCGGTACGACGAAGAAGCCGCCCAAGCCACCGACCAGGATAAGCACGGAGTAGACGGCCGGCTTGGAGTAGGTGAACGGCATCACCATTACAAACAACCCCATCGCCACACCAAACGGCAGTACTTTTAGTGCCGTCTTGAGGGTCATGAACTTACCGGCAATCACGGCACCGACGACAGTGCCAACCGCCGTGATTCCCATGAGGATGGAAGCTTGATCCAGTCGAAGGTTAAGTTGTTGTTTGCCCCACTCCAAGACAATCAACTGCAATGTCGCGCCAGCGCCCCAGAAAAGTGTTGTTACGGCCAGCGAAATTTGGCCAAGTTTGTCGCGCCACAAGGTGTCGACACAATGCCAAAAATCTGCCGATAGTTTGATTGGGTTTCGGCCCTGTGATGCATAACGCGCGCCGGTATCGGGAATGTTGAGGTTGAAGACTGCCGCGATCGCGTAGAAAACTGCGATCACCAAGATTGCGGCTTCCGGCGCGGTGTCGACGCCCGTGTTGATATGGGGGATATCGATTGACAATAACATTGCCGATATTTTTGGACTGATCAACGCCCCGCCAAGCACCGTGCCAAGGATGATCGAGACCACGGTCAGGCCCTCGATCCAGCCATTGCCTTTGACCAGTTGGTCGGCCGGAAGTAACTCGGTGAGAATGCCGTACTTGGCCGGCGAGTACATCGCGGCACCAATGCCGACGATCATGTAGCCGTAGAACACCACCCAAAATTCTGTGTTGCCCGGTAGTGGAATCGCGTCGTAGAAAAAGATGACAAAACAACCGACGATTTTGACGGAGTTGGTGATGAACATCACCCTGCCTTTGGGCATTGAATCGGCAAACGCGCCGACAAATGCGGCGAGTACCACGTACGAAACGGCGAAACCCCACTTGACCATCGGCGTCATCCACGCCGGCCCTTCAAGCAACTGAATGAGCGCAACAGCGGCAATAAACAGCGCATTATCAGCAAGCGAGCTAAAGAACTGCGCCGCCATAATGATGTAGAAACCTTTTTTCATCGGCAGCAAATCTCGGTAGAGGCGGGAAACAGCATTTTGTAATCGTAGGTCACGCCTGAATTAGCGCTACCCGGAGTCCTTAGTCTTGCGTACGTATCATGCGCGATCATCTTAACGCATCGCGGGGTCGCGGCGAGTGCCTTAGGTCAACAAAAGTGTCAACAACTATTGCAACTATTGCAGCGTGCCGCGGAATTGCGTACTGAGTTGCAGCGAGGACTTGTCGGTGCCTTGTTCAGCCCGTGTGAACGCAGTGTTTTCCACAGGCTCAACCGCACACAGGCCGATAAAACATAGCGCGCGCTGGACTTTTTCTTTAGGCGTTGATGGCCGCTCCCGCGCAAGGCGGTCGCGAAACGCCGCCATGCCGACACGTTTGCTGATGACATCATCTGTCTCGCGGTCAGCCAATACAAGTATGTCTTCGGTATTGGATGCCGCTGAGCGTTCTTGTTCGCGTTGTGCTTCAAGCGAGAACCGTTTGGGCTTCGGCGCATTAATCACGTCCTTCGATAATTTGCGCAATGCGATTGCGCCGGGCGAATCGAGATCAGTCGGCTTGAGTAAATCCACCGCAGCCGCTCCAGCCGGCGTCAACAACAGCCAGACGCATACGGTGGCAACACCGATGCGCCCTAGGCAAGGCGGTTGCCGCGCTGTACTCAAAGCACCTCGGCGGCGTGATCAGCGAGGCGGGAACGTTCGCCTCGTTGCAGCGTGATGTGGCCAGAATGTACCCAGCCCTTGAATCGATCAACCACATACGTGAGACCGGAGGAGCCCTCCGTCAGATAAGGTGTATCGATCTGCGCGATGTTGCCCAAACACACCACTTTCGTGCCCGGCCCGGCGCGTGTGATCAGGGTCTTCATCTGTTTCGGCGTCAAGTTCTGCGCTTCGTCGATGATCAGGAACTTGTTGAGGAAAGTACGTCCACGCATGAAGTTGAGCGACTTCACCTTAATACGGCTGCGAATGAGATCGCGTGTCGCCGCACGACCCCAATCGCCGGACTCCTCGTCCGAGGCATTTAGAACGTCGAGATTGTCCTCTAATGCGCCCATCCATGGATTCATTTTCTCTTCCTCAGTACCCGGCAGGAAGCCGATATCCTCGCCCACGGGAACGGTGACTCGGGTGATGATGATTTCCGAGTAGATTTTGTACTCCAGCGTCTGCATCAAGCTTGCGGCGAGTGTCATCAGCGTTTTGCCCGTGCCTGCTTGCCCGAGTAGCGTAACAAAATCAACCTCCGGGTCCATCAATACGTTGAGCGCGAAATTCTGCTCGCGATTGCGCGCGACAATTCCCCAGACATTGTTTTTCTGGTGGGTGTAGTCCTTAAGCGTTCGCAGCACACAGGTTTTTCCTTCCACGGCTTGGACGATGGCATAGAAGGGCTTGTCGCCGTCTTGAAACACAAACTCGTTCAAGATCATCGCGCCGACCAGCGGGCCCTTGATCCTGTATAAAGTACGCCCCTGTTCCTGCCAGGACTCCATGTCTTTGCCATGTTTGTCCCAGAAATCTTTTGGCAATTCGCGCATGCCGGTGTAGAGAAGATCGGTATCTTCAAGCACCTTGTCGTTGAAGTAATCCTCGGCCGCCACACCGATGGCGCGCGCTTTAATTCGCATATTGATGTCTTTGGACACCAGCACAACGCTGCGCTTGGGGTTGTGGTGCTGCAAGTCTAGTGCGACCGCGATGATTTGGTTATCGGCTTTACCACTATCCGGCAGTGCAGTCGGGAACTCGATTGCGACGGGGCGCGTTTGCAGCAACATCCTGCCGGCGGCAAGCCCGTTGCCGCGCCCTTTCAGGCTGATGCCTTGATCAATGTCACCTTCTTGTCCCGTCACTATCTCGTCTAAGAATCGCGACGCTTGACGCGCATTGCGCGCAACTTCTGTCATCCCTTTTTTGTTGTTGTCGAGTTCCTCTAACGTGATCATGGGCAAATACACGTCGTGTTCTTCGAAGCGGAAGAGGGAGGTCGGATCGTGCATCAGTACGTTGGTATCGAGTACAAAAATCTTGGTAGTTTTATCCGATGCGCCGACAGGGGCGCGTTTTGCATTACCGGGTTTGGGAGCCAAGGGATGGGCCTTTCTCAGAGTTGACGAGAACGAGGACAACGCGGGAAGCTGGGTAAAACAATCAAATCAGCAACGACAAAAGTGAAACGCCCTCATGAGCGTCGCACTCACAAGGACCACAAAAGTAAAACGCCCTCATGAGCGTGTCGCTCAGAAGGGCGCCTGCAAATTCCGGAAAAATGCTTCTGTTCAAGTAAGTGCAGTGTCTAGATACTGCTGTTCAGTGGTGCCATATTGTCGTCGCCCTGCCGCGGGGACTGACGTGGCAGGCTCCTCAAACTCGTCCAACGGCAGACTAACACAAGTTTTTGGCGAATGTTTAAGCGTGAATCTTGCCCAACCTTATGCTCCTGAAAGACTTTTGACCGCAGCCAAAACCTCGACCGCGTGCCCGTCGACCTTCACGCCCCGCCACTCGCGCACAATTTCGCCGTTTCGGCCCATGATAAAGGTGGAGCGTTCAACACCAAAGACCTTCTTGCCATACATGTTTTTCTCTTTGATGACGCCAAACAATTTGCACATCACCTCGTCCTTGTCTGATAGCAGATCAAACGGGAAATTCATCTTGGCCTTAAATTTATCGTGGCTCGCCACACTGTCCCGCGACACGCCAAAAATCATATAGCCCAGTTTCTTAAATTCGGCGTGCAGGTCGCGGAACTGACTTCCCTCTAACGTGCAGCCTGGGGTGTCGTCCTTAGGGTAGAAGTAGACAATGTACGGATGCCCCTTGAAGGCGGCGGAGGCGAAACGTTGGTTGCCACTGGCGGCGACTTCGAAATCAGGGATGATTGTGTTCATATTTGTCCTCTCGGGGATGACGTGTTGAGTGGAGGGTTACAAAACGCGGTGGCGGTAAACGGTTAGTATCGACGCGGTTGATGACAATTATGCGATGCGACGCCTGCCAATTTTCTACGCGGCTTCCGCAACTATCGGCAATGCGGGCAAAAATGATCTGCCCTGCATGAGCAGCGTTCCTGATCGCCCCGGCATCTCGCCTTGCTCAGCCACGAAGTACGGCAGATGCTCGCGAGCCAACTGCGCAGCGATGTTTTCGGTGGCGACCAGTTCATAACCCTGCGTTTTCCAGCCAACGATCAGCGCTTCCAGAGCGGGGAGCAGCCGCATGCCTTCCAACTCGGCATGCATGGTGAAAACATGAGGGGCGATGGCAAATCCGGTCACCGCTGGCAGGCTTGCACCAACGGGTTCGGTGAGTGCGAGTAACGAATCGGCCACGTTGGTTTCGGTTATGCCGTTGAGTCCGATTAACTCGTCGAACGTTGGTAGCGTGGTCGGCAGTTGTGGGCAGTCGATGATTTCGGCGTTTACCACCGGGTAGTGCGGCACGCCCTGACCCGCTAGCGCGCGCCCGTCAGAGGCATATTCGAATCCCATCGACTGGGTTAGACGAAGTGCGTGGGTGTTCATTTGCCAGCCAGCCGCGCCGTGGGTTTTTGCCGGCTCCTTGAAGATGTCGCAGAAACGGTTTTGTGCACGTTCCATCTCGCGGCGCGTCCAATCGGCGGATGCGACTTGTACCCCGTCTTGCCAACGCACATGGTCCCAGCAGTGGATTCCGACTTCAAATCCTTCATCCTTAGTGCGGCGCATGATATCCGGGCAACGTTTGCCGATATCCGGGCCCGGCAGCGCGGTGCCGTAGAGCAGGGTGGGGAAGCCGTAATGGGCGATGACTGAAGTTCGTTTCACCTTCGAAAAGAACCCCTTGCGGAACACACGTTTGATTGCGCGACCGGTGTGATCCGGTCCCAAGCTGAACAAAAATGTTGCGCCGACGTTATGTTTCCGAAACAGGGCCACCAATCGCGGCACGCCAAACAGTGTCCCTCTTAGGGTATCCACGTCGACCTTTAGAGCCAGAATTTTTTTCATATGCCGCAAATTATAGGGGACGCCTTGTCGCGAAATTCGCGCCTACAATTCCGCTATGTCAATTGATGAACCCACCAACACTGGGCAACCACCATACAAGTTGCTCGGTGGCGAGGCCGTTGTGCGACGTCTGGTCGATACCTTCTATGACCAGATGGACGAAGACCCCGATTTCTTCGGAATTCGTAACCTCCATCCTCCGTCGCTCGCCGCATCTCGGGAAAAGTTGTACATGTTCCTCACCGGCTGGCTGGGCGGTCCGCCGCTTTACACCGCTGAATTTGGCCACCCGCGATTGCGCGCTCGGCATCTGCCGTTTGCCATTGGCGAAGCAGAACGTGACCAATGGGTGGCTTGTATGGCCAAAGCACTGGAGGTCGTGGCCATAGAGCCATCTATGCGCCGACAACTGATCGCTTCTTTTGCCAAAACCGCCGATTGGATGCGAAACCGTGAAGGGTGAGCTCGACCGCTGGCTGGGTGCGATCGCCCACCACCCTGCCCGCGCCAAAAGCGCGCCTACCCTTGTCACATTTATGCGGTAACCCTGTGATTTAAAGTGATTTTGTGCGCTGCACAATGCTAAAATCGCAACTTACTTAATCTGTCGGCCCTCAGGACTTCACCATGCCTCGCGCACTACGTAACATCGCCATAATCGCCCACGTTGACCACGGTAAAACCACGCTGGTGGATAAGCTCCTTCATCAGGCCGGCACTTTCGCTGCGCATCAGCACGTCGCGGAGCGTGTCATGGATTCCAATGACCTCGAAAAAGAGCGCGGAATTACCATTCTTGCGAAGAACACCGCGATTGACTTTGCAGGTGTTCATATCAATATCGTCGATACGCCGGGACATGCCGACTTCGGCGGCGAAGTGGAACGCGTATTGTCGATGGTGGACGGTGTTTTGCTGCTGGTTGACGCTGTGGAAGGACCGATGCCACAAACTAGGTTCGTGACCAAGAAAGCGCTGGCGCTGGGCTTGAAGCCGATAGTGGTGGTCAACAAGATCGACCGCGACGGTGCGCGTCCAGATTGGGTGGTGAACCACACTTTTGACTTGATGGACAAGCTCGGTGCCACCGAAGCGCAACTGGATTTTCCAGTCGTCTATGCTTCCGCCTTGAATGGTTGGGCGACGATGGACCTCGCACAAAGGCCGAATGACATGCGTGCGCTGTTTGAGGCGGTGCTGAAGTACGTTCCCGAGCCGGCGGGCGACCCAAACGAGCCCTTGCAGCTGCAAATTTCGGCGCTTGATTATTCGACCTACGTGGGCCGGATTGGCATCGGTCGTGTCCGGCGCGGCAAGATCAAAGGCGCTCAGGACGTAATGTTGATGATTGGCGGCGCAGAAGGCACACGCAAGAAGGTTCGTGTCAACCAAGTGCAGGGTTTTCAGGGGTTGAGCAAAGTCCCCCTCGAAGTCGCCGAAGCTGGCGAAATCGTCTTGATCACCGGGATTGAAGATTTGGCCATTGGTTGCACCATCGCCGATGTAGAAAAGCCGGAAGCACTGCCAACAATGGGGGTTGATGAGCCAACGTTGACGATGAATTTCATGGTGAATTCATCGCCGCTGGCCGGCCAAGAAGGTAAGTTTGTCACCAGTCGCCAGATTCGTGAGCGCCTCGACAAAGAACTGCTGGTCAACGTTGCGCTGAAGGTAGAAGAGACAGAAGATACCGACGTGTTCCGTGTCTCCGGGCGTGGCGAATTGCACCTGACAATTTTGCTGGAAAACATGCGTCGAGAGGGGTTTGAACTGGCGGTGGGCAAACCTACCGTCGTCTACAAGATGATTGATGGCGTGAAGTGTGAACCGATTGAGATGCTGACGGTGGATGTCGAGGACACGCATCAAGGTGTGGTCATGGAAGCCTTGGGTGCGCGCAAGGGTGACCTCGTAGACATGGTTCCAGACGGTCGTGGGCGTGTACGCTTGGACTACCGCATTCCCGCTCGCGGCCTGATCGGCTTCCAGACGGATTTCATGAATATGACGCGCGGCACAGGACTCAAGAGCAACGTGTTCGATGAATACGCTCCGGTGCGCGGTGAGATCGCCTCACGCCGCAACGGCGTGCTGATTTCGGCTGAAAAAGGCGATGCAGTCGCCTACGCCCTTTGGAAACTGCAAGACCGCGGTCGTATGATCGTTTCGCCGGGCGATCGTCTCTACGAAGGGATGGTGATCGGCCTTCATAGTCGTGATAACGACTTGGTGGTGAACCCAGTTAAGGGTAAACAGCTTACCAACGTGCGCTCATCCGGTACAGATGAGGCGGTTGCGCTGGTTCCGCCGATTCAGATTACGCTGGAGTCCGCAATCGAAATGATCGAGGATGATGAGTTGGTGGAAATCACACCAAAGACCATCCGTATCCGCAAACGCTTTCTGCTTGAACATGAGCGCAAAAAGGCATCCCGCGAAGCCGCCTAGGAACACGCAGGCGCTTTGCGCATTGCAGCAGCACTCATGGTTTTGCCGGACTAAAATCGGGTTGTGCCGATATGCAGATACTTCCCGGCCCATGCAGCCAGTTTTGCACGGCGTTGTCGCCAATCGAGGATAAATGTTGCCCACTGATGTAATGCTGTGGATTCTGCTAGTCGCGATGGCGGCGTTGCTGTTATTGGTAGTGATGCTGCTTGCCAAGCTTGGTCGTATCAAGGCGGCCGTGGTTGGGTTGCCGGCGCAGCTTGCAGCACAACAGGCAACCGAGCAATCCGCGCTGCACCGCGAGATGCTGACCGACATGGCCGATGGTCTGGCCAAGCAGGGGGATCGCATCGCAAGCAGCCAGCTCGACGCGGGCGAGCGATTGCGCGCCGCCGTTACCCTTGAATTAACAACCACGCGTGAAGCCGTGGCCAAGCTGCAGTTGGAACAGTCGCAGAGCCTGGCGGCACTGACGCAGGTCCTAACACAAAAACAGGATGCCCTGAAGGCCGAAATGCTGGCAACAACATTAGAGAAGCTTGCCGAGCAATCGCGGGCACAAACAGAGCACATGCAAAGCACGATGCGACTCCTCACGCAGCAGCTTGCCGAGCGTGTGGACCTGTTGGCGAAGTCTAACGACGCACGATTAGCCGAAATCTCCGGCAAGGTCACCGAGCGCCTCGACGAGGGCTTCAAGAAAACCAACGAGACCTTTGTCAGCGTGATGACACGCCTTGCCACGATTGATGAAGCGCAAAAGAAAATTGACGGCCTCACCTCCAATGTGGTCTCGCTACAGCAGCTACTGGGCGACAAACGTTCACGCGGTGCCTTGGGCGAACGTCAATTGGAAGACATCATTAAGAATGCGTTACCGGAATCCGTGTACCAGTTTCAGTACACCTTCTCCAGCGGCAAGGTACGTGCCGACTGCGTGCTGAAGTTGCCAGAGCCGACCGGCATGATTGCGGTGGATTCCAAGTTTCCATTGGAAAGCTACGAGCGTATGTTTGCCGATGGTGGTGAGCGTGTTTCACCGGCGGTATTCAAGGCGAGCGTACGAAAACACATTGATGACATCGCAGGCAAGTACATCGTGCTTGGGGAGACTGGCGAGGGTGCCGTGATGTTCATCCCCGCAGAGGCGGTGTTCGCGGAAATTCATGGAAATCATCGCGATTTGGTTGACTACGCGGCAACGCGTCGAGTGTGGTTGGTGTCACCAACCACGCTGATGGCGGTGCTTAACACCGCGCGGGTGGTGTTGAAGGATGTGGAAACACGTAAACAAGTGCACATTATCCAAGACCAGCTCGGCAAGCTGGGTGCAGATTTTGGCCGCTTTCAGTCGCGCATGGATGACCTGTCCAAACACATCGGGCAAGCCTACAAAGACGTGGAGCAGGTACATATCTCCAGTAAAAAAATCAGCGAACGTTTTCAAAAAATTGAACGTGCCGAATTCGATACAATCCCTGCGGCGACGACTATGCCGAGCAGTGTCGATGTTGCCGCCGTTGACGCCGACCCGTCGGCCTTGGCGATTTTGCCCGGTGCCATCCGGTCCTTGACCACCCAATAAGGTAGAGCCATGTCAAAGAGTTGTGTTGCTTGTTGCGTCGTTGCCGCCACACTTTCGTCGCTGGTTTCAGGTGCCGTTGCAAATGCGCCATCGCCATCATCATCGCAGCCGCTCGTGTATCCCGATGCGCGCAAGACCGACCACGTTGACACTTATCACGGTACGATTGTCGCCGATCCATATCGGTGGCTTGAGGACGACAACAGCGCCGAGACCAAAGCCTGGGTCAAGGCGCAGAACGCGGTCACCGACAAGTTTCTCGAAGCGATGCCGCAACGCTTGCCGGTGCGCAAGATATACACAACGCTTTACAACTTCGAGCGCTACGGCCTTCCTTTCAAGGAGGGGGGGCGCTATTTTTGGTCGCGCAACGACGGGTTGCAACAACAGTCGGTGGTTTACATGGCGAAATTGTTGACCGACAAGCCAATAGTCGCCATCGATCCAAACCAGTTCTCGACCGACGGTACGGTGGCATTGACCGGAATGAAGGTCAGCCGCAATGGCCGCTATCTGGCCTACGGCAAAGCCGTGGCTGGTTCAGATTGGCAGGTGTGGAAGGTGCGCGACCTAGAAACGGGCGAGGATCTGGCAGACAAAATTGAATGGGTCAAGTTCTCCAGCGCCGAGTGGACGCCTGACGGCAAGGGATTTTTTTACTCGCGCTACGATGCCCCCAAAGACGGCGCGGCGCTGACGGCAAGCAACTATCATCAAAAGCTCTACTACCACCGTATCGGTACACCGCAGTCAGTCGATCAACTGGTCTACGAGAATCCCGTTGAGAAGGAGTGGGGCTTCGGCGCTTCGGTGACGGATGACGGCAAACACGTGATCATCAATGTTTGGAAAGGGTCGGGCCGCAAGAACGGCCTTCTCGTCATGCCCTTGAAAAATGGCTCTTTACCAGCAACGCCGGCCAGTGTGCTCAAAACCATCACCCTCGAATTCGACGCCGAATTCACGCCCATCGGCGCTAATGGCAACAGACTTTGGGTAAAAACGGATCTGGAGGCGCCGCGTGGGCGTGTGGTGGCGATTGACCTCAGCAAACGCGAACGTGCCGACTGGAAAACGGTGGTGGCTGAGACCAAAGATACTTTGACGGCGGCGGATGTGGTCGGCGGAAAAATTCTCGCCCAATACCTGCAAGACGCGGCTACTATAGTCATCGTTCACGGGTTGGATGGCAAAAAACTCAATAGCGTGTCATTGCCTGGAGTGGGCTCGGCAGCGGGCTTCGGCGGTAAATTCGCCGATAAAGAAACCTTCTATTCCTATACTAGTCTGATCAATCCGACCGAGATCTATCGCTACGACCTTGTCACGGGCAAATCATCGTTGTTCAAGCGGCCACAGACGGCGTTTGACCCAGCACAATACGAAACTAAGCGCGAGTTTGTCACCAGCAAAGACGGTACACGCTTTCCAATATTCATCGCGCACCGCAAAGGCCTCAAACTTGACGGCAGTAACCCCACGTTGCTATATGGTTATGGTGGCTTCAACGTTTCGGAAACGCCTAGCTATCGTGTTACGGCTTCTACTTGGATGAGGATGGGCGGCGTCTACGTCTCGGCGTCGATTCGTGGTGGAGGCGAGTACGGTGCCGCTTGGCACGATGCGGGTACCAAAGGCAAGAAACAGAACGTATTCGACGACTTCATCGCCGCCGGGGAATGGTTGGTGGCAAACAAGTACACGCAGCCAGCGCGCCTAGCGATTAACGGCGGCTCGAACGGTGGCTTGCTGGTCGGCGCGGTTGTCAATCAGCGGCCCGGTCTGTTTGGCGCGGCGGTACCGCAAGTCGGCGTGATGGATATGTTGCGCTTCCATAAATTTACGATTGGCTGGGCATGGGTATCCGACTACGGCACCTCGGATAAAGCAGAAGACTTCAAGTGGCTGTACGCCTATTCGCCGATTCATAACATCCGCCCAGGCACAAAGCTCCCGCCGGTCATGATCACCACCGCAGACCACGACGATCGGGTTGTGCCGGCGCACAGCTTTAAGTACGCCGCAACGCTGCAGGCAGCGGATACCGGTAACGCACCAAAGTTGATCCGCATCGAGACAAGTGCCGGCCACGGAGCAGGCAAACCAACGTCGAAAATCATTGAAGAGCGTGCCGACGTTTTGGCATTTTTTGCCAATGCATTTGATATGTCCGTGAAGTGAAGCGCGAATGAAGCTTATCGGCATCGCGGGTTATTCGGGAAGCGGTAAAACGACTTTGATCGAGAAGGTAATTCCCCATCTGGTGATGAAAGGTTTTCGTGTATCGCTGATCAAACACGCTCACCACGAGTTTGACGTCGATCTGCCGGGCAAGGATTCACATCGCCACCGGGTAGCAGGTGCGACCGAGGTGATGGTATCGTCGAGTAACCGCTGGGCACTGATGCACGAGTTGCGTGGGGCTGCCGAGCCAACCCTAGAAGAGCAACTTGCGCATTTTTCCCCTTGTGATGTGGTGATCGTCGAAGGCTGGAAACACCATGCCATTCCAAAGATCGAAGTACACCGCAAACTCGCTAGCGTGCCGCTGCTGTTTCCAAACGACCAAAACGTCGTAGCGGTTGCAACCGATGAAAAACTGGCGACGGCTCTGCCGCAGTTCGGGTTGCAAGATGCCGAGGCGGTGGCGACGTTTATCATCCAACACCTTGGCTTGCAGCGTACCGGCGTGCAAATGGTGAAGTCGGCGGCGATATGTTAAAAGTGTTGTACTTCGCCAGTATTCGCGAGGCACTTGAGAGGGACGCTGAAACAGTCGACGTGCCGACGCCTGCAACCGTCGCCGGGCTGGTCGAGCTATTACGATCACGGGCGGGGCCGTATGCGGAAGCGCTGGCGTCTAATCGGCGCTGGCGGGTGGCGGTCAATCAAGATATGGTCGGGTTAAGCGAGCCGCTGAAAGCCGGTGACGAAGTCGCCATCTTTCCGCCGGTCACGGGCGGCTAGGGTAAAGCCTTGTTCACCATTCGCGTCCAACACCACGATTTCGACCTTTCGGCAGAACATGCATTGGTTCGTGCCCGTCACCGTGATGTCGGCGCAATCACATCATTTGTCGGCGTGGTACGGGATATCAACGATGGTAGCGGCGTATCGCAGATGTCGCTGGAGCACTATCCCGGCATGACCGAAGCCGCGCTGAAGAGAATTGTCAACGACGCCGCGGGACGTTGGAACATCATCGACGCGACCGTCATCCATCGTATTGGCACGCTACAGCCGTCGGATCAAATTGTGCTGGTGTTGGTGGCCTCGCGTCATCGGCGGCAGGCCTTTGAGGCGTGTGAATACATCATGGATTTTTTGAAAACACGAGCGCCGTTTTGGAAGAAGGAAACCACGCCGGACGGCAGTCGTTGGGTTGACGCGCGCAGCGTCGACGACGATGCACAACAACGTTGGGAAGCCAAATGATGACGCAAACAAGTGCGCGCAATGTACTCGGGGACAAATTGCAGCCATGCTGTTTTGATCCAATGACAGGTTACTTTCGTGATGGCTTCTGTCACACCGTAGACGACGATCACGGCTCACATACCGTCTGCGCGATCATGAGTGATGAGTTCTTGGCGTTCTCGAAGGCGCAGGGGAATGACCTATGCACACCGCGCCCGGAATACGGCTTTCCCGGGCTCAAAGCCGGTGACAAATGGTGCGTGTGTGTGTCGCGCTGGGAGGAGGCGTTTGTGGTCGGCAAAGCGCCAAAGGTAGTACTTGAGTCGACACACGAACGGGCGCTTGAGCTGGTGGAACTCTCGGAACTGCGGGCAAATGCCATTGACTAGAGGCGATGCTCCAGCAGAACAATTCTCTTTCCCCGCCGGATGTCGAAGGCGTTCCCCGTGAAATTGATGGCGAAGCAGTTAGTCGGGTCGACTTGGCGTTAGGAAGGGCCGACCATCCTCGATGAGCGAGCAGCAAGTTTCTGCCGCGCGTCACGCGGGTTAGCAAGATATCGCAGCGCCCGTCCAGCGCAGCGCCCGTTGGCGTGTCCGGTGGCCCTTGCAGGCTGAAGCCAAATAGAAAGTTGCAGCTCTGTTGCCGCCTGCATTTGCCGATTCGGCAGGGCAGGGGTTGTGGGTGGGGCTTATCCCAATTTACGTCTCGTCCCGGATCGTTGGTGACAGGTCGATACCTCGACCATTCACGCCCATCTTTGCCAAATGCCAACCTGGATGAGACCGAATTCAACGTGTAGAGGGGCGGTTGCTTCGCGCCCCCGTGTGTGACCTACCGTCAATATCGCAGCTTCTAGTTA
>JADCJC010000005.1 GCA_020247395.1 Rhodocyclaceae bacterium
ATTTGCCGCCTTTTGTGATGCCAATCCAGGCCGCACTGTCGTCGTCTACGCCAATACTGGTGCCGCAGTGAAGGCGCGTGCCGACTGGATGGTGACATCCTCGATTGGCCTTCGAATCGTCGAACACCTGCATCGGCAGGGCAAGAAGATTCTATGGGCACCCGATCGCCATCTTGGCAGATACATTCAAGCGCAGACCGGTGCCGACATGTTGTTGTGGCAAGGCTCTTGTGTCGTCCATGATGAATTCAAGACCGCTGAGTTGATCGATCTAAGGCGCCAGTATCCCGACGCAAAAGTTCTGGTCCATCCAGAGTCGCCAGCAGGCGTGATAGCAGCGGCTGACTTTGTCGGCTCGACCACTCAGATCATCAAAGCCGCGCAGACAATTGATGCCACTGAGTTCATTGTTGCAACCGACAAGGGAATTTTTCACAAAATGCGCGCAGCGGCACCTGGCAAGTTGTTTATCGAGGCACCCACCGCAGGTAATTCTGCGACCTGCAAGTCGTGCGCGCATTGTCCGTGGATGGCGATGAATGGACTGGCAAATCTCGCGACGGCCTTAGAATCGGGTATTGGCGAGATTCACGTCGATCCAGTCGTCGGCAAACGCGCGAAACGCGCCATCGACCGCATGCTCAATTTCGCCGCCGACCTCGATTTAACCATTGTTAACAATCCGGGGGCTAGAGATGGCATTGGCCCGGCGTGATTTATCGTTTTTGTGGGCAATCACGCGTGGATTGCGAGAACGAAGTCCGATAAACTAAAGGGCATTTCGCGCCGGTATCGTAGCCCGCGCAAGAGACGTCGGCAAAAACATCAATCGCACCGACAGCGGGTGGCTCATGCACCCACAGGGTGGGACTCGGACAAGATGGCGAACGAAGCACCGCAAGACCAAGACGCAACCCTGACTAAGTCAGAGATTTCAGTCGAGCCGGGATTACTCGTTGAACTGACCCGAGCGCTACTACCATACCTCGGGCCGTATTCCATTACAACGGTTAAACGCGTAGCGCGCACAACCAGCAGTCCAACCGAGCTGATTCGCCAGGTCGCCGGTTACGTCGACGATGTTGCCAAGAGAGAATTATTCATGAAAGCAGCCGCGCGAATTTTGGCCGAGTATACCACTCCGGAAGTCGAAGAAGTGACGTCAGCACCGCCCAGCCCGGCTGGGGGACGCCCACCATCGCCGATGACACCTGAGCTTATTCAGCGCGGAGAAGCAGCGCTTGCGTCGATCATCGGGCCATTGGCGGGAGTATTGGTCAGCCGGTACGCATCTGCCTCGGAAAATTCTCGTGAATTCTTTGAGCAGCTAGCGACTCATCTACGTACGCCTCAAGAGCGCGACAGCTTTTTTATGAGTGTGCGCTCCGGTAACGGAACGTGGCGGCCGGAATGATTCATCGGCGCGGCAAATTACCCTTATCTACAATAGTCTGCTAGATCATTCACAGGTACAAGCGATGGGCCTTAGGTTGAAATTTAACATAGTTCTCGTCGCTGTTTTTATCTCGGGCTTCACCACCGTCGGCGCCGTCGCCCACCGCTATTTGCAGAAACAAGCAGTCGAGGACGCAAAACGTGCCGCCACGCTTGTGCTCGACGCGAGTGGGCTGGCAAGTATCGATTCACGCATCGCAACTGCGCTGGGTTCGCGCATTATCGAGATGAGGGTTCGCGAATTCAACGAGGCGGAAACCCAGTCCGGTCTGGAGGCAGACGTAGTGCAAAAGCTAAGCGCGGTGAAGGCTCGGCAAACACAAATAACTGAGGTTTTCAAAACGCCGACCGGATATCAAAAACTGGTGGTGGCGCGAGTCGTGCAAATCGCGGATGGAAGCTCGCGCATCCGTTCAGCCACAATCGACTTCAACGATGTAACCGCGACCGCAGAACTAGCCCTAACTACGTTGATGAGTTCATTGGGTGCTGTGTTTTTCGCTGTTTTTCTTGTTTTGAACCTTATGCTTGATCGTATCATCGTACGACCGCTTGCAGAGATGTCTAGACGGGTGGACGCCGTCTCTATTGGCAACTTCTCTGTTCCCGAATTCGTCCCTGCCTCCAAAGATGAAATCAGCGTACTTGGTATAGCGTTCAACCGCCTGCGGCGCAGCACAGAAGAGGCAATTAAGCTGCTCAAGGGGTGAAAACGGGTTGATAAGCCCCCGTGTCGCGCTCAGATTCTGAAGACCGCGCTGCTTCGGTAACGCGCTTGTAGATGGCGCAATCCCACCAGAATCGCCGCACTAGCAGGTAAGGCGAGCAAGATACCGAAGAATCCGAATACTTGGCCAAACGCCAGCAGAGCGAAAATCACGGCGACCGGATGCAGGCCGATTCGCTCGCCGACAAACTTTGGGGTTACAAAAAAACTCTCCACAATCTGCCCGGCACCGAATACGGCCCACACCATGACCACGCCAAGTAACGCGTCGTACTGAATCACCGCAGCCACCGTGCCGAGCAACATACCCATTCCGACGCCAAGATAGGGAACAAAAACAAGCAGGCCGGTAATCAAGCCAACCGGCAAAGCGAACTTGAGTCCCACTGCCCACAGGCCGATGACATAAAAAGCCGACATTACGAGCATGACTAGCAACTGACCGCGCAAGAACTCAGATAACACGGCATCAATTTCCGAGGCAATGTTGGTGACGGTGGCATGGATGCGACGCGGCACTATGTCGTCTACACTTGCCACCAACAAAGGCCAGTCGCGCAAAACATAAAAGAACACAATGGGAATGAGCGCGAGGTTTACCAGAACGCTAACAATGGCCAGCCCACCAGTTCCAACAGTTGCAAAAACACGTCTGGCGATACCTCCGCTATCCGACAGATTTTCCTGCATAAACTGGCGGAAGCTGGCGGAATCGAGCGCTATTTCAATGCCGAGACGCTCACTCAGCCAAGGCACGATCGTCGACTTCAGGTGATCCAGAAAACTCGGGATGAGTGAGGTGAGCTGCGCGATTTCTTTGTAGAACAACGGCAGCACGATTATCAGTAGCATCGCGACCATTATCAACAATAGTAGGACCGCGAGCAGCGTCCCGCTACCGCGCGACACCTTGCGAGCCTCGAGCCAGTTCACCAAAGGGTTGAAAATGTAGGCAAGGATGATTGCGGCTAAAAACGGTGCCAAGATGGGCGACAGGACCCAAAGCAGTGCGCCGAACATGAGCAGTGCCGCCCCCAGAAGCCCGGAGTGCCAGTCAATCCAGCGTGGCATGCGAGGCAGCGATTTCTGCCGAAGTCGTGAAATGAAGGCGGGCTGCGGTCGTTGCGGAGGAGAATTGCGCATATCCGTTAAAATCTAAAGGTTGAGCCCCTGCATTGTAGTTGACTGCATGGCATTGCTCACCATTTTGTGCGCACCGCATCCGCCATCTTTCCTAACCGGCACTAGCCAGCTGTCGTCCTCGCTGATACCCGCCAATCGCTAAGCTCATCTGTCAAATGTCAACAAACTCCCTCTCTCCGCTTACCTATAAAGACGCTGGCGTTGATATCGATGCCGGGGATCAATTGGTCGAGAACATCAAACCATTTGCAAAGCGCACCATGCGCCCCGAAGTACTCGGCGGGATCGGCGGTTTTGGTGCACTTGTTGAAGTTTCAAAACAGTACAAAAACCCCGTCATGGTATCAGGTACCGACGGGGTGGGCACCAAGCTCAAACTCGCATTTCAGTTAAACAAACACGATACCGTCGGCCAAGATTTGGTCGCGATGAGCGTGAACGACATTCTGGTACAGGGGGCCGAACCGATATTCTTCCTCGACTATTTCGCCTGTGGCAAGTTAGACGTCGCCGTCGCTACGGATGTGGTTCGGGGTATTGCCCACGGCTGTGAGTTGGCTGGCTGCGCACTGATCGGCGGCGAGACAGCCGAAATGCCCTCAATGTATCCAGCTGGCGAGTACGATCTGGCAGGATTTGCGGTCGGCCTGGTGGAAAAGGAAGCCATCATCAGCGGACGCAGTATCTGCCCCGGCGACGTGGTACTCGGCTTGCAGTCGTCTGGCGCACATGCCAATGGTTATTCGCTAATCCGAAAAATTATCGAGCGATCGGGAGTCGACCTACATCACCCCGACAATCACCAGTTGGCGTTAGACCTGCTAGCGCCCACGCGCATCTACGTGAAGCCCCTCCTCGCCCTCGTCAGATCGGGAATAGTGAAAGGGATGGCGCACATCACAGGCGGCGGCCTGACCGAGAACATCCCGCGCGTCCTACCACAGAGCGTGACGGCGGAACTCAAACGCGGCTCTTGGGAGGCCCCGACAATTTTTGCCTGGTTGCAGAAAATCGGTAATGTTGATGACGCTGAGATGGCCCGTACTTTTAACTGCGGCATCGGCATGGTCGTCGTGGTAGCGGAAGCGGACGCGGACCGCGCGAAGTCCCAACTTGAGGCCTCAGGTGAACGAGTGTATCGCGTGGGTGAGATTCGCGCGCGCGCGGACGGTGATCCGCAGACTTTGGTTAGGTAGGGCTATAAATCAGAAAACCCTCGTATTTACGGGAGTTTTCGAGCAAATATGGCTGAAACAAGCCAACTGGCAAGGACTTTCGGAAAATTCATATGCTTTCAGTCGTCATTCTGATTTCCGGACGTGGTACCAACATGGAGGCAATCCTCAACGCCAAACTGCCGCTGAAGGTATCGGCAGTCATCTCCAACAAGGCAGGTGCTGCGGGACTGCAAATTGCGCGCAATGCGGGAATTGCGACTCGTGTTGTCGACCACTTGGCTTACTCCTCGCGCGAAGCGTTCGACAATGCGCTACTGGAGACCATTAGCGAGTTTTCTCCGGACCTCGTGGTTTTGGCCGGTTTTATGAGGGTTTTGACGGCACAGTTCATTGATCAACTAAACGGGCGGATCATAAACATCCATCCCTCGTTGCTCCCTTCATTTCCTGGACTCCACACCCATCAACGGGCAATTGCGGCCGGAGTCAAGATTCACGGGGCAACCGTCCATGTCGTGACAGCACAGCTCGACCATGGTCCGATCATTGCCCAGGCCGCCGTGCCAGTGCTCGCCGACGACGATCCCGATACCCTGGCAACACGTGTTCTTTCGCAGGAACACATCTTGTACCCGGACGTACTGCGGCGCTTTGCCACTGGCGAACTGGCCATAACCAGGCAAGCCGACCCACGCGTCCTCCAACAGGCACTTCGGCACGTTAAGGAAAGCCCCCACGGGGATCCCACATTGACAAACGGGAACGCCAGTCTGCGTGCCCCTTGGAACTAAATGACGCAATTCAATTTTCGCTACTCGTTAAACCGTTGGTTGTCGAACCCACTCGGACTCAGCGGTTATGCGCCGCTGCTGTGTGTCGCTGCGTTCCTCATCGTCGGCCCCGCTGTCGCTGCCAAGGCGGGTTCAACCCTACCTAAATCGGTGAGGACAACTTACAAAATCTATCGAGGCGGTGTCTTGCTGGGCAATGTTGAAGAACGATTTGAACGTGATGGCGACCGCTACAAAATTACCTCGGCCACTCGCACCGAGGGGCCGATCAGTTTGTTGATACGGGAAGAAATCTCGGTGACTTCAGAGGGTCGAATTGCCGCGAGTCGACTGGTGCCGAGTATCTTTTCCACTAGCAGAAAATCCGACAGCAGCAAGTCGTTTACTGCGTACTTCAACTGGGAAAAAGGTGAACTGGTGCGTGAACATGACAGGCCGGACTTCGGGGGAGGCGTCGAAAGGGAAGTTTTTGCGCTGCCGACCGGCACACAAGATCGGCTCTCCGCGATGTACCAATTTATGGTGGCCACACCGAGCGGGCCTACTGTATCGGCACTAATGACGCAAGGCAAACACACCGAGCGCTATCGGTACGCGAAACAGGGCGAACCGAGTATTGCCACTCCGGCCGGACAGTTCGCAACGGTTTACTACGTGCGTGAAGCAGCACCGGGCGAGTCCAAGGCGGAACTTTGGTTGGCCAAAGAACACAATTACATCCCTGTGCGAGTTGTTTTTAAGGATCCGAAGGGAAGTTCGTTCGAGCAACGTTTGGTCGAACTCGTCATTCGATAAGGCATATCTACTAAGCCGTACCGCCTGATGGATAAGTTGATCAATTCCGGCCTGCGTCGGGCGCAATGGAGCAGCTCGCTCAACCAGCCGTCTGCGCTGGTGATTGCGTTGGCTGCCTCGATGGCTCTTCACGTCGTCATCTATTGGATAACCCCGCGCTTCGCCACCACGTTTGCACCCGCCAAGCCGGTGCTATACGATGCAACTTTGGTGCCGCTTGAGTCAGTGCCGACCGTCCCAAAGGTCAACGAAACGCGGTTAGTCAATGGCAAGCGCACTGCCGCAAGATCAGGTGCCCAGACACCAGCGCGACCTAGACCGACGACCGATAAATCTGAGGCGGGCTTTGCCCCACCGGCGAACGCAATGGCAGTTGCGGCGGCAACGACCGACCCCGTTGAAGCACCAACCAGTGCAGCAGAGAGCGGCCCAGGATCAAGCAACCCCCCAACCAGCGTCGACCAATCAGTCGCACCGCAGTCCGGCGAGCCATCAACCGGTAGCGAGACCCCAAGCCAAAGCACCCCGGCCTCCGTCGATCGTTCCGCGTCATCAGCAGTAACACCGGCCCCTGCTCGGCGCGCACCGGCATTTGCCGAGCGCATCTCCATCGAATACAAGTTGATCACCGCCATAACGGACGGCGTTGCCAGCTTTCGCTGGACCCGGCGCGGCGCCGAGTATGAAATCGAATCCAGTATTCAAGCAACCGGATTTCTGGTGAGCGCGTTTGCCGGCGTGATTCATCAGCAGAGCCGTGGAACCATTACCGAAGATGGTTTACGACCGACGCAATTCTCGATTCGCCGAGGCGAGGGTACGGCCGAACTCGCCGAGTTTCGACGTGCCACCAACTCGTTGGCAATGAAGCGCAACGGCGAAATACGCTCGGTGCCGCTAACCCGCGATATGCAGGACATGCAGAGCTTCTTGTTTCAGCTCGCCTACGACGCGCCATACATGGCTGAGAGCGGTGACAAATTGGATGTCCTCGTTACAAACGCGAGGAAGGTCTATCGTTATCAGTTTCGCAAACTAGGCACCGAGACCCTAGACACCCGTCTGGGACCAATCGAGACGGTCAGGCTGGTATCTGAAGCGGCAAATCCGGAAGATCAGTACGAGGTTTGGCTGGCACCTAGCTACTTCTACCTGCCTATGAAGTTGAAATACTACTTGGGTCGGTTTCAGGCCGAACAGATGATCACCCGCGTCGGTGTTTCCGGGGAAGTTACGGCCAGGTAACCCTTTGCAATCGGTAAACTGTGAGGCAGAGGCTTGGAATAACGGCGCGCGTCTGCGATAATGGCGCATCGCAGTCGCGGGTGTAGGAAATCACGCAGTCCGGCATTAGCTTCAGCCCCGGGCGCATCAGAAAATCAACATCGCCCCCGAGAAATTGTCCCCATGCCGTTGACCCTAGCTCTGTACCACGCCCTCGTTGACGCACTGACGGTTATCCTGCCGTTGACGTCGCCCGCCGACATCGGGCTAAAGCGCTACTTCAAAGAGCACCCCAAACTTGGCCTGCGTGACCGTGCTTTCATTTCCGAGACGGTCTACAGCGTGCTACGCCACCGCCGTTTCATTGAACACGTAGTAACCGATGGCTCCCCCCGTCGTATGGCGCTCGTTGCGCTCACCCGCTTTATGGGTATCAGTGTGCGCGATTTGCACACTGTCCTGCGTGGCGGTGACGAAGCTTGGCTTGCGCAGCTTAAGGCCAAGCGGCTCGACAATCTCGCCATCGGCATCGAAGCGGAGCTGCCCGACTGGTTGATAAAACGTTTGCGCGACGCCGGAATGACTGACGCGAAGATCGTTGATTTTGGCCATTCCATGATGAATCCAGCGCCGCTCGACCTGCGTGTAAACAGTACCAAGGCCAAGCGTGACGCCGTGCTCAAGCAACTGCAACAGGAAGGTCTTAAGGCCACGGCCACGCCGCATTCACCAATCGGCATCCGCCTCGAGGAAAAGCCCTCCCTAACCAAACATCCGGCATTCATTGAAGGTTTCATCGAGGTACAAGATGAGGGCTCACAGATTCTGGGGCTTATTGTTGAGGCCAAGCGCGGCGAGATGGTGGTGGATTTTTGCGCAGGCGCTGGGGGCAAGTCGCTGCTCATTGCCGCGCAGATGGCTTCAGCCGGCCGGGTCTATGCCTTCGACGTCTCAGAAAAGCGTTTGACCAATCTAGCCCCGAGGTTGAAGCGTTCTGGCCTATCGAACATCACGCCGCAGCGCATCGCAAGTGAAAAGGACCCCAAAATCAAGCGCCTTGCGGGCAAGATTGATCGTGTTCTGGTCGACGCCCCATGCACCGGTTTTGGCACCTTGCGTCGCAACCCTGATCTTAAGTTTCGCCAAACCGACGAAGCTATCGCCGAGCTGAACGTCAAACAGGCCTCAATCCTCAACGCCGCTGCCAAGCTGGTTGCTCAAGGTGGCCGTTTGGTCTACGCAACCTGTAGCGTGCTACAGGAAGAAAACGAGAAGATTGTGGAAGCATTTCTCGCCAAACACAGCGAGTTCGAGGTGGTACCCATCACCCAAGTCTTGAAACGTCTCAAGATCGATATCAAGCAGACAGATGAATATCTTCGCCTCTCGCCAAAGCTGCACAATACCGATGGGTTCTTCGCCGCCATAATGCAGCGCGCTGCAAAATAGATCGACCGTCCTCAATGGTTGGCGTAGACCCAATCGGTATTCTTCAGTACGTTACCTCGGCCCAGGGCCTGCTACAACTCCTACTTATCGCATCGGCGGCCTTGCTGGTGTGGCTCCTGTCGCGATTGTTTCGGCAGAAACTCCCCGGCGGCCTTCAGCCTGAGTTGACCAAGATGGGCTCAGGTAGCGCCTACCGTATGCTTGCCCCGATACTCCTGTTAGCGCTGATTTGGCTGGGTCGATTCGCGCTCGCGAAACTGCAACCGGTTCCGCTATTGAACATCAGCATTCCCCTGATTGCTGCATTTGCCGTAATCAGACTTGCCGTGTATCTGCTTCAGCATGTGATGGCGCCGTCAGCACTGCCGAAGTCGTTCGAACGCTTTATGGTGATACTCATCACGGGCACATTTGCACTTTACATCACCGGGGCGCTCGCCGAGATGGCTTCCGCGCTGGAGGATGTGGTGTTTCCCGTCGGTGGCAATAAGGTAACCCTTCGGCTCATCGTTGAAGCGGGTCTATCCGCCGCGGTCACGATCTTTATCGCGCTTGGGGTCTCCGGCCTGATTGAAGCGCGCGTTATGAAAGCCGAAGCGCTTGACGTCAGCTCGCGGGTAGTCATTACCAAACTGACGCGGGCTATTGCACTCACCCTCTCGTTGTTGATTGCGTTGCCACTGGTCGGCTTCGACCTGACGATGCTGTCAGTGTTTGGCGGCGCACTCGGGGTGGGACTGGGATTTGGCCTGCAAAAGATCGCTAGCAACTACATATCCGGTTTCATCATACTGCTGGATCGCTCGCTGCGTTTGGGGGATTTAGTCACGATCGATAACCGCCACGGCGTAATCGACGCAATCAAGTCACGCTACACGGTCATTCGCGGGCTCGACGGCGCTGAGGCAATTGTCCCGAACGATACCCTCATTACCAGTACTGTCATTAATCACACGTATACCAACAGCGTGACCCTCGTCAAGATTGGCGTGACGGTTGATTACCAATCCGACCTCGCATTTGTACGCTCACTTCTGCTCGAAATTGCCTCTAAACACCCAAGGGTTCTGAAAGATCGGAAACGCGCCGTTTTGGTCAAGGCATTAGGCGAAAACGGTATCGAAATCGAACTTAACGTCTGGATAAATGACGCAGATCAGGGCCAAGGCTCGTTGAGATCCGATCTTTTGACCGAAATCTGGCTGGCTTTCCGGAACCACAATGTTTCCGTGCCATTCCCGCAGCGGCAGACTAGGGTCAAAACAGAATCACAGCAGCTGTGACTGGCATCAATTCAAAGCAGAAAAATTCCCAGTCGCGTAAACTATGGTCTTCTGCAAGGAGACTAATTTGGATACATCAATTCTTAACGGCATGATCGACCTACCGTGGTGGGGCTATCTGGTGTTCGGCGTCATCATCACCCATATCACGATTGCCGCCGTTACGATCTTCCTTCACCGCGCTCAAGCGCACCGTGGGTTGGATTTGCACTCGATTCCGTCGCACTTCTTCCGATTTTGGTTATGGCTGACAACCGGCATGGTGACCAAGGAATGGGTTGCGATTCACCGCAAGCACCACGCCAAGTGTGAAACCATTGATGATCCGCATTCACCGATGGTTTACGGCATCCAGAAAGTGCTCACCGAAGGCGCTGAATTGTATCGTGCTGAATCGCGCAATCAAGAAACCTTGGATAAGTACAGCCACGGCGTTCCTGACGACTGGATCGAACGCAATGTTTATTCAAGATATTCGTGGCAGGGTGTTGGTTTGATGCTGGTGATTAACCTCGTGCTGTTCGGCCCTATCGGCGCGACCATTTGGGCCGTACAAATGATGTGGATTCCGTTTCATGCTGCGGGGATCATTAACGGCATCGGACACTACTGGGGTTATCGCCACTACACGGTAAACGACACCAGCACCAACATCACGCCAATCGCCTTCTGGATTGGTGGCGAGGAGCTGCATAATAATCATCATGCATTCCCGACGTCAGCTCGCTTCTCAATGAAATGGTATGAGTTTGACCTGGGATGGCTCTATATCCGTATGCTTGAAGCCGTCGGCTTTGCCAAGGTCAAAAAAGTTGCGCCCCAAGCCAAGTTCAACTGGGAAAAGGTTTCGTGTGATGTTGAGACACTGCAAGCCGTGATCTCTCACCGCTTTGAGATCACGACAAAATACGCACACACGTTACGTGCGACCTGCAAGTCTGAAATCGCGCGCCTTCATGCTGAAGGTTCGGCGTTTAACGGCATGCGACTACGCGGTGCGTGGTCGAATTTTCGTGTTTGGATGCAGTCGGACTCAACACAACTAACAGCCGAACACCGCGCGACGCTCGACCGCGCCCTGCAGCAAAGTGCTACCCTTGAAAAAGTTTATGCGTTCAAGAAGGAACTTGCCGGTTTGTGGAATCGCTCCACTGCCTCAAAAGAGGAGTTGGTGGTTCGTTTGGAAGATTGGTGCAAACGCGCCGAGGCCTCTGGTATCGAGGCGCTTCAGCAGTTTTCACGTCGCATTCGCGCCTACGCATAGGCCGCAAATTGCTCAACCAATAAAAAACCCGCCTTCGGCGGGTTTTTTGTTTTTTAACCTAATGCGGGCAAACTACTTAAGCTTTGTCTCTTTGTAGGAAACGTGTTTACGCGCCTTCGGATCGTATTTCATCATCTCCAGCTTTTCTGGTGTCGTACGTTTGTTCTTGCTGGTTGTGTAGAAATGTCCAGTGCCGGCGCTGGACTCCAATTTGATTTTTTCGCGTCCGCCTTTAGCCATGGTCGCTCTCCTTAAACTTCAACGCCGCTGGCGCGCAGATCGGCTAAAACAGCATCGATGCCATTCTTGTCAATCGTGCGCAAACCTGCAGTGGTCAGACGCAGACGCACCCAACGGTTTTCCGACTCCACCCAAAAACGACGGTACTGCAAATTTGGCAAAAACCGACGCTTGGTCTTGTTGTTCGCATGGGAAACATTGTTGCCCACCATTGGGGCTTTTCCCGTCACTTGGCATACGCGTGCCATAGGACACCTCTTTCAAACTGTGCTGCGGTTAGAAACGCGGATCGAAGCTACCGATTCCATTTATTTTGTTGACTATCCACTAACGCCATAAGGTTGGCGAGTGAAGCCTAAAATTATAACAAAACCAGATACTTAGCGCAACCGCGGGAAACGACCGGAAGGCACCGGCTTAGGCCACCCACAATCCTTGCTCCGCGAACGACAGCGATGCCCCCGGCGCAACAATAAAGTGGTCAAGCACACGCACGTCGATTAACGAAAGCGCTTCTGCTAACGTTTTAGTAAGGGCTCGATCTGCTTGGCTTGGGCTCGCCTCGCCCGAGGGGTGATTGTGCGCGAGAATCACCGAGGCCGCATTGTGAGCCAGTGCTCGCTTGACGATTTCTCTCGGATACACCGATGTTTGCGTGAGTGTCCCCCGAAACAATTCATCCACCGCGATTACCCGGTTCTGCGCAGTCAGGAAAACCGCGACAAAAACTTCATGGGGCAATCTCGCCAGCGTCATGCGTAGATAGTCTCGAACGGCGCGTGGATTGGAGAGCGCGTCGGCGAGTTTGATCTCTTCATGCAGCGCACGTTTCGCCATTTCTAGGACCGCCTGCAACTGGACAAACTTAGCCTCACCCATGCCATTGACTGCGGTCAGCTGCTCGCGAGATGCACTAAACAAGCCGTGCAACGAACCAAACTTGCCGACAAGATCTCGGGCAAGATCAACGGCGCTCTTGCCTTTGGTTCCGACTCGCAGAAAAATAGCCAGCAACTCGGCGTCCGACAATGCCGCTGCGCCCTTGGCGATGAGCCGCTCACGCGGTCGTTCGGCCTCCGGCCAGTTAGTGATTGACACGCAATACCCCCTCCGTGATTGCATAAAACTCGTTGTTAACATGCAACGCATCAATCTGCACTTCTGCCTACTCAGACAGCGGCGGTCGTGAATGTGTCGGCTGGCAGTGAGAACCCTCGGGCGATAACTCTCAAGCGTTACTCTCAAGTGTTTAATCTCAGGAATTTACGTGGCAGCGGCAATCGCGCCTCTCGTTGCCGTAAACGGACCTCACATCGCGTGAATTAGACGCTTTTAACAACTTATAATGACATATATAGGCCAGATATCTAAACGCATCCCCCCTACCAAGCTGAAATCGTAGATAGGCCATCTTCACCACGACAAAGCAATACGTCAGCGCCGAACGCGACCCACTTGCGGGGTTCCGGCAATGCTGATCAGCCTAACAGCATCACAGAGCCGACTCCATCATTCAGCCATCGCATACGAATAACAGTGTCTAACTGCGCTTAAAATTGATCCAAATTTAGGTAAAAGTAGACATCCACTTAACAAACAGTCGAAACCCCTCCCGTTTAGGCCACCATGTCCCTGCCAAAGATTGATGTCCGCATCGTAGACCCCAGACTCGCAACGCAGCTACCAACCTACGCAACCCGGGGCTCTGCTGGCCTAGACCTCCGCGCCTGCATCGAAGCACCGATGACACTCAAGCCGGGGGAATCCAATCTGGTTGCCTCTGGCATGGCCATTCATATAGCCGATGCAGGCTACGCCGCACTGATCTTGCCGCGTTCGGGCTTGGGCCACAAACACGGCATCGTGCTCGGCAATTTGGTGGGGTTGATCGATTCTGACTACCAAGGACAAATTTTTGTATCCGTCTGGAATCGCGGGCAAGCTGAATTCACCATTCAGCCGATGGAGCGGATCGCGCAAATGATCATTGTTCCGGTGGCACAGGTCGAATTTAATGTTGTTGATGCCTTTGATGCATCGGAGCGCGGCGCAGGCGGCTTCGGCAGCACCGGCAAGAAGTAGCGTCGGCAGAGATCCGCCGTCCGCCGTTAGGGTAATTTGGCATCAACCTCTTTAGGCCAATCCAATGAATACGCAACCGACCACATTTGCCGCGTTTCTTCTGGGCGCGTCGCTCCTAGCGGCACCGCTTTCGTCGCAGGCACAACCAGCCGATGGCAAGCCACAAACCGGTCTACCCAAGATTACGCTCACCACCGGCGGGCAGACCATATCGGCAGACGTCGCGGCGACCGAAGAATCACGGCAGAAGGGGTTGATGTTCCGTACCAAGATGGCCAAGAACGAGGGCATGCTGTTCGTCTTTACACAGCTCGGTTATCACGCAATGTGGATGCGCAACACCCCCATCAACCTCTCGGTTGCGTACATGGATGACCAAGGCAAAATTCTCTCGATTCACGAGATGGAAGCCTTCAACGAAACCTCGCATCAAGCCGCCGGCCCTGCGCGTTACGCGCTGGAAATGAACGCGGCGTGGTTTTCACAACACAAGGTGAAGGTCGGGGACCGTATCGGCGGATTGGAAAAGGCACCCAAGCCGAAGTAACCGACTAGCTACAGCGGTTGGCACTTAAGGCCAAAAGCCGGGCTTTACAACCACTTTCCGATTTCATTGTTGGTTCTGCCGGATCAAAAGAAGAACAATTCAACTCCGACGCTTGCTGGCCGCTTCGACGGAAACCTTAAGTTTGTCATATCTGTATCTTAATGCGGTAACTTTGCAGAAGTTGTGAATTTCAAAATGGTCTCTTCGACATTTTCAAACAAGTTAGACGTCAGATTGCAGGAATCGAAGCTGTTGAGAGATCGAATTTCCCTATTCTTCTTCTATCTCGGTGTTGGGCTTCTTTTCAGTCACGAGCTAGACGCTGTCGTTCAGTCAGAGTGGCGTCTCTTGTATTACCTTCGAGACCTGCCTGACGACGGGGCCATGCAGGTCTTCATTTGGCTGCATGTGCCACTGTTTGGTTTGATCGCTTGGTTGACGCATCACGGCGAGTCCGGTGTTCGCCTTTGGTCAAGAGGTGTTTTATCAATTTTCCTGATTGTGCATGCTGGCCTGCACTTTCGACTTTCGACGAGTCCACTCTATACCTTTGACTCAGCCCTATCAGTTGTTCTCATCTACGGCGCGGCGCTTGCGGGCCTCACGTACCTTGTTTGCATAAAATGGCCGACTAGCCCCAATGACGCCTAACAGTTCATCACTCAAGCGTTAGCCTGCCGCTTTCGGGCAACTGCGAAGTCCGCGCCGGGTCACCTACGGCGCTTACTCGCCCCGCCAACTCCACTCTCGCCAGCCACCCATCATCGGGAAATACAACCCCAGCCGAATTTGATTTTGTTCTGGCGACAGCGCATGAACCAACGTCGCATAGGCTTCCAGTTGCGCGGAGTAACGCCGTTGTTCGTTGTCTAGAAACGCTTCAACATCGGCACCTTCGTGGCTACCGGTCTTGAAGTCGATGATCCAGCGCACGCCGTCGGCATCAACAAAAGTCCGGTCCAACGCCACATTTGTAAGCTTGCCGTCAACTAGGCCCGTGAGTCGCCATTCTGACCGCGCGCCGCGGTGTGCCGTAAGCGTCCAGCGTCCGCGTGGGTCAGCGAGTGTTTTGTTCAACGCCGCTTCAATACGATCACATGCCGCGTTCACCTCATTGTTGCCCACACCCAAACGCGTGAGCTCTTTCTGAAACAACGGACGCGATGCGTCTATACGTTTCGCGTCCCACGTCTCCAAGCCGTCCGACGCGATGCGTTGCAAGAACGTGTGCGCAGCTGTGCCGACGTGGCGGGCGATATCCGTCGCCCATTCAAAGTCAATCTGCGGGCTTGATGCTTCGGCTGGTTTGCCATCGCCAACCGCATTCGTACCGACCGATAACATCGCCGAGACCATCAGCGGCAGTGGAAAATCGATGGCCAGACGAGCCGGACCAGTCACTTCAGCACGTGGAACGTGGGGCGTTTTTTCTGCCGCTGTCGCTACCAGACTGCTGTCATCCAACACACCGGCCGACGTCAGCGAGCCGACTGAAGGCAAATGTTTTTCGCCTAGAGCAGGCCAGAGCGAGCCGAGCAGGCTCGCCGCTTTCGGCGCGACGACTTCCGGCATGCCGTCGTTACGCTTGATTGCCAGTGTGGCCAAAAAATGTAAGCGCCGCTCGGCTCGCGTGGCCGCAACATAAAGCAGGCGAATGTCTTCGTGCTGCTGCTTCGCTTGATCGAGTTTGGTGATGTATTGGTAAATGGCGTCGGCGGCATCATCCGCCCCTGTCTCACGGATCGGCGCAAGCAAGAGTTCGTGGCCGTCAGTATCAACATCGGCTTGCTCTGCCCATACCAACAATTTCTTGTCGTCTCGCCGCGGGAGGCGATCCAAGCCGGGAACGATCACGGTATCAAACTCCAGTCCCTTGGCTTTGTGGATAGTCATGATCTCTATCGGCGGTGCTGTGCTGGCGCGGTTTGCGTCATCGGCGTTGTTGATATCACAGCCCACGCCACCGCCTCCAGAATACAACCGATCTATCTGTGCTTGCAGCGCAACGAGGCTGACGATCTGCGCGCCGCCGCTTTGTTCCCGTGCCTCTGTCTCTAGCAAATCCAGAAAGGTCATAGCGTCGTCGAGATCGCTCGTTGCATCCAGACAAGCCGGGCCCGATAAGGCCAACCAGCATTGCTCGACTGCATCGCGAAGAGGCATGCGGCGACGCATTTGCAAAGCTGTATGCAAAACGTCGCGCAATTTCTCAACTCGCAGACGGCCATCTCCGGAAAGTCGTTCAAGCCGCGCGGCGTCATTGATCATTTCCCAAATGGTTCGCTGGTCCGGCGTTAATGCACCGTCGACCGGCAGAACACTCGCCGTCAGTGCGGCAAGGTCGTTTAACGTCAACCCGCACCATGGTGCACGCAGGATGGCCAGCCACGCGATGCGATCAGCCACGTGCAATAGCGCGCGGGTAAGAGCGAACAAATCCTGCACCACCGGCCGGTCCTTGAGCGGATCAATATCAACGGCATGAAAAACGATACCTGCCGCTTTCAACGCCGGCACGATCTCGCCCAGGTGGCGGCGGTTACGAGTGAGAAGTGCAATACTTGCGTTCGGTTTATCGAGCCGCGTTTGTCGGACAATAGCAACCACCTTCGCGGCCTCAATCTCGCCGGGGCTCGCTGTCGCTTGCCGCTCCGCGTCGCTCTTGTTGCCCTGATCAACTAGCGTCCAGTGCATGCTGACTGCATCTTCTGCGGGTCGCCCATCGTTGCCAAACGCAACACATCGCGCATAGGGCACTAGGCCCGTTGCGGCGTCTTCCGCACCCGGCATTAACTGACTAAAGGTGTTGTTCACCCACGCCACCACCCCGGGCACCGAGCGGAAATTCACTGATAGTGTCAGCGGCGTCAGTGACACCCCTCCCAGGCCCACGCGGCGTGCACGCAGGAACAAACCCACCTCCGCCTCGCGGAAGCGGTAGATTGATTGCATCGGGTCACCGACTACAAACAACGTGCGCCCATCATCCGGGCTCCAACCACGGGTGAGTTTTTCCAGCAATTCAAATTGTGCAAACGAGGTGTCTTGAAACTCATCTACCAGCAAATGGCGGATGCGAAAGTCGAGCGCCAGTGCCAGATCGGTTGGCTCGTCGTCCGACCCCAAGGCGCGCGACGCCGCTTGCGCAATTTCGGTGAAGTCACACTCGCCCTCCGCAGCGAACACATCCCACAGTTGGGCGGTGGCGTGGGGCAACAGACGAACAATCGCGCCCAATACCTGCCACTCCGCATCAGTGTATTTGCCAGGCGGCAGCGCACGCAACGCGTCCAACCTGTTTGCCAGAACGACGCCTCGTGCATCATCGGCCGCCATCGATTCCAACAGCGCGCCGATGCGCGTCTTCATCGCATCCAGCAGCGCCTTTTCTCGCTTGATTTTGCTGGTCGGAAAGCCAATATTCTTGTTCACACCACTCGCTTTGCGCCACGTACCGTCTTTGGTCAGGAGCAAATCGGCAATCGCCAGCCATGCTGGCAGCGACTCCAACGCACCGCTTGGAAAAGAGTCGAGGTTTGCACAACGCGAAAGTGCATTATCGACGGACTCTTTGAGTAGGTTTTGCCCGGAAAAGCGCACCAGTTCTAGGGTTTCGCTTCTCTCAATTGCCGGATACAAGGCGGCGACTTCTGCCACCGCATGCTTCCGCACTCGTGAAAGCGCCGCTTCCAGGGCTTCGCGCTGATGCATTTTTGGCAGGTTACGCAACCAATGGTCACGTCCGCGCAACATATCAGCGATCAGGGCCTCCACCACACCAAGGTTGTTGTCGAGATGCGTCAACAGTGTGGCGATGTCGTCGGCGACGGGATCGTCGTCGTTTATCTGCGAGATTAACTGACGTGCCGCGCGGCGGTACAAGACACTCGCATCGTCGACGCTTTCCGGCTGCGCGCCAAAGCGCGACATCATCGGCATCTGTCGTGTCAGTGAGGTGTTCAGTGAATCGATGGTCTGGATACGCAGGCGCGCCGAATTTGCCAACAGCTGCCAGTTCCGCTCAGCGTCGCGTGCCAACACTTGTGTCGCGAGCGCGCGGGTTGGTGCATCGCCGACCACCGCGTCACCGTCAGCTTCACTGACACCCGCAAACGCACTCAACACCCGCGCACGCATCTCCGCCGCCGCTTTGCGAGTGAAGGTAATGGCGATCACCTCTTCCGGCTCATCCACGGTCACCAACAGCGCCAGATAACGCTGAATCAGCAGCCGCGTTTTGCCCGACCCGGCGGGTGCGCGGACGATAAAGGATCGACCAACATCAAGTGCTCGGAGGCGCTCATCCTGGTCAATCACAACCTTGGCCACGCTACTCATCGTCGGCCGTGGCGGTGTCGTCGATTTCAGTCGCAACGCCGACGAATTCCGCTACCCGGCAAATGCTCTGCAGATCACACTGCGCGCAGGTGAGTCCAGCGTTTTTTGGGTCAACGGCAGCAACGCCGTTTACAAACTGCCTCGCCAGGTTGTCCAGTGCGGCTTGCCATTCTTGGCACAATACGCCCCACGACTCGTAGCCTCGCTGCTGCATGCCGCGCTTTTGTTCGATCGGCGTCACGTTGGGCAACACATTTTCCGTTGCAGAAACACCTTCAAAGCCAAACGTCTTGCCGCGTTTGAGCAGGGCGAATGCCAGTGCTGAAATTTGCTGTTCGGCAGTGTGAAGATAAAGCGGCAGCTGTGGTTCATCGGGACGTTCGCCAATCCAGCTCTTGACCTGTGCAACGCCGGTTTTGTAGTCAATCAATGCGTAGGTGCCGTCTCGCAAACGATCGAGACGATCGAGTTGCAGCCGCATCAACAGTCCAGCAACCTCCACCCTGCGCGCATCTTCACACGCCGCCACGTCAAACGGCAGTCGTTCACGTTCAACCGCCAGCCATGCGCTCACCACTGCGCATAGCCTTGCGCGCTCAATGGCGGCAAACCGACCGACCAACATTTCGGCACCGTCAGCGTACGCCTCGGCAATCGCCTGATGCACGGCACCGCTGATGAGCGTGCTGGCGGCGTCTGCGCCCAATGCAAGCAACGTTTCTTGGGACTTTAGTTTCGACCAGACGATGCTTAGTACCCGATGCAGCAACGTGCCACGGGCGGCGGCATCAAGACCGACCGCAGGATCTGACAATGGTTTGGCGGACAAACGATGCCGCGCAAACGCGCGGAATGGGCACGCCGCTTGGTCTCGAATAATGCTCGATCCACCAGAGACGGTGGTCGGCGTCGGCAAGGGCGGCAACACCGTATCTGGAATCGCCGGGCGGGGATACATTGCATTGATCGCCAGTAGCGCCTCGGCATAGTTGGCCATCAGCGGGCGCGCAGATTGCAATTCAACGTGACTGATCAGAGCACTTGCTGACCGCGCCTGCTGGTTGCCACTGCCGCCACCATCGTTGCGCGGAAACATTGCATGGCTAACAGTCAGCTCGCGGGCACTATGCAGCCATCCGTGCGTGATGCGTTTATCGATTGCGAGCGACGCTGCCGCAGAAGCCTCGGTCACACCTGCCCGCCGCTGTAGTACTGCAGGAATAAAGGGATTCGGACGCGCCGCAAGTGGCCACGCATCGTCGCTTAGGCCGGTCACCCAAATGGCGTCAAACGGGTCAAACGATTGGCCGGCGGATTCCAATACACCCAGCACCTGTATCGGCGCTTGTTTGCCTTCAGCCGATTCGGGCTGAAAGACGGTATCGCCAACAATGCGCCGCAACTGGACAAGTGCCTCGTCGGCGCGCATGCGAATTTGCACGTTTTCCAACGCCGCCAACATGTCGAGAGCGTCACGCAGTTTTGCCAGAATCTGAAAGTCAGTCGATCCTAATGCGCGCTCGCCGGGAAAGCCCCAAGCGCCTAGCACCGCGGTGAAGTGGCGGCTCCAATCGTGCGGTGAACGCCTGACGGCTCCCGCGACTTTTTTGGTGGTCGGCGTGGCATTCTCAGCCGTAATCGCGACAACCTTATCGAGGATTTCCATCCACCCCGGACATTGCCGCGCGACGTCCGCCAATCGATCACACGCGTTTAGCTTGACACGCTTTTGCAGGGTAAACAGGCTGACTTCTGCCGCAAGTGTGTCGCGCAACTGCCGGTCAAGTTTGGCACGCGCCGTCATTTCGCGCTCGGCTGCCCCGATGAACGGGGAACGCAGCAATGCGCTGAGTCTTGCAAATGGCAGTGGCTGCCCTTGCGAAAACGCGATCAACTCAAGCGCGTCATTAACCAGCCCGTATTCATTCAAGGGCAAACCGAGGGACAGATTGAACAACGTTGATGCGCTCAGCCTATCATCGCCTGATGTCATTCGTGCTCGCGCCATCGGGTCCAGAGCGTCCGTCAATGCACGCCATACACGGCTGCGTTTGTGTTGCAAGTCCGGGACGACGATGGCGATGCGCGTGCGCTCGGATACGCTCTCAGAGCCGCCATTAGCCTCAAGCCGGGTTCGCGCCCACGCGGTGCAGGCGCGTAGCTCGTCATCCTCGGTGACAAACACGAAACGCTTGGTATTGGCAACAGCCGTAGAAGCGCCAGCCGCAACAGCGGTGGCGGCATTACCTCCGGCATGACTTCCATTAAACAGTGGTCGAACCGCAATGCCGCTCGCCGAACACGCCTGAAAGAACGTTTCGACCTGCGGTGTAATGATGTCAAAGCCCGCAGTCAGTAAATTGGTCGGTAACGCGCCGTTTGCCAATTGATCGCGCACCGCTGTGCTGACCGGCATCGACGCAAGTGTATTGGCCAGTACGTCTGGCAACACGACGTGATCAATAACGCCCATTTCACGGCACAGTTGCTGATAACGCAACGCCCATGCAAAGAATATGCGCCCGTCTTCATGCAACGGATAAGTACGCATCGACTCCAATATCCGCCATTGATTTGCCACCGACCACGCGACCGCCGCTTGCTCCGCCGTTCGCGGCACCGACAGCAGCGCGGTGCTGGCGTCAGATTTTCGAATGACCTGTTCCCACAACAAATGGCTCTGCGGGGCTTCGATAAGTCTCGGTGTGTTCGCCAGACTCGCGGCCGCCGGATCTGCGCACAAACCGATGACATGATAAGTACGGGCAAAAAACGTTGCCAGCGGCAGAATATCGGGTGCCGCCCACGCACGACGACCGGCTTGTTGCTGGGCGGTGTCATAGCTGCGCTTGAGCGCAACTGCAAGACGCCGATTAGGCGTTACCACCGTCGCCCCCTCGGCGGCGAGGCTTTCAAGTATCGCTGGCGGGAGGTGCGTCGCGTTATTTCTCAATCAAATGGGCTTTTTCTTTCACCTTTGCCCACTCATCGGCATCAGGCGGGCCTGGTTTGCGTTGCACGATGGGCTTCCACCCCTTCGCCAACTCAGCGTTGAGTGCAATAAAGCTTTGCTGTGTCTTGGGTACATCGTCCTCGGCAAAAATGGCCTCAACCGGACATTCGGCGACACACAGCGTGCAATCGATACACTCGTCTGGATCGATGACCAGCATGTTCGGACCTTCACGAAAACAATCGACCGGACAAACGTCCACGCAGTCGGTGTATTTGCATTTAATACAGGATTCGGTTACGACGTATGCCATAGTGCGTTTTCGGTGGGTGATAACAGATTAGTAGTTCTCGGATTTTTGCGGAAAGCCGACAATTCGACGGCTATTGCAGCACTTGTAATGTTAACAGAGCGCCCCCAACTCCCGTAAGGCACGGCGGTCAGTTAGCCGGTAGGTAATCTGCTCGCATGGCATAATCGCGCCTTTCCCATTTGTCCGGTGACGTCGCCGGCCTGCAAAACAGATTGTGAGGATTTCATGAGTACCGCCATTGTTCACGTCAGCGACACAACCTTTGACGCAGAAGTTTTGCAAAGCGCCACCCCCGTGCTGGTGGACTACTGGGCAGAGTGGTGCGGCCCATGCAAGATGATCGCCCCAATTCTGGACGACCTCGCGCGTGATTACGCTGGGAAACTCAAGGTGGCAAAACTGAATATCGACGAAAATCAGGGCACTCCGCCAAAGTACGGGATTCGCGGCATTCCCACCCTGATGTTGTTCAAGAATGGCAATGTCGAGGCGACCAAGGTTGGTGCCCTGTCGAAAACACAGCTTTCTGCATTTATTGACGCAAATATCTAGATTCACCCTCCGGGCAAGCGAAAAAGCTTGCTCGGAAGTGCTTTTTAGTTATACTTATGCCCTAGTGTGCGTGCCCTCCTGCTGACGTCCGTCCGCAGATGCGTTGGTATTCCTTCTGAAGTAAATCCCCACAAGAGTCGTAAGCTGACTGGATCACGGTAAGCCGTGACGTCAAGAAGGATTGTCCGATCACTCGCCTTCCGCAGCCGCTTATTCGATCTCGGTCGAATTTCGGTCGGCAAGTTCACAGCAGTTATACGGGGCGCTTCAACCACTTTGTTCCAACGCCACACGGTAAATCCGCCATGCAACTATCCGAAATGAAACTCAAACATGTCTCCGAACTTGTGGAGATGGCCGCCGCCGCCGAGCTCGAAGGAGCCAACCGACTGCGCAAACAGGAATTGATTTTTGCGCTGCTCAAGCACCAGGCAAAAAAGGGCGAGGCAATTTTTGGCGACGGTACCCTTGAGGTTCTGCAAGACGGTTTTGGTTTTCTGCGATCCCCAGACATATCCTACTTGGCCGGACCCGACGACATTTACGTCAGCCCCTCACAGATCCGCCGCTTCAACCTTCACACCGGCGACACGATTGAAGGCGAAATCCGCACGCCGAAAGAAGGTGAACGATATTTTGCATTGGTCAAAGTAGACAAGGTCAACGGCGAGCCGCCGGAAGCGGGCAAGAACAAGATCCTGTTTGAGAACCTGACTGCACTCTTCCCGAACAAGCCCTTCACACTCGAACGCGACATCAAGTCAGACGAAAACATCACGGGCCGCGTTATCGACATCATCGCGCCAATCGGCAAAGGTCAGCGCGGTCTGCTGGTCGCCTCGCCCAAGTCCGGCAAGACGGTCATGCTGCAACACATCGCCCAGGCGATCACCAGCAACCACCCTGAAGTTATCCTGATTGTGCTGCTGATTGACGAACGTCCGGAGGAAGTCACCGAGATGCAGCGCACCGTCAAAGGCGAAGTGGTTTCGTCAACTTTTGATGAACCCGCCACCCGCCACGTTCAAGTCGCAGAGATGGTGATTGAGAAAGCGAAACGCTTGGTTGAGCACAAGAAAGACGTTGTCATCTTGCTCGACTCGATCACGCGTCTGGCGCGTGCCTACAACACGGTCGTGCCGGCATCCGGCAAAGTATTGACTGGCGGTGTGGACGCCAACGCACTGCAACGGCCGAAACGCTTCTTTGGCGCGGCGCGCAACATTGAAGAAGGCGGTTCGCTAACCATCATCGCCACTGCGCTGATCGACACGGGCTCACGCATGGACGACGTCATTTACGAAGAATTTAAGGGTACCGGCAACATGGAGGTCCACCTCGACCGCCGCGCCGCGGAGAAGCGCGTCTATCCCGCGCTAAACGTCAATCGCTCGGGTACGCGCAAGGAAGAGCTCCTCATCAAGCCGGAAATCCTCCAGCGCGTTTGGGTTCTGCGCAAGATGATGTTTGCGATGGATGAGTTGGAAGCGACCGAGTTTTTGATCGACAAACTCAAGGCAACCAAGAACAACGCGGAGTTCTTTGACTCGATGAAAAAATCGTAGCCTACCCGTGCCGAACTGCCGTTTCGCACAGCGCGCCGCATCCCCGCCAAGGGGTCCAGCACACCCTGACTCCTATCGTACCCCAAACGAGGTATAGCCCGTCTCCAGCTCGTCGGCAGTACAATCAGATATCTGTTGACCGAGCCTGCGCTAATGCCCCGAGTATTGATTGTTGAGGACGATGTCGCCTTCCGCGACCGCTATGGTGCCATCCTCGCGAATGATCCGGCATTTGAAGTCGTTGCCAGCGTGGGCACTGCCGCGGAAGGTCTTGCCATGTTGGACTTGCGCAAGCCGGATGTTCTGCTCGTCGATCTCGGCCTACCGGATCTCTCCGGCATCGACGTCATTCGGCATGCCAGCCGAACGTTACCCGCCTGTGAAAGTATGGTGGTCACCGTGTTTGGCGACGAGGAACATGTGCTTGCCTCGATCGAGGCAGGGGCATCTGGCTATCTACTCAAGGACGCATCAGAGGACAACTTTCTGTCTGGCATTCGCGAGCTGATGGCGGGCGGCTCGCCAATATCACCGATCATCGCCCGGCGTTTGCTCAAGCGCTTCCAGCCGGAGATCACGCCCGAGCCGGTGCCGCTGCCAGCCGCACCGAGAACTGAAAGAAGTGATGTTTCCCTTTCCGCCCGAGAGCGCGAAATCCTGCTGCTAGCCTCGAAGGGTTACAACTATCCGGAGATGGGTAGACTCATGGGCATCTCTCCCCACACTGTCACCAGTCATGTCAAAAAAATCTATCGCAAGCTTGCGGTGCATTCGCGAGGAGAGGCGGTGTTTGAAGCACACCTCTTGGGCCTCATCCGCTCAATGTAGCGGTTGCCAAGTAGTCGCTGCGGCCGCGTTGGCCTCATGATTAAACCCCTCAGCCACTTGTTCGGCGGTTTGTTGGTTTTGATGGCCGGCAATGTATTTGCTCAGGCCACAGCGTCCAACAGCGGCGATCACCAATCCAGTCAGTTCGCGCCGTTTCAGATTTTTGATCGTGCTGAATTTGTCCAGTCGGCCTCATGGTTGCCGCCCGACAGCGATGCAAACTGGGTGCCAGTCGAATTGCCCGATAGCTGGCAGATACAAAACCGACCGCGTGACAAGATCGGCTGGTATCGCCTGCGATTCACGCACAACGGCACCGCCCACTCAGGAAGCGACTCCGGCCAGCAAGCGATATACATTTCTCGAATCACCAACAACATTGAAGTCTTCCTCAACGGTTCCTCGTTTGCCACCAGCGGTCGATTGGGGCCGCAACCGGAGGAGTCATGGAACCTAGCGCAATACCATTTTGTGCCCTTCTCATTGATGCGGGACGGGTCGAACGAACTGCTGATTCGTCTTCATCCCGACGGTTATGCCCGTGCCGGACTATCCAAGGTCTATCTGGGCGATAGCGCTGACTTACGCGAAATCTATAACCGCAGATACTTCATTCAAACCAAGGCACCGCAGTTAATCACAGGTGTGCTGGTGGTGATGTCAATATTCTCATTGACCGTTTGGCTTCGACGTCGCAATGAAACCATGTTACTTCTGTTTGGCCTCATGGCGGCCGTCGCCGTGGTGCGTCTATTCCACCACTACTTCCGCGACACTCCGTTGTGGCTTGCCGCAATGGCGGTACCTGCGGTGCTGTGGTTGACGGTTCTCCAAACAAGTTTTGTCCTCCATTACTGCAACCGCTCGCAGCCGCGTCTTGAGCGGGGTTTGGTCATCTATGCCCTTGGTGGCTCGGCCATGTTGCTAGTGGCCGCAGTGACCGACCTTTTTTCTGAAGCTACCCAAGTCATTTACGCCAGCTTGGCGATTCTGACCCCGATACTCGCGGCAATCATCATCTATCAATTGAGTCGCGAGCCCTCTCGCGGCAACATCCTGATGATGGTCGCGATGCTACTTAATGCGGCGTTTGGTATCCATGATTTTCTCAACTACCAAGAACTGCTGGGCTATGACCGTCTTTATCTCTTGCCACTCGGATTGCCATTACTACTGCTAGCAGTCGCCGCCCTACTGGCCCGTCGCTTCGTCGAGACTCTAAATGACTACGAGACCCTCAACACCAGCCTTTCGGTGCGCATTGCCGGACGCGAACGTGAGCTTGCCGCAAGCTTTGCGCGTGAACGAGAGCTGGATCAGCAACGCGCGGCCGCAGATGAGCGGCAGAAGCTGATGCGCGACATGCACGACGGCCTCGGTTCGCATCTCATGTCGACCTTGGCGCTACTAAAGCGCGGTTCGCTGCAACAATCGGAAGTTGAATCGCTGCTAGCTGATTGTATTGATGAGCTCAAATTAACCATCGACTCCCTTGAGCCAGTGGAACGCGATCTTGCCGTCGTCCTCGGCAATCTGCGTTATCGCCTCGAACCCCGACTTAACGCAGCAGGTATCTCGCTAGATTGGGCGGTGACGGACCTGCCGCCACTCGACTACCTTGATCCGGAGAATGTGAGAAGCGTGCTGCGCATCGTACAAGAGGCATTCACCAATACACTCAAACACGCAAATGCCTCGCGCATCACTTTATCAACTGGCACCAATCGCGCCGCCAATCGGGTGTGGGTAAGGGTCACCGACGACGGGCAACATTTTGATATGGAGAAAGCCAAGGGCGGGCGCGGCCTTGCCAACATGAACAGTCGCGCGGCGCGCATGCAGGGCGAAATCGAAGTGGTAGCACTAAAAGGCGGCGGAACCTGCGTCAGTCTGTTCTTGCCGATCCAAAAGAAAAAGCCGCCGACTGACGGGGTTTTTCAGCGACTTTCACCTGAAAATGCCCGTCAATCCTAGACTTCACGATCTTGGGAATTTCTATTGATCCGGCAACTAAATATGGAAAACCATTTCGGCCATCCCCGTTCCCGCGTAGGCGGGAACCCAATTTTATTTAACGCAGCAGATTCCGATATTAGGCTCCCGCCTTCGCGGGAGCGGGGTCTTCTTAATTATTCATATTTGATTGCCGGATCAATAGAAGTTCCCAAGTAGAAAACCCTAGGAATGGCGGGCATTTTCAAGCGTAAACATCTGAAAACGCCCGCCAAATGGCGAGTTCGAGAACTACATCCTAGGCTCGGGGATTGGCGGAAACCACCACGGGTTATGTTGCTCTGTCACGTTCTCAATCAGCATGCGTTTACGCCGGAAGCGGTTGATGGAGCTGTCTCCCATACGTGATGGACCGAGACCGGAGTTTTTGAATGCCTGTTTTTCGCCATCGTGAACAATCGCGGTCAGCGCCGCGTCGTTGATGCTGATTGCGCCACCATCCATTTTCTTGGCAACCTCGATGGCGCGCTCACGCGGGCCAAACACCGCACCAGACAACCCGAATTCGGTGCCGTTGGCTAGCGCGATTGCTTCCTCCGCGTTTGCGACCGACATTACCGGCAGCACAGGGCCGAAGGTTTCTTCGGTCATGATTTTCATGTCGGCTTTGACATCAACCAACACCACCGGTTTGCACCAGAGCCCACCGCCGTGTGATTCAACGTTACCGCCGGCCAGCGCTTTGGCACCGCGCGCATAGGCGTCGTCGAGCTGCGCACGGATGGTTTCCGCCTGGCGTTCGGCGATGAGAGGGCCGACAACGCCATCATCCAAACTCGGGTAGGCGAGTTTCAGTGCATTGCATTCCGCAGCCAGTGCGGAGATGAATTGTTGGTAGACCGTTGCCTCAACAAATACCCGCTCCACCGACAAGCAGGATTGCCCGGCATTGGCGTTACCGCCCCATGCCACCGAACGTGCGGCGCGTTTGATGTCTGCACCTGCCAGCACGATCACGGCATCTTTGCCGCCGAGTTCAAGGAAACACGCGACCAAACGCTCCGCACAATGGCGTGCAATGATACGGCCAGTCGCAACACTGCCGGTAAAACAAACCGCATCCGCGTTGTCAATCATTGCCGCACCGGTTGCTGGGCCGCCCTGCACGAAGCTCAGCACATTGGCAAGTTCGGGCACGCTGTCGATGGCGCGTTGCAGTGGTTCGACAAATCGAGGCGTCACTTCCGACGGTTTAACCATCACCGGACAACCCGCTGCGAGCGCAGGGATAGTGTCAATCAGGGCGAGCAGTAAAGGAAAGTTCCACGGGCTGATCACCGCGACCAACCCCACCGGCACACTCGCTGCGGTCAGCGTCATCGGTTTGACGACACTATCGCGGGTGGCTGGCTCAGCGAGAAGGGCTGGAGCACGCGCGGCCCAGCGCAAGATGTTGCCGATCGCCGAATCAACTTCCAACTCGGATTCGCGCTTGCGGCCGGTATCCACTATCAACGCATCGACCAGCGCCGGACGTTCGGCTTTGACGGCTGCGGCCAATCGAAATAGCACGGCGCAGCGGTCAGCCGATGGCATCGCTGACCAGGCGAGGCTATTCGCCCGTAGCTTGGTCGCGCGCGCGGTAATTTCAGCGGGGGTGACAATCGGAAACTGGTAGTCGTACCGTCCGTTGCGCGGATTGCGTACCCGAAACATCTCGGTCATTTTGCGGTAGCCCTATGTTGAATGGCGGCGATGCCGCGCTCGATGGCCGCACGAAAACCTGCACGCGAAGGTTTGTCATTTGCCAGCACGTTCGGCGGATAGACGCTCATTTGATAGGTAGAGGCGAACGGTTCGAGCCGCAAACGTGCCAGATAGTTATCCATGCCAACACGCCCACGCACATGGCGAATGGTAGCAGGGTCAATCTGGGTGAGGGCGACCATCGATTCTCCATAGCCGGCTTCCGCCAAAATGCGGCCTTCATAATCGATCACCATCGAGCCGCTGTCGGTTGACGCCATCGGGATGTCGATACTGGTGATTCCCGCGCTGTTGGCCGACACCACATAGGCCAGGTTCTCCACCGCGCGTGCCCGCTTGGCAATGCCTTTCTTGGTCGCTTGTGGGCTGCCAGTCTCGGAGGAGGAGTGTAAAAATATTTCGGCACCGCGTAGCGCCAATGCGCGCGCAACTTCGGGGAACAAAATTTCTTCAGAGGCGACGCAGGCGAGCTTGCCAATGGGGGTGTCCGCGACCGGGAAGGCGGCCTCCACACCATAGAGTTCAACAAACTTGTCCCAGACATCATGCGGTGTCGCCGTGTACATCGAAATCAGACGGCGGTAACGAAGAATTAACTCGCCTTGATCGTTGATGATAAAACTCACTTGAAACGACAGATCCGAAAACTTGGGGTCGATCTCGTAAACATTGCCCGAGAGATAGACGCTATTCCTCTTGGCGACTTCGCCCAAGGCTTTGTACTCGGGCCCGTCTTGCAGCAGGCACGCGCGGGCGGCCCACGTCGGCAAATCGGGTCCGGTTGGAAAACTTGTCAGAAAATACTCTGGCAACACCACCAGTTTCAAATCGTCGCCGGAAAACATTTTTGAGGCGGCGATCTGCCTGTCGATACGCTCGATGGATCGCATCATCTGTGCACGACACGCAGCGGCGTCGCTGATGCTGTTGACTGCGTCGCAACGTGTTTGTAGCGCCAGCGCGCGGTACGGTCCGTAGGGGTTGGGTCGGGGTGGCATCAGTCGGCCTGTGAGGTTGTGTTGGGTTGAGATGTGGTGTTACCAAAACCATCAAGCAGAATTACCTGTGCGTCACAAATGCCTTCGCGCAGTTTGCGGATCTCGGCATATTCTGCCGAATGCCAGTAGGCGAGTGCGGCATCTTTGTCAGGCCACTCAGAGATGACTCTTTTGCCCGCCGTCGGCTGCCCCTCCAGCACATCGCCTTCAGGGCCCAGCACCAGATATTTGCCACCCATGCGTGCAACCAGCGCCGCGTTTGCTGACCCGTAGGCGGCAAATCGCTTGGCGTCGTGAATGACTGCGGTGACAAGGATGTAGGCTGGCATGAGTGGGCCGAATCGATGATCAGAATTTGGGTATGCGTTTCTCAATAAAGGCGGCCGCACCTTCGGCGAAGTCAGTACCGCTGAAGGCGTCGGTGAATAGCTGTCTGGTCTCGGCGTCGTCATTCGTTTGTCCCGCTCCAATCTTTAAGAGGGATTGCTTGATCCCGCGTGCGCTATACGAGGACAGCGAGGTAATTCTAGACAGCATGGTTGCCAGGGCCGTTGGCAGCAACGCGGGCTCGATACATTCGGTGACCATGCCCCATGTCAAAGCAGTGGCCGCATCAACCTCCTTGGCGAGCAGCAAAATCTCACGGGCTCGCGCCGCACCGACCAACTCAACGACCCGCAGGCAGTCAACCAACCGATATGTCAGGCCGAGTTTCGATGGTGTGATGGCGAACTTGGCGTCGGGTGTGCACAACCTGAAGTCGGAAGCCGCAGCGAGTGCAGCACCGCCGCCATAACACGCGCCGCGGATGACGGCGATGGTTGGTTGTGGCAGTGCGGCGAAGGCATCAAGCGCGAGCGCAATGGTGGCTTGGTTATGCGCCATCCAAGTGCTGTCGCTGATGTGTTCTCGTAACTCGAAAATATCGGCACCAGCGCTGAAGTGCGCGCCATCGCCTTGCAGTACCACTGCGCGAATATCGCCGTTGGCCGCAATCGCTGCAGATGTCTCAGCCAGAGCGCGCCAGGCTGCGGTGTCCAGCGCATTGCGCTTTGTCGGCCGCGCGATGGTGACCGTTGCCACAGAATCGGCAATATTCAGCAGAAGGGAGGGGCCGTCGGTCATACCTGTTTGTTTTTCGAGGGTGACAAAGTTGTCCGGACAAATTATATTCGTGATCCATCTCCCGTGCTTTCCGGAGCAATCAACATGAAACGACTGTTTATCGAAACAAGCAAGGGGCAACTTCACGCGCGATTCCACGCGGGCGATTCCGCTTACGCCGCCTTGCCACCGTTGGTGATGTTGCATGCCGCACCGGGAAGCGCGCTGATGTTGGCCAACTTGCAGCTGCGCTTCAAGCAGCGAACGCTTGCCATTGACCTTCCCGGTATGGGCGACTCCGACTCGCTGCCGATGGCCGCAGACAACGCGGAGCCGACGATTGGCGACTTCACGGGCATGATCGAGGAGGCAGTTTCAAAGACGTTTAAAGAGCCCATTGACGTCTACGGCACGTTGTCGGGGGTGCGGGTGGCGCTTGAGATCGCCAATCGGCAGTCCGTCCGCGTTAGGCGCGTGGTGTTGGACGGCATTGGCATCCCCAAACCTGAACAACTCGATGAACTACTTGCCGACTACGCCCCTGAGTTTGTGCCGGATATCAACGGTAACCACTTGATGAATACGTTCCAGCTTTGTCGTGACCAATATTTGTTCTACCCGTGGTACGCGCGTGATGCGGATCATCGACGTCCGACTGGATTGCCCAGTGCCACCGCATTACACACCAAGGTAATGGAAAGTTTGAAGTCTGCGGCGGCATTTCGGCCGCTGATTCGCGCGGCGTTTCGTTACAATTGTGCCACCGCATTGGCGGCACTAAAGCAACCCGCACTCATCACGGCAGACGGATCTGCCGTGCGTGCCGACCTACCTGTTCTTGAGTTCCCGCCCGCTGAGCCACTCACCTGTCCGCCGGATTTGCTCGATAAACGTGCGGCGCGGATCTCGGCGTTTTTAGACAGTTAGTAGTAATAACCGAAGATGATGCCCATCTCATCTTCACTCGTCAGGCCAAAGCTGACAGTACGATCAGTGGTGTTGTTGTAAGTGATTTCGGACATGAGGCCCTCGCCGGGTGCCAGTATGATCGGTTGGATGAACGTAATGATCGCCGGGTGCGCCCAATCGGTGTTTTCATAAACGATTTGGCCGTCGCGTGCGCCACCGGCAATACGAATCACGAACTTCTCACCGAGCGCATGCATGTGCGAGGTCAACATCAATATTCGTGTGGTTGCCGAAAACGTAAACGTTTTCCGGTGCGTGGTGCGCTGGCCGGGCGCTAGTGGAATAGTGGTATTGCTCAGATTGAGTGTGCGGGCCACTTGTGTGACCTGTGAGGCATCAACTGTGTGAAGATTGGCGAAGGCTTCGCCGGTAATGTTGCTGGCACCTTTGTTTACGTAGTGAGCGTTCAAGTCCAGTCGTGCATTCGCCGGTAATAGCAGTGCGATACCCGGCGGGAAGCTGTAGTCGCTCTCCGGCGTCATGGCACCGGCAAAATAGGTGTGATACCCCATCGGTAAGGCGTTGACGAAATTCAGATTACCGTCCGGGTTGCGAATATCGCGCACCACATTTACCGGCGGGATGATGGCGCTCGGTATGTTGCTCTGAAAAGTGTAGAGCTGGAAGTGATGACTGTTCGCACGCATACGTGTCTCGATGCGTGAGACGTAGATTGGTGCAGAATTTTCGATGTCACGCAAGACAAATAATTCGCGCTCAAAGTTGGGCTGGACGGAAAACGGCTCAATAGTAAGTTGATAGCCTTTCGTGGGCGGTGGCAGTGGGACAAACGGCGCGTATGCTGGCAGAGTGCGGTCATCTAGTAGTTTTGCATCGATGTTGTCGCCGGATTCCGGTGCCCCCGCTTCAATCCACCGTTTGATGAACTCGAGTTGCCCGACAGTGAGCGAGGTCGATCCAAGCGGCATCGGGCTGCCAAAGTGTTGTGGCTTGGTGGGGTCCCACAGCAGTAGTTTTTGGTACAACAAGCTGTTCTCCAGATTACGTGGAGCCACTTGTTTCATGCCGTGCATCACCGCCATGCTGTTTTTTACCGAGGCGTTGCGCAGATTGCGGTAGGCAACCGCCTCGTCGAGCACTAGGCCGGACTGTATCGCAAAGGCATTGCCCGCTGTGTGACAGCTGTTACAGTTCGGCGCGAACACCTTCTGCTGCATGCGTGCAAAACTGGATGGTGCGGGGGCAACCGGTGCGGTCACGCCGTGGAACACACCAAAGTTGTTTGCGACCGACGGTGCCGTTCCGGCATTACTGATCAAGGTCGGGATGGCAATATTGCGGTTCATTTGCCAAAGGCTCAGAATCCCGTCAGGGCGTAGCCAAACCACGTCAAACACCCCGTCGCCGTTGTAGTCGCCAGTGGCATAGAGTTGCCAAGTCGCATCCGTCGTTGGCAGGGTGGTGGTCGCGCTTGGCAGGGTCGTGGTGGTGGTAGTACAAGAGGCGTTTACATCGTCCGGGTTGCCGGTGAACGGCGGTAGCGTGATGCCCGCAGCACTCAGTGAGATGAGCGCGGTCTGCCCGGTGGACGGGTTACGCATCAAGATGTCACCGCGACCATTGCCGCTGAAGTCGGCGAAGGCCTGTGCAGCAAACCCGGCGGGAATGCTGCCTGCCGAGTAGTTGGCGCATGTTCTGCCCGGCGTTGCCATCAACACACGGATCGAGTTGTCGGGGCTGACATACACCATATCCGCCATGCCGTCGCCATTCAAGTCAGCTGCGCCAAGCAGCTTCCATGACAGAGGCGCACCGCCGCGCTTGCGAACCGTGGGTGGGCCACTGGCGTTGGTAAACCAAATGTAGGAAACACCGGTATCTCCCGGTCGAGCGGGGTCAAACCCGAGATATCGCCACACCAAATCGCCGCGACCATCTCCGTCTAAATCGCCGACCGCCTGTACATCCCAAGTCTGTTTGACCGGGCGAATGAATGCGGCGTTAGCGCTTTCAAAGTTCAACCAGCTGGTGACGTCTCCCGACTCGCCCTGTGCCATATCCTGAAACAGCAAGTCGGATTTACCATTGCCATCGAGATCCGTTACGCCCACCAAACGGAAATTGCTGCCAGGATCCACCAACGCTGAAAATTGGAATTGGCCATTCACCAATCGGCCTGCGATCAATTGCGGGGTGCCTGCAACCGAGTTAGAACGTGCCAACAACACACTTTTGTTGCTGCCATCGATATCGATTCCGCCACGCTTTGACAGCGGCACACCAACATTCGCGTGCAGCAGAAGAGGAACCGCCAGTGCGCCGACCAAGAGAATTGCCCGTGCGGCACGATGTGCGGCGGATGACAGATAGGGTTTAGTGAGAAATGAATGCTGTTGAAACATAGGTGCCTGATCGACCGTTGATACAAGGTTATCTGAAATGCCGCTTGCACTCAATTCTGGCCAAAAAAACAAGCGCTCAAAGAAAAACGCCGTGCTGGCTTAGGCCAGCACGGCGAGTCCACTCTTCGTACTAGGTGGTCCGTGGCAGGTATTAGAAGGCGCCTAGTTATTTGGGTGTACGCAAGTTAGATTATTTGAAGCGATAACGCAAATCGACACCATAGGTCCGCGGCACGTTCAGATACGCGTCGGCCATACCGATACCGGCGATATCGAATGCGCCGGTGTAGTAGATCTTGTTACCCAGATTTTTGCCCCACAGCGCCACTGACCACTTGCCGCCTTTAACATCATAGCCGACACGCGCATCGACCAATGAATAGGCTTGTGTCTTAATGAGTTCGGACACTGCAAGGTTCTGGTAGTGGTCGCCAACGCGTTTCATACCGGCATTCAGGTTGATTGTGCCGTTGGCGGTTTTGATGCGGTAGTTGGTGCCGAGCCCCCACTGTTGCTTCGGCGCTTGCTTGAGTGCTTTGCCGGCAAACGTGGCGGCGTTGGCCGCACTGAAGTCTTGATACTTGCTATCGAGTGTTCCCAAGTGTCCGCTGATTTGCCAGTCCGGCGTAATCTGCGCCACCGTCTCCAGTTCGACACCCTTAATCAGGGCGCTTGCCGCATTGGTCAGGTTCGACACGCCGTTGGCGTCAAAGGCCGTCAGTTGCAAGTCCTTGTAGTCATTGCGGAAGTAGTTGATGTTGAATCGAACTTTGCCGTCGGCCAAGGTGGTCTTGAAGCCGATTTCGTAGGACTTGACGGTTTCCGGCTTCAGCGTGGTGAATTGCGCGACGGTACCTGCGCGACCATTAAAGCCACCGCTCTTGAAGCCGGTGGATGCCGATGCATATGCGAGGATTTCTTTGCTCAGCTGCGCGTCTAGTCCTAGCTTCCAGTCGGTATTGGTCCAAGTGTTTGACTTTGCAACTCGGAATGCTTCGGTACCGTTGGTACGAATCGATATGATCGAAAAATCTTTTGATTCACGGCTTGAGCGCATACCCGCCGTCAGTTTGAAAACAGGGCTCAAACGATAATCCGCCTGGCCGTAAAGGGCAGAGGCCTTGACGGTTTGTGCCAGCAGATTGGTGGCACCCGGTGCAAAAATATCCTGTCGGGTCGGCTGGTCGTTCTGCTCTTTGAAGGCAAACAAACCGGCTGTCCAAGACAGTGCGCCTTTGCCGGTTGAAATCAGTTGCGATTCAAGACTATTCTGGCTCTGCCGCTGATCCTGGAACAAATGGAAGCGGGTCTGCGCCGTCCCATCGAGATCGATTGCCAGCGCGTTGTCCATCTTGCGATAGGCATAAATATTGCGCCACTCGACCGATTCAAAATCAGTCGACGTCACCACCGAAAAACCGTTTTGGTCGAGGTCGTTGCGACCCGCACCCGGTGGCAAGTTAGTTTCGATGGTTAACAGGTTGCCGTCGGCGTTATTGATGGGCCGATTGAAACGTGCGGCTGCTGCAGCGTCGATGACGCTACTTGCGTACTGGGGGCCGCTACGCTGTCTCAAGATATCTCCCGCCACGGTCACCCGCGTGCTGCCCATGTTGAAACCGATGCTTCCGCGGGCACCGTAGATCTGTTCGTCATTCACCATGCCGCCGTTGGTGATGTCTTTGAGGTATCCGTCACGCGCTTTGGACATCACGCCGAAAGTGGCATCGACCCCTTCCGACAGCTTGGTGCTAACCGATGCACGCACATCCAATCGATGGAAGTTGCCAACGCGGCCCTCGACGTCGAACTTCTCAGCGCCGGTGGGCTTCGCTGTTACGTACCGAATTGCACCGCCCGGCGCGTTGCGACCGTACAGCGTGCCCTGCGGCCCCCGCAGAACTTCGATGCGGGTGACATCAAACATATCAAGCAGCGCACCCGTCATGCGCGGCATATATACGTCGTCGATGTAAATGGCGACCGACGGGTCGGCGGAGAACAACGATTCGTCGGTACCAACACCGCGCATAAAGATCTTTGCCGCCGATGAGGTACCGGTGGCGGGTTCCACCACGATGTTGGGGACTTCAAACTTCATGTCGTCCAGACGGCGAATCTGCTTTTGCTCCAAGTCTTTGGCCGACAGGGTCGTAATCGCAACTGGAACCTTTTGCAACTCCTCCTCGCGCCGCTGCGCGGTCACGACGATGTTTTCGAGTTTGTCGTCCGCTTTCGCCTCTGCCTTGGCGGCGGCGCTTTGTGCCGTTGCGGAGTCGATCACCAGCGCGGAAACCGCCAGTGCGACTGCAACGTGCATCACGCTAAATTTGCCAAGGCTGGTTTGGCCTGGTTGATTCAATGATTGGTTCATGAGGAACTCCGGTTGTCTAGTTTGTGAGTTGTGGCTTGTGGTTGGTGTCTTGTGTAGAGGCTAGGGCTGTAGCGTGACCAAGTCAGGTGAACAAAGTCAGATGTCGCCACGATATCGTTCCGGGGGCGGTACTGAAACTTCACTTGTTTTTTGTTGCAGGACAGACTAAATTTGTCCGGACAAATAGTTGTCCGGACAAATTTAGTCTCATCGACTTACGCTGTCAAGACAATGACGTGAAACAGCCGGGAACCCTCGCAACTCGTTGGATTTCTACAACGCTACTGCGCAAAACGTAAAAGTGGCTGTAATCCGTCTTGAAACTGTTGACTAAAACAGGGTACGTAATGAATTTAATCAAACAGTCCATGCCGTTTTTGCTCAGGCATAACGGCGTCTGGGAAGGCACCTACCACCTGGTAGATTCGCAGGGCAAAACGCTTGACCGGCATCACTCCCGCATTGAAGTGCGATTTCCGGAAACAGGCCCGCACCAATACTCCCAGAAGAATCATTTTTGGTGGGATGATGGACGCGAGACGCGCGGCGAATATCCGGGGGTGTGCCGCGGTGGTGTGTTGTATTGGGATAACGAATTGATTCGCGGCAAGGCCTGGTCGGTGGATGAGTTATCCACCGTGCTGACATGGCAGCGCCACGATACACCGGATACATATTTGTACGAACTCATTGTTATCAACCAAACCAACCAGCAGCGCAGCCGCACTTGGCATTGGTTTCGTAACGGGGTGATCCATCAGCGTACGCTGATTGAAGAAACTAAGATTTCGGATTGACCAACGCTGGCGATTGTGCGATCTGAGCTTTGCCGCTAGAATACAAGTTGTCCGGACAAATTACGTAACGCGGTTTGTTCCTTCCGGGCGCTGCAACCGGACTCGTCGCGCATGTCGATATCTACCCCCGCTGTTTCCACGCACCCGATATCAGCCCAGTTTGTCGATGTTGCCGGGCGGCGGGTGTTGCTGCGATTTGCCGGAAGTGGGCCCGCAGTGTTGTTGCTGCACCAGTCACCGCAAAATTCGCGTGCGTTGATTACTTGGATTGAGCGCCTGTCGGCGCACTATTCGGTGTTCGCGCCAGATACGCCGGGCTTTGGCTACTCCGATCCATTGCCGCTCGCTCAGCCGACCATCCCGGACTATGCCGCCGCCCTGAATGGGTTGCTGGATGCGCTTGGTATCGAGAGAGTCATCGTAAACGGCGTTCATACCGGCGCGGTGACCGCGCTACGATTTGCCCTCGACTTTCCGGCGCGTGTGGCGGGATTGATCTGTGATGGCTACGCGCGATTCAACGCCGAAGAACGTCAGCTCCTGCTGAATGGTTATCTGCCGCCGTTCGAGCCGCAATGGGACGGCAGCCACCTATTGTGGTTGTGGGCGCGCCTGCGCGAGCAGCACCTGTTTTTCCCGTGGAATACCGCGACCAAGACCGCGCGTATGGCCTATCCGGCACCGTCAACAGAGCGGCTCAGCGGTGATGTACTCGACATCTTGGACGCCGGGGACGGTTATCGTGCCGGCTACCGCGCGCCTTTCTTGTACGACGACGCGACGGCCGCATCGAGGCTGACGGTTGAGACGCGCATCTTCTACCGGGCCGAGGATGTGCTCGCCACGCATTTGCCGCGTCTACAAGGATTGCCGACAAACGTGGCGGCTGAAATTGTCAACGGCGGGCCAGCGGCGCTGATCGAACGCACTGATGCATTTATCGCCTCCCACGCCGCTAATGCAAGCCGCCTTGATGCGGGTGCTGCGGTGTTGGGTGCGGTTTCAACTCGGCGGCGAGTGTATGGCACGACTCATGGGTCGATGTGCACGCTGATCGCCGCGAATGGAGGCGATCTTGCGAATTCGTTGGTTGTGGTGCATCTGAACGAGATTGGCACCCCGGCCAGGATTCCGGTTGAGGTACCACACGGGACACCGGTGATTGCGCCAGAGTTACCTGGGCACGGCGCGTCGCAAGCTTGGTCGGCGGCTAACCTCACGCTGGGCGCGGTCGCACAGTCAGTATTGCAGATTTTGCAGGCGCTCGGTGTGAGGCGTTACTGCGTGAGCAGCGAGGGCGCGGCCGGCGCAATTGCAGCCGCGCTGGTACGGGTGTCAGTCGAAAATAATGCCGGGCCGCGGTGCGAGCAACTGCGACTGCACAATCCGATGCTGCTCAACGAGGCGGAGCGTGCGCAGTTTGTTTCACAGTTGCCAGACCTGACGCCTAACGCGACTGGCGCGCATCTGCTCGCCGCGTGGAACTGGGCACGGATGAAGGCGCTGTTCTGGCCATGGCAGCAGCCCACCGTCGCCGCCGTGCGCAGGGTGGATGCGCCGGCACCCGTGCGCCTGCATGCCGAAGTGGTGGAAATTCTCCGCGTCGGCGCTTTGTTCGCGCCACTTTGGCGGGCGGCATTGGCCGATCAGGTTTACTCGGCGCTGGCCGAATACGATGGTCGCATCACGATCCAATGTGACGATGAGCCGGAGCGGGTGCGTATCGTCGATGCATTGGCAAACACACTCGGCCTTGTTGAGGCGACATTGTCGGCAAGCGAGCAGTCAACCGGAGTCAAAACATGGCGGAAACTCTAAACGAATACGCGACACAGGCTAGCAGGCCTGCGGCCAGACCAGCGTGGTTCACGGCACTACAGGTAGCGCTCGGTGCCGGGGCGGTGGCGGCCGACGAAGCAACGCTCGATTTCTACGCACAAGATGTTTTCAGCCGAGGCGAGGCCCTTTCGGCGGTGGTGTCACCGGGTACCGTGGATGAGTTGCAGATCGCGGTGAAGACACTCGCTGCGGTAGACGTGGCGATGGTGCCGCGTGGCGGTGGGCTGAGTTATACCGATGGTTACCTGGCGAGGCGCAAGGGCTCGGCGTTGATTGATTTGACGCGCATGGACAAATTGGTCGAGCTCAACACCGTTGATCGTTATGTCACCGTCGAGACCGGTATGTATTGGGCGACGCTAAACGATTTGCTAAAACCGCATGGCTTGCGTACCCCGTATTGGGGTCCGTTATCGGGGTTGCGTTCAACCATTGGCGGTGCGCTGTCGCAGTGCAGCGTGTTTTTAGGTTCTGGTGAACATGGCAGTGTTGGCGATAGTGTGTTGTCGCTTGATGTGGTGTTGGCCGACGGTTCTGTTCTGACCACGGGTAGCGCGGCGGCCGGCGCTGGTACCAAGCCGTTCATTCGTTATTTCGGTCCGGACATGACCGGTCTGTTTGTTGGGGATGCAGGCGCACTTGGTATCAAGGCGAGGGCGACCCTCAAACTGATTCCGCGCGAGGTTGAAATCGATTTTGTCTCGGCGGTGTTTGATGATCCGACGGCAATGATCGAAGCGATGTCCGAAATTTCGCGTAATGATATTGCCGCCGAGTGTTTTTCCTTTGATCCAATTTTGTTGGAGCAACGTAAGAAGCGCATGAGTCTGCTGGCCGACGCGAAAACATTGCTCAACGTCGTCAAACAGTCGGGCGTGATGGCCGGCATGGGGCTGGTGAAGTCGGGGCGCGACTTTGTTGGCGAGGGCAAATACTCGGCACACGTTGCCATCGAAGGCAAAACCCCCGGTGAGGTGGCTCAGAAAGTAGAGACAGCGAAAAAGATTTTTGCTGTGAAGGGGCAGGCGACCGAGAACTCATTTCCCAAGGCACTGCGTGCGCTGCCGTTTGTTGCGCCAAATTCAATGCTTGGTCCAGCAGGTGAGCGCTGGGTGCCCGTACATGCGATCTTTCCGCACAGTACTGCGCAACATGCATTTGCCGAGATACAGGCTTTTTTTGCCAGCAAGCAGGCGATACTCGACGCACATCAGATTCGTATTGGTTATCTGTGTACGACGGTTGCACAGCAAGGCTACTTAATCGAGCCGGTTTTCTATTGGAACGACTCTCACACGGCCTACCACAAACGTGTGGTGGAAGCCGAGTACCTGAAGGTGTGTGGTGAGCCTGCGGCAAACCCAAGTGCTACGGCGGCAGTAGGCGCATTAAAGGCCGAAACTGCGCGCCTGATGAGGGCTTTGGGGGGCACCCACTTTCAGATTGGCAAGTTTTATACCTATCGCGACGGCCGCAATGCGGCTGCGCTAGCGCTGTTTGATGCCATCAAGCAACAGCTTGACCCCAAAAACGTCATGAATCCAGGAGTGTTGACATGAATGCACCCAGGCTCTTGCACGGCACCGTGTGTGTGCCGTCGCTCGACAATGCGTTAAGCCTCTATCGCGATCTCTTTGAGCAGGCGGTGGTGCACACCGCGAGTGTTGGCAAATCGGAAGCGGCGGCGTGGCAAGCCCCGGCGCTGGCGGGTGCTAGGAGTGTGGTCATGCAGCCGCCGAGCGGTTCGCCGGTCTATCTGCGGCTCATCGAGCAGGCCGATCCGGCGGGATATCAACCGGGGACACATTTCGGCTGGGCCGCGCTGGAGTTGTCCGTGAGAGATGCTGACGCGATGTACGCTCGATTAATCGCCGCGGGGACGCCAATCATCGCTGCACCGAAAGCGTTGTCGTTTACCGATATGTTGTATCCGATGCAAGCGCGCGGGCCGGGCGGCGAAGCCATTTACTTGAATGAAGTTCGTGGTGATCTGCCCTCAAGCGACCTGCCGATGGCCAAGTGCTGGGTTGACCGGTTGTTTATCGCAGTGATGGGCTGCCGAGATATGAAAGCCTCGCTTGAGTTTTATCACGCTCTGCTTGGAACAACCACCGGCGGTGAATGGGAGATGCCCTACAGCGTGATCAATATCGCATTTGGTTTGGATGCCTCCACCGCACACAAACTCGCAACCATTTCCGACCGGCGCACGGTGCTGTTCGAGGTCGATCAATACCCCGTCAAGGCCACGCCGAGGCCTGAGGCAAGTGGCGGTCTGCCACAGGGGGTCGCGATCATCGGCGTGAAGGTTGATGCCTTGCCCACTGGTGCAAGCTGGGTTGTTCCGCCCTCAGTGCGCACGGAGCCGCCGTACTTCGGCGCGACGGTGGGTGTGGTGCACGGACCAGATGGCGAGTTGACCGAATTGGTCTGTTGAGCGCTGTCGTTTAGGCGACGGCAATTTGCTCCGTTTGACGGCGATGAATTGTGCGCTTAAAATTTGTCCGGACAACTTTGCAAGCTCAACTTGGAGATCGTTATGGCAACCATCCTCGTCCTGTTCAATTTGAAACCCGGAACTGATGTCGCAGCTTATGAGGCGTGGGCAAAGTCCAGCGACATTCCGCTCGTCCGCACTCTAGGCTCCGTGTCCGGCTTCGAAGTCCTGAGGACCAAAATGCTGTTGGGGTCCGATGCCAAGCCGCCGTACCAGTATGCGGAAGTGATCACAGTCCCCGATTTGGACGCGTTCTTCAAGGACGTGGGAACCGATGCGGTACAAGCGGGTGCAAAGCAGTTTCAAGGTTTTGCCGACAGCCCGATGTTTATCGTTTGCGACAACTTGTAGGCGAAGTCTTGCTGCGATCAACCGCGCTGGGTTGGCGATAGACTCGAATTGCTCATGTATGAGGCTATACATTCCGCTGTTCTCATCAGTTTCCTCCGCGCCTTGCCATCGCTCGCGACGGACTTTATTCGTTCCCTTACTGCCCAACAACTCCCGATAGAGATATAGGATAACCAAAGAGAAATGGCTCAATACACTGAACTCAAAGGTAAGGTCGCTCTCGTCACGGGCGCAGGCCGCCGCAAGGGGCTTGGTGAAGCGATTGCCCGCCGGCTAGCGACTGAAGGCTGCAAAGTGGTGGTAACCGACATCGGTCATGCCAAGGGCGAACAAATGCCGGAGGCTGCCGTCGGCATACTGTCTGAGATGGAGCAGGTGGCCGCAGACATTCACGCTGCAGCGGCAGCCTCCGGTAATGGCGGCGCGTGTACTGCGCTGGCGCTTGACGTGCTCGAAGAGTCGCAAGTTAAAGCAGCGATTGAGACAACGGTGGCGCGCTACGCCGGCCTCGACATTTTGGTGAACAACGCCGGTATCGGTTATTTGATGAAGCCGATTGTGGAAATGTCCATTGAAGAGTGGGACGCCGTGCTTGGCGTTAACCTGCGCGGCGCGTTCCTGTGTACTAAATATGCCGCGACCCAGATGATCAAGCAAAACGAAAGCGGCAGGGCGGGTGGCCGCATCGTCAACATCGCCTCGCAAGCGGCGAAGTCGGGCTTTCCATTTGCCTCCGCCTACTGCTCATCCAAACACGGCATGACCGGACTCACACGTGTGACGGCGATCGAAATGGGCAAGTATGGCATCACCGCCAATGCGATCTGCCCGAACCATGTCACCACGGGGTTGGGTGCTTGGCAGAACGAATATTTTTCTGAGGCGCTTGGTCTGACCATGGAGCAGTACATGAATGCCATGAAGTCGCGCATTCCGTTGGGACGTCCGGGATTACCGACGGACACGGCGGCGGCGTGTGCGTGGTTATGCAGCGATGAGGCGCGATATGTGACCGGAGAATCTCTAAACGTCTCGGGCGGTGAGGAGTATCACTAGTGGTGCCGCCGCAAACCTGCCGCGCACGCCGGGGTGGCGGTTGCGGTGCTCGGTGCACAACGCAGACTCGTCCGCGCCTAGCCGCCAGCTGAGCGCGCCCGTAGCAGTTTTCGACTGACACAATTCGCGATAGCGACTACAGAAACCAAACAAGTGACAACAAAGAAAACACCAACCGTTACATCTCCAAGCTGGACCTGGCCCAACAAGGCCAAGGTCGCGTTGTCTGTCGTGGTCAACGTGGAAGAGGGCTCTGAATATTCGCTCGGTGACGGCGACAAGATCACTGAGCCATTGGATGAACTCGGCGTCTCGCTGAAAAAGCCAATCCGCAACTACGGCAACGAATCAAACTACCGTTACGGCATTCTCGAAGGTCACGCCCGTGTGGCCGCACTGCTAGACAAGTACAAGGTGGCGGCGACGTATACTGCGGCGGCCGTGGCGCTTGAGCGTGCCCCGGAAATCGCCGACTACATCAAAGCCCGAAAACACGAGACGTGCTGCCACGGTTATCGCTGGGTGCACCAGTTTTCGTTTGATGAGGCGCGCGAACGCGAATTCATCAAGAAGGGTTTGGACAGCATCGAAATGTCGACCGGTGTGCGTCCGCAGGGCTGGCTGTCGCGGTACTTGCATACTGAAAATACCCGCCGCCTGTTGCAAGAAGCCGGCTGCCTGTACCACATGGACGACTATTCCCGCGACACGCCGTTCTGGGGGGATGTTGCCGGTAGCGAGAAAAAGATGATCATCTTGCCCTACCAGCTTGACACTAATGACATGAAGATGTGGCTGGCTCCGGGCTACCTGCCGTCGCATTGGCTGGAGTACGCGGTCGACACGCTTGATCAGATGTGTAAAGAGGCGAGTGGCAAGACACGCACGACGCCAATCATGATGTCGTTCGGCTTGCATCTGCGCATCATTGGCCGCCCGGGACGGATCGGCTATCTGGAAAAATTTCTGAAGTACGCCGCGCAGAAGCAGGGTGTGCTGTTTGCGCGTCGTCTTGACATCGCAAGACACTTTGCGGCGAACGTGAAAGCCTAGTTATGTTGCCCAATCCGCGTCGCTGTTTGCTATTTGTACCAGGCTCTCGACCAGATCGATTCGACAAAGCGCTCGCCTCCGATGCCGATCAAGTTTGTATTGATCTCGAGGACGCAGTACCGCTTGCTGATAAGGCAACGGCTCGCCGAGCGACGCTCGACTTTATTGCCGCCGCGGGCCCGTTACGAAGCGAGCTTGGTTTACGCATCAATAACGCAATGACGGAGCTTGGTCGCGCAGATCTAGTGGCGATCTCATCTGGCGGTTTTCGGCCAGCATTTGTCATGCTGCCAAAAGTGGAAAGTGCCGATGAAATTTTCGCCGTCTTGGCGGTCCTGAACCACGCGGAAATTCCGTTGATCGCGCAGCTTGAGTCGCCACATGCGGTGTTTGAAGCTCGTGCGATTGCAAACGCGACAAGGCAGTTGCAGGCCCTGATGTTCGGCGGTTTTGATTACGCAGTCGCCGCGCGCATCAAGCCCGGTTACGACGGCTGGTTGTGGGCGCGCGGCATGATTGCCGCAGCCGCCGCAGAGGCCGAAATTGGCGCAATTGATGTGCCCAGTTTAGAAATTAAGGATGTACCTGAGGTGGCGCTGGATACACAACGTGTGATGGACTTGGGCTTCACTGGCAAGTCAGCGATTCATCCCGCGCAAGTTGATGTCATCCAGCGAGCATTTTTGCCGACGTCACACGAATTAGCACATGCGGAAAAAGTCGTGGCTGCGATGAAGGCGGCAGATGGTGCCGCGATCGCAGTCGATGGCAAGTTGGTTGATCGGCCAATCGAGCTCGCCGCGATTCGTGTGATGGATCTTGCAAAACTTGGGTTACGCGATACAGATGCCAATCTGGCGAAAGTCGCCTAGAAAAAAACGGGGAAGTTATGGTACAAAACGTCAAACAAGTCGGACCAAATCGATATCGCGAACACTTCGGGCGGTATTTTGAAGATTTCCATGTGGGCGACATTTATGAACATCGACCGGGTCGGACAATTACGGAAACCGACAACGTCTGGTTTACGCTGCTGACGATGAATACCCATCCGATGCACTTTGATCCTGAATATGCAAAGGCGTCCGAGTTCGGTAAATGTATCGTTTGCTCACCCCTGACGGTGGCGCTCATGGTTGGCATGAGTGTGACTGACGTCAGTCAAAAAGCGATCGCCAACCTCGGCTGGACGGATATCAAGATGACCCATCCATTGTTTGCTGGCGACACGCTGTATGCCGAGTCCGAGGTGCTTGATAAACGCGAATCAAAATCCCGCCCAGGAGCGGGTATTGTGAGTGTTCGTACCGATGGCTACAACCAGGACAAGAAACTGGTTTGCACTTTTAATCGTACGATGTTGATCGCGAAGCAAGGGTACAGCGTCGAAGACAAGGTTAACTATTAGTTTTTTTGCTTTGCCAAAGTTGAATAGCGGCGGGCACTTTCAAGCATTCTTGCCCGAAAAAGCGCACCAATGCTTGTGTTTGAAGTTTGAGATAACGCCATGAATGCAATGACAGAAACCAACAACTTCACGTCTGAAGATGAGCGAATGCTGCTCGACGCCATCGATAGCTGGGTCGAAAAATCGGTCAAGCCGATTGCCAAAGAGTACGACCATGAAGATAAGTATCCACACGCCTTGGTTGAGGAAATGAAAGAGCTTGGGCTGTTTGGCGCCACAATCGGCCAGCAGTACGGTGGCCTGGGTTTGCCAGCAAGTGTGTATGCCAAGATCGTCACCCGTGTCTCCTCAGTTTGGATGGCACCAACCGGTATCTTCAATTCACACCTCATCATGGCGGCGGCAATTGAACGCGCGGGCACCGAGGAGCAGAAGAAGAAGTACCTACCGAGGATGGCCAGTGGCGAACTGCGTGGCGGGCTTGGCTTGACCGAGCCGGATTGCGGAACAGATTTACAGGCAATTCGCACCGTTGCCAAAAAAGACGGTGATCACTACGTGGTCAACGGCAACAAGATTTGGATCACCAACTCTGGCAATGGTGGCGGCATTTTGTTGCTTGTCAAAACGGATCCGACCGCCGAGCCGCGCCACAAGGGGATGAGTATGCTGATCGCCGAGAAAGGCGACGGCTTCATCGTCTCCAACAAGATGAAAAAGCTTGGTTACCGATCCATCGATAGTTGTGAATTGGCGTTTCAGGACTACCGTGTGCATGAGAGTTGTTTGCTTGGCGGGGTTGAAGGTAAGGGCTTCCAGCATGCTGTTGGCGGGCTGGAACTAGGACGCATCAACATTGCGGCCCGTGGTGCAGGCATTGCCGAAGGTGCAACGCGTTTGGCCGTGCGTTATGCACAAGAGCGCAAAACATTCGGCAAACCAATTTGCGAACACCAAGCCATCCAGTTAAAGCTGGGCGAGATGGCTACCCAAGTGGAAGCGGCAAAATTGTTGGTCGAGAGTGCGGCGCGTGCTTACGACAGCGGCCAGCGTTGTGACATGGAAGCCGGGATGGCGAAGTATTTCGCGTCGGAGGCGGGAGTGTTCTGCGCCTCAGAGGCGATGCGCATCTTTGGTGGCGCGAGTTATTCGGTGGAGTACGAGATTGAACGGTACTACCGGGACGCGATGCTGATGTGTATTGGGGAGGGCACCAACGAAATGCAGCGCATTATTATTGCCAAACAGTTGGTCGCGCGGAATGCCGTTTAGCAATGTCGTACCGGCGCAGGCCGGTACCCAATCTTGTTTGCGCCCCGAGGCTGGCAAAACTTGGATCCCGCACCGCCTCTGCGCGGCCTCCGGGATGACAAGTTTTGAATCCTGGGCCAAGCGATCGGCTGGGCGATGGTCATGACACGGGAACGAACAGATTTGCCGCTTGCCGGCATCCGCATCGTTGCGGTTGAACAATACGGTGCCGGCCCTTACGGCTCGATGTACTTGGCCGATCTGGGTGCTGAAGTCATCAAGATTGAAAACCCGGCAACGGGTGGCGACGTCTCACGTGCGAATGGTCCTTTCTATTTGGGCGAGGGCGACTCGGAATTCTTCCAAACCTTCAACGCCAACAAAAAGTCCTTCGCGCTGGATCTGAAAGCGCCGGGTGGCCGCGCGGTGTTTGAAAAATTGGTAGCGAACAGCGACGCCGTCTTGAACAACCTGCGTGGTGATCAGCCGAAAAAACTTGGGCTCGATTACCTCACCCTGTCAAAAGTGAAGCCGTCTATTGTCTGCGCGCATCTTTCGGCATATGGACGTGACAATGACCGCACCGATTGGCCGGGCTACGATTACTTGATGCAAGCCGAAGCGGGCTTTTGCATGTTGACTGGTGAACCGGAAGGTCCACCTGCAAGGTTTGGTTTGTCGGTGGTCGATTTCATGACCGGGATGACGCTGTCGATCGCATTACTCGCTGGTGTCGTCGGCGCATTGAAGAGCGGCAAAGGGCGCGACGTCGATGTATCGTTGTTTGACGTAGCGCTGCATCAGCTTAGTTATCCGGCTACCTGGTATCTGAATAACGGCCACGTTACCCAGCGCATGCCGCGTGGCGCGCATCCGGCGACGGTTCCGGCACAAATGTATCAAGCCAAAGATGGCTGGGTGTTCGTACTTTGTATGATCGACAAATTCTGGGTGGCGTTGTGTGAGGGCATCGGTAAACCAGAACTGGCGCGTGATCCACGCTTTGATTCGATTCCGAACCGTCGCAGCAACCGTGAAGCTCTCACGCCCATCCTTGATATGGAGTTTTTGAAACATACGCCCGACGAGTGGATGCAAAAACTTGGTGGTGTGATTCCCATCGCGCCGATCTATGACATGGCGAAGGGGTTGGACAATCCCTACGTGGCGCGGGTCGGCATGATCCAGTCGCTTAATCATCCTGCAAATCCAGCGCTGCGCCGACTGGCGAATCCGATCAAGGTTGATGGTCAGCGCCTGCCGGCACAGCCGGCTAAGGCGCTGGGCGCAGATACCGAGGCGATCATGCGCGCGATCGGCTACAGCGACGGTGAAATTGCCGCGCTGCGTGCGGCAAAAGCTATCGCATAACGCCTACCATCACTGAATGTTGAATGAACAACGTGGGTGAAACACCTTTGGCCATATCAAGCCGCAGCTGGCCAGGTGCGCCAGTCGGGTCATGGACTAACGATCGTCGTCTTATGAGGTCCGACCGCTCTCGTCAGGAAGAAAAGCGCTGAAATCAAAATGAAACTCGAAGGCATCCGCGTCATCGATCTCTCCCTGTTTTTGCCCGGCCCACATCTGACGATGTTGATGGCCGACCACGGGGCGGAGGTCATCAAGCTCGAGCCACCGGGCGAGGGTGAGCCGGTGCGGCATGTCGGTGCTTCACAAGCGGGGCACACGGTATGGTTCCGCAATACCCATCGCGGCAAGAAAAGCATCAGCCTCGACCTCAAAGAGCCTTTGCAGAAGGAAGCGCTACTCAAACTCATTGATACAGCCGATGTGCTGGTCGAAGGATTTCGACCCGGCACGGTGGAGCGTCTCGGTATTGATTACGCCACGGTATCGAAGCGCAATCCGCGTATTGTCTACTGTAGTATTTCGGCATTTGGCCAGACTGGCCCCAAGCGTCTGAAACCGGCGCACGATCTGGCGATCCAGGCCGATAGCGGCCTAGTGAGTTTGAATCTTGGCCGCGACGGCAAGCCAACAAATCCGAATATGCCGGTTGCCGATATGGCGGGTTCGTTGATGGCGCTGTCGGGCATATTGATGGCACTGCTGCGTCGCGAAAAGACCGGCCAAGGTGATTACCTCGATATCTCGATGCAAGATTCACTATTGAGCTGGACGCCGAACGTCATGGGCATTCCGTTTAGCGAAAACAAAGCGCCGGAAGTGCAGCAGCAACGCAGTTTTGGTGGCGGAAGCTTTTACAATCTGTATGAGACGGCGGACCACAAGTGGCTGGCACTCGGCGGTAGTGAACACAAGTTTGTGAAGAACCTGCTTACCGCACTCGGTCGACCGGATTTGATTGCCGCTGGGTCAACTCCGCCTGGTTCCTCGCACGAGCCGGTGAAGCGGTTTCTACGCGATACATTTGCATCGAAATCCATCGCCGATTGGACGGTGTTTCTCGATGGTGTAGACGTATGTTGGTCGCCTGTGCGGGATCTTTATGAGGCAACACAGGAACCCCACCTTGCCGCACGTGGCACGATTCATATCGAAGCTGACGGCACAAAACACTTGAATAATCCGATCAAGTTCGCCAATGAACCCGCGCAGCCTAATTGGTGTTTGCCGAATGTCGGCGAGCATAATGAACACTACACGGGAAACAAATGGTCCTGACGAGGATTTGTTGACAAAGGAATTTCCATGAAAAAAGTTTTGTTTGCTGCGCTCGCCCTGTTGGTAGCAACCACCGGCGTCACCCATTCCCAGCCCGTTCCCGACAATGAAAAAATTCCGGTGGATATACGCCGTACGACATTGGTGGTGCGTGACATCGAAAAATCGCTGCCGCTCTATCGGGACGCACTTGGACTCAAGGTGATTTATGACCAGCTCATCGGTGGCGGCAAAGATAAGGACGGCAAGGTTACGCCACCGACGATTCGCCTAGTGTTGTTACGCGCCAACGATCAGTTTATTGGTGCAATCGGGCTGATGCAGCGTCTGAATCAGCCGATGTTGCCACCGGTCGCCGAATTCAAACGGCCCAATGCGGGCGGCATGATCATGGTGATCAATGCCAAGGATCTCGACACGCGCTGGGAAAAGATCAAAGCGACACCACACATCAAGATCGATACCGAGCCGTATCGGATTGAATATCCGGGCTCCAACAACACGGTGATCCCGGTGTTGTTCAGCAGTGTGTTTGATAACGATGGCAACTTCATCGAGATCAATAAGCTGCTGGGCGCGGCCGCCGGGGCAGCCACCACTTTGGCGCCAGCGGCAGCGGAGAAAAAGTCGCCTTAAGCGGTTTGTGGCGGCCAGGTGAGCGGGTCGCCCGCTGCCCGCTGCCGGTAGGCGTCGCTGATCGGTCGTTCGATCAGGTTAACCGCCACCCCGTCGGGGTCGCGTAGCACCAGTTCACGCCGCCCATTCAAAATCTGCAGCGGTGTCCCGATTCTGCCGCCGACGGCTGCCGATGCAGCGACCGACCGATCAAGATCATCGACATAGAACACCAGAACCGCCTCGCCGAGCGCAAGCCCGCCTTCGCGAGGCGTGATAGCCGGTGTATCGGTCGGCATTTCAAACAACCCGACCATGCCATAGTCCACCCCGGGGGCCTTGAGTACCACCGCGCGAATATGCGAGTCCGCCGGCACACCGATGACCGCCGCCGCTGTGGAGCCCTGCATGTCGCCCACAAAATACTCTTGGGTCAGCCCCAACACGGCCGCGTAGAAGGCACGGCTGCGTTCAAGGTTCCGCACCATGAGTGCCGCGCGAATCAGCGGCGACGCTGTTGAAGGCGGCGCTGTAGGCGCGGCAGTTGCGCGATTCGGTCGTTCGCTGGGCATCGTAGGTCCGTGTTTTTTCAGTGTCTGGGCGCTGCTTATTGTAGAGGGCTTTGACTCTGGCATAAAGAAGAAGTCGTGCAGTCCCATCGCAAGCCCTGCAATAATGCGGCATGGCGGCGCTCTTGCAGGGGTAGTGCTTGACGGGCGAAGCGTACCAAATTCTTGAAAGGAAGTCAGTGATGAAACCTTGGTTAAAAGTGTCGAGCATAGCGACATGGTTGTTTGCCTTTTCGGTTGCCGTGCCTTCTGCGGCTATCGCCGCAAAGGCGGAAAAAGCCGCGCCCGGCAAAACGGTGAAGCGATACACGATCGAGCAATTTATGGCGACCACGAGTTACGCAGGGGCCTCGTTTAGCAGCGATGAGAAGAGCATTCTTTTCAGCAGCAACGAGACGGGAATTTTCAACGCCTACAAAATTTCGACATCGGGTGGCGGGGCCGAAGCCAAAACCAAGTCTGCAACAGATTCGACGTATGCCGTAAGTTTTTTCCCCAATGATGATCGCATCCTGTTTACCCGCGACAATGGCGGCGACGAGAACAATCATCTGTTCGTACGTGAACTTGATGGTACTGAGAAAGACTTGACGCCAGGTGCAAAACTCAAGGCTAACTTTGCAGGCTGGAGCGCCAACGATACGGCGTTTTATGTCACCACCAACGAACGTGACGCGCGCTTTTTCGATTTGTATCGTTATGATGCTAAGACTTATGCCCGCACCATGATGTACAAAAATGAGCAGGCCTACCAGATCGCCGCGATCAGCCGCGACGAAAAGTGGATCGCGTTAGGCAAGACCAACACGACATCCGACAGTGATATTTACCTCTACGATGTGGCGAAAGCGGAAGCCAAGCTCATTACCGCACACACCGGCGTTGCATCGTTCTCAGCATCCACATTTGATCCTGCGTCGAAAAAGCTCTTCTTTACCAGCAATGCTGATGGCGAATTTACCCAGCTCAAAACCTATGATCTCGCGACCGGCGTTGTCAAAGATCATACCAAGGCCGACTGGGATGTTAACGGCACCTATTTCTCGAAAGATGGCCGTTACCGTGTCACCACCATCAACCAAGACGGTAGCACTGTTATTCGTGTCACCGAAGGCGCTGACGATAAGCCGGTTGCGCTACCAAAGTTACCCGGGGGTGAAATTCGCGGCGTGACCTTCTCCAAGAGTGGCGCACGGATGGCCTTCTACCTAAATGGCGACCGTTCTCCGAGCAACTTGTTTGTCCACGATTTCAAAACGCGTTCAACCAAACAATTGACACAAAGCCTCGCTAAGGACATCAACCCGGCCGATTTGGTGGAGGCACAAGTGGTGCGGTTTAAGTCGTTTGACGGCATGGTGATCCCCAGCATCTACTACAAGCCGCATGGGGCGAGTGCAACCAACAAGGTGCCTGCGATTGTGTATGTACACGGCGGCCCCGGCGGACAAACACGACGGGGGTACAGCGCGCAGATTCAATACTTGGTGAACAACGGCTACGCGGTGTTGGGCATCAATAACCGCGGAAGCTCTGGTTATGGCAAGTCGTTCTTTGCTGCCGACGACAAAAAACACGGTCGTGAGCCACTGTGGGATTGCACGGAAGCAAAAACCTACCTGGCGAGTCTGGGCTACATCGACCCTGACCGTATCGGCATCATGGGTGGCAGTTACGGCGGTTACATGACCGTTGCCGCATTGGCATTTCGTCCAGAGGTGTTCAAGGTTGGCGTGAATATTTTTGGTGTGACCAATTGGATCCGTACCCTAGAGAGCATTCCGCCGTATTGGGAAGCGAGCCGCAAGGCGCTGTACCAAGAAATTGGTGACCCGGTGGCAGATCGCGAGTTCTTAATCGCGACATCGCCACTGTTCCACGCCAAAGAAATTCGTAAGCCGATGATGGTCATCCAGGGCGCTAACGACCCGCGTGTGATTAAGGCGGAGAGCGACGATATCGTCGCTGCGGTGCAGAAGAATGGTGTGCCGGTCGAGTATGTCGTTTTTGCGGACGAAGGCCACGGCTTTTCGAAGAAGAAAAACTCGATGGAAGCGAATCAGAAGATACTGGCGTTTCTCGATAAGTATTTGAAATAGCGTGGCAGCGATATATTTGCCGTCTGTTGCAGTGTAGAAACTCGCCGTTTGACGGGCGTTTTCAGACGTTTATGTCTGTAAACGCCCGTGGATATTGGTGTTTGTTGATTTGACATGATTCAGTTTGGCGCATTGAGAGCGGATCTGATGCGGGCTTTTCATCCAAGGCGCGCTTCAATCGATCATTCAAACTCGACACTGGCCAGACGCCGACCGCTTGCCGCGCTCGGTCCACCGCAAGCTCTCCGTCGCAGGCACTATCTGGCTAAGCCAGTTTGATTCGAAACCTTAGGCCGGGTTTGCCACCATACTGCGGCCCCTTGGTGAATGGTCCGACGAGAACGCCGCCATTGGCCTCGATGACTTTTTGCGAGGCGATGTTTTCAAGGTTGGTCGTAATCTCAACATACGGCAGGCCAATTGATTTAGCCTCGGGCAGTATCTGTGCGAGCGCGAGCGTCGCGTATCCGAGCCGTTGTTTCCATGGCACCACGGTGTAACCAATGTGGCCGAGGCAATGTGGCGGCAATTCGGGCGTGCCATCCTGCCAGCGTAGGTTGATACTGCCGCAGAATTCACCATCCCAAAGCCAGCGCCTAAAGCCAGGTAAGCGCTTGACGATCGAGCCGTCTGGCAGGGTGATGGGGGAACCTTTGGCTTCGCGATCCTCCATGCCTGCAAGAAAGCTTGCTGAATCGGCGCGAATAATGGCTAACTCTTCTTGCGCGGCTTCGGGGCGCAAGTTATCGGCAGACCAGCCGCGTTCAAGTGCGGCCACGTAACTGTCGAGATGATCGTTGGTAGGAAGTACGAGATGCATAACGATGAATGACGGAAATGTGTTCAGATACTACGTGTTGCGCCATGTGGCGTGTTCAAATTAGCGCGATATATTTTCCGCCGAGCAAAGCACAACCGTCGCTGCACGTTTTCCCCTAGCAACCTCATCCGTTATTCTCGCCTTCCAAGGCTTTGATGAGATCATGTCCGTTGCTCGTCACGCCATTTTTGAATCCAGCATCAACCCTGCATTGAGATGTCATTTTTAGGGTAAGCTTCAAATGGCGCGCGTCTAGCAAAGGATGTGACAGTGCGGACGCGTTAGGTTCCGACCTTCAACCAATTTTTGCAGGAGACATCCATGACAGTTTACGCAGCTCCCGGTCAAGCCGGTGCCAAGATTCAATACAAAGCCCACTATGACAACTTCATCGGTGGTAAGTGGACCGCGCCTGTCAAAGGTCAATACTTTGACGTCATCACACCAATCAGCGGCAAGGTGTACACAAAGGTGGCCCGTTCTGACTCTTCGGACATAGAGCTTGCACTTGATGCGGCCCACGCCGCTGCCGATAAGTGGGGTAAGACGGATGCGGCCACTCGCAGCAACATTCTCTTGAAAATCGCTGATCGCATTGAAGCCAACCTTGAACTCTTGGCATATGCTGAAACCATCGATAACGGCAAGGCGATTCGCGAAACACTTAACGCCGACATTCCCCTGACTGTGGATCACTTCCGCTACTTTGCGGGCGCTTTGCGTGCCCAAGAGGGCGGCATCAGTGAAATTGACGAGAATACGATGGCGTATCACATCCACGAACCCCTGGGTGTGGTGGGTCAGATCATTCCTTGGAACTTCCCCATTTTGATGGCCGCATGGAAACTGGCCCCCGCGTTGGGCGCTGGCAACTGCGTGGTGTTGAAGCCTGCGGAGTCAACACCGATCTCGATCTTGATCTTGGCCGAGCTGATTGCTGACCTGCTTCCGCCGGGCGTGCTCAATATCGTCAACGGCTTTGGTCGTGAGGCTGGCATGCCGTTGGCCAATAGCAAGCGCATCGCCAAGATCGCCTTTACTGGGTCCACCAGCACTGGGCGCGTGATTGCACAGGCAGCAGCCAACAATCTGATTCCTGCAACGTTAGAGTTGGGCGGTAAGTCACCCAATATCTTCTTTGCCGACATCATGGACAAAGACGATGGATTCTTGGACAAAGCCATCGAGGGTCTGGTGCTGTTCGCCTTCAACCAAGGTGAGGTGTGTACTTGTCCATCACGAGCGTTGATCCAGGAAAGCATTTACGACAAGTTCATGGAACGCGTGTTGAAACGTGTCGCCGCGATCAAACATGCCAATCCCTTGGACACTGACAGCATGATGGGCGCACAAGCGTCTAAAGAACAACTGACCAAGATCCTTTCTTACCTCGATTTGGGTAGGCAAGAAGGCGCCGAGGTATTGGCAGGTGGCTCACAAGCCCACCTGGGTGGCGATCTCGAAGGTGGCTACTATGTGCAACCCACCTTGTTCAAAGGTCATAACAAAATGCGCATCTTCCAAGAGGAGATCTTTGGCCCCGTGTTAGCCGTGACAACCTTCAAAGACGAAGCCGAGGCATTGGCAATCGCCAACGATACGCTGTACGGCTTGGGCGCTGGCGTTTGGAGTCGTAACGGTAATGTGGCCTACCGGATGGGCCGTGCCATCAAGGCTGGCCGCGTCTGGACCAACTGCTACCACGCCTACCCTGCTCACGCTGCCTTCGGTGGCTACAAAGAGTCAGGCATCGGTCGTGAAACCCACAAAATGATGCTCGACCACTACCAACAAACCAAAAACTTGCTGGTCAGCTACAGTGAGAGCAAGCTAGGATTCTTCTAATCGGCGCTTGTATCAACATTCAGGGGCGAAGCAATTCGCCC
>JADCJC010000050.1 GCA_020247395.1 Rhodocyclaceae bacterium
AAAACCGTCGCGAGCGGGTGAAGTTGGCAGTGAGGAGCAGACACGTACCCAGTGAACGGCGAGCACCGGAACTGACAGATTCGCCCGCGCAGTAGGTTTTTAGAAGTTCCCGAAACGTCATAAATCTGACGCAGATACCAGTCCGTCATACGTGACCAGCCCGTCCTTCAAGCGGATCAATCGTTTGGCATATCTGGCGACATCTGGCTCGTGAGTTACGATCAAAATGCTCATGCCGTTCTCTTCGTTCAGCCGCGTAAAGAGGTTCATGATTTCCACCGACGTCGCGGTATCGAGGTTTCCCGTTGGTTCATCCGCCAGGATCAGCGCCGGTTCGCAAACCAGCGCACGCGAGATCGCCACACGCTGCTGCTGCCCGCCGGAAATTTGGTTGGGGAGTCGTTTCGTAAACGCGCCCAGCCCGGTCTGGGCGAGTTTTTCCGCCGCACGGCGGCGCGCCTCCCCCATCGAGACGCCGGCATAGAGTAGCGGCAGGGCGACGTTATCGACCAGCGGCATGCGCTTGAGCAAATTGAAGCCTTGAAACACGAAGCCGATTGTCTCGTTACGAACCTTCGCCAGTTCGTTGTCACTCAGCTTGGAGGTTTCTTTCCCATTCAGAATGTAGCTGCCGCTGGTGGGGGTATCAAGGGCACCGAGAATATTCATGAGCGTCGATTTTCCGGAACCGGATTGGCCCATGATGGCGACAAATTCACCGTGCCGGATGGTCACGTTGATGCCGTGCAGCACCGGCGTTTCCACCTCGCCCGAAAAATAGCTCTTGCGAATGTCTTCAAGCTTGATTAACACGTCGGTTCGCGGCCGCTCGTTGGGTGGGGTGGGCGGCTGCGCGTTGAGGCTGGCGTTCATTGATTACTTCTTCGATTTGTCCTGTAGATCGCGGACTACCAGTTCGTCGCCAGCCTTGAGCTCGCCTGAAACTAACTCTGTGTGCTGGTTGCTGGCGATGCCGGTGCGGACCTGCACGGGCACCAGCTCGTTCTTGTCGTTGACCTTGTAAACGGTGCCGACGCCGCGCCGTCCACCACCGGTGCCCGGGGAACCGGCCGGTGGCCCCGCCAGTTGGCGCGACTCACTGCCGCCCGTTTTCGGGGTGCCTTTGGCGGCGTCGTTGGACACTTCCGATTTGCCGTCAGATTTTGCCTCCGCTTTCTTTTCGGCGGCCTTGGCGTCTTTTTTCTTCTTGTCTTCTTTATCGTCCTTTGGTGGCTTAAACCGCAGCGCTGCGGTGGGGATGCGAATCACGTCATCGCGCTGGGCGGCGACAAAACTCACCTGCGCGGTCATACCGGGTTTCAACATTTGGTTTTCGTTGGCCGTGTCGACGATGACGTTGTAAGTCACCACGCCTTGATTGATGGTCGCATTCAGGCGGACCAGACGAATGCTGCCGACAAACTCGCGGTCCGGGTAGGCGTCCACTGTGAATTTGACTGGCATTCCCGGTTTCACGGTACCGACATCGGCCTCGGCAATCGAGGTATCAATTTGCATGGCCTCCAGGCTCTGCGCGATTTGGAACAAGGTTGGTGTGCTAAAGCTCGCCGCAACGGTTTGGCCGACATCGATCTTGCGGTCAATCACAATGCCGTTGATTGGTGAACGGATCACCGTATATGAAAGGTTGGTACGTTCGCGGTCTAGTTGCGACTTGATCTGCGAGACGTTCGACCTGGCGACGTCGAGATCGCGGGTGTTTAGCTCAAGTGTGGCGTCTGAAATGAAGCCCTTGCGTACCAGCTCCTGGTTGCGCTTTAGGGTGCTTTCGGCAAGACGTTGCGACGCCTCCGCCGAGCGCAAGGTGGCTTCGATCTGTGCGATGTTGGCCTTGATCAAGGCGGGGTCCAGCTCGAGCAGAACCTGCCCCGCCTTCACTTGCTGGTTGAAGTCGGTGTATAGCTTGGTCACTGTGCCCGAGACTTGTGTACCAACGCTTACCACTGTCACAGGATTTACTGTGCCATTGGCGGTAATTCGTTGGATAACGGCACCCTTATCAACCGTCACCGTACGGTAGCGGTCCGCTTTCGCTTCGTCGGCCTTTTTTTGCAACTGCATAAAGCCCAACCCGCCCAGTACAAGGATGATGAGCGGCACCAACACCTTGGCGCGGAACAGGAAACGGAAGACGGGCTTGATGAAATTCATGAGAGGGAGAACCAAAAGATGGGCCAACGGCGTGGAGGATGTTGCGCGATGCTTGAGAGTTTAACGGCTTTAGCTTGTGCAAAGATTGCTTAAAGATCGCTTAAAGGTCACATAAAGCATCCAAACATTGCTTTCGGACCCACGTTGGCTGCGGCAAGCCATTTCCCTTTGACGCCCTTAATGCGTAGGCATGGGTGGACGAATCGTCAAGCCGTTGGAAACCGCACCGAGAAAATACTCGAGTTGTTTGTATTCGACGCTGCCCAATTCGAGTGGTGCCGCACCGGCACGTTCAAAGCAGCGCTGAAACTGCTTGTGGATCGAGCGTATGGCTCCACCGGGCTCGATTCGCGGCCAGGCTAATACCTGCCCGACCGCAGGCGAAAACCCGATCTGTTTGCCCGTCTTGCCCGCTTCTCCCGCCTCAGCCTGTGTGCGTCCGGCGTCAAGCACGTGGCAGGAGGCACACGCGAGGTCCCGCTCACCGATGCGTCGGCTAAACCAACGCCGACCGGCGACGTAGTGTTCCAGTGCTGCGGGTCCGATCACGCGGACGTTGAGTCTTTGGCCGATCGACAAACTGCGCAGGTAGGCGCTGACCGCGCCCATGGTCAAGTCGTCGTCGATAGGGAAGGGGGGCTCGTGATGCAACGCCAGACAAGCGTTGAGCGCGTCTTCGAGTGTCACCAGTGCGCCCGATTTTGCGTCGATTTGCGGGTAATTTGCGGCGACACGTTGTCCGCCGTTGGGAAAACAGGCGGCAAGCGACTTGCCGTTGCGAAACGGGCGCGCCCATGCTTTTTTGCCAATGGCGAGGATATCGTTTACGTTGGTGGCATTGTTACCACCCAGCGGCATGACCGAAACACCGGGGACGAATGTAGCGCCGCCGTAGCTCCATTCGTCCGGTGGCACGCCCGGAAACTTCCGTTGCAAGATGGCCTTCAGTGTCGCTCGATCACGCTCCGGGTTGATCGGTTCGGCTGCCGCTTGGATGTTCGTTTTTGCGGCAGGCAACCGGTGGGCGGGTGATTGGGCGTTGGCGACACCGTTGAGGCCCAACGTGCCGAGAACAACCCAAGCCGCGCACCGCGGTAGTTGAAACCACATACTCAATTTAAGTGGGCGGACGATATTGCTCGAATGTTCAACGTCGGGCTAAAGCCGCGCTCCTCGCGCTCTGGCCGGTCGCGTTTTTCGCCCGGCATCAGTGGCCGATTCTTGAATTCTGTTTTGAGTTCGCGTAGACGCGATTCGGTCGAAGAGGACTCATAAAAATCACCGTCTTTTGCCTTCAGTGCGATCTCGAGTTGCTCAATTGCGCCCACCAAGTTGCCGCGGCGATAGTACGATTCGGCGATGGCCCGATGCTGCGCGAGTTTTTTACCGAGGCGCTCATAACACTTGCCGACGATCTCATAAAGCTTGGCATCGTCTTGAATCGATTTCAAGCGCTCATTGGCAAGTTGTAGCGCAGTATCGGTCTGACCAGCCAAGAAGTGTGCCTCAAGCAGTCCCAAGGCGAGCGCCCGGCTATCGGGAAAACGTCTAACCCCCTCTTGATAAGTGCGAATTGCGGCTTCGGTCTTTCCCTGGCCTAACTGAATCTCTGCGAGTTGCCTTTCAATCCAGGGGTGGGCCGCCGGTGAAAGGCGAATCTTGTTCAATTCGCGTTCAGCGCCGGCAAAGTCGCGGCCTTTGGCCATCGCCATCGACAGGCCATAGACATCGGCGCGATTGCGCAGCACGGTCTTCTCGTCGATGGCACCCCTGAAGAAACTGATGGCGTCAGTGGCGCTCATGCTCATCACGCGAAGTCGCGCTTGGGCGAGCTTGTATTCCGCACTTTCGGCTATCGCCCTGAGCCGTTTGTCGGATTCGTTGAGCAGTTGGTCAACGCGGTTTTGCATGTCGGCAATGCGCTCGGTGGTGAGCGGATGGGTACGCAGGTAGCCGGGGGCTTTGCCTTCGTTGTGTCGATTCGCCTTTAGTAACCGGTCAAAAAACCCCACCATGCCTTGCGGGTCAAAGCCTGCGCGCATCATGACTTGAATGCCGATGCGGTCGGCCTCACGCTCAAAGTCGCGCGAGTAATCAAGCTGGTTTTGGATCGCGAGCGCTTGGCCGCCGAGGATCGCGGCTTCAGTCGCCTGCCCCGCCGAGCTCGACCCGGAGCGCGCCGCCAAGATTGCCGCCGCCAGCGCCGCCAGCTGCATCAAGCCACCGCCGCGCTGCCCCATGGCACCGCGTGCCGAATGGCGCTGCAATACGTGGGAAATTTCATGCCCCATCACGCCAGCCAACTCAGATTCGGTGCGGGAAGCGAGGATCAGCCCGGAATGGAAACCGACAAATCCGCCAAGCAGGGCAAAGGCGTTGATGGTGTCGTCATTCAACACAAAAAATTCAAATTCGCGCCGGTTGTCGTTGGTCGCCCCGCGTGAGGCCGCCACCAGACGGTTACCGAGGTAAGAAATGTACTCGACGATCTCCGGATCGTCGACGAACGCGCGGTCGCCGCGCACATCGAGCATAATTCGCTTGCCGATGGCGCGTTCTTGCGGCTCTGTCACGACGGCGTCGGAGGCATCGCCTAAGTCTGGCAACCCGTCGGCGCGGGCTAATCCGGCGGGGGCCAAACTGGCTGCGGCTGTTGTTACGATAAACAATGCGAGAGTGACGTTGGCCACCAATCGCTTGACCGGGGTTACTAACAAACACCTTTGCTGCTGTTGGATCGGCAAATCAACTTCTCCAGAACCATAATGGGTATGAGTTGGGTACGAATGTGACGGGCGCAAGCCGACATAGTTCCATCTGCGCTACGATTCTAACAAGCCGTGTACCCAGTAACTCACCAGACCACTATCGATGACAACTCTGAACCACTTTGACGAACGCGGCAATGCCCATATGGTCGACGTCGGTGCGAAGGCCGAGAGCCATCGCGTCGCGATCGCTACCGGCACGATCACCATGCAAGCGGCCACGCTACAAGCCATTACCGGCGGCACCGCCAAAAAAGGCGATGTGCTCGGTGTTGCACGAATCGCCGCTATCCAAGGCGCAAAACGCACCGCCGAACTGATCCCGCTCGCCCACCCGATTAGCATCAATAAAGTGGCGGTCGAGTTTGTGGTGAACACCGATCTATGCCGAATCGCGTGCACGGCAACCGTGGAGACCCACGGCCGGACGGGGGTAGAGATGGAGGCGCTTTGTGCGGCCTCCGTTGGTCTGCTGACAATTTATGACATGGTGAAAGCGATGGATCGTGGCATGGTCATTTCTGCGGTCAGGCTGTTGGAAAAGCGCGGCGGTAAGTCGGGTGACTGGAACGCCGCGTAGGCGTGTTGCCTCAGGTAATGCCGGTGAGAGCGGCAACGGCACCGGCCGCGCCGCATAAAGCGATGACTGAGATGACACCAAGCTTGTAACGCATCAGTGCGATTCCGGCGGCGAGTGTCATTGCCACGGCCAACCAATCCATCCCGCCGGCAAATATCGTCTCCGCTGTTGCGCGCGGCCACCACACGTGCCAGGCGAAAAAAATTGCTAGGCTTGCGATCACACCGACCACCGCCGCCGTAATGGCGGATAGCGGTGCGGCTAGGCGAAGATTGCCGCGGGTGGATTCGATAAACGGCCCGCCCACCAAAATAAAGACAAAAGACGGCAGGAAAGTGAAAAATGTGACAACTAGTGCCGCAACCGTCCCCGATAGAAAAGGGCTACCCGCCACCACTTCGCGCGCCACCCCGCCCAAGTAACCGACAAACGCCACCACCATAATCAACGGCCCCGGTGTGGTTTCCCCCAACGCGAGGCCGTCGATCATCTGCTCCGGGGTCAGCCACTGGAAGGTTTCTACGGCTCCTTGGTAGACGTATGGCAGCACGGCATAGGCTCCGCCAAACGTCAGCAACGCCGCTTTGGTGAAGAACCACCCCATCTGCGAAAGCGTGGAGTTGCCGCCACCGATCAATGCCAAGAATGCCATTGCGCCGACCCAAAGTGTCAATCCCGCTACCGCGTAACCCATCGCCCTGCCAGCATGCCACTGTAAGTGTGGCGGGATCGGCGAATTGTCATTGATGATCGGTGGGCGGGGCAGGGTATTGGTGACAGTAACCGCGCGCTGCGCTGCAAGCACGGTGGCAGATTTTGCCTGTGAAGAGGCCAACGAGAACGCAGCCGGGTTGAGACGGCCGCCGACGACACCGATGATCGCCGCCGCGGCGATGATGGCAGGAAACGGTAATTGCAAGATCGAAATGGCAAGAAACGCTGCAATCGCCACGCCGACCAGCCACCTATTGCGAAGCGTGCGGCCGCCGATGCGCCATGCCGCCTGCGCCACAATTGCCGTCACGGCGGGCTTGATGCCATAGAAGATACCGGCGACGATCGGCTGGCTGCCCCAGGTGACGTAAATCCATGAAAGGGCGATCAACAGTACGAGTGAGGGCAGCACAAATAAACCGCCCGCAAGGATGCCGCCCAAGCGCCCATGCATGATCCAACCCAAGTAGGTCGCCAGCTGTTGAGCCTCCGGGCCGGGCAGTACCATGCAGTAGTTAAGCGCATGCAGAAAACGCGCGTCTGATATCCAGCCTCGCTCGTCGACGAGCTCGCGGTGCATGATGGCGATTTGCCCGGCCGGACCACCAAAAGAGATGTAACCGAGCTTGGCCCAAAACTTGAGCGCATCGACGAAGCTGATGGGGTGTGTTGCCGATGTCGTCATTTCGATCCCGCACCATTGAACCACGCGGCATTGTGTGTCTCGTCCGCCGCGTACGATTGCAGCGAGCGTGTTGAGAGGAGCATCATTGAATCGGGAGGTGGCGATAGGTGCATCAAAGCAACAGTTGTCGCCGCTATGGGTGAATTGCACGCCGGGTATGTCGTAGGGAATGGCGTTGTGCTGGCTGCGGTAGTCGAGCGCTTGATCGGCGGGTACGTATGCAAATTCAGTGTGGCAGGGGGAAAGTCTACCGGACAGCGCTCGTCGAAAGTGTACCAGCCGACCGGTCGTTGTCAACTTTGGGGAAGTGGCACGCTTGCTTGAAACACCGGCTAGGAAACGACAGCTTGGTAAACTACGCGCTGCTCTATTCCTGATCGTCCCCAAGCGGGGCTTAAACAATCGATAAATGGATACGATGATGGCTGCAACCACAGTGGATAAAGAACTCGACGTCAAGGGCCTCAATTGCCCGCTACCAATCTTGCGCGCGAAGAAGGCGCTCGCCGATATGACCTCCGGCCAGACGCTGCGTGTGGTAGCGACCGATCCGGGTTCCGTCAAGGACTTCGCCGCGTTTTGTAAACAAACAGGCAATGCGTTGCTGTCCTCGGATGACAACGGCCGTGAATTCACTTTTGTCATTTCTAAGCGGTAGATAGCGACAAGTGTAAATGGCGGGGACTTCCGCGATTCCCTTCGCCCCCGAGCCCAAATATTTGGGTTCTGCCACGCCGGGCCCCTCCTTTTTTCAGAGCGACACGTGATCCTCGCGCGCGATGACATTGTCGAGTGCTCGTGCCAACGACTTGCTGGCATCACTGAGATTTCGTTACGCAACATTCCCCTCTCGTGCGAATCAGACTTTCCCACCGAGTAGAATTGACTTTTGTTTGTTGCAAATGTTATTTTCCGTGTTTCGACAGCGGCACCAAATAGAACGCGGATGATTTTTTCCGGGAAGGTTCAAGCGTGCACCTCACTTTTATGCGTTTCGGCTGCTCAATAGTTCTTAGCCTATTTGTTGCTGGCGTTGCATTCGCGCAGGGCCAGCCGGCGGAGGTATCCCGAGGTCTTTCTTGGCTCGCAGCTCAGGTCGCACCAGACGGTCGTTTGACATCTGAGGCGCAGTCCATAGCGACCGCACTTCAGTCTCGGACGGAAGCGGCAAATACATTGCGACTGCTCGCAACACCCTCCACTCCTTTGGACGGTATACTGACGAGTAACACCGTTGAAGGAACGGAAGACCTTGCACGTAAGCTCATTCATGTGGCGAGATCTGGCGGTACAGTTGCTGGACTGACGGCGGACCTGCTGTCTCGGCAGAACTTTGACGGTGGCTTTGTGCCAATGGTTGGTGCCGCCAGCAACGCCTACGATACCGCTTGGGCGCTAGTCGCGCTGGCAGCTGCAGGTGTTGCGTCTGGTGCCGAATCCAATCGGGCACGTGCCTTCCTCAAGCAAGCCCAACAGACAGATGGCGGCATTGGTCTTAGCACCGAAGTTGCGCGTATTGTAGAGACGTCAATCGCGCTTGAGGCGTTTCGGACATCTAACGAACTTACGTACGCGACCGCACGGGCTAGCGCAGCCAGCTTTCTAAAGAGTAAGCAATTGCCTGACGGCTCGTGGCGTGGTGGCATCTACCTAACTGCAAGCACTTTTAACGCGCTTGCGTCAGAGGGGCTGAGCAGCACGGAGCGTGAACGTGTCTACGTTTGGCTGCGCGGAACGCAATCGTTGGATGGAAGCTGGGCAGCAGATCCGTTCCTAACAGCAATTTCTGTGCGCGCGCTTTCAGGTGTGCTGCCCGTTTCGCCGTTGGCGAGCAGCCTTGCGGGCCGCATCATAGAATCGGATTCGTCGAGCCCGGTGAGCGGCGTCGCGATCACACTGACAGGTTCGTCTCCGGCTGTTTCAACGATATCTAGCAGCAACGGCACATTTGCGCTTACCGGTCTGCTCCCAGGCATTTACAGTTTTGCTGCGGCCAAGGCCGGGTATCAGACGTTCAAAGCCACCGCAACGGTTGGCGCATCGGAACAAATCCAGGTCGGTGACATCGAAATCGCGATCGCGGCCAATAGCGGTGTTGTTCGAGGGCGTGTGCTTGCCGCTGCGGGCGGATTGCCTATCAGTGGTGCCATCGTTGCAACCGATGGTTCGCCAAGCCTTGCCGCCACGACCGGCGTCGATGGCCGATATGAAGTGGTCGGGGTGCCGACGGGCGCAATAAGGTTAACGACCAGCAAAGATGGGTTTGCAAGTACGGTCGGCAGCACTTCCATCATTGGCGGCAAGTCTGTGGACTACTCAACTTCACTCTACGCCACCGGTGTGATCCCACCGACGCAGGGCCAGCTTTTTGGTCGGGTGGTTGCCGCCGGCACGGGGCTGTCGCTGGGCGGTGTCCAGATATCGATTGTGGGTGCCGCATCGGTCTCTGTTGCTACGGCAGGGGATGGGTCATTTGCCAGCCCACTTCCATCCGGCAGCTACACGGCCACCTTCTCGATCGCCGGATACCGCGCGTTGAGCCGTATTTATGTGGTCACCAATGGTGCCGCCATTGACGCTGGACGGATAGAGCTCGACATCGCACGCTTGACTACGAGGATTATTGGCAAGGTCACCCAGATTGACGGGACAGCAATTGCAGGAGCATCTGTCTCGCTACAGGGCGGGCCGACGCAGCTGACCAATGGCGCTGGCCAATATGCATTTGATGATCTTGCCGGCCAGAGCTTTGTGTTGAATGCCAGTGCAACAGGCGTTTTGGCGCAGTCTGTCACGCGCCAAGTCACAGAACCAACCGAACTGACACAGGACTTTGTACTGGTGCCCAGGTCACAGGTCAGCGTGTTGTTCGGGCCGCTTACGGTTGCGCCATCGACCGGTGGAGCCAACGTCGATTTCGTGGTTTCCACGAGCGCCAGCCAATCGAGCGGATCGTCAGCGTTGCTCTCATTTGAACTTCAACTGCTCAATACCGCGAACGAAGTCATTGCGACTGGTCTCTTGGTCGATACTGTAGGTCAGCCGCTGGGGTCGATCCAGCTAGCCAGCGGGACACACGCTTCACTGCGCGCGATCTGGAATTCCGGGCGCTTTGCCGCGGGAACGTATACAGCTCGCATTCGTGCCCTCGTTGGCCGCCTCGCCGGTGCGCCGTACGGTGAAACGACGGTACTGGGCGAGAGCACGGCCTCGTTGACGATCCTGCCTGACCGCCTGATTGCGGGTTCCATCACGGCTGATCCTCCTGTGGCGCGCGCGGGCACCACAGCCCCAATCAAACTGACCGCAGTCGTGCAAAACGCTGGCAATGTATTGCTCGCCAGTGGCGGCTACCGTCTGCGCATCTTAAATGCGCAGACGAATGCCGAGGCATACAACCAGGCGGTGACGGCCACTTCAATCGCGCAGGGCGCATTTGTCACGCTGACCTATCCGGAATGGGTGCCCACCGTTGCCGCAAGTTATCGACTCCTCCTGATCGGGCCAGACGGTGTGCGCGGGCAAATCGAAAATACGCTTTTTGTTGGCGATAGCCCCACCGCAACCTACACCCTGAACAAGACCGTCGTACCTACCGGCAATCAGACCGTAAGGGCGACAATCGAACTCAACGGTGTCGACCCGATCAATGGCACGCTGGGTGATCCGCTGGCACCGCTGCTTAAGAGCGCGATACGCCGCGCCGTTAAGTACAACGACGACACTTCTAGAAATTTCACGCTTGTAAACAGGTGTGCGGGCTGCCACGTCCAGTCACAGGCCATTGCAAGCGGCGAAGTCAATCGTGACGTTGCACCGTATGACGATCTACAGCGAGCGGTGAACGTTAACGCCCTCATGCTTTACCAAAAAGAGGGCGGACATGTTGGTGGCTGGAATCCGTACCCGGGGCAACCGATGGATAACATGCTGGGACTTTGGTCGCTGACGTTCCATCACGCAAAAGACAAGTTCGCACGCGTACTCAAGAATGCGACTGACTTTGCTCTCTCACTGCAGGAAAGCACGACCGGCAGGTGGCCTTCACCAATCGAGGTCGGATCTTTCCGTAGCGGGTGGTGGGCATCCGACTACAGCTTTAGCGGGTTCAACCTGCGCAGCCTCATCGAAACGCATGGGGTATTGCGGTCGCTGCCGCCGAGCGCGGTCAAGACGTACGCACTGAACACCTTTGTCAATGCGCCGAACTTGCCAACCAATCGATCTTTAGCGATGGATCGCGCTGGCAACTTCTACATGGGGCAGGACAACAACGCCATTCAGTTGGTTCGGCCCGATGGCACGCTCGGCCCGCGATGGAAGGTACCGAGTTTTGTGGCAGGCATGATCGAAGCAGCCGACGGAAACGGCATGCTGATATCGCTCACCAACGGCATTTTCCGGCTGCTCCCGAATGGCTCGGTGTCGACTACTGCCATCGCGCCAGTACCGGGCCCGGCCAGACTTTCTTACGGTCCCGACGGTGTTTTGTGGGCGGGATCTTATTTTACGAATCAATTGTGGCGGATCGCGCCGGATCTCACGTCGCAGCTTTGGTACAGCGGCGCACCGTTGAACGGACCCATTCGCCCATATGCATTGCCGAATGGCGATGTGCTTGTAGCCAACTACCTCGGCACCAACATCGTCCGGATCAATGCGAACCGCACTGCGACCGTGGTGATGCCGTTTACCAATGGTAGACCGTTGGATCTCATTCAGGCGCCAGACAAGAACGGCTTGTATCTAAGTACGGAAAGCGGGCTGTTCAACGTTTTCGAAGATTTCACCGCCATCCCGCTGTTGCCTGACAGAGCAGTAGATGAGATGGTGGTGCGGCCGGATGGGAGAGTTTTCGCAGTGAGATATACGTTCACTGGAATACATGAAATCGTCTCGGTGAATTACAACAAAGACGCCACACTTTCCACTTATGCCGCCGCGATTGAGCGCGGCACGAATTGGCTGCTGAACCAGACGGACGCCGCTAACACGATTCCGCTACCGCAGGCGCACCAAATGATCGGCCTCGACGCCGCCAGAAAGTACTACGCTGGTCAGCCGCGCGCAGACGCCATCACCGCCAAGATGCAGGCGATTGGTGCAGAACTATTGAAGCGGCAAAACGCAGACGGCGGCTGGGGCTACCGATGGTATGGTGTGGGCAATTCTGCAAACATGCCAAGCGAATCGCTGGTCACTGCGCAGGTTTCCTACGCGCTCGATGCGCTCGATCCTTCCGCAAGTTCGCCAACCGTCAGAAAAACTATCAACCTGCTGCTGTCGCGCCAACTTGGCGATGGCTCGTGGCGCAGTGAAACGGTGATGATTGAGTCAAACAAGTCACCAACCACCTGGATCACGTTGTGGCTCCGCAAGATGCTTGACCGCATGGGCAGTATCGACACCGATCTCACGCTTGCATTCGCACCCAACGTACAGCCGGGCAATGTGGCACCAGCGGCGACCAGCGTGCAGACCTTACCGTCGGGCGAAACCATCTACAACTGGAAATTTACCGGTGTGACGGTCGGAGGCCGCAGCATCAGCTTCGATGCCGGCCTGCAGGGCATGGTGCCGAACGAAAAGCGTTCGGTTTCAACCGAGTCCTTCCTGGCGTTCCGCAATTCTTTTAATGCTGAGACCATCAAATTCCCGGTCCCAAGCCCGGTTGTGCAGGCTGATGACGGTGTGGACTTGGTGTTCACCAGCGACCGACCCGCCTACACTTCCAACAGCACTGCGCAGTTCAACACTGCGCTAACCAACCGTTTGGGCTCGCCGGCGTCAGGAACGTTGCGCGTAACGGTGTTCGATAGTGCAGGTGCGTTGGTCAGCCAGATTGCTAGTGGCGTGGTGTCGATTCCAGCCAATAACACTATTTCCGTGCCGAGCAGTTTTGCGGTCGGCACGATCTTGGCGGGCCAGTACAGCGCCATGGCCGAGCTGACCGATAACGCGGGCCGCCTACTCGCGCAAGGTCTAGTGACGTTTGACGTGCTCGCGGACCAAGCAGCCCTCAGTGGGCGCGTAGTCACCGACAAATCGACTTATCAGTCCCGCGATCTAGTTACCATCAACGGCCGCGTCTATAACCGCGCCGTGAACTTTGTTTTGAATGACTACGTCGTCCGCGAGACCGTACTGGACACTGCCGGTGCCGCAATCTTTACCGCGAGCCGTGCCTTTAGGCAGATTGGCCCGGCAAGCTTTGCGGATGCTCAGTTTTCATTCCGTTTAAGCAATGTGCCCGCTGGCAACTATTCAGTGCGGCAGGACATTCTCAATGCATTAGGAGCAGTACAACAGACGCAAACCGCCGCGTTTGTCGTCCAAGCATCGAATCTAACCGGTGCCAGCTTGCGGGGAATGATCAGTGCCGCGCCACGCGCGCTGCAACGAGGAGGGCGCTTTGCGTTCGACTACAGTCTCAATAACCTCGGCAACAGCGGATACACATCACTGCCAGTGAAAATCAACGTAATTGATCCCGTTAATGCTGCGGTCGTTTCGTCATCGACCACAACTATTTCTCTGCCGCAACTCGCCACTGCGCAAGCTGCAAGCGAGTGGAATACCAGCGGCACCCCTGTGGCAACTGGTGCCAGCGGGTTGTCCAACTACGTGGTCGCGCTGATCGCGAACGTAGGCGGTACGGATCAGGTTTTGTCGCAGGAAACGCTGTTAGTTGGCGATTTGAAGCCGTTTGCATTCACTCCTCGCATTGACCTGATGCCCAACGCATCCGCAACGAGTAACGCCGCGACGTTGACCGGGCTTGCTGTACCCGCGCCCATCGCAATCCAAGGCGGCGAGTATCGGGTAAATGGCGGTGCGTTTACATCACTGCCTGGCAATGTACGGAACGGTGACATCGTTGAGGTACGCACGGCCGCATCGGCAATGTTTAGCACTAAGCGATCCGCGACCCTTACAGTCGACATCTTGAGTGCATCGTTCGATGTGACGACACTCGCCGCAGACCAAACCCCCGATCCATTCTCCTTCGCACCGCAACTCGATGTTGCGACCAATGCGCCGATAACCTCGAACTCAATAACAATCACCGGGATCAACACTGTGGTTGCGGTGTCCGCACAGAACGGTACTTTTAGCGTAAACGGCGGACCGTACAACGCAGTCGGCGAAGCGAGATCGGGCGACATCATCACGCTGCGGCAAGTTTCGTCAGCGCTGTTCAGCACCAAGACGACCGCGACGCTATCGGTAGGCTCCGTGTCGGGATCGTTTGATGTCACCACTATCGCAGCAGATATCACGCCAAACTCGTTCGCGTTTGCGCCGCAAATCAATCTGCCGATATCGACTGCAGTCGCCTCCAATACGGTGACCATCACGGGCATCAATACTCATACGCCAATTAGTGTGACCGGCGGACAATACCGTGTTAATGGTGGCGCTTACACTAGCGCAGCTGGCACGGTACGAAACAATGATACGGTAACCGTGCAACAAACATCCTCCGCTCAGTTCAACACCAAAACCACAGCAACGCTGAATGTGGGTGGCGTGACGGGTGCGTTTGACGTTACCACTTCGCAAGCGATCACCACGCCAACGGCGTTCAGTTTTACGCCCATAACTGGTGTGGCATTGAACTCAGTGCAGACGTCGAACACCGTCACCGTCGGCGGCATCAATACCACCGTGCCAATATCGGTCAGCGGTGGCTCGTACAGCATCAACGGTGGCCCCTACACGAATGCGGCGGGTACGGTGAAGGCAATGGATACGGTCGCGGTGCGCCAAACTGCATCCAGCCTCTTCAACACTAAGACGACCGCGAGTCTCACGATCAGCACCACCTCGGCAGGCTTCGACGTCACCACCCTGCAATCGGACGGTGCCCCCACGCACTGCGTTGCAACGCCAACGGTAGCCGACGCCACAAGTTCAGCAAGCTTCGCCGCATACAGTACGAATGAGCGCCTCGAGATTCGCTCTGGCCGGCCTGCGGGGGCTGATTGGGAATGGGGCCTTGGCACCAACACGCAGAACGCAGCTTCCTTCCAAAACATCAACAACATTGACTGGCCCAATGGAAACGTTGGCGGCCTGCCGATTAAGTTCACGTTGACCTACAGCCCCAACGGTGGTGGGGTGATCACGCTCTTCAATAGCAGCACTAACGCGCAACTCGCCACAAGAACATTCGCCGCACCAACCGCACCGGCGACCGGGCTGCGGGTCGGCAACGCCGTTCAAATTTGGGTGAAAGCCAATGCGGGCATTGGCGTTGGCGCCAAAGTGAAAGGCGTTATCCGCGAAATTGATGGTCTTGTTCTTGCGACGCCAATCACGCTTGAGACTGCAGGCAACAACAATTACAGCGATCAAACCGTCGTCGTTGCACTTGCCCAACCTGCAACCGCAGGCACACTTGTCGTCAAAGGCGAGATGCAGCTTAGTTGGCCAGGCGCAGCGTCGGCGATCCCAACCGGTAGCCGTTTGAACGCCACCATTACCGCTGGCAACGTTTCCTGCGGCAATTTCCCACCGTTGAATAAATCGTCTGCGTTTGGCGTGCACTCGGTCGCGGCAAACGGCGCAGACATCACCGGTTCGATTGCTGTTGCACCGAAGGAAGTCCCCCAAGGCGATGCTGCTGCGTTCACGTATCGCATCACCAACGCCGGGAACGCCGACGCGATGGGTATCCCCGTCAGGGTGCAGCTACAAGACGCGGCAAGCCAAGTCGTCGCCACGCTTTCCAAAGCGACAGATCTGCCCCGAGGTGCATCGATCCACGACAGCCAGTCCTGGCCCGTGCCGATCAGGCTTTCGAGCGGCGAGTACAAAGCCAGAATCGAGATAGCGCTCGGCACTGCCGCGATCACGCTGGCGGACACGGCTTTTAAGGTGAAGCCACGCAGCGCGATTGGTGGCGCGACTGCGGGAGCCACACCGTCAGAGAGTCGGCTGCTGGTTCTCGTGTCATGCCCAAGCGAGAACCAAAGCGGCGACGGCCATAACGTTGCTGCGCCCGGCTGTATAGACCATCGTATCGCTTTCGTGCAGCAGTACCTTGCAAGTTTGGGAATCGAGCATTTCGCGGTGGTCGCCAGCATCGACGAGTTCCGCGATCTGCTGCGTGGCGGCGACTACAACACCTACTGGATCAGCGGCGGCGCTGTCGGGCTTGACGGGGAATTGTCCAAAGAGATTCGCCGCGCGGTATTTCGTGGTGACGCACTCATTGCTGATGGCCAACCCGAGACACGAGCCAATACCTTTGACGACATCGTCGGTGTTACCAACAAAGGTTGGCAAATCGCTTCCGCACAAACCGTGAACCTGACCGATAGCGAGTTGCTCATCGGTGAAGTGCCAAGTCTCGGTCGAGGGCTAAGGGTTGAGCTGCATAGCGGCGCGACGTCACTTGGTAAGTTTGCGAACAACGATCCCGCGATCATCGGTAATGAGTACGGATTGGGCAAAGGCGTGCTGTTTGCCTACGACCTCTTGGGTACGTTGACCGCAAATCCAACGCTTTCCAGTTATCAAGACGTCGTCACCAACGCACTGCGCTACTTAGCGCCCGTCGCGCAGGGCAGCAGCAAACCCCAACCCACAGCGAACCCCACAGTGAAACCCACGACAACAGTTGCACCAGCCAACGTGCCATCAAAATGACGAAAGTGGATCAAAACACCAAACTCGCCAGTCCACGGGCGTTTTCAAGCAAAAGTTCTTCAAGACGCCCGCGAATGCTGGAATTTGTGCTGCTACGCGGAATGTTTCGTGAAGTCGCTGAGACTGCGCTCAGGCAGCTCAGCCATTACGCGGTTAGCTTCGTGCGGTCGCTGGCTGGGCTGATCATCCGCCTACCGCATCACATCATCCAATCCTTGGCGTGCTACTTCGCCGGTCGCGCCGCAACAACGGCCAACCCCTTCGGTGCCTACAAGTTTCTGCGAACCGTGAGTGCGGCGGTGCTGGTGTGCTTCACCAGTGTCACGCTATCGCCCGCGATGGCGGCGATACGGAGCGGCCGCGCAGAGCAAGAGCGCCGCGCAAACGCGAGTGCGGGTATCGGCGCGTTGGAGCAATACGCCATCGATCTAAAGCGACTTGAGGCCGCCCTCGACGGCGATCAATTTGGTGCCGCCATCGGCGCGCGGAAAGTCGAGTTGAAGCTTACCGAACCCCGCACCTGGTTCAACGAGGCGGCTTCAAGCCATACCCCGACGGCCATTGCCGCCGCACTCACGAGTGACGCAACCCTCGCTGCGGTCGACGCCGAATTCGCCGCCACCGAGGTCCACCTTAAGAAGCACAACCTTGCGCCGCAGATCCTGAAAAGACACGCTGAGACCGTCGCGGCCTTCCGCAGCAAGCATGCCGAACTCAAGGCGGCTGCGAGCTCGAACAGCACGCTGCACCGCTTTCTGAAGGCCAACCAAGCCGCCGCACCCGCTAAAGACTTCAAGCACCTCGCTTGGCGCAGCCATGCTGCCAAGGCGCGTGAGCCGATCGTCGACACGGCAGCGCTCAAGCAAACCATCGAAACGCCGCTGACCCCCAAGGCAGGCGCACTCAAGGGGGCGACTCACACCGCGAAGAGCACCAGCCTCACTCAAGGCCCGGACGCGGCCGACCTCGCTGAGAATGCAGACGTTCAACTCACGCCCGGCATTCGCGCCAAAGCCGCCGAGCTCAACCACCACCCCGTCACCATCTACAACTGGGTACGTAACAACATCCGCTTTGTGCCGAGCTACGGCAGCGTACAGGGCGCTGACGACACCCTTAACAAACTCTCCGGCAACGCCTTCGACACCGCGAGCCTGCTGATCGCGCTCTACCGCGCGGCCAACATCCCGGCACGCTACGCCTACGGCACGGTCGAGCTCAGCGCCAGTGAAGTCATGAACTGGGTGGGAGGTGTGGCCAATGCCGACGCCGCCCAGCAACTCCTGCTGCAAGGCGGCATCCCTAACGTCGCCCTCACCAGCGGAGGGCAGGTAACCAAATTCCGCATTGAGACCGTGTGGGTCGAAGCATGGCTGAACTACTACCCCAGCCGCGGCGCCAAGCACACCGCCTACACCAGCTTAGCCGATGCTCAATCCCGCGGCACACAGTGGGTGCCAATGGATGCCAGCTTCAAGCAAATGGCCTACACCGCCGGCATGGACTTAAAGAGTGGGGTGCCGTTCGACGCCAACGCCTTCATGACCGCCGCCCAACAAGGCGCCACCGTCAATCAAAGCGAAGGCTGGGTGCAGAACTTAAACCAAGCCAACATCCAGAGCCAACTAACTACCTACCAAAACCAACTATCTGCCTACGTCAACACCCAGAAGCCCAACGGCACTGCCACCGTCGGCGACGTACTCGGCACCGAGCGCATCATCCCGAATAACGTCGGCACATCAAGCACACCACCGACGATCCTCGCAGGCAGCCTGCCGTACAAGGTCATTACCAGTGTCGCCAGCGCCCCGCGCTACGCTACCCTCCCAGACATTCTGCGCCACCAGTTTCAATACAAGCTCTACGCCGATGCGTATCAGCGCACCATTGACAACCCCACCTTCAGCTATCAGCAAAGCCTGCCCAGTCTCGCCGGCAAGAAAGTCACACTTAGCTACACCCCCGCGACTCAGGCCGATGCGGATCTGATTGCCAGCTACTTGCCCAAGCCCAATCCAAACGGCCAACCCATTACCGCCAGTCAGTTCCCGACACAAATACCAGCGGTCGCCAAGGTCAAAGCGCAACTGCGTGTCGAGGGGCAAGTGGTGGCTGAAGGCGGCAACTTCACGCTGGGTCAAGAGCTGGCAGGCCAAGGCGGCTTCACCACCTACAACCTCACCGACTGGGACTTGACCAACGACGAGACGCTCATCGCTGGGCAGGCCAGCGCGATTGGACTCTCGATACAAGGCATCAGCGCTGCACAAGTTGCAGCTCTACAGAATCGTTTGAACAGCTTCCAAAGCGTGTTTAGCAGTAATGATCTAACGACGCTCTCAACAAAAGACTTGCCGGGGGATATGCTGACGGCCATCGCGTGGGCTTATCACGCAAGTCTGGATGCGGGCCGGTACTCGACAGGGAAACAGTTCGGAGTTCGTGACTACGCTGGATTGTCGTATGGCTTTGTGCACGCAAAGCTCTCACCGGTGAAGCTACTAGGTGGCATTACGACTGCGGCCAAATTCTCCGGTGCGGAGATGGACGTTGGACATCTCAGGCACATTCGCTGGAGTAATGACAACAGTCGTGAGAAGTGGGCGCGCTACAACATGGCGCGTGGGCAGCTTGCGAGCGCGATGGAACATGCAACACTACAAAAGTTTGTAGGGCCACTAGACAGTACCGAACAGGCAGTATCGGCCGTCCGCGCGATTGCGGTCGCGCAAGCGAATGGGCAGCGTATCTATCGTGTCACAAGCGCAAATATTGCGTCCGTGCTGCCGCAGCTCAGTCATACCGCTTCGATCAAGTCGGATATTCAAAACTACGTTGCCGCTGGAAGGCATGTAACGATTTCACAGGCGCCGGTCGCAGTTGGCTCGTGGCAAGGTGCCGGAATGATTGTCGTTGACCCTGAGACCGGCGCGGGTTCCTACCTCATCGATGGCAAAGCAAACGGCGGGTTCTACCTAGCGTTGTTTTTCGCGGTGTTCAATGTGCTGTTTGCAATTTTTGTAACCGCGTTTGGGGCAACGCCGCTCGGCGTGCTGTTTGCAGTTGGCCCCTTCATTTTGCTTAACTATGTGTACAAGAATTGCATCGCTAAAATCACCCCCCAAGAGGACTTTTTGATCAGCTACGTCGAACTCTCGTTGACGGCAATCGCGGCGGTGGTAAATCCACTACTCTTCGTTACTGATCTGCTTATCGAGCTTGGGCTCTATTCGTTTTCTGTTAAGGCGCTCTCCGGTCCCCCCAAGGATCAGAGTTTCCCAAATTGCTTGAGCCCGTTTGCTTAGGATGAAATGACATGAAAGAGGAAAAAAAAGCCCCGCTGTTAGATCGTATAGACAAATGGTTTGATAGGGCACCTTTCTTCGGATCCGGCGCAAATGGTATGGCTTTCATTACGCTACTAGTGATGGTTGCCACTTGGCTAGCCTTCAAGTTTTTTCATCTCGTGAGCTGGCTGATTAGTTGATGACGAGAGGAGCGGGGCGCGTCTAGAAGGGCGGATATGCAGGGGCAAAGAACGCTGGTTCAACGGTTGAAGGAATTGCTCCAGAAGCCGCCTATTAACGGGTCTGCCGCGAATATCGCAGCTGTTTTCGTCCTGTCGGTTTGGATATTGGCTTGGGTGCTAAACCAGGTTTGGAGTTTGGTGAAGGGTCTTTTGGGGTAACCAGCAACGCAGTACTACCGTTCGAAAACCGCCACCATCTGGGGCTACTTCGCGGCATTACAAAGCCACGGCGAGCTTGCCAAGCGTCAGGCCAACATGGTTGATCGCCCCGGTATCAGCTATGGTCTCTTCCACGCCAAGGTACAGCCGGTCAAAACCTTTGGCATTGTGACCACTGCCGTTAAGTTCCCCGGGGTGGAGATGGATGTGGGACACCTCAGACATCTGCGCTGGGCGAAGAGCAACCAACAGAATGAGTGGGTGGCCTACAATCGCATCAGAGGCCAATATGCCAGTGCACTTGAACACGCCACACCAGAGCGATTCTTTGTGGACACGACGACCTGTAACTTACCGACTGCCACACCAACATCAACGCCGGCATTCGACCCGGCAAAACCTGCGTGTGCGGAGGGCATTAGTGCGGTGAAAGCGCTGGCGGTGGCGCAGAGGCAGGGACAGAAAGTGTTTACGGTCACGAGTCAGAACATTGCGGCGGTGCTGCCACAACTGAGCGGCCATAGCCAACAAACTCGAGCGGATGTGCAGAACGCCGTGAACGCGGGCAAGGAAGTGACGATCAGTCAATCACGGATTACCCACAGCGGCTGGACGGGGGCGGGGTACCTCGTCATCGATCCGCAGACGGGGGCGGGGTCTTACTTGATCGAGGGTGGGGCGAATGGGGGCGTGTTTGTTATCGTGCTCGCGCTAATTTTTGTGTCACTCATCCTCCCATATTTGCTCTTTACGGCAGGCGTGATTGGCGTGCCTGGACTCATTCTAGGTTTGCTGGGGGCTGGATTGAACTTCAATCGTTTTGTTACTGAGCTTGGAAAAATAACGACCGAGGCTGAGTTCGACTCTTTAGCAGTTCGTGTAGGAGTGCAAGCCCTCGCAACCATTTCACTCGGCGCAATCGGATATGCGTTTTATGGGGCTATTCCTGCGATCGGATCTTTTAATGCGATGCTCCCATTCAACATTCTGAATTTCGCAATCTTCTTTTACGCGAATCTGTTCAGGAGCTAGTCATGAAACGCGCAGCGTTCGTATTCTCGGTTCTCGTGTCCACCTACTTTTTGATTTGGCATCATGTTTCGTCTGTAACCAAGATCGATACGGTTTTCACTGCGACCGTGTCGATCTCCGCGATCATGGCTTGGGGGATGCTCTTGGGGGTGTCGATCATCAGTGTCTGGTTGGTCGGCGATTCGGAGCCCTGGTCGATGCGCCGATTGATAGTCACCTGTTTTTTTGCTGCGATTCCTTCGTCGCTCTTTGTGGCGCAACCCTCAGCAGCGATACCCTTTTCGTTCATTTACTTTTTTGGCTACCCAATTCTGATTGCTGTACTTGTAATCTTGTTTGGTCAAGGAGCACAACTCCGTTCGTACTCGGCGTCAAAGATCGAAACTGGGCTACGTGAAATCGGCTTCGAGAATATCGATCAACCCCTGCTTACCAGATGTCTTGTTTACGTGTTTTTTGTTGTCCTTGTTGGTGTCGGGCACCATATGCTCAGCCGAGTCGGGTAGCGAGTCATAGCCGCTCCATTGCCAAGCACACCGCCTACACCAGCTTAGCCGATGCTCAATCCCGCGGCACATCGTGGGTGCCAATGGATGCCAGCTTCAAGCAAATGGCCTACACCGCCGGCATGGACTTAAAGAGTGGGGTGCCGTTCGACGCCAACGCCTTCATGACCGCCGCCCAACAAGGCGCCACCG
>JADCJC010000051.1 GCA_020247395.1 Rhodocyclaceae bacterium
CGTGGAACAAGGGCAAGCTAATTGGACAGAAGGTGCCACTGAAATTGCGCGGCATCGGGGCCATTCGAATTCGGCTACAAATGAGTCATCGGGTGCGAGAGCTGGCGCTCTTTGACCTTGCACTAGACAGCAAGCTCAGAGGATGTGACCTAGTGCAATTGCGTGTGCGAGATGTTCAGCATGGCGACCGAATGGCATCTCGAGCCATGATCATGCAACAGAAGACTAAGCGGACGGTCCAGTTTGAGATAACACCTCAAACTCGGGATGCCGTAGGAGAGTGGATTCAGCACGCCGGTCTCAAGGGCGACGATTTCCTTTTCCCGAACCGCGTACACCGGCTCGGTCACCTATCGACGCATCAGTACGCGCGGATCTTTGAAGGCTGGGTCAACGAGATTGGGCTTGATCCGAGCAATTACGGCACGCATTCGATGCGTCGCACTAAGGCTACGCTCATTTATCGTCGAACGAGGAACCTCCGCGCCGTGCAGTTGCTTCTCGGGCACACAAAACTTGAGAGCACCGAGCGATACCTGGGGATCGAGGTGGATGATGCCCTCGAGGTCGGAGAGCAGACTGAGGTATAGCCGTTGATCCGTCCGGAAGGCCGCGCCTCCCGCGCGCCAGTGTAGGCGCCGTGATGTACATAAGATGCGGCCTCGACGCCAACGGAGCCACGGATTAGACGATTAAGCGTATCAAATCGGAAAGCGCTTGCGAAGGTCTGCTTCTGACCCTCAGGAGGCGTTCGGGCCCATGCAAACGCGATCAAATGAGTTAGCTAGGGCTGAGTAACATGATCGATATCACTGTTGCGTTATAGCAGGAATGCGCCAACACGCTCCACCAGTAGCCCTGCCTCATCATCCCTTCCCGTCTCTGCTCGATTAGGATTCGGATAAAGACGTATCCGGCCATCGTAACGACTGCGGTTTGGAATGCTTCTCGAAAATGAACTAGGCCAAACAAGACGGCCAAGCATGCACACACCACCCTGCGTTTAATGGGCGTGTCTAGTATCTCCCATCGCAACTCCTCCAACACGGCAAAGACAACCAGAAAAACTAGAGTCTCTAAAATGGGGGCAAACAAAAGAGCTGACGCGACGAGCAAAGTGATGATCGCGTCCGAGGGATTTTCTAGTGCAGTGGGAGGCGCAGACGCTGGACCCAAAGACGCCAAGATTGCAAGAGGAAGTAGCCTCCCCAGAAAAAGCCCACTGAACGACTGCCAAGTCAGAGGCACATCCAAGCTTGGTGAGAAATAGGAGCGGAAAGTGAGTAGCAATGGTTTCAGAGCAGCTTGGGTCAATCAAGTAGTCTTTCAATTGATTCCTCGGATCAAACTATAAAATCAGAAAGTACTTTTGTACCGCCGCTACTGGCCGGTTTGCCCCAGCAAGTTTCCCACCCAATTCATCGCATGGAAAGCGGAATCTGCCGTGTCATCGTGAATTTAAGCAGCGCAACAACCAAACGAAGCTGGTCATCACCGAAGTTGAGCTCGGTTGCCGCCCAGCAACACGGGCTATTGCAGAATCTTGCGGCTGCGTCCGAAGGGATACACTACGCGACGCGGTGTGCGCAGACGATAAGTTTCGAGCACGGGTTGGGTGGTGATCGGGCAGGTGGGGTTGCGATAACCGCCAGGCTCCAAGGTTTCATCGTCAGCGATTTCACCCCACATGCCGCCGCGCACCGGACGGAACATCCACTGGACATAGCCCTCGCGTCCCGCCATTTCGATCAAGTCGTCGCCATCCGGCACCTCGGCGACAAACGCAGGCTCGCCGTCGATTTCAATTGGAGACGCGCCAAAAGCCGCCATGCCCATGTTTGTTTCATGAAGGTCGGCACCGACTCTTGAAAACGGTTTTGCTTCGAGCCGTTCGAGGTTCCAAGCGCCCAGTTCCCAGGCAGTTTCGAGTGCGTCGAATTCGACATCGTCAAAACGATCCCAGCGCATATTCAGTTGCAGGGCGCTTGAGGGGACGGACTGGTACGCGATGGCATCACCTTGCTCGGCCAGTTTGACTTCTACAAAGCCGTGCCAGTGTAGTGTCAGCACCATCGGCGTATTGGCATGCGGCACCGCCGCCAGTGAAACCGCCACCAGCGGCAAACGGTTGGCAATCATCTGTGATTCGACCAGATCCAGCAGTTGAGTAGCCACTTCTAATCCTCCATCGTTAAAGACACAATAATGCGAAGCTGGTTTTGGTAGTCACCAGAAAAAGGCGCAATTTGCATCGCATTTTTCCGACGGGTTAATCCTAAAGCGATTTGATTGAAGCAGAACTTGCCGGGTTTGTGTTGTTAGCCACCGTGCGACTTAAGTGCCAGACACGCATCCTTGGGGCATCTAACTTATTCGCGTTCACCGTTGGCGATCACGCAGCCGTTGCCGAAGGTTTGCAGGTTCGCGACAGCCGACGAAGAGTTCATCACGCACAAAAAACGCATGAAAGTCTTGAATTGACGGACGTTCCCAAGCGTTATCGGCTGGAAATGCCCGTCAATAGGCGAGTTTTATAATGTCCCGCTGGGCGTCCAGACGCCGTGTGTGGGCGATTGTGATACATTCGTCTGGTCATGTCTGCGCCCGCATCATCCACGCCCAACGCCAACACTGAGTTGGTGCAGCGCTCGCTAGCGAGCGTTTGGCATCCGTGTACACAGATGAAACACCACGAGCAATTTCCACTCGTGCCGATCGCCTCAGCCAGCGGCGTATGGCTGACCGATGCCGAAGGCAAGCGCTACCTCGATGCGGTTTCAAGCTGGTGGGTGAATCTGTTTGGTCACTGCAATCCACGCATTAATGCGGCTATCAAAGATCAACTCGATTCGCTTGAGCATGCGATGTTGGCCGGCTTCACACATGCACCGGCCGTTGAGCTGGCCGAGCGCCTATCCAGACTCACCGGTCTCGGCCACGTGTTTTTTGCTAGCGATGGCGCGTCAGCGGTCGAAATTGCGTTGAAGATGAGTTTTCATTACTGGCGCAACCTTGGGCTGAACGGAAAGACAAGGTTTGTCTCACTCCAAAGCAGCTACCATGGCGAAACGCTGGGCGCGTTAAGTGTGACCGATGTGGCGGTATTTCGTGATGCGTATGCGCCACTGCTCAACAACAATGTGCTCGTGCCGTCCCCGACCTTTGATGGCAAAGGTGATGGTGATTACCCGTGCTGCCTCGAATGCGCGGACGCTGCGGCCGATGTGCTGCAAACACTGCTTGAAGAACGCCATGACGAAATCGCCGCCTTCATCGTAGAGCCGCTGGTGCAAGGCGCGGCGGGGATGCGGATGTACCACCCGCAATATTTGCGTCGCGCACGTGAGCTTTGTACAGAATTCAACGTACATCTGATCGCCGACGAAATCATGACGGGCTTTGGCCGTACCGGAACCATGTTCGCGTGGGAACAGGTCTCCACCAGTGCCGATATGCGCCCCGACTTCATGTGTTTGTCGAAGGGCATCACTGGAGGATATCTGCCGCTGTCTTGCGTATTGACGACCGACACCGTGTACCGAGCCTTTTATGATGACCACACCGCACGTGGTTTTCTACATTCACATTCGTATACCGGCTCTGCGCTGGCCTGCCGGGCAGCGCTAGCAACACTTGATATTTTTGAAAGTGACAATGTGATTGTCGCCAACCGGGCGAAAACGCGACGCTTCTCAGCGCTGATGACACCACTGCGGCAACATCCGCGCGTGAGTAACTACCGTCAGCTGGGAGTAATCTGGGCATTCGATGTCAGCACGAGCCTGGCCGACTTTGCGAAGCGTATCTTTGCCGCAGGCTTGGCGCGTGGTGTGTTGCTACGCCCTATCGGCAACACCATCTACTTCATGCCACCCTATGTGACTGACGACGGCGAATTTCTACTGCTGGTTCGTCAGACGCTAGCAGCAATCGACGAGGTGCTCGCATGAGTTTCACGCGCGTCGCTTGCTTGACCATTTGTTTGGGCGCAACCGTTGCAAATGCCGAGTCAACACTGAATCGAACGGTCGCTTCCCTTAGTTTGCCCGCCTCGGTCGCCGCGGCTTTCACCCGTGCGCAGGTTCCGCTCGACAGCGTTGCCGTCTTGGTCAAAGAAGTGGGTACTAGAGAAGTACTTCTCGGGCAAAACATCGATCGCCCAATGAACGCGGCCTCCGTGATGAAACTGGTGACGACCTATGCGGCGCTGGAGCTTCTCGGGCCGACTTTTACTTGGAAGACCGATGTGTTGATCACAGGCGCGCCGGGTGCCCTGCGCGGCGGGACGTTGCACGGTGATTTGATTTTGCGCGGCAGCGGCGATCCGAAACTCACCGTTGAGCGCCTATGGTTGCTGCTAAAACATCTGCGCGAGCGAGGATTGCGCAAGATTGAAGGCGACTTGGTCCTCGACAAATCGTTTTTTGGTGCGGTTGATGTTGACCCGGCAAAGTTTGACGGTGAGACATTACGCGCCTACAACGTCGGCCCTGATGCGCTACTGGTCAACTTCAAGACGATTCGATTTCAGTTTGCGCCGTCCGTTGATGAAAAGAGTGTCGCGATTTCTCCGGACGTGAAGCCAGCGCAGTTATCAATCACCAATCGCACCCGCTTGATTGACGGGCCGTGCGGCGACTGGCGGGAGCGGATCAAACTCGATGTGCAACCGGCTTCGCCCAATGACGTCCGGGTGGTTTTCTCTGGCAGCTATCCGCGCAGCTGCGGCGAAGGCACATGGAACGTTTCATTGCTCGACCACGCACGTTTTGTCGGCGGCGTATTTGCCAATTTGTGGAGTGACGTCGGAGGTATTTGGAGGGGGGCAGTAAAACTCGCGCCAACACCTGTCGACGCCAAGCTTATCGCCTCCACTGAATCTGCCCCGCTCAGCGAAATGGTGCGTGACATTAACAAGTTTTCCAATAACGTGATGGCACGTCAGATGTTTCTCACGATCTCAGGAGAAATTGACAAACAACCCGCCACGGTGGCTCGCTCGACAGAAATCGTCAGAGCGTGGCTGCTGCGCAAGGGCATCAGCGCGCCGGAGTTGGTGATGGAAAACGGCTCCGGCCTGTCAAGAGTTGAGCGCATCTCGGCCGGCACATTGTCTCGGCTACTTGATGAAGCGTTCAGATCTACTGTAATGCCCGAATTCGTTTCGTCTATGTCACTGCTGGGGCTTGACGGCACTTTTCGACGACGCTCGCGCGGCGATTTGGCGGCAGGTACCGCGCATTTGAAGAGTGGCGCGTTAAACGATGTGCGCTCAATTGGGGGCTATATTCTCGCCAACGATGGCAAGCGTTACTCTTTGGTGATGATCGTCAATCATCCAAATGCGATTCTCACACAGGCGGCACAGGATATTCTGTTGCAATGGATATATGCGCGGGTGCCAATGGCCGTAGGGCCGCAGCTGCCGGCCCCGCTGCCGATGCCGGCAATTACGCCGTAGGCCGATGACAAGTGATTACCCATCGGCCGTTGATTGGTGAATAATGATGCGTTAGTCGCAACAACGGTTCGCGCAATTTCACTGGCTCACCGGCTCTTACTTGGCAAACATCGCATTCGTTTTTCGCCCGCGTCTCATGTCGCATCTGCGAAGTTATTCGCGACACGACTTCGTCAAAGATTTGGCGGCAGGACTAACGGTAGGGATTGTTGCTTTGCCCCTAGCGTTGGCATTCGGCATTGCTTCTGGCGTGCGGCCCGACCAGGGGCTTGTGACGGCAATTGTGGCCGGGTTCCTCATTTCCGCACTTGGCGGTTCACGTGTGCAAATCGGCGGGCCCGCCGGCGCTTTTGTGGCGCTGCTGTACACCATTGTTGAAAAGTACGGCATTGCAAACTTGTTGATCGCAACCATGATGGCGGGAGTGCTGTTGTTTGCGATGGGGGCATTTAAGCTCGGCAATCTGGTTCGCTACATTCCAGTATCGATCATTACCGGCTTTACCGCAGGCATCGCCGTCATCATTGGTGTGTCGCAGGTCAAAGACCTGCTCGGACTGACGATGGAAAAAGTGCCATCCAATTTTTTCTCCCAGATGTCTGCCATCGCCGCCGCTATCGGCACTGTCAATTGGATCTCCGTTGCCATTGGCATTTCGTCGTTGCTTCTGATTGCATCGTGGCCGGTCGGCTACAGGGAAAACGCGTCACCATTCAAGCGCATCACCGCAAAGCTACCATCCACGCTAATTGTCTTGGTGGTGTGGTCAATTCTTGTCACATTATTCCACTTGCCGGTAGAGACCATCGGCAGTAAGTTTGGCGCGTTACCGAGTGGGCTGCCGATGCCAACCCTGCCTGCATTTGACTGGCGAACGGCACAAAATTTGGTCGCCCCGAGCATCGCCATTGCCTTACTCTGCGCGATCGAATCCCTGCTTTGTGCGCGTATGGCCGACGGCATGATTCAAGACCGACATGATCCCAACCAAGAGCTGATGGCGCAAGGTGTGGCAAATTTTGTCACGCCTTGGTTCGGCGGGATTGCCGCTACTGGCACAATTGCCCGGACGGTGACAAATGTGCGTTCCGGTGCACGAACACCGGTGGCCGGCATCATTCACGCATTGGTGTTGTTGGTTCTCGTGCTGCTGGCCGCACCCGCCGCAAGCCACATTCCGCTGGCAGCGTTGGCGGCCATTCTTCTGTGGGTGGCGTACTCGATGGGCGATTGGCGGGCATTTCGTGAACTCAAGCAGTATTCGATGTTCTACCGCGCGACACTGTTGGCGACTTTCTTACTGACCGTGGTCTTTGACCTCGTCGTCGCGGTGGAGGTTGGATTGGTGATGTCCAGTCTTTTTTTCATCTATCGTATTTCTTCGCTCACCAAAGTCGAAGAAATTATGTTGCCCGCCGAAGCAGCGTTAAGAGCTGATGGCAAGCGGGTCGGTGCGTACGCTCTTTTTGGCTCACTATTTTTTGGCAGCGTGACAAAACTTGAGCGGCTACTTGACCCGCAACTAAGGTTGCCAGATGTGTTGATCCTTGAGATGCATCAGGTCATCAACCTCGATACCACCGGGCTCGATGCACTGGAAAGCCTGCACAAGGTCGCCACAAGGCAAGGTGGGCGATTGATTCTGGCTAACCTGAACGCGCAACCGTTGTCTCTCATTCAGCGCTCGCATTTTGCCGAGGCAATCGGCAGTGAAAACATCGTTGCCTCACTCGGTGCGGCCTTAGAACTTGCCAAAAACCCAGGTTAGCCACTAGGCATTCGACTGGTCGTATTTCTAGTCACAGCCTTTGCCTTCTGCAATCGTCTCGACTGCGGCAACGATATGCTTGGCGTGCGTTTTCCGCCAGTTTTGCGTCAGTAGCCACCCCGCTCACTCTACGCAGTCGCTACCGGCCTACCCCGCCAACTGCTGCGGCGAATTGTTTTTCGCACGTTGCTAGGTTGCGAATTTCGCTCACTACTGTGGAATCGCCGAGCCGGAACGCCCGCTTATTTCTATGAGGAGCCGCGAAGTCTGCCCCATTGCGGGCATGGCGGTTGCCCGAAAACGGACGCACCAGTATTCCGATACAAGATCTGACAGATTGTCGTGCTGAGCGCGTTTCGCCTCTCATGAGGCTAAGTCCGACGGTAATTGCGCCGCCCCCAACCTACCTGTCATCCCGGCGGAGGCCGGGAACCAGTTACGTCATTGCCAACTTTGCGAAAACTTGGACCCCGGCCTGAGCCGGGGAGACGCCTGTTTATCGAGGGGTGTCGTCTTTATTGACCGCTGATTCTGGCCGAAAACGTCATCGCGAATACGCCGGCAAATGCGTAACACGCGCTGCAACAAAGACATGCGCAATGCACGATCGCACGCGCCCATGGGGCTTGACGATTCCACGCTAGATTTCGGATACCGAAATATTCAGCATCAGACTAGCGAGTTCGCTGAGGTCGGGGCCGCTTGCCGATTTCGATGTTCAGTGTGGTTTCTTTCTGGTTTCGGATCACGCCGAACGCTACCGATGTACCCGGCTTTAGCGCCGCAATTGCCGCCATCGCCGCAACGCTATCCTGAATCGGTTTGCCGTCAATACTGACGATAACGTCGCCTGTTTTGAGGCCGCCCTTATCCGCCGGACTACCACGATTGACCGATGAAACGACCGAGCCGCGTGCCACGCTCAGTTTGAGCGAATCGGCCAGCTCTGCGGTCACGTCCTGCGGAGAAATGCCAATGAAGCCGCGCGTTACCGAGCCATCCTTAATGATCTGCTCCATCACGTCTCTTGCCATCGATACGGGAATGGCAAAACCGATGCCGAGTGAGCCGCCGGTGCGCGAATAGATTACGCTATTGATTCCGAGCAGGTTGCCATTGATATCAACCAGTGCGCCACCCGAGTTGCCGGGATTGATTGCAGCGTCGGTTTGGATGAAATTTTCGTAGCGATTTACGCCCAGCCGGTTGCGCCCGAGAGCACTAATGATACCCATGGTGACAGTTTGGCCAAAGCCAAACGGATCGCCGATGGCTAACACCACGTCACCCACCTGCGCTTTATCCGATTGGCCAAATGTCACCGGCTTTAAGCCCTTGCCATTAACCCGCAAAACGGCAAGATCTGTATCGGGGTCGGTACCGACCAGTTTGGCCGGCAACACGCGACCGTCACCAAAGGACAGCCGAATCTCTTTGGCATTGGCTACCACGTGATCGTTGGTTAGCACGTAACCACCGGTTTCGTCCGCGTTGACAATTACCCCGGAGCCCAAGCTGGACGTTTCTGCCTCCTCGCCAGGGTTGTCGCCATCGTCCGGCACACCGAAGAAGCGGCGAAATAGTGGGTCGCCCGCGAGGGGATGTCCCTTTGGCAGCGCACGGGCGCGCGAGGTGGAAACATTTACTACCGACACCTTGGCACGCGAGGCTGCCTCAGCGTAGGAGGCCCGACTGACTGAGCCGCTCACGCCAATAACGCTGCCTGGCGTGCCGTCTTGCCGAATCTCAACGATGTTTTTCCGCCACGGATTCCAATCAGGGCGAATCAACGTCACAACAAAGATAACCGCTAACGTGACGGTAACAAATTCGGCGAAAACTAACCAAAGGCGGCGCATGGGTTTGGGACTCTAACTAATTGATTAATAGGATCAAACGTGTAAGCGCCAAGCGGTTGAGTTAAACGCAAAGGCAGAAAAAATCGCTATTCGCGGGGTTAGCTGCGTCAGACTATTTTTTCAGACAATCGCGAATCTCGCGCAGCAGTACCACCTCTTCCGGTGGCGGTGGCGGTGCAGCCGCCGGCGCTTCCGCTTTCAGCCGATTGATTTGTTTGACCATGATGAAGATGATGAAGGCTAGGATGGCGAAGTTCAAGCAAATCGTAATAAAGCTGCCATAGGCGAACACCGGAACGCCGGCTTTTTTCACCGCTTCTAGGGTCATGGCTGTGCCGGGAGGGATGTCCTTCAAGGCGATGAACATATCGGAAAAATTGATATTGCCGAGGACTTTACCCATCAGCGGCATGATGAGGTCATCAACCACCGACCCCACAATCTTGCCAAATGCCCCGCCGATAATGACGCCTACGGCGAGATCGATGACATTTCCCTTCACGGCAAAATCTTTAAACTCCTGCATCATTCCCATGGTTCTCCCCTTTTTGGCTGTTGAAGGATGGCTAGCATACAGGTTGCGAGACTGGTTTCACCCGCGTCGCGACTGGCTTTGTGAGTTCCGTCCAATCCGCTCGATCATCGAGCGCGGCATTTGCCAGCGTCTGTAAAAAAGATAGCACGGAAAAACCCAATAAAAACAACAATTTTCCGCCCGAAAGTCATGTCCAACGCGGTATAGGGGCTTTAAGTCGCCCCCTGCAATAGATTAAACTATCGAGCGTTTTGCTCAAGTCATCAAAGTCATTACGCCACCGTAGACAACTATTTTGTTGCAGCGCGGTAAGCCTACGGTTCGCTTCCCCTCATAGCCTAGATAGCCAAGCCCAAATGAGTGCCATTGTCCTGAATGAAGTAGATCCTAAAAAACGCCGCACGCTGGTGATCGGCGGTTGCGCGCTTGGTGCCGTTGCCGGTGCCGCAGTCGCCGTGCCGTTTATAGGTAGCATGTTCCCCTCCGAGCGCGCGAAGGCAGCCGGCGCCCCTGTTGAATACGCAATTGACAAGATAGAGCCGGGGCAGTTGGTTACGGTTGAATACCGCGGCGCACCGCATTGGATCATCCGTCGTACTCCCGAAATGATTGCGCAACTGGCGAAAAATGACGCGCTACTCGCCGACCCTGCCTCCGATGGCTCGAAGCAGCCTGCGGTCGCCAAGAACCCCAATCGCTCGATCAAACCAGAGATTTTTGTCGTCAAGGGGGTTTGCACTCACTTGGGCTGCTCGCCGACCTATCGCAAAGAGCTCGCTCCCGCAGACTTGGGCGCAGACTGGCCGGGCGGCTTTTTCTGCCCGTGCCACCAGTCGAAATTTGACATGGCGGGTCGTGTGTTTAAGGGTATGCCAGCACCGAAAAATTTGGACATAACCGCGTATCGCTTTGAAGGTGACAACACCGTTGTCATCGATGCTGACGCAAAGGAGGCATAGGCGCCATGTCGAACACGATTAAACAACCAATCGAACCGCCGATTGCAGGCCCGGCAGGCAAGCTCATCGTTTGGGTAGACCAGCGCTTCCCGCTGATGTCGTTATGGAACGAGCATCTGGCGCAGTATTACGCGCCAAAGAACTTTAACTTCTGGTACTACTTTGGCTCGCTGGCAATGCTGGTGCTGGTCATGCAAATTGTGACCGGTATTTTCCTGACGATGAACTACAAGCCTGATGCAAAGTACGCGTTTGCGTCCGTTGAATACATCATGCGCGATGTGTCGTTTGGCTGGCTGATTCGCTACATGCACTCGACCGGTGCGTCGATGTTTTTCTTAGTCGTCTACCTGCACATGATGCGCGGCCTGATGTACGGCTCGTACCGCAAACCGCGCGAGCTCCTGTGGATTTTTGGTTGCATGATTTACCTTGCACTGATGGCTGAGGCATTCTTTGGCTACCTCCTCCCATGGGGGCAGATGTCGTATTGGGGTGCACAGGTGATCATAAACTTGTTCGCCGCCGTGCCAATCATCGGCGAAGATCTGGCCATCTGGATTCGCGGGGACTTCAATATCGGTGACGCCACGTTGAACCGTTTCTTTGCCTTTCACGTGATCGCGCTGCCTCTGGTGCTTTTGGGTCTTGTCGCCGCGCACATCATGGCGCTGCATGAAGTCGGCTCAAATAATCCAGATGGCGTCGAAATCAAAAAAGACCTCGATCCCAAAACGGGCACTCCCCGCGATGGCATTCCCTTCCACCCGTACTACACGGTGAAGGACATTGTTGGTGTTGTTGTGTTCCTGGCCATCTTCTCAGCCATCGTGTTCTTTGCACCAGAGATGGGTGGTTACTTCCTAGAGAAGCCCAACTTCGAACAAGCTGATCCATTGCAAACCCCCGCCCACATTGCACCAGTCTGGTATTTCACACCGTTTTACGCAATGTTGCGGGCAGTACCCTCATTCTTGGGATCTCAATTTTGGGGGGTGGCGGTGATGGGTGCGGCGACCTTGATTTTGTTTGTTCTGCCATGGCTTGACCGTGGTAAGGTACGTTCGATTCGTTACCGTGGCCCGCTATACAAGCGTTTCCTTGCTTCGTTTGTGGTGAGCTTTCTGATTCTCGGTTATCTCGGCGTAGTCCCAACTACCGTATGGGGCCAAGTCCCGCATGCAATTCCCGTAATAGGGGGGATTGATACCGCTACGATCGTCTCTCGAATCCTGACGGCGGTTTATTTCGCCTTTTTCCTGTTGATGCCTTGGTACACAAAGAAGGACATCCCCAACGAGAAACCCGAACCAACAAGGGTGACGTACTAATGAAAACGACCGACCGTTCATTCCTGACCGCATTTTGTGTCTCGCTAGGGCTACTCGCCTCAGGCTCGGTTTTGGCTGCGGGTGGTGGAGACGTTCACCTGGATAGCGCCAACATCAATCTGCACGATCAGGGTTCACTCCAGCGCGGCGCGAAGGCCTTTATCACTAATTGCCTCAACTGCCACAGCGCGCAGTTCATGCGTTGGGGGCATTTGACGAAGATCGGCCTTACTGAAGATCAGATCAAAGCCAACCTCATGTTTAATCCCGACACCAAATTTAGCGATTACATGACTACCGCCCTCAATGCCAAAGACGCGCAGGCTTGGTTGGGCAAGATGCCGCCTGACTTGACTCTGGTCGCACGTGTTCGTGGTTCAGACTGGATTTATACCTATCTGCGCGCCTACTACGTTGATCCAGCTTCGCCAAGCGGCTGGAACAATGAAGTGTTCCCAAATGTCGGAATGCCTCATGTTCTCCACGATCTGCAGGGCTCGATGACCAAGGCTGTCGTTGGCGAAAAAGAATCTCATGGCAAAAAAGAACCGGTCACGAAGCTGGTGATGGAGCGTAAAGGCAGTATGACAACGCAAGAGTACGACATGTATGTGCGCGACCTTGTCAACTACATGACTTTTATGGGTGAACCAGTACGCATCAAGCGCACACAAATCGGTGTCGTGGTGATGTTGTTCTTGGCCCTAGCGTTTTTTGCCGCCCTGATCGTCAAACGCGAGTATTGGAAGGACGTCAAGTAACACGTCCCTGAGCAGCAATGACGCTTGCGCCGCAGGCGTCAAGCAACAACTTTGATAACAAAAAGGTACGTACCATGATGACCTTGTACTCTGGCACCACCTGCCCGTTCAGCCACCGCTGCCGCATCGTGCTTTATGAAAAGGGCATGGATTTTCAGATTCTGGATGTGGATCTGATGAATAAGCCGGAAGACCTTGCGGTCATGAATCCGTACAATCGGACGCCCGTCCTAGTTGAGCGCGATTTGATCCTGTACGAATCAAACATCATCAATGAATACATTGATGAGCGTTTTCCACATCCGCAGTTGATGCCTGCTGATCCGGTGATGCGTGCTCGTGCGCGGTTGATTCTGTATCGCATGGAAAATGAAATTTTTAACCATGTCGATACACTTGAGCGCGGTAAACAAGCCGGACACGACAAGGCACGCCTCTATATTCGTGAGAGTCTGATCCAGTTGGCTCCGATTTTCGCCAAGCAAAAACATATGCTGGGCGACGAATTTTCAATGCTCGACGTGGCGATTGCACCATTGCTGTGGCGCCTCGATCAATATCAAGTTGAGATTCCAAAGACGGCGGCACCGCTACTTAAGTACGCCGAGCGTTTGTTCTCCCGCCAGGCTTTCATCGATTCGATGACAGCTTCCGAGAAGGCAATGCGCAAGTGAAAACCTGTTTTTCCGACCCCGCGCGTTCGGCATTATCGATCCCGGTGCTCGGCGAACAATTCCTACACATCCGCTCCTCGTCGCCAGCGACTTCCGCTCGCGAGGCAGCTGAATGTATTGCCAACACCGGTAGCTAATCGCGATTGCTGGCTAAGCCGCAATGTCCGAGCTATCCACCAAACCGTACTTAATCCGTGGCATCTACGAATGGTGTGAGGGCATCGCTCGGCGGACGGCGGAGCAGGGGCCCGCGCAAGCGGGATGCGACCCGAAGCGAGCGAAAGGTGTCGGACAAGACCATGTCTGAACTCTCCACCAAACCGTACTTAATCCGTGGCATCTACGAATGGTGTGCCGACACCACCTACACGCCGTATCTGATCGTCAAGGTTGATCAAAATGTTCGCGTACCAATGGAGTACGTAAAGAATGGTGAGATCGTGTTGTCAGTATCGCAGCAAGCCACGCGCAATCTCACCATCGGCAACGATCTGATTCAGTTCTCGGCGCGATTTAATGGTGTCTCGCGGGAGATTTCCATTCCAATCTATGCCGTTCAAGCAATTTTTGCCAGAGAGAATGGCCGCGGCGTATTCTTCGAGCCAGAGTCGCCGCCCGAGTCATTTAGCGAAACAGCCGGTGCTCCCGGTCCAGCAGTGGTCGCACCGATGCTACAGTCCGTTCCGCGTCTTGCCGATATCACTGCCATAAGTGCAAATACGGGGGACGGGGAAGAGTTGCACCCCCATGAAGACTCTACCGAACATCCGGACAAGCCCAGGGGCCCGCCGCGCGGAAATTTGCGCGTGATCAAGTGACCTGCACACAAACGGCCCGGCTTTGTTATGCTTACCGTCAAACTATCGTGGAGCGACAAATGAGCATGACCGTCTCTGAATTGTTGGCAGACAAAGCCAAACAGGCACCAGGCGCAATGTTGTACATGGTGGGGCCAGAGGCTGGCGTCGAAGAGGCCGTCGCCTTAATGACCGAAAAGGCGATAAGTAGTGTGATCGTCGCTAATGAGGGAGAGATGCAGGGGCTCATCACCCTCCGAGAGATTCTCGCGGCACTTAACCGACAGGGTGGGTCGATCATGCAGGCCAAGTGTCGCCACATAATGAAAGTCAACCCGCCTACTGCCAAACTCGAAGACACCGTCGATCATCTTCGCAGCCTCATGACGGAGATGCATATCACCCATGTACCGGTCATGAATCATGATCAACTAGTTGGGATACTTTCATTCCATGACATTGCAAGAAGCGCAATAAAAGATGTTGCCTTTGAAAACTCTCTACTAAAGCACTACATCAAAAACTGGCCTGCAAACGAGTCGCCCGCCGTCAGCGAATAGCGTAGTCCGCCGCAAGCCCTGCGAACACCACCGCACCGAACCAGCTGTTGTGCAGAAACGCCTTAAAACATTTTTCGCGTTCGCGATTGTGAATAAGCGCGTAGTGATACAGTGAAATCCCCGCAGCCGCAGCAAGGCCGAGCCAGTACGCCCAACCGAGGCTGCTCACTTTGCCGATAGCGGCAAGAATCAAAAGCGCGAGCAAGTAACAGAGCATCACTGCCGCGACATCTAGTCGGCCAAAAAAAATCGCCGATGTGCGGATGCCAATTTTTAGGTCATCATCGCGATCAACCATCGCGTACTCGGTGTCGTAGGCGATGGTCCAAAAGGCGTTGGCCGCGAGTAACCACCAAGCGACTGACGGCACTGAATTTGTCGCCGCAGCGAACGCCATTGGGATGCCGAAACCAAATGCGAGTCCGAGATAGGCCTGCGGCATCACAAAGAATCGTTTGGTAAACGGATAACTCGCCGCGAGAGCGGCGGCGACCACGCTTAGCTGTAACGTCAGTGTGTTCAAGAAGACAATCACCAGTGCCAGCGCCACCAGCGCGAGAAGCGCGGCGATAAGCAATGCTTCTTTGCTAGAAATGAGCTGCGCAGCCAGCGGACGGCCTTGGGTGCGTTTGACGTGACGGTCAAAATCGCGGTCAGCATAGTCGTTGATCGCGCAGCCTGCCGAGCGCATCAAGAATGTACCGACCACAAACACTGTCAAGATCGTCCAATCCGGAACTCCCTGCGACGCGATCCAAAGTCCCCACAGCGTTGGCCACAGTAACAGCAGCGTGCCGATTGGGCGGTCGAAGCGGATCAGTCTGAGATAAAGCGATAGCCGAGACTGGAGAAAAGTGGTGTGCATAGCGCTATTTTGCTTGAGCTGGGCGAACAACGAAGAGTACGAATCAGATGGCAAAGCCCAATGTGGTCGGCCACAAGTGGCCGTTTTCGCCTGAAGAGAACTGTCACTGTTGGCGTTTGCTCATCAACGGGTGCACTTTTTGCATCCAAGAGGCCATCGGTCCGCAAGCCACTACAGACGTCGAGGCCATACGGCTGTACGGCGACCATCGCATCACTCAGGTTTGCAACATTCAGACCACCTGCCAGAAACACCGGCTTGTCGACGACGCGGCGAATTCGGCAGCTCGCCGACCAATCGTGCGTGCGGAGCAGTTCGCGCAGCTGCGCATGCCGGACATGATCCACCAGTTGCATCCAAGTGGCGAGGCAGCGCTGATGTTGCGCGATGATGGCAGTCGCGTCCGTCCGTGCCGTCAGCAAAAATGTGCGGATCCACGGTGCTGTTTTCGCAACGGGCGCTGCAATGACCGCAAGTTGTCGCTCGTCGATTACTCCCGGTCCGCTTAGCATGGCCAAGAAAATGCCGAATGCTGTCACTCCCAAAGAAGTGGCGAGTCCCGCTTCCGCAATGGATGCGCTGCAAGATACTACAAGATACTTTGGAGGTCGGTGTTCGCATGCGTATAACCCCGTGTAGAGTTTAGCGTCAAGCGCTGCGACGCACCACCACTTGGATATTGGATGTGCGAAATCCAAATGCAGCCCGGACAATATCGAAACCCGTAAAGATGCAAAGCAGCGGAACATTCTGGAGCGGATCAAACAGCTTAGCCAACCGAGGCATCTTCAGGCCATCGAGCACCCAGTGGTGCAGGGAAAATATCCAGAATGCGTGTGATGGAAGATATCGAATTGATTTAACACGCATCTGATTGTCCGCTGCGAGACGCCGAAGAGAGCGCTCATTGAACAAATTCCAATGCCGGGGGGTATGATACCCACCCCAGTGGCGATGCTTAAACAAGGCAGCATCGACACTGTCCGTACTCGGCGTCTCGATAATCAGTACGCCACCCGGAGCAAGCAATTTGCTTAGCGAGTGCATCACCACTTGTGGATCAGAAACATGTTCAAGCACTTGCAGCAGCAAGATTAGGTCAAATGTCCCGAGTGGAAGCTGCGAGTCAACATCTTCAATTCGACCGACAAACCCTTTGTATCCTTTGGCGTTCAGTTTCTCGATCGGTCCGGCGTCGAGCTCGACTCCGTAGAGTTCGCTGGCAGATGTGCCGAATGTTGCCAGCATGTCCAAATAACGGCCATTGCCGCAGCCAACATCAAGACAACGGGGCGACTTGTTGGCAGCATGGGACAACCACTGTTTTACCTTCACGCGGTCAAGCAAATCCTTTGCCCGCAACGCGATCGGGTTGATTGCGGTCTCATAGTGGTACGCGTAGTAATTTGACGGGTAAATACGCGGCAGCTCTGCGAGCACCGGGCGCGGATTAAGGTAAACGTTACCGCAAGTGGTGCATTCGACGAATGTGTATTCATTGTCGGCGGTTTGATACTCAAAGTCAGGGGAGCGGGCGATTTCCACCCAGCCGCTAGCGTCACAAACCCCACACTTGACTACCTCAACCTCGCAGGTCGACCCAAGCGTGCGGCGATCAGACATGGGCTCGTACGTGTTTGCTGTCGAGTGGAAGGCCGACAAACAGCGACCATAAAAACGGAAGATAACTACCGCGCACGGTAATGTGGGGATCGCTCTTTATGGCGGCATGGGCACTTGGCAGGTTGTAGTATGGGATTGACGGCCACAGATGGTGTTCGGCGTGAAAATGCATATTGTGTGGTGCCAAAAACAGCGCCTCCAACAGCGACGGGTGGTAGCTGATGAGGCGATCAGGATCGGCGCGGTCATCGTCGATGTCTTTCACCGCATGGTCGCAGAATGCGCGGATTTCATCCGGTAAAAACACAAAAAAATAAATCGGTGCAATCCACAGAGCAAAGTACGCCCAGACCGGCAAGCCGATCCACAAGATCGCACCGATCAGAATCAGCTGGGCGACGATGGCCGGAATGCGATCTCGAACGTAAATGAAAAGTACACTGCTTGTTTTTTCGACGCTCTTAGCAGTCGATTTGTTGTCGCCACTCAGAAGTCTGCCGAAAGGTGTCACCTTCAGCACCGTCTTGCCAAAGGTCGCGAGCCCCGAACAAAACAACAGAAACCGAACAGGTGAATTCTTGTCTGAAAGCCGGTGTATGTAGCGATCGGGGTCTTCGGCAGTGCCCAGCAGGCGATGGTGCTTGAGATGGCTACGTCTGCCATCTTCGAAGCCCATGCACATAGGGCCATGAATTAACCACTTCGAGACATTGTCATTAACTTCGCGCTGCGGGTGCAGGGTGTAGTGGATCGCGTCATGCCCCATAATGAACAAAGCGTACTGGGCAGCGCCAATCAACAATACCGCGACAAGATATCCCCACCAAGTCTGCCAGTGCGTAACAAATAGAAATGCGGCGGCGATGGCGATCCAGCCGAGCGCCAGATCGGTGAACATGCGAGCGGGCCGGAATGTCATCCAATCCTTCAGTTGTTGTTTTGTGACACTCTTGCGAATGCTCTGTTGAATTTCTTGTAGCGAGAGACGGTACGCGGGCTGAATTTTGGTCATGACCAAGAAACCTTCTGAAAACGGACGGCTGTCTGCCAATGCTGCCTAACGGTAATAAGCACTATTCTCCCGATGCGACGAACCAACAGTCAAGCGTTAATCGGGGTAGGAACCCTAATTTCGGCAGGGTTTGCAAAACACGCGACTCTCGGGTGCAAATTCAGAGAGTCTAATGTGATGGCCTTCACAACGTGGTTACACAACTGCCAAAAGCTCAAGAGGCGCCCGGGAACAGAGTCGGTAAAAATACTTCCGTCACCATCAAAGGCTGCCCGTTTTTTAAGAACACACTGCGCCTTGCCCAGGCGGCAGCATTGACACCTCCACGCCGGAGTAACGCATTGCCCTGGCACAGTTTGCGGTATTCGATCGGCATCCGCGAGACAAGGGGGTCTTGGAACAACATCTCCGCAAGAGGACGCGATCCCAGTCGAGATAATCCGCGCCAAGCGTCGGCAAGATCGCGCGGGTTAACCACTGTATGCGCAAATACCAGCGGTGTGACGCCCGATCGCAGAACCACCTCACGAACTACCGCCAGCTCGCCGCGCCGAAGCCGCAGGGCGCGCCGCTCATCGTTTAGCGGCACAACTAAACGCTGCCCAAGGCGAACCAAATTGAAGTCGGCAAAATTGGCGATGATTCTTGCCGTAAGTGAACCGCGATCGGTGATCCATTTGCGCAGCGCACCAGCCGGCGGCATTTGATGCCACGCATCTGGCTGGGTAAGTTTGACAGTACGCATTTGTCAGGCCTTCAAATAATGCTGTCGCGAACCAAGCCATCGCGCAAGATGTTTGTCGGCATTGCTGGAGTCGTGTTGCAACATCCACGTTGCCGCGTCTCGCGCCGCGTCGAGCAAATCAACGTCTCGTTGAATGTCCGCGAACCGCAGCAGCGGCGCGCCGGATTGGCGCGCGCCCAAATGTTCGCCGGGCCCGCGAATGAGTAAGTCTTGCCGGGCAATCTCAAAACCATCGGTTGATTCGTAAATGACTTTTAATCTTGCCTTGGCCAGTGCGCCGAGTGGCGACTGATACAACAACACACAGGCGCTTTGTTTGGCACCACGCCCAACGCGGCCGCGGAGCTGGTGTAACTGTGAAAGTCCCATGCGTTCGGCGTGTTCAATCACCATAATGGTAGCGTTCGGCACATCGACGCCCACCTCGATCACGGTCGTCGCAACCAGTAGCTGGATTTCGTTGGCGATGAATTTTTGCATCACCTCGTTCTTCTCGGCTGGCTTCATGCGACCGTGCACCAGACCTACGCGTAAGTCAGGAAATTCAGTTGAGATGCGCTCAAAGGTATCCACCGCTGTTTGCAGCTGGAGCTTTTCACTCTCTTCAATCAAGGGGCACACCCAGTAGGCTTGGCCTCCCGCCGCACAGGCCGCGCGAATACGTTCGAGCAATTCATCGCGCCGATCGTCAGCGAGTATGCGTGTCGAAATTGGTGTGCGCCCCGGCGGCAGCTCATCGATGATCGAAACATCCAAGTCCGCAAAATAACTCATCGACAGCGTACGCGGAATTGGCGTGGCGCTCATCATGAGCTGATGCGCTTCCTCGACTATTGAGGCTTTCTCTCGAAGTGCGAGACGCTGCCCCACACCAAACCGATGTTGCTCGTCAATGATTGCCAGCCCTAAGTTCGCAAACGTCACCCCGTCTTGGAACAGGGCATGGGTGCCGATCGCCAGCTGCGTTGTTCCCTGTGCAATCGCGGCGACGGCAGCGCGTTTGTCTTTTGCCTTCAGGCTACCGGTAAGCCACGTTGCCGTAACGCCTATTGGCGTGAGTAGATCAGATAGTTTTCGAAAGTGCTGCTCCGCCAAAATCTCGGTCGGAGCCATCAGTGCAACCTGAAAGCCATTTTCGACCGCCTGTGCCGCAGCCAGCGCGGCGACAACGGTTTTGCCCGAGCCGACATCGCCTTGCAACAAACGCTGCATGGGGTGCGTTTTGGCGAGATCTGCGGAAATTTCATCGGCGGCGCGGCGCTGTGCAGCGGTCAGTGCAAACGGCAGTGCTGCAATCATGGCTTGCGTGATCTTGTGGCGCGACGTCATTGCTGGCGCACTCTTGGCGTCGCGTGCGGCGCGGGCTTTTTTCATCGCAAGCTGTTGAGAGAGCAACTCATCAAACTTGATGCGCCGCCACGCAGGATGGGTGCGCTCAGCGAGGCTCGTGAGAGAGGCAGAAGGGGACGGCCGATGCAACGCAAACACCGATTCACGAAAGGGTTGCAAACGCTGTTGCTCACGAACAATGGTCGGCACGCAGTCATCAAACTGTGACTGGCCATCCAGCGCTTCAAGTGCGCGGTCAATCACGCGACGAATTGCGATCTGTGAGACTCCTGCGGTGGTGCCGTAAACCGGTGTGAGGGCGTCTGGTACGGGTTCGTCGCCAGCCACTACGCGATAACGTGGGTGCACCATCTCCGCGCCAAAATAACCTTGGCGAACTTCACCGAACAAACGCAGGCGTTTACCTGCTGCCATTTGTTTGACTTGGCTGCCGTAGAAATTCAGAAAGCGAAGATGAAGAATGTCCTCGCCGTCACGCGCCTGTACGACGAGTTGCCGTCGCGGGCGATAGGCAACTTCGGTGTGAAACACTTCCACTTCAACCTGGCAATCGACACCGGCCAGCGCATCCCGCACTCGCGTGATGCGGGTTTCGTCTTCATATCGGATTGGCAGGTGGAGCGCGAAGTCCCATTCGTTGCGAAGGCCGATCTGCGCGAGTTTTTGCGCAAGCGACGTTGGCGGTTTGGCTGGCTTTTTGGGTGGGGACTTTGCGCGCGGCATAGCCGCATTATTGACGGTTTGGGGGTGGGTTGGTGAAGGTTGCCGATTGGCGGGCAGTTTCGGGCATTTTTGCTTGGAGAAGGCTGTGGAATGGCGTTGTTGCCGATTAGTCTGTTATCCCTAGTGTCATCCCGGCGCAGGCCGGGATCCAATTTTCTTCGCTCGAAGTACGTTCGTCTTCCCGCGAATACCGATGCGGGGGGCGGCCCCGCTGCCGCTCACTTTCTTTGCTCCGCCAAAGAAAGTAAGCAAAGAAAGGCGGCCCCGCCCAGTTTGGAACGCCAACAATCAAACTCTCAAATCCGCCACGCTGCGTGACTTCGGCAAATCCCGTGCGAGCCGCCGAAGCCGCAGAGCGTGGAAGGGGGTTGTCCGCGAGCACTGTCCGAGCACCGGACGAGGCACGTAGTTTGTGCCGAGTGAGGGCGAGTTGCGCAGCGGCCTTTACACGCGAGCAGCTGAGGGAACCCCAGCGCGAAGCGCACGGGCGGCGAACCCGGGGCCGCCTTCTTTTGGTTACTTTTCTTGGCGATGCAAGAAAAGTGCCTAGCTGCCGGGCTACCCCCGGCTCGGTTGTCGATTAGCCACGAGTGGCGCCTACATTGGAGTAGTAGGTGCGAGGTGGGATGCACGGCGTCGCCATAAGCGCTTACTGTTTACTGCACCGTGCGCTGTCGAAGGCGGAGCAACACTAGGTGGGCAGCTAACGCGGACGCTATCGGCGCCACCAAGATGAGCAGAAGTGGCGCCCCAAAAAACAAAAGGGGTATGAAAATCGTCCACGGAAATTCAAAGAGGGTCGTTGCCTGACCGCCGACTGTGATTGGTCCTTGCAGTGCGACCAATAAGAGATCAAAAACGAGAGCCAGGCTAAACGCTAAGCTCGATGGCAGAGGCTCGCACCGTAGACGAAAAGTCAGGAATACAAAGGCTACGGTAGCGATGCTGTAAGCGGCTGCTTCGTCAATCCGGCTACGAAGCAAAAGTGCAGAGCCCAGACAGATGATTACAACGACAGTGAGCCGCACCAGTCGCAGTTTCCAGAATCTCATCGATTAGGGTTGGACTAGGACTAATTGAATTTATCAGCGAGGTGTAGCTGCACTACCCATTGGCCGCGACTTCTACCACCATCACCCCCTCAATCTCAATTTCCGCCCCTCTCGGCAACCCCGCCACCGCTAGCGCGGCCCGTGCCGGATATGGCGTTTGAATGTAGGTCGCCATAACTTCATTTACCTTCGCAAAGTGCGCAAGGTCAAGCAAATACACATTCACTTTCACAAGGTGATTGAGTGATCCACCCGCCGCTTCACAAACCGCACGCAGATTCTCAAAAACTTGTTTCACCTGATTCTCAAAGCCGCTCACCAATTGCATGGTCTTCGGATCGAGTGGAATCTGTCCGGAGAGATAAGTTGTTGCAATTGGACCGCTAACCGTGACGGCTTGTGAGTAGGTGCCGATCGCCGCTGGGGCATTAAGTGTCGAGACGATTGTTTTCATTTTTCGTTTGGCTTGTGTTCTGACTTAGATTCTTTGTTTACACCTGATTTGACGCGGCTGATTCGCGTGACCACTGGCAGCTGCCGCATTTGTCGAAGCACACGGGCAAGGTGTTGACGATGGCTGACTTCGATGGTGAATTGAAGTGTGGAGAAGGTCTCATCAGCTTGCGCGGCGTCCATGCGGATATGTGTGATGTTGGAGTCTGCGCTGGCGATTTCAGCGGCAAGTTTTGCCAGCACACCGCGTGCATCACTCACCGTCATATGAATGTCGACTTTGAAAAGTTTTTGAATATTGGGATCCCACGTCACATCCACCCATTTTTCGGGGTCGAATTTGAATGAACCGGATGAACGAATCGAGGGGCAGTCGTGAGTGTGCACAACCAGCCCCTGGCCACCTTTCATCTGCGCAATGATGGGATCTCCGGGAATGGGGCGACAGCACTGAGCAAATTGCACCGCCATGTTTTCAGTGCCGCGAATGACGATGGCGTCCTTAGGGCGATGCTCAGGCTGCTCCAATACCGCAATATCGAATAGCTTGCGCGCTGCGACGATGGCGAGCCGTTTGCCCAGGCCAATTTCTTCGAGCACTTCTTCTTTATTTTTGGCGCTATCGCCTTTAAGCAAACGCTTCCAATGTGTACGGCCAATTTCATTCGGGTCAAAGTTAAGTGCCCTAACCGCCTGGATCAATAGCAACTCACCGAGTTCGACTGACTCTGCGTGTTGTGTGGTCTTGAGGTAATGGCGAATCAGCGCGCGCGCCCTGCCGGTCGCCGCGTAATTCAACCAGGCCGGATTGGGACGACCACTCTTGTCTGTGACGATCTCCACGCGATCACCATTTTTCAGCGGCTGTGAAAGCGGCACAGCTTCATCGTTTACCTTGGCTCCAACGGTACGATTACCGACGTCCGAGTGAATCGCGTAGGCAAAATCCACCGGCGTTGCGCTGCGCGGCAGTGAGATGATCTTGCCTTTAGGCGAGAATACATATACCGCGTCTGGGAATAGATCGACCTTAATGTGTTCCAAAAACTCGAGCGCGTCACCTGTGCCGGATTGAATTTCGAGCAATGACTGCAACCATTGGTGCGTCTTTTGCTGCATGTTCGACACTTCCGCGTCGAGGGTCTTGTATAGCCAGTGTGATGCGACACCGGCCTCGGCGATCTTGTGCATATTCATTGTGCGGATTTGCAACTCGACAGGTGTGCCGAAAGGACCGAACAGAGTGGTGTGTAGTGATTGATAGCCGTTGTTCTTTGGGATCGCGATGTAGTCTTTGAATTTCCCCGGGAAGGGCTTGTATAACGTGTGTAGCGCGCCAAGCGCCACGTAACACGATGCCATGTCTTCAACCAGAATGCGGAAACCGTAGATATCCAACACCTCGGAAAAAGAAATGTTTTTTTCCTGCATTTTTTTGTAGATCGACGAGAGGTGTTTTTCCCGCCCGGTGACAGTCGCCTTCACTTTGAATTCAGCGAGTCGCGCCTTGATGGCGTCTGAAATCTTGCCGACAACCTCGCGACGGTTGCCGCGTGCGGCCTTGACGGCTTTGTCGAGCACCTGAAAGCGATGGGGGTGAAGATACTTGAAGCCAAGGTCTTCGAACTCGTAGTAGACGGCGTTTAAACCCAGGCGATTGGCGATCGGTGAGTAGATGTCGAGTGTTTCCCGTGCGACCCGTTCCTGCTTCAGCTGGTGCACGGCACCCAGCGTGCGCATGTTGTGCAAACGATCGGCGAGTTTGATCAAGATGACCCGCACATCGCGCGCCATGGCGAGCAGCATCTTGCGGAAATTCTCGGATTGTGCCTCTTCTAGCGTCGCAAACTGCAATTTGTCGAGTTTCGATACGCCGTCGACGAGATCTGCAACGGCTTGACCGAAGCGTTTGGCGATATCATCTTTCGTCGTTGGCGTATCTTCGACAACATCATGGAGGATGGCGGCAATCAATGCCTGCGCGTCAAGGTGCCACTGCGCGAGGATGGTAGCAACGGCTAGCGGATGGGTGATGTACGGCTCGCCAGATTTACGGCTTTGGCCTTCGTGCGCAGCACGCGCCATCTCAAATGCCGCCTGCACTTTTTCGATGTCGGCGGGCTTAAGATATGCTGAGATGATCGGCAGCAGCGACGTCGCATGCGACATGCCAAGCTTCCCATTATCGGGGGGTTCAATCATCGCCGCACTCGCGCTCATCGTCGCGGCAACCGTAGCTGTGGGGTGTCGTTGTGCTTCACCCGGCATGATTTGCGAAGGATTGGTGTTCGGCATAACGAAGCATCATCCTTCACGAGTTTGACTACATATCTGCAGGCACCGTCGGCAGGCTCGGTGCTTGCGGCTTCAATATACCCAAACCAATGTGGCCGCCGGCGATTTCGCGCAGCGCTATCACGCACGGCTTGTCTTTACCGGCTTCTATGTACGGTGCGGAACCCAGCGCCAACTGGCGCGCGCGCGTGGTGGCGGCGAGCGTCAGCTCGAAGCGGTTTGAGATCAGCTTAATACAGTCATCAACGGTGATACGGGCCATGGTAAAACTCCAGACTTCAATCAAAAACGTTAGGAAACACATCCAACGACACCCGGCGGCGGCGGCAAATCAAATCAAGAAATGTGGGCGGTAAATCAGCAGCTCGTCAGCAAATCAGCGTAGCGGACCAGCTGACGATGAGCGGTCAGTTGACATGCCCGCGTGACTGCGGAAAGATCATCCAAAGCCACGCTAAAGTCTTCATTTATAATAACATAATCGGCTTTATGTACGTGTTTGAGGTCCTCACGAGCCTCGGACAGTCGGCGCTGGATGACCTCGGCGGAGTCCTTACCGCGTGTCACCAGTCGGCGCTGCAACTCTTCAATGGAGGGCGGCAGAATGTAGATATAGACCATGTCGGGGAAGAGTTTCTTGACCGCACGAGCGCCTTGCCAGTCAATCTCCAGAAGTACATTCGTGCCCGAGGCTTGCCGACTCTCGATCCATTTGCGCGACGTTCCGTAGAGGTTGCCGTACACTTCGGCGTGCTCCAGAAATTCGTCTGCGGCAATCAGCTCTTCAAAATGAGACCGCGTAACAAAATTGTACTCGCGTCCATCAACCTCACCCGCGCGAGGAGGCCGGGTGGTGAATGAGACTGACAACTCAATGCTCTTGTCGCGCTCAAGCAGACCCGCCACAAGGCTGGACTTGCCGGCACCGGAGGGAGCTACAACGGTGAATAAGCAGCCTGACATGGTGATCTCAAATCACTCGATGTTCTGAATCTGTTCACGCATCTGTTCGATCAAGACCTTAAGCTCAATCGATACCTTGGTCGACTCCGTCGAGACTGATTTTGAGCCAAGCGTGTTGGACTCGCGGTTCAGCTCCTGCATCAGGAAATCAAGCCGTTTGCCAATCGCGCCTCCGCCCTCCAGCACACGGCGCACTTCCACCGTGTGGGCGCCCAGCCGGTTGAGTTCCTCTGCGACGTCAATTCTCGAGGCAAACAGGACCACTTCCTGCCTGAGGCGATCATCGCTTGCCGATTCAAGACTAGCGTCTGCGATCTTGAGTTTAAGCTTTTCTTCGTAGGCAGCGACCATTTGCGGTACCAGCGGTGCCACCTGTCTTACTAAAGCGTCTATGCCATCCAGGCGGTCAAACAACATTTGTGCGAGTTTGGCACCCTCACGCGCCCGAGTTGCGTTGAGTTCGTCGACGGCCTCGGCAAACAATGCAAGTAATGGCTCCCTGATTACGTCCGCCGTCATCTCTGCGCGGGCCAGCACACCTGGCACCTGCATGATCTCCCAAACCGATAACTTCTGCGCGTCGAATTTGCTCAGGATGTCTTGCTGGGTCTGCGCCAGTAACGCGAGTGCCTCCGCGTTTGGACCGCCCCGTGTTTGGGTTGAGTCAGACGTTAGAGTGACGCGGCAATCAACCTTACCACGGGTCATCGTAGCGGCAACTTGTTCGCGCATCGCACCTTCCAAGGCGCGAATGTCTTCAGCCATCCGAGTCTGAAATTCCAAATAACGATGATTCACCGATTTCAGCTCGATCGAGATGCGGCCACCGGTAACATCAGCGGTGACGGCGGCGAAGCCAGTCATACTTTTGACAGGGTAGGCCATGGCGGTTGGAGTGGTTTTCCAGAGTTACCGGGGGCCGAGAAAATCCGTTCTGAATCGACTCAGCCCGCCTGGGGACAGCGCATACAGGATGCGGCGACGGGCGGCAGTTTAGGGCAGAATTATAGCCTACGGCTTTCGCAATCATACTGTCGGCAACAGGCAACTGCCTACGCAACGCCATCCGGAACGGGACTGCCAAGGGGCTCACCACAGCTGAAATACCATATGGCACTACAATCCAATCAGCCGCTACCAGTGGGCTACCGACTCCAAGAATATACAATCGACAAGGTGCTCTCGTCAGGCGGTTTCTCGATTGTCTATTTGGCCCATGATGAAGTCGGCACACCGTATGCCATCAAGGAGTATCTTCCTGCTGCATTGGTGGCGCGCTCAGGTGGCGCTGATGTCAGCATTAGCTCGGATGAAAACCAGGCTGTCTTCCGGCATGGACTCAAGTGTTTTTTCGAAGAGGGCCGTTCATTAGCGCTGATTTCGCATCCGAATATCGTTCGCGTGGAAAACTTCTTTCGTGCCAACGAGACCGTCTACATGGTAATGCAGTATGTGCGTGGGCGCACATTGCAGTTTCATATTCAGCGGCATCGTTATGAGTTCTCCGAGGCCTTTATCCGCCGGTTGTTCACACATCTTTTGAACGGGCTACGTGAAGTGCATGCCAATAAGCTGCTGCACCTCGACATTAAGCCGGCGAACATTTACATCACAATGGAGGGTAAGCCAGTGCTGTTGGATTTTGGTGCCGCGCGCCAAGCCTTGACTAAGGATGCGCCTAAACTTCGCGCAATGTACACGGCGGGATTTGCCGCCCCCGAGCAGTACCACCACCAAGAGAACATGGGCCCATGGACAGACATTTATGCGATCGGTGCCACCATTTATACCTGTATCGGCGGAATACATCCGCAGCCGGCAAGTGAACGTCTTGAAGATGATCGCATAGGCCCGCTGCATGAGCTGGCTCGGCGTGCCTTTTCGGAAGACCTATACGCCATCATTGACTGGTGTTTGCAGCTGGATCACCTTGCCCGCCCACAATCAGCATTCGAATTGCAACGGGCGCTGATGAAGGACTCCACACAGTGGCGCGCAGATGTCGTGGTCGGCAGTGCGGACGCTACTTTCACCAATCGCCTCAAGGCGACGCTCAACAAGAAGCTTTTCTGACGAGCGCCTGCCAATGAGATTTACGATATTTCAAGATAGCAAGATTGGCGGTCGCAAAGTCAATCAAGATCGGCTTGCCTATGCCTATTACAAAGACACATTGTTAATGGTGATCGCCGATGGGCTGGGCGGGTATGCCCGTGGTGAAATTGCCGCCGAAATTGCCGTCAACACATTGAATCATCGCTTTCAGGCTGAGGCGCGCACGGTACTGCAACGACCTAGGGAGTTTTTGGAGAATGCGGTCCACGCCGCCCACCGCGCGATTGTCGCTTTTGCAGATAAACACGACCTGCTGGAGTGCCCGCGTACGACTATCGTTGCCGTAATCCTACAGAACGGCATTGCTCAATGGGCGCATGTCGGAGACTCCCGTCTGTACTATTTCCGCAGCGGTCGCTTGGCGACTGCCACCCAAGATCACTCGCGGGTCCAACAGCTTGTCGAGGCTGGCGTGATTACACCCGAACAGGCCGCGGTGCATCCAGACCGTAACAAAATCTACAACTGCCTCGGCGGCGTGATACCGCCGACAATCGCCCACTCAGATGAATGGAAGCTACAGGTCGGTGACAGCATCTGGATTTCGACCGATGGGTTTTGGGGGCCACTTAGCACGGCAGAAATTGCGACAAGGCTATCGACTGAGAATATCTTGTCGCTAGCACCCAAGCTGATGGAAGAAGCGGAAGACAAAGCCGGTGCCGAGTCAGATAATCTGTCCGTGGTTGCGCTGACATGGGAAATACAGGATGAAGAGCTGTCAACAGCCGTTGATGACGGCACGGTAACGATACCCATGGCGGGGTTTAACTCAACCATGAACACCACACACGAGTTCGCGGCAGCAAAAGATGAAATCTCTGACGACGAGATTGAAAGAACAATCGCTGAAATCCAAAACGCGATCAAAAGAATTAACCGCTGAGATTGTTCGCCTCAACTGATAATGAAAAGGTGATGTTTAATGTCGCGTTCCGATCATCGAGCCCCACACGAGCTTCGTCCCGTCAAAATCACCCGCCGTTACACCAAACACGCGGAAGGATCAGTGTTGGTTGAATTGGGTGATACCAAAGTGCTGTGTACCGCAAGTATCGAGGAGAGAGTACCGCCGCATAAGAAAAATTCCGGCGAGGGATGGGTAACGGCGGAGTATGGCATGTTGCCGCGTTCCACCAATACACGCATTGATCGAGAGGCGGCGCGCGGCAAACAAACCGGCCGTACTCAGGAAATTCAGCGTCTCATCGGCCGGAGTTTGCGCGCGGTGGTGGATCTAAAAAAGTTGGGTGAAAGACAAATTACGTTGGACTGTGATGTCTTGCAGGCGGACGGCGGTACACGATGTGCCGCGATCACGGGTGCATTTGTTGCGTTGCACGATGCAACTTCAACCTTGTTGGAAAGAGGCGCAATCAAAGAAACACCCATCCGCGAATTTGTTGCGGCGATTTCGGTGGGCATTGGTGAAGCCGGTGTGATGCTGGATCTTGACTACCTCGAAGACTCAAGCTGTGAAACCGATATGAATGTCGTGATGACGGGCTCCGGAACGTTCATCGAAATTCAGGGTACGGCAGAGGGTGTGCCCTTTACCCGCACGCAGTCTGATCAGATGTTGGCGCTTGCCGAAAGTGGCATCGCGCAACTCATTGCGGCACAGCGCTTGGCGTTGGCCGGGTGATCTTGGCGCAGGCTGTTCGCACGCGGTTAGCGGATCGATCGCAGATTGCGACGTCAGCTGACCTGCGTATTGTTGTTCTAACGGCTGCCGATGTTCCGGTCATCCAGCGATTGTACGAGGCGAATCCCGAATACAGCTTGCAAGTGATGGGGCGGCCACCAAAAGCCAATGATGCGCGCGACGATTTCCATGATCGGCCGCCCACTGATATTCCGTTACGCGAGCAGTGGATGTGGGGATTCGTGGATTCGCATAATGAGCTGATTGGTGTGGCTTGCATTGCTGCAGATCTATTTGCGCCGACGGTCTGGCACATTGGCTATTTCATGATCGAAACAAAACGGCACGGCGCAGGGGTCGCCCGCGCGATTTATGATGCATTGGAGGCATATATCCGCAGCCAAGGCGCGGTCTGGTTGAGGCTTGGCGTTGTTGTCGGGAATGCACGTGCCGAAAGTTTTTGGCTGCGATGCGGATACACTGAAGTACGGACGCGCAACAATTATGTGTTGGGCGACAAGACCCACGTCGTGCGTGTGATGGTGAAACCCCTTTCTGGAAGAGCGCTTTCGGAGTATTTGCAGCTTGTGCCCCGCGATCAGCCCGCCTAGACGCAAGTCAAAGCAGGTTGAGTTCTATCTAGCCTGAAAGCTGACGTCGCCAAACCACGCGGTGGCGCTTTCATTGGTCTGGTCAGTGTCGTTGCCTACAGCGACGCCAATGATGCGTGGTGCGGCAGTGCCAAATGCGGCGCGAAAGTCGGCGGCAACATCATGCTTTTCGTCAATCCAAGTGTTGGCATTGGTATTGCCAGACTGTAGCGTCAATATATGTACCCGCGTTGTATAAGGGCTCCAGTGGCGGATGCCAACGGGCGTTTTGTTGTCCCACACATAACACAGTGCGGCCGTCGGGACCTCGTTTCCGGCGACGACTCGTGCCATGCGGATCTTCACGCGTTCACTAAACGGTAGTGATTCCAATGGAACATCAAAAAAAACGTAGATGCGTGCTGCGTAGTCGTCGCCAAACTTTTTCGATGTATCCGCCTTTTCTATGACGCGACTGATCTTCCACCGCCAGGCCAGATGTGGTGTAACGTTGGGGTCGACACTCAGGGGGAGTGCTACGGTGCCCGCCGAATCATTCGAGTCGACGCGAAGCACCGTGACGCCAGCATCTTCAACCAACGAAAACTTGTTGGCATTAGTTTTGGGGATACGCAGGATGCGGTATTGATCAGGCAGACTGGCAGACGGGGTATTCGCAGAGAATGGCAGCACGGTCGATGCGATTGCCAGAGTAACGCCGCATGCGAATCCTATTCCCGCCAGCGCTAAGGTAGCGGCGCAAAGTTTGTGGAGATGCGTCATCATGTTGGCAGGGAAAATAGCAGAGGCGGCTTGAGTTCTTCAAGACGGGATAAATCTTCGGGTCGATCAACATCCCACAACGTCTCGAGCTCAACGAAAGTTAATCCCGCCCGCTGCAGCGCGTCTCGTTGTTGCGCTAGCACGGTTGATGTTCCCCAATCAATGCCATCAAACATGGAAGGCGTAGTCCGGCGCGCCGCAATCAAAACGTAACCACCATCGTCAGCCGGGAGCAGAACGACGTCATTGTCAATCAGGCATGCTGCGGCTTGTTTGATATGTTTGCTGGTTATCGCTGGGCAGTCCGCACCGATGATCGCGACCTGGCTGAACTCAGGCAGTAGTTCGTCAATAGTGCGCCGCATACGTTCACCAAGACTGCCTTCCCCTTGGTCGCGAACAATGCAGTGAAATTCCTCTGCACAGTCGGCGAAGAACGGATGGTCGGCGTTTGGCGCACAACAAAGCTCGGTGACAAATTTGGTGCGTGTCGCCGCCTCGATGGCGCGCTCAACAAGTGCCGCATGCAACATGGCGGCACCTTCCGCGCCCAAAGCAGGTATTAATCGCGTCTTTACTTCCCCCGGGATTGGTGCCTTGGCAAACACCACGACACAGGTGTTAGCTCCCATAGTAGATCCCGTACAGCTCGCCTGGATTGGCACCGCGCCAATATTGGAATCGCAATTTCCACATCAAAAAAATAGTTCGCCACACGCCATTCTTTTCCCAGCGCCGACCGGACGTGGACATGCGTGCGGATAAACAGGCTGGTGGAGTGAGTTTGCGCAGTCGTTTGCAGATTTCCACATCTTCCATCAACGGCTGCGAAGGAAAACCCCCAACACGATCAAAGGCATGCTGAGTCACAAACAATCCTTGGTCTCCTGTCGAAATACCGCTCAAACGAGAGCGCCGATTCATGAACCACGCAACAATAGGCAACATGAAGTGTGTGCCTCGAATGCTGACGTCGAACCGACCCCACGTTTGACCACTCTCAATTGCGCTGGCGATTAGCAGGTCTGCATTATTCGGCAGGATCGAGTCTGCATGCACAAAAAGTAACACGCCGCCGTGCGCGACGGTCGCACCGGCGTTCATCTGTGTTGCCCGCCCCTTGGGGCTTATGACCACCCGGTCAGAGAGTGGCTCGGATTGCGACACGGTTTGATCGGTGCTACCGCCATCAACAACTATCACCTCTGCACCACGCGCACGAAATGATTGCAGCGGGGCTAACGATTGTGCGATTTGTTCAGCCTCATTTTGGGCGGGAATGATAATCGACAAATTCATGGACACATTGTAGCCAACAACGGTCGATCAAAAGACATCTGTGCCGTTTGGTAAAAAATACCGAACTCAGTGATGACGGGCATCTTGGGGCAAATCTACCAAGCCAGCCGAGCTAACATGAGGGCTTCTTCGGGTACCGTTGACATCGGTAGCACAACATTGCCATCACCTGAAAGTTTGTGCAGCCGGGAAATCCGGGTGCGGCTTTAACCGTTCACAAAATCTTCAACGGGCACTCAGCGCGAAGCGAACGGCTTCTTTCCACTTGGTACTGTCTCCTAATGTAGCGCTGGGGGGCATATCAGTGGGGGTAAATGCGCGTGCCCAGATCGGTTTGGGGAATGTGGCGTCGTCTTGGAAGCGCGGGATTACGTGCCAATGGAGATGCGGCGTCATGTTGCCGAGGCTGGCGATATTCATCTTGTCCGGCTCTAGCGACGACCTTAGCGCTGTTTCCACTCGATACACGGCATCCATGAAGCGATTGCGATCATCGCGCGTGAGATCGGTGATTTCTTTGGTGTGTACGTTCCAAATCACGCGGCAGAAGCCGCGATAAGCAGCCTCCGCGCCAGTGACCGCCACCACGCGCAGCTTTGCATCGCGAAACAACAACTCCCCGCCGTCATTGTTGCAGAGCTCGCAGACCATGTTCAAACGATTACTGAAGCGACAGCGGCGAAGTGCTTGTCGGCGCAGTCCCTGCGTTCGTCAGGATGGTGGGCACGGCACCGTTAGCGTTCATCAGCCAGACTACCAGGGTGTTGTCGGGGCGCTTCCACACAATATCGAAAATGCCATCACCGTTAAAATCGCCACTCGCCAGATAAGTCCAAGTCGTGTCGGTGGTCGTAGTAAACGTTTGGACAGTCTGTTCAAGCGACAACGAAGAGCTGGTACAGGACGCGTTTTGGTCATCCGGGTCGCCGGTAAATGCCGGCAGCGAAAGCCCGGCACCATTTAGGCTGATTACCCGCACCTCACCGGTTGTGGCGTTGCGAACCAGTACATCGCCACGGCGGTTGCCGGTGAAGTCGGCAAGCTTTAACGCGGTGAATCCTGTCGGGAGCGAACCCGCCGACAGGTTGGCGCATGTGCGCGCCGGGGTGGCCATCAAAGCGCGCATCGCATTTGCCGGACTCACATAGATCATGTCCATCGCGCCGTCGAGGTTCAGATCCGCTGCGCCCAGCAGCGTCCATGTGAGGGGGGCACCGCCGCGCTTTCGGACTTGGGTGACACTGGAACCGTTGGTGAACCAAATGTATGAGACCCCTTGGTCGTCGATATTGGCGCTCTGACCGCGGAATCGCCACACCAGATCACCGAAACCGTCGCCGTCTAGGTCGCCGACTGCTTGCACATCCCATGCGGGCTTTACATCGCGCAAGAAGACCGGGGACGTGCCGACAAAATCCGTCCAGAACTGCGCGGTGCCTTGACCATTGGCATTGAGCAACGCCGGGTTGTCGCGCAACATCGGCAGATCGGATTTTCCGTTGCCGACAAAATCCAGCGCCGCGATCAAGCGGAAGTCCGGGCCGGGATCGGCCATCGTTGTCCACTGAAACTGGTTGTTAACCAAGCGGCCCGCTTGCAACTGATTATTACCGGCAGCACGCACGACCAAAGCGCTACGACCCTGGCCGTCGATATCTACGCCGCCTCGGCGCGCAAGCGATGATACCGCTGGTATCGTGCTGAAAGTTGCCGTGACCGACTTTGCAGCATCAACGATAACCTGGCAAGTTGTTACCGTCACAGAGGTACAGCCCGTCCACCCGGCAAAGAAAGACCCGTTACTTGGCTGTGCGGTGAGGGTGACGACGGGCGAACCGGCGAAGCCAGTCGAGCACGCTGTACCGCAACTAATCCCAGCGGGAGAGGAACTAACGGTTCCCGTGCCGCTACCGCTGCGCGTGACAGTTAACGTGGCAGTCGTGCTGCCCGCAAGAGGCATAACCAGTTTGTCGATCCATGCCGCATCGAGCCCTTCGATCGTGTTTTCATCCTTAACGTATGACCACGTCAGCGTATGTGTCCCCGCCGTAACAGGCAGGCTTACGGAACCCCAAGGAACATCGCCCGAGGCACCCACCAAACTCGCGCCGCTACAATTGCTGCCAATGTTTTGCGCCACGCCATCAATCAAGAACTGCAAACAGTCGTAAGTCGATTCACTTGATACACGTCTGTCGAAGCTTACGTTACCGGCGATAAAATTACCGGTGAACGCAATTTGCGCTTTCGCGTTATCGCCGATCGGCGCGCTCTTTAGGCTACAAATTCCCTCAGAAGCGCTGTCGGTCGCCACCAGCCACCCGGCGGTCGCTCCCGGAGGAATAGACCAGCCAGTGGTAGGCAGCACGCAGTTTGGCGGAAACACCCCCTGTTCATTGTCGGCGATCGTCACCGTGGCAACCGCAGTACCAAGATTGGTTCCCACCGGATTGCTCAGCGTCACGCTAAATGTTTCCGCCCCCTCTGCAATTGAGTCGTCGATGATTGGAACGACGATAACTTTGGTCGAACCATCGCCTGCCGGCCAGCTTAAGGTGCCCGATGTCGTGGTGTAGTCCGCCCCTGCGGTTGCCGTGCCAGCAGTGGTGGTGTAGCTGACCGATGCGGGGCCGCCGATGTTGCCGAGGCGTTGCACGCTGAGGCTTGCCGAGCCCGCGCCTTCAGAAACAGTGTAAGTCGCCGACTGAAACGAGATCACACCATTTTCAGGCAAGGCGGAGACCCTGAACATGCCGCGCCCATGCGTCACGGCAACGAGGGTGAAATTGTCGTACCAAAACAGTTCACGGACACGAACACTGTTGGGGCCGTCGTTGGTCGACGTCCAAGTCGCCCCGCTGTTTTCAGAGGTATAAACGCCATTGGCCGCGCCGACGTATAGCCAATCCCGCTGGGTCGGATGCCGTTTCATATCGTGAATGGTCACGGCGGGTAACCCGGCAGAAATACTGCGCCAACTCGCACCGCCGTTGTCGGTTACCCACAGGCGGTCTGGCGAGAACCCCGAATAAGATACCCACACGCGGTCCGGATTGTCCGGGTCAATGGTGATGCGGTTGACTGCCGAAGTTGGCATGCCGCTCGCCGCGACGTTAACCCATTGCGGGGACGCCGCAAGACCGTTGCTGGTTTTGAAAATTTGTGTCGGCAGCCCAGTCGCGTTGGACGCGTTGTGGCCGACCCAAATCACATTGGAGTTGCCATTTTGCACAGCAATCGCATTGATATACCGCGTGCTGTTCGGGTTTGTAACCGGCGGCTTGATCGCGCGCCATGCCGGAGCCGCAACCGTCCTCACGTCATCGCTTACCCAAAGTGAATTTGCCCCGACCAGCATTCTCTCAGGGCTATTCGGGTCGAGGATAAATGGTGTAATAAAGTTGGTCTGCTCGGTGGCATTCGGCCCGCAAAAGGTGCCACCGCCTTCGTCCTTTTTGCCTTCGGTGATGCCATTGCAAATGTAGCCCGAGCCCGCGCCGCCGTAGCGACGGATAGACGCGTAGACGTATTCGCCATACGCCGCATTACCACTGGGATCTACCGCTGCATATCCGCCGTCGCCGCCGCCAATACGCGACCACGTGGTTCCCGTGTCAAACAGCAAGTCGCCATTGTCTTGTGTGCCGCCGATGATTCTGCCGCCGGCAGCAGATGAACCCGCACCACCATAAAACTGGGTGATACCCAACTCGTTGTTCAGGTTTTGCCAAGTTGACGTACCGTTAGCGCTGGCCGAGAAAATATTCGTTGAACGATACAGTCCGCCGTCATTACCGATGTACACCACCGGATTAGTACCGGAAAAATTCGGCGGTGAAACAATCTGGTGGTGGTCTGCATGAGGTTGCGGCAAGCCCGGCCCGGCCGCCTGCCAAGTGCTGATCCGCGTAAAACTCAAGCCGCCATCAATTGAGCGGTACAAATCCAAGCCACCGATGACAATGTTTGACGAGTTCGTCGGATCAACCCAAATCGTGTTGTCGTAGTCACCTTGCTGCGCCAGGTGTTTTGGCGATGACAAAAACGTCCAAGTTTGTCCGCCATCGTCTGATTTGTACACTTCGCCGCGCGAGCCGGAGGTTTGATCCGAGTTGTCCACCGATGCGTAGACCAAGCCCGGCGTTGATTTTGCCCATGCAAATTCAGAGCGCGCAGTGCCGCCCCGGCCACGAAGCGCATTGGTAAAGAACTTGGGGACGTCGGTCCATGTCACGCCGGCGTCGTTGGACACATAGGCGAACCCGCCGTTGCCGGATGCGATGACGCGGTCCGAAACGTTTGGATCAAACTGAACGTCGAGTGTTACGCCAGTCTTTACCCGTGTCCATGTTTGTCCCGCATTGGTGGAACGATAAACACCGCCACCGTTGCCGGCAAGAACAATGTTGGGGTTAGTTGGGTGTATGCCGATTCGATTGGTCGTTACCCAGTCAGCCCCACTCGGATTGATTGCGGTATCGGTGGAAGTCGATGGCAGGAGATTCCATGTCGCACCGCCGTCGGTACTCTTAAACACACCGACACCGGCAAAGCCGGCGAAACTCTCACCAGTACCAGCGTAGACGATGTCAGGGTTTACCGGGTCAATAGCCATCGCGCCAATCGCGAGATTACCGCTGAATTCAGCCACTGGCCGGATAGTTTGACCGGCGTTTGTGGTTAGCCAGATGCCACCAGTTGCCGCACCAATAAAGAAGCGGTTGCTATTACGCGGATCGAACACAATGGCGCGAATTCGACCGCCGACATTTCCGGGGCCGAAGAACGTCCAACTGTTCTGGCGAATGCCGGCCGCCTTGGTCAAGCTCGTTGCATTTTCAACTCCCATCGCTCGGCGTTTGGTATCCGCAAGCAACCTCTGCGTCGACGTTGGCTGATTGCCATTGTCATCTGCATCCCACGTGCGGATGTACTCTTTTGACGGTGCGCGCAGCGCCTTACGGTTTGGGTCCTTGAGAGTATTGCGATGCGCCAGCATGACTTTATTACGCTCGTCCCATGACATGGCGCACACTCCGGCGTTGTCAGTCTTGCCAAACTTTTTAATGGCGGCCAACACGGCCAACTCCATGTCGAGCGCCTTGGCGAGTGTTCTGTCGTCCGCCACCGCGAGCTTGGCACAGTCAACCTGCGCGAGAGCGCCGGTAGCCAGGGCGTTAGTCGCAGGCGGTACCTGGTGCGCGCATCCGACTAGCCAGACGATAGCGGCGACGAGTCCAAACTTGGTCGGGCGCGAGATGGAGACGGGAAATTGCATGGGAACCCCTACCGGTATAAGTGACGGCAGAATTCTACCGTTCCTTTTGCGCGTGTAAGTGTTTACCTAGCCATAAATTTGCGCTTGTATGCACCAGCGGGCCCCAAAAGCCCACCAGCTGGACGCGTCAATTTGCTGCGGTAAACCGCGCTTGATTCCAACAACGACAATTATTGCCGTTGAGCGGAAATTTGAGGGCTCCCTTCCCTGAGTATGCCGGAGAAGGTGGAAGAAGTGGGAGGTCAGCTACGGGGAGATCTAAAGCAGTACGCGCTCGATGCCGCCCTGATTCGCACGCCCCACAAACTCTGCCATCCAGTTCGGGCCAAGTACATGTTTGGCGATCTCTACGACAATGTAGTCAGCCGTAGTACTGCTGTCGTTGTCATATCGCGACAGGCCCTGCAAGCATGAAGGGCACGAAGTGAGTACTTTCACAGGCCCGCCAAACCCATCCGCGCGCAGCTTGTCGGCACCCTTGCGCATCTCTTCTTCCTTGCGGAAGCGAACCTGCGTGGAGATATCGGGGCGCGTCACCGCGAGGGTACCGGATTCGCCACAGCAGCGGGTATTCTCATCGACCTTATTCTCGCCCATCAAGGAACCGACGACCTTCATTGGCTGATAAGTTTTCATCGGACTGTGGCACGGGTCATGATACATGTAACGCACGCCAGCGACTTGATCGAGCTTCACGCCCTTCTCAAGCAAGAATTCATGGATGTCGAGCAATCGGCAGCCCGGAAAGATTTTTTCGAATTCATATTTTTGCAGCTGGTCCATACAGGTGCCGCAAGAAACCACAACTGTCTTAATATCCAAGTAGTTGAGGGTGTTCGCCACACGATGGAACAACACACGATTGTCGGTAATAATCTCTTGCCCTTTGTCGGCATTACCCGACGCCGTCTGCGGGTAACCGCAACACAAGTAGCCCGGCGGCAGGACTGTTTGTACACCAACGTGATACAGCATGGCCTGCGTTGCCAACCCAACTTGGCCGAACAATCGTTCGGAGCCGCACCCTGGAAAATAGAACACCGCTTCAGTATCGACCGTTGTACGCAGCGCGTCTCGAATAATCGGTACGACCTTGTTGTCTTCAATATCCAGCAACCCGCGTGCGGTTCTCTTTGGCAATCCGCCCGGCATGGGCTTGTTAATAAAGTGTATGACTTGCGATTTGATGGTCGGCTTGCCGACGGTTGCGGGCGGACGTTTGGTTTGAATTTGCGGAAGAAAGAACTTGCGCGCAATGCTGTTCGCGACCCGCTGCAATTTGTAACCCCAATCGATCATCAACGTTTTGGTGAGCTTGATGGTGGTCGGGTCGGTCGCATTCAAATAGAACATCGAGGCGGCAGCGCCGGGGTTGAATTTTTTCTTTCCTTCCTGGCGCAACAGATTGCGCATGGCCATCGAGACATCACCAAAATCAATATCGACCGGGCAGGGATTCGCACACTTATGGCAAACCGTGCAGTGATCTGCAACGTCGGAAAACTCGTCGAAGTGGCGCAGCGATACGCCGCGCCTGGTTTGCTCTTCATACAAGAACGCCTCAATCAGCAGCGACGCGCCAAGAATTTTATTGCGTGGACTGTAGAGCAAATTGGCGCGCGGTACATGTGTCGCACAGACTGGTTTACATTTGCCGCAGCGTAAACAGTCTTTGATCGAATCGGCGATTGCACCAATGTCAGATTGCTCAAGGATGAGTGATTCTGCACCGAGCAAACCAAACGACGGTGTGTAAGCGCGGGCAAGGCCACCCCCCGGCATTAACTTGCCGGCGTTAAATCGACCCAGCGGATCAACGCTCGCCTTGTAGTCGAGAAAGGGTTTGACTTCGTCGTCGGTCAAAAACTCGAATTTGGTGATGCCAATGCCGTGTTCACCAGAAATCACGCCGTTAAGTTTGCGGGCAAAGGCCATGATGCGCGCCACGGCTTGATTCGCTTCTTGCAACATACCGTAGTCGTCGGAATTCACCGGAATATTGGTATGAACGTTGCCGTCGCCGGCATGCATATGTAGTGCAACAAACACCCGCGAGTGGAGGACCTCATTGTGAATCGCGTCGAGCCGTTTGCGGACGCTGGCGAACGTCCGGCCACCAAAAACCTCCCCCAGAGGCGCACGAATTTCGGTCTTCCACGACGCACGCAGGCTGTAGTTTTGCAGCGACTGAAAAATGGTGGTGATGTTGGCGACACTCAAGTCGCCGGCGTCGATATTGCCAAGACCCGTACCAAACTGGGCCCCTTTAATTGGCAGCTTCGACATCGGAGCATCCAGGTTGTCGAGGTAAAACTGCCAGCGACCGCGAGTCTCGGCAAGTACTTGATGTGCATCGTCTATACGGGTGCCGACGATCTCGTCATGGGCGATATTTTCATCTTCCAAATCGAGCGGTAGTCTTCCCGATACAAACTCGGACAATCGATCGATCAGACGAATTTTGTTTTTCAGCGACAACTCAATATTGATACGCTCAATACCCTCGGAATAGTCGCCGAGTCGTTCGAGCGGAATTACCACATCTTCATTTATCTTGAAGGCGTTGGTGTGTTTAGCGATCGCGGCCGTGCGAGCGCGATCCAGCCAGAATTTCTTGCGCGCATCGGCGTTGACGGCGATAAACCCCTCGCCGTGCCGTGCGTTGGCCAGGCGCACTATCTGACTCGCGGCTTCCATTACCGCGTTCTCATCGTCCGATACGATGTCACCGATCAGTACCATCTTTGGGCGCTGATTCCTTCTCGACTTGGTCGCGTAACCCACCGCCTTCAGGTAGCGCTCGTCAAGATGCTCCAAGCCCGCCAGCACGGCGTTTGGGTGTCGGTCGATGAAGTTTTTGATTTCGACTATGGACGGTACTGCCTCTTTGACCTGGCCGAAAAATTCCAAACATACCGTGCGAATGTGTTTCGGCATGCGATGCAGAATGAATCGGCTCGATGTGATGATGCCGTCGCAACCTTCTTTTTGAACGCCCGGTAGCCCCGATAAAAATTTGTCAGTCACGTCTTTGCCGAGACCGGTTTTGCGGAAAGACGGGCCCGGGATGGCAAGCGTCTTTTGCTCCTTGATGTTTTTTCCCGACTCATCGAATGTGGTCACACGAAATGTCGCGACAGGAACATCGTGAATCTTGCCCAGATTATGGTCAAGCCGCTCGACTTCCATCCACAGCCCGTCAGGCGTAACCATCCGCCACGAAGCAAGATTGTCGAGCGCGGTTCCCCACAACACCGCCTTCTTGCCTCCGGCATTCATGGCAATATTGCCGCCGATACAGGAGGCTTCGGCGGATGTCGGATCACAAGCCCAAACCAAGCCCGCCGCATCGGCCGCCTCCATAGCGCGTTTGGTGACGACGCCTGCCTCACAGCGGATGGTGGCGACCGCGTCGCTGACGCCGGGCAGGGCGATGCGCTCCACGGCCCCCAGGGCGTCCAGCTTCTCAGTGTTGATAACGGCTGAATTTTTGGTCAGCGGAATGGTGCCACCGGTATAGCCGGTTCCACCACCGCGCGGAATGATGGTCAATTTGAGCTCGATCAAGGCACGCACGATCAGCGCAACTTCCTCTTCGCTGTCAGGGTAGACCACCACAAACGGATATTCGACGCGCCAGTCGGTCGCATCCGTCACATGCGAAACCCGCGCCAGCCCGTCGAAGGCGATGTTGTCGCGGCGCGTGACCTTGGCCAGTCGCCGCTCTACTTTCTTGCGCAGATCCCACGTATCGCGGAATTCCCGCTCGAACTGATCTACCGCCGCATATGCGCGCTGCAGCAGGCCGATCACCTTGTTGGATTTCAGCTCCCGGTCGCCGTCTGACGCACCGTCCTCCGCTGTACCGTCGTCATCGTGCAGGTCAGTCTGGCGACGTTTTTCAATTTCGTGTAGGCGATGGCGCATCGCCTCGATCAACATGGCGCGGCGCTTTGGGTTGTCCAACAAGTCGTCTTGCAGATAGGGATTTCGCTCCACCACCCAAATATCGCCTAACACTTCATATAGCATCCTCGCGCTACGTCCCGTTTTTCGCTGATCGCGGAGCTGGTTCAGCGTCTCCCAGGCGTCGGCACCCAACAGCCGGATGACAATCTCGCGATCCGAGAAAGACGTGTAGTTGTAGGGTATTTCACGCAGTCGGGGCGTATGGTGCTCGAACAACGTGCCGTCGTTGGAGGCGGCTAACGAACGGGAGATGGGGGCGCGTGGAACAGCAACGCTGGGTACGGGTGCAGCCATAACAACGATGACCTTTGTGGATGCGAAATTGCATTCGTCAATGGATTTTATCGCAGCGCAACATGAGGGCGCTGGCTTTGGGTGGCAATCTCCCGCGTGCTAACATTTCTGACGCAATTTCGAAAATTGTTCAAACCGTAGACGCGCTGCGACACGGGCTGTTATGCGCCCAACAGTTGCAGTGTGCGTCGCAGTTGTCATATTCGAGGCTATCAAGACTAACTGATAAAGAGCAACTGACAAAACTCGCCTATTGGCGGGCACTTTCCGAAACAAATGGCCGAAACCTCCCGCCAATAGTCGACTTTACTGAAGCTCGGATGTATCTGCGTTCATCGGCGCATTTTTGCTTTCCGCAGCGGCTGCGCCGACTTTCCTCTTTTGTCCCTTTTGAACAACTACCACCAATGACCACCACCGCCCTTCGAATCGCCTCCCGTGAAAGCCCGCTCGCCATGGTGCAAAGCGAATGGGCAGCCGCTCAACTGCGCATGTTTCATCCGGGGCTTGAAGTCTCAATCATCGGAATGACGACCAAAGGCGACCAAATCCTTGACAAACCGCTGGCCCAAATTGGTGGCAAAGGACTTTTTATCAAGGAGCTCGAAGTTGCAATCGAGGAAGATCGTGCCGACATCGCTGTACATTCGATGAAAGATGTACCGATGGTAATGCCGTCCGGTTTTTCACTCATCACCGTTGGACTGCGCGAAGATATTTGTGACGCGTTTGTCTCCAACAAGTACGGCAGCTTGGATGAACTGCCAGCAGGTGCGATTATTGGCACCTCGAGCCTGCGCCGCGAAAGTCAAATTCGTCATTTCTTCCCCGCACTCAACATCGCGCCGCTGCGCGGCAATGTGAATACGCGCCTACGCAAATTGGATGACGGCGAATTCGACGCTGTGATTCTCGCTGCTGCGGGCCTGAAACGACTTGGCTTTGGCGCGCGTATTCGCAACACCCTCGATACAAATCGCTTCATTCCAGCGGTGGCGCAAGGCGCGTTAGGCATCGAATACGCCACCGACCGGGCGGATGTACCGAGACTATTGGCACCCTTCATCAACCCCGCTACGAAGGCGATGGTTGACGCTGAACGCGCGTTTGGCCGTCGTTTATCTGCGAGTTGTGATGTGCCGCTGGGAGCGATGGCGACGGTTGAAGGGGCGCGACTCTCGCTTTCGGGTTTTGTCGCAACGCCCGATGGCAGCCGACGCATTGCCGCCGTTGAAACCGGGCCGGTAGCCGATGCGGACGCGATTGGCGGCACGTTGGCCGAAAGGCTGCTCGCCGACGGTGCAGAAGGCATACTGGCAAGCCTACACAACCTCGCCGGGCGTACGCTCGCCCCGCCCATTGGCACGGTTTAGCCCCGTAGCGCGGCAACATGTCACTCAATGGTTTGGACGTCATTGTCACCCGCCCGCGCAATAGCGCGGAAGCGACCGTGAGGACATTAAACGCGGCGGGAGCGACGGCGGTGGCATTGCCGCTGCTAGAAATCAGTGCGCTTGAGGCGGCCAAGGTGCCGCTGGCATCGCCGCCGGATGCCATCATTTTTGTCAGTAGTCATGCCGCCGAATATGGCGTACCGGAATTGTCGAGGCAGGGCATGATTGCCAACGCCGTAGCACCACAGGCAATTTACGCAGTCGGGCGCGCTACTGCCGGCCGCCTAGCTGCACTTGGTCTGGCGCACGTAACGACCCCCGCGAGCGGAGAAGATAGTGAAGCACTCCTGGCAGAACCGACCTTCGCCTCCCCCGCTGGCCGCAATATCTTGATCGTCAAGGGTGCGAGTGAAAGCGGCGGTCGGCAACTATTGGAAGATACACTCGTGCAGCGTGGCGCGATTGTTCATAACCTGGTGTGTTATCGGCGCGAACTCAAAACGCTGACTGCGGCGGAGCGACGGCAGCTCGCCGTCGGCGTACGTAATGGCGCTGCGGTGCTGATTGGCAGCGTCGAGACGCTCGAGAGTCTCGGCAGCAATCTGGCGCGGGAAGAGTTGTCGTTGTCCGACGTGGCACATTTGTTGGTGCCGCACCAGCGGGTGGCGGGCGCGGCGACGTCTGCCGGGGTACGCCGTGTCTCGGTGGTGTCTCTGGAAGACAACAAACTGGTGGAAACCCTTTCCACTCCACAGGCTTAGGTTGCATCGACTGCGCGCATACGATTGAATAGCGATATGGATAACGAGTACGAGACATCTTTGAAGCCTTCCCCGGCACCGCGATCTGAGTTGATGAACTCACCGATTGCGTTCGCGTCGGCGATTGGCATCGCCGTTTTGGCGTTATTGCTGGCAATTTCGAGCTGGTATACCAGTATCAATGGCAGAGCGGAGTTAACGCAGGCGCTGGGTGGCAAAATCGCCGAAATCGACAAAAGCGGCAAGGATGTTGCAATCCGCAATGAGGCGCTGCTCCGCGACTTGCGCGATGCGCAGAATCGTGTGGCACAGCTCGAAGGCAAACTCGGCGAATTTCAGAGCCAACGTGTCGCTATCGAGGAAATGGCACGTGATCTCGCCCGCACCCCGGAAGACTGGTTATTGGCCGAGATTGAACAAACCCTTAACATCGCCAGCCGCGAGTTGATCCTCGCGGGGAATATTCGAGCGGCCATTGTAGCGCTGCAAACTGCCGACCAGCGACTTTCGCGTGCAGAAAAACTGTCGGCAACCCCGCTTCGTCGTGCCATTACGCAGGACCTCGAACGACTGAAAGCCATTCCGGCGGTTGACACACAAGGGATTGCGCTCAAATTGGACAACATTTCAGCCTTGGCGTCGTCACTCCCGTTGACGGTGCCGACCAGCATGAAAGATCTGGAAGGACTACGGCCGAACGGCCTCGCTGAGGCGGGGACAGATCTGCCGTGGTGGCGGCAAATCTGGCGTGACTTTGCACACGAGATGACCGATCTGATACGTATTCGTGAAATCGAGCCCAATGAGGCTTCGCTAATTACGCCGCAGCAGGCGATATTTGTGCGAGAGAGTTTGAAGTTGCGACTGTTGTCGGCACGCACCTCGCTGTTGGCGCGCGATGAGGCAAACTTCAAAGAAGACTTAAAAACTGCGCGGGAGTTGATTGCCAAGTACTTTGACCAAAAGGCTAAAGTGAATCAAAACGTGATGGCGAGTTTGAAGCAGCTTGCAGACAATTCGGTCTCGATTACGACGCCAGACATCGTGCAGAGCTTAAATGCTGTTCGTGCGGCGAGAGCGGCGCGCGAGCGACCCGGCCGTTAAGCGTGGTGGCGTGATGACCAATAAGCCAATCCGCTGGGCAATCTGGATGTTTGCAACGGCCGCCTTGGCGGTTGCGTTGGCACTTGCCGGGCGATACGGCGCGGGATACACGGTGTTTGTCATACCGCCTTGGCGTATTGAAATGTCGATGATCATGTTTTTTCTACTCATCATCGCGTTGGGTGGTTTGTCCTACTTTGCGGTCAGACTCTCGATTCGAGCCGCTGAACTACCACAGCAGCTTCGTCAGCAAAAACGAGAACGGGAGAAGGCACGCCTTCTGGCTGATTTACACAACAGCCTAGGTGCCCTGTTTAGTGGCCGGTTCGACGACGCGGAAAAGCTGGCGAAACGTGCCATGTCAGCCAAAGAGGACGTTGAGGACGGCGGTGAAGATCTGCGCCATCTCGCGACCGCACTCGCCGCGTGGGCCGCACACGAGGGCGGAAACTTGCCGGCCGCATTGCCTTATCTTGAGACTATCCAGTCAAGCCGATCGGCAAATATGCGTGATGCGTCAAAAGCCTACATGTTGCTGGCAGAAGGGCGCGCTGGCGAGGCGCTGCCGGTTCTGCAGGCACTTGCGGAAAAGGACCCGACCAATATTGGCGTTCTAAAGATGAAGGTCGAGGCGGAGATTGCCGCCCGTGCATGGGGCGATGTCTTGCAGACACTAGGGCCGCTTAAACGCACCGGCCTTATACCTGCGGCTGCGGCGGACGCGATCCGACTAAACGCGGAAGTCGAGTTAATGAAGTCACGGCCCGCGCAGCGCGATAGTCTGCTTGACGCCTGGCGAAAACTTGATACGGCCATACGCTACCAACCCGTACTCGTCGACACACTCGCGGCGCGATTGATCGCGTTGGGTCTGGGCAACGATGCCGTGGCCGTTCTGGAAGAAACCATTGACCGGCTTACGGGCGAACAGTGGAGCCCGCAATTGCTGGTGCGGTATGCGCAGGCGAAGTCTGACTCCACATTGGCGCAGATTGAGCGCGCCGAAGGTTGGCTGCGCCAGCAACCGCGAGACGCCGCCTTGCTTGCCGCGCTCGGCAAACTGTGCATGCGTCAGGCCTTGTGGGGCAAGGCGCAAAGCTACCTCGAAGCGAGCGTCGCGCTGGCACCGTCACTCGATGCCCATATGACGCTGGCACGCTTGATGGAACAGACCGGCAAGCCCCAGGAAGCCATGCGCCACATCCGCCGCAGCGCCGAATTGGCCAACCAAGACCAGCGCGGTCGCGCGGAAAGCGTTGCCGAGTGACCGCGCCTGACCGGGCGGGGCCGCCGTTGCCAGAGGGCTATACGCTTCGGTGGGCCGAGGATGCGAATGCGTTGGGCGATGCGCTCTTCAGCGAAATTCATCACTATCTGTCGGTCGAGTCATATTGGGCGCGGGGCATTCCAGCCGCAACCCTGCATAGGGCCGTTTCGAACTCACTCTCGGTTGTGGTCACCAAGACTGGCGGCGAGGGCGAAAAATTGGCGGGGTTTGCCCGCATCGTAACCGACCGCGCCACCTATGCGTATTTGTGCGATGTGTTCGTCTTGCCGGCGGCGCAGGAAAAAGGATTCGCGCGCGCCATGCTGCACGCCATTGACGCGCACCCGGACCTACAAGGCCTGCGCAGATGCATGTTGATGACCCGCGACGCCCACGCCTTGTATGCCAAGTTTGGTTACGTGGGCCTGCGGGATCCAACCCGAGCAATGGAGCGGCATGATCCAGACGCCTACGTTCGACCAGGGAACTTCTAAAAACCGTCGCGAGCGGGTGAAGTTGGCAGTGAGGAGCGGACAGGGAACTTCTAAAAACCGTCGCGA
>JADCJC010000052.1 GCA_020247395.1 Rhodocyclaceae bacterium
ACCATCTGCGGTGCGTAACCCGCTCACTGCCCAGTTGTTGCTGCCTAGATTGGATTCAGTGGGTTCAGCGCCGTCAGCTGGCAAAGCGAGGTAATAATGAGAATGTGCGGACAACTGTGGCTTCGCGGGTACAGTCTTGCGCAGGTCAATATCGTCAGCAGTCGGCATTGCCGCCATCGTCGGCGTGATGCCGTCGAGCGTGGCGTCCCATGGGCCACCTCGCGGGCGCATCCATTCAAACAACCTGTCACCGAGCAGCTTACGCAAGCGGATATCGCTAAAACGACTTTCAAAACCGCCAGCTTGTAGCATGGTGTACATCTCGGCAATCACCAGTAAAGAGTCCTCTTCGCGCCAGGGTTCGGGCTCAGCACGCAGCATCAGGTATTGCCATGGTCTCGCGCCAAGCGCTTCAACACCGGCATTCACGCCCTCGGTGTAAGCCGTGTACCAGGCCCGTTCCTGCGGTTGGGCGGAGGCAAACTCGGCCGTAGCCCTGGCACGCAAACGGTGAGGGCGCTTCTGTTTATCCAACGGGATGGTGGCGCTGCCCAACAGTGCAGAGAGTTCGCCGGCTGCCGAGCGACGAGCGAGATCCATTTCAAAAAAACGCTCCTGACCATGGACGTAGCCGAGCGCTCGGATGGCGTCGCGGTTGGTATCAGCGGTGATCGAGACCATGCCGTTGGTATCGCGCGTAATGCTGACCGGCTTCTGCAAATTCGCCAGCGGTTTTTCACCGTCGAGTAGCGGCACACTCGCACGAAGCACAAAATACAGCGCAACTGCTGCCACGGCAATCATGAGGGCAATGACACCAACACCTGCCAGCGATATTTTGAGCCAACGAATCGCCTTGGTGTCATGATTTTGAAAGCTCATTTGTTGTCCTTTTTGTTTTCTCTTCTTTGTGCCGAATCGCCTACCTTGGCGAGGTGTCGACAACGCAGTAACGCGGCATTGCGTCGCAGGCTAACTTGCCGACAAGTGAAGCGCGCAGCGCGGTCAGAGACAACGTCCGTCATGTCTTCTTTGCCCGAGGGTGCGACGAATCGTAAACCTTGGCGAGGTGTTGAAAATCCAGGTGCGTATACACCTGCGTGGAGGCAATACTGGCGTGTCCCATCATCTCTTGTACGGCGCGCAAATTCTGCGATGACTGCAGGACGTGTGAGGCAAACGAGTGCCGCAACATGTGGGGATGTACATTAACGTCAATACCTTGTTTGATAGCCCACATTTTGATGCGCGTTTGCAAAACGCTGGCGGAGATGCGTTTGCCCTGCGCACCCAGAAACAGCGCGGTCTCGCCGGGATTCTTTGGCACCGGGCGTCGCGCCAACCAAAGCCTGACGGCTTGAATCGCGGGAACGCCCACCGGGACGATACGCGTCTTGTTGCCTTTGCCCAGCACACGAATTTCTCGACTTGTGTAGTCGATGCTGTCGAGGTTGAGCGCGACCAGTTCGGCGACGCGCAGGCCGCATGAATAGAGAAGCTCGAATGCGGCGCGATCGCGCACGCCGGCGAGGGAGTCGTCGGCGAAGGTGAGCAAGCGAACAGCTTCATCGGGCGACAATGTTCGCGGCAGTCGCTTTTCCGCCTTAGGAGCACGCACGCCATCACACGGATTTGCATGACCGACGCCCTGTTTGAGGGCAAAGTGAAAGTAGCCGCGCCAGCCCGAAAGCAAACGCGAGATTGCTTTGGGCGTCATGCCCTTACTGTGAAGCGAGGCAAGGAAACGGCGAACGTCGTTGCTGGTCAGTTGGCCAACGGCAAGCGCGCGACGCGGGTCGTCGGCAGACGCAGCGAAACCGGCCAAGTCCGCGAGGTCGCGTTGGTAGTTCGCGATGGTGCCAGCGGCAAGACGTCTCTCGAATCTTAGGTGGTCGAGGTACTCGTGCGCCAACGGTGGCATCTGCGGAGTTGAGGTGTCACCCGCGGTACTCATACCAGCCTTACCCTACGCTTGGCCGCAAACGTAAACGCTAGAGTTCGCTGGAAAACAAGAGTTCACGAGCCAACGCTGCAGCGAGCACGTCGCCTATTCTCGATAGGAACATAGTGCCCATACCAGTGTAAAACCGTTCGCTGTTTTCGCTGGCGAGCAACAGAATGCCAAAAACGCCAGATGTCTTGAGCGGTACCATCGCGTAAGACTTCAAATGCGGGGCGTGCTCACCAAACCACAGATTGGTGCCGTACACTGGGTGCGCCCCGACGTAGGGGGCTGTCATCGCCTCTGCAAACTGGCGCAGTTCCGCAGCCACCTGCTGAAACTCGGGCGCACTGTCATCTGCGTCGACATTGACATGCCAAAGGCGTATTACAACGTGAGGGATCTGAAACGTGTCGAGCAAATCGAGGTACAAGGTGTTGATGACCTGTTCGCGATTTTTAGCAGCGACCAGCTTAAGTGTCAGCGCATGGACACGGTCTGACAGTGCATCATTTTCTTCGCCAAACTTGATGAGCTCGGCAAGTTTAGACTCCAGCAGGCGCCCGCGTTCTCGTGTTGCAATCAGCTGGCGCTCCGGGATGGATACTGTGCGGCCGCCGTGTGGATGGGGGACTTCGATATTGAGCAACACGTCTGGATGCTGCTCAAAAAAGTCGGGATATTCGCGAAGAAATTCGGCGACTTGTTCGATGGATAGTTCGGCTTGGGACATTTGGCTTTCTGGCTGGATTAGAAAGGCGCAGGTTAGATGTCGATTTCGCCACGAAACACTATCTTTGCGTGGCCGGACATCAGCACGGGTGCCTGAAGACTTTGCAATCCCTGCCATGTTACCGAAAGTTCACCGCCGTGCGTGCTGACTCTCACCGTCTCGTCGAGGAATCCCCAGCGAATCCCCGTGACAACCGCTGCACAAGCACCGGTGCCGCAGGCAAGCGTCTCGCCCGCGCCACGCTCCCAAACTCGTAATTTGATGTGTGAGCGAGATTGTATTTGCATGTATCCCACGTTCACTCGGCGAGGAAACTGCGGGTGGTGTTCAATGGCTGGGCCTTCAGTAGTGACGGGGGCCGACTCTACATCACCCACAACTTGAACAGCGTGTGGATTGCCCATCGATACGACCCCAATTCGGCGTCGTGCGTCACCTACTACCAGATAGCAGGCAGTACCCTCGATATCAGCCGGGTTGGCAATAAAAGGCACCTGCGCAAGCGTGAAGATCGGCGCGCCCATATCCACGGTAACGCTGCCATCGGGCTGAATGGCAGGGCGAATCAGGCCGTTCATAGTCTCAACGGTGAGGGATGTCTTGTTGGTGAGGCCTTCATCTCTTACAAATATGGGGAAACAACGCGCGCCATTTCCGCAGTGCTCGACCTCTTCTCCGGTGTTGTTAAAGATGCGGTAGCGAAAATCAGCAGTCTCGGACGACGCCGGCTCGACCAGTAGCACTTGATCGCAGCCAATGCCGAAATGCCGATCTGCGAGGGCGCGGATTTGTTGGGGCGTTAGCCTGCGGACTTGCGGATTGGCAATGCCATTGAGCATCACAAAGTCATTGCCTTGGCCCTGCATCTTGGTGAAGGCTAGCCGCATAACGTGGCGTGGGCAGACCGCTCCAGAACGATTGCCTTAAGCGTACTGGGAGGGGAAGAAGGAAAAGCCGGAGTCCACCAGCGCTGGGTCATGTTCAATTTCGTTGGCTTCTTCAATGGCTAACTCAGGTGGTCGATCCGGAGGATTTCTTACCGAGGCGCGGAAAGCGGCGTCAGCCGCTATCCGTGACACCGCGATCGACGAGGCTTCGTCCGCCGTGCCGGCGTCGACGTACACATTCTTAAAAAAGCCCATCCACGACTGGGTGCCCCCTTGATCAATCAGGAAGTTCTCACCTTGGACGAGGATATGGAAGAAAGCCATGAAATGATTCTAAAGTAAATTCCAGAAATTGCTATATCCCATGTTTAGGCAATCGACTCACTAGTAAAAACTGCTTTCGCCTTCAGGCCGGGTCTTGAAACGTTTATGCACCCAAAAATACTGATCCGGCATTTCGCCAATCCGCGCCTCGATGAAAGCGTTCATCCGTGTTGCGTCGGCAACGGGATCATCGGTCGGAAAATTTTCCCAAGCAGGGTAATAGCGCACTTCATAACCGCTGTCAGTTTGTCGGGTGATAGCCGGGATCACCTTTGCCCCAGTCGCTTGGCAAAGCCGCGATAGGGCGGTAACCGTTGCAGTTTTGACACCAAAGAAATCGGCGAATACGGAATCTTTTGCACCAAAGTCCATGTCGGGAAGGTAGTAGAACAGTCGCTTCTCGCGTAAAGCACGCAGCACCGGTCGCAGCCCCTGCTGACGCGTCACGAGTTTGGCACCATTCCAGCGTTGTCGGGCGCGGCGTAATGCGCGGTCGAATACTTTGTTTTTCTGGGTTGAGTACATGGAAAACGCAGCTGGGTAGTCGTAGGACACGCGTGCACCCCCGGCGTCCAAACCGACGAAATGGGGGGCGAGCATGATCACCGGCACCTTCCCCACCCATTCGTCCACGTAGTGACGATCACGTACCATTACCCGCGCCATCGCCTTATCAACCGGCGCGTACCAAAGGTGTCCCAAATCGAGGGTCGACCTTCCCAATGCCTGGAACACGCCTCGTGCAATGGTTTCACGCTCGGCAGCAGACTTTTCCGGCATACACTTTTCGAGATTGATGAGGGTGACACGTTTGCGCCCCCAGTGAAACAAAAGATTGCCCAAGCCACGGCCTATTGCCGCGACCCACGATGCGGGTAACCAACGCAGTAGCCACAAGAATACAAGCACGAGACGCATTGGCGGACTTATACTTTGTCAGAGGCTGACGCAGGGGGCGCACCGGCCGGTTGTTTGAAACGGTTGTAGCCCCACAGATATTGGGCGGGGGCCATATCGATCAGATGTTTCACCATGTCGTTAGTCTGTGTGGCGGCGGCGAGCTTGTCTTCGGCGAATGGCGCGTTCATCGGCACAAAGTGCATGCGGTAGCCACGACCATGAGGGAGTCTTTCGGCGAAGAAGAAGATTACGGCAGATTGGCTGGTGTTGGCGAGCCGCGGCAGCAAAGTCATGGTATAGGCGCGATCGCCTAAAAAAGGTGCCCATACGCCTTCACCGCCACGCTCAGCCGCCGGCACTTGGTCCGGCAAAATCATGATGTTGCCCTGTTGTTTTAGCGTCTTTAGCAACGCGCGCACACCAGATGCGTCGGCCGGCGCGGTCACCGCACCGCCTCGCGCCCGACCGCTCTCCATGATCGGCTGTAGCCAGCGCTGTTTGGGTGGGCGGTACAATGCGGTGAGCGGTAAGCGGCTGGCAACATAACGCCCGGCAATATCGAAGCAGCCCAGATGCGGCGAGACAAAAATAATCGATTTTCCCGCCTGTTTTGACGCCTCAACGTGATGCCATGAATCGCATGGTACGAAAAGTCTGTTCAGTCTTTCAATTGATGCCGTCCAGGCGATGGCGAGCTCGGTTAGGCCCTTGCCCTGCTCCCGAAATGCCGCCGCCAGCATTGCGTCGTCCGCTACGCCATCAGTCATCGCCGCATACCGATTGAGATTTTCCCGGGTTGTTCGGCGATGGCGCGAAGAAACGACAGCTGCCAACCATCCAACAAACCCGCCAATGCGGTGGTTGAGAGCCAGGGGTAGTCGACCAAACAGTCGAAACAGCAAGGTCACCATCAAAGGTTGCTGGAGAGGGCGTTTAGCATGCCAATTCGCGATATACGAGATATGAATCGGCTGTTCAATTTGCTAAACTGCGGGGTTTGATTTGCTGACATTACCAAGACTGAGGGGATACCCAATGAATGACTTTCTATTTACTTCCGAGTCGGTCTCTGAAGGTCACCCGGACAAGGTTGCAGACCAGATTTCGGACGCAATTCTGGATGCGATTCTAGCGCAGGACCCAACCTCGCGAGTCGCCGCAGAGACGCTCTGCAATACCGGACTCGTCGTATTGGCGGGTGAAATCACCACCAATGCGAATGTGGATTACATCGGTGTGGCGCGCGACACCATCAAACGTATCGGCTACGACAATACCGAGTACGGTATCGATTACAAAGGCTGCGCGGTGATGGTTTGTTACGACAAACAAAGCCCTGATATCGCGCAGGGTGTTGATCACGCCCAGGACGACGGCTTGGATCAAGGTGCCGGCGACCAGGGGCTGATGTTCGGTTACGCATGCGACGAAACATCGGTGCTGATGCCGGCACCGATCTATTACGCGCACCGTCTGGTGCAACGGCAATCCGAATTACGTCGTGATGGCCGTATGCCTTGGCTGCGCCCAGACGCTAAATCCCAGGTGACGATGCGCTATGTCGATGGCAAGCCGCACTCGATCGATACGGTGGTGTTGTCGACCCAGCACGACCCGTCGATGTCCGAAAACAAACGCATGAAGCCTGCGGCAGTCGAAGAAGTGATCGAAACCATCATCAAGCCGGTGCTGCCGAAAGCGTGGCTGCAAAACACGCGGTATTTGGTGAATCCGACGGGGCAGTTTGTGATTGGCGGACCGCAGGGCGACTGCGGATTGACCGGGCGGAAAATCATCGTGGACACTTATGGCGGCGCATGCCCGCATGGCGGAGGCGCGTTTTCGGGTAAGGACCCGTCAAAGGTGGATCGTTCTGCGGCTTACGCGGCGCGATACGTGGCCAAAAACGTGGTGGCCGCTGGCTTGGCAAAACAGTGCCAAGTGCAGGTCGCCTACGCGATTGGGGTCGCCAAGCCGATGAACATCACGGTCTACACCGAAGGCACCGGCATTATCCCGGATGCGGAAATCGCCAAACTGGTCGAAGCACATTTCGACTTGCGTCCAAGAGGCATCGTCAAAATGCTCGATTTGCTCAAGCCGATCTATCAGAAGACCGCAGCTTACGGCCATTTTGGCCGCGAAGAGCCGGAATTCACATGGGAGCGGACCGACAAGGCCGCCGCATTGAAGGCGGCTGCCGGAAAATAATTCAAGAACGGGCTGCCCCTGCCGTAAGCAAGTTTTCCGGTGAGTTTTGCCGGCTGGCAAGTTTTTGCCGACGCATTTATAATTTGGGAATTGCTGAGGAGCGTTGCGATTACCGCACCGGTGGTACTGGTGGCTGGTCCCAGGCTCAGCAAGGGTAGGAGGATGACGGGAATTTGTCACGACTACCCCAAGAATCAACGACGCTCGCATCCGAAATGGATGCGGGCGTTTTTTTTCGCCCGCGTTTTTTTGAAAACACTCGTGAGGAAACCAGCATGAACGCAATGTTAAAGCCACAAAACATCGTCGACAACGACTACGTCGTCGCCGATCTCAGTTTGGCCGACTGGGGCAATAAAGAAATCAAGATCGCGGAAGTTGAAATGCCCGGGCTGATGGCCATTCGCAAAGAATTTGCCTTAACCATGCCTCTGAAGGGCGCACGTATCACCGGATCACTGCATATGACGATTCAAACGGCCGTTCTGATTCAAACCTTGGAGGCGTTGGGTGCGGATGTTCGTTGGGCATCGTGCAATATTTTTTCCACCCAAGACCACGCTGCGGCGGCAATTGCGGCTAACGGCACGCCTGTGTTTGCGAAAAAAGGTGAAACGCTGGAGGAGTACTGGGATTACACCCACCGCATCTTCGAGTGGAAGGACGGCGGATATTCCAACATGATTCTGGATGACGGTGGTGACGCAACGCTGCTGCTGCACCTGGGCGCACGCGCGGAAAAGGATGCGTCAGTTCTTAACCATCCCGGTTCGGATGAAGAGCGCATCCTTTACGCCTCGATCAAGGCCAAGCTTGCGCAAGATCCAACTTGGTACTCGGTGCGATTGAAAGAAATCAAAGGTGTTACCGAGGAAACCACCACCGGCGTGCATCGCTTGTATCAAATGCACAGAGATGGCAAGCTCGCTTTTCCGGCGATCAACGTCAACGACTCCGTTACAAAATCGAAGTTCGACAACCTCTACGGCTGCCGCGAATCGTTAGTTGATGCCATCAAGCGCGCTACCGATGTGATGATTGCAGGAAAGATCGCCGTCGTCGCAGGTTATGGTGACGTGGGCAAAGGTTCAGCGCAGGCGCTGCGGGCGCTATCGGCCCAGGTTTGGGTCACCGAGATTGACCCGATCTGCGCGTTGCAGGCGGCGATGGAAGGTTATCGTGTGGTGACGATGGACTACGCGGCGGACAAGGCGGATATTTTTGTCACCGCCACCGGCAATTATCACATCATCACCAAGCAGCACATGGAGAAGATGAAGGACCAAGCCATCGTCTGTAACATCGGTCACTTTGACAATGAAATCGATGTTGCCTCGATCGAAAAGGCGTGCAAATGGGAGGAGATCAAGCCGCAGGTGGATCATGTCATTTTCCCCGACGGCAAGCGCATCATCTTGCTGGCCAAGGGTCGTCTGGTCAACTTGGGATGTGGTACCGGCCACCCAAGCTACGTGATGTCGTCATCGTTTGCCAACCAAACGATCGCGCAAATCGAGCTGTTCGCCAACACCGCGAAATACCCGATTGGGGTTTACACGCTGCCGAAGCACCTGGATGAAAAAGTTGCACGCCTTCAACTCAAAACGCTTAATGCACAACTGACGGAATTGACCGACGAGCAGGCCAACTACATTCATGTGACAAAGCAGGGGCCGTATAAACCGGATACCTACCGCTATTGATGTCGGCCGCTGGCAGCGCTTGGCCGGCTGTGTTGCAGCGTCGCTTGCTTGCGCCCGCAAGCGGCGCTCATCGCGCCTAGACGGGGCTGCGCTGCGCGACGCGGCCGAGCGCCCGACCTTGTGAAGTGTTTGCAATTGGCAGTGCCAGTGAGGTGTTATGAGCAATCGCGGTAATTTTTCTTTTGAGTTGTTTCCGCCAAAATCTGCTGACGGTGCCCTGAAGTTGCGCGAGACTGTCACGCAACTAGGGCAGCTCAAGCCAGCGTTTTTCTCCGTCACTTTTGGTGCGGGCGGTTCGACCCAAGAAGGCACGTTGAAGACTGTCAACGACATTCGCGCCATGGGCTACAACGCCGCGCCGCACTTGTCTTGTATCGGATCGACGGTCGAGAGTATCCGCGAGATCGTGCACCGCTATCGCGATGCGGGCATCCGGCATATGGTGGCGCTGCGCGGGGATTTGCCCTCCGGCATGGCGATGGCGGGTGAATTCAGGTACGCGAGTGATTTGGTGACGTTTATTCGCGCAGAAACCGGCGACCACTTCCACATCGAAGTGGCGGCATACCCCGAGTACCATCCGCAATCACGCAGTGCCCGGGAAGATCTGAAGAATTTCAAGCGCAAAGTGGAAGCGGGGGCCACATCAGCCATTACCCAGTATTTCTACAATCCTGACGCGTACTTTCATTTCCTGGATGAAGTTCGTGCGATGGGCATTGACGTGCCGATCGTTCCCGGCGTGATGCCTATCGGCAGTTTCTCGCAGCTGGCCCGTTTTTCGGACGCTTGCGGCGCGGAGATTCCGCGCTGGATTCGCCGCAAGATGGAAGGGTTCGGCGACGACACGGCCTCAATCAAGGCGTTTGGTTTGGATGTTGTCACCGATCTCTGTCAAGAGCTCCTTGAGGGAGGCGCACCGGGCTTGCATTTTTATACGATGAACAGCGCGGGCGCTAGTACGATGATCTGGCAGCGCCTTGGCCTGTCGTAACGCATATTTGGGCCGTTAACACACCACCGGGTTTGTGGGCCCCCAGTGATGCGGTTTCGGCTAGACTTGGGTTATTGCCGATATTGTCGGCGCGAGATTTTTCGGAGCCAACGATGGTTACCTTGATATTGAAGGCACCGCGACTGCGCTTGGTGGAAAAGCTGGCGTGCGGTTTATGTTTCGGCTGGCTGATCTTGCTGAACAATCTTCCTGCGGGCGCACAGGAGGTGCTAGCTACCAATCGGGCGACTGAGCTGCGCGCGAATCCAGATGACGGGGCGGCGTCATTGCAGTCGCTCCCATCGCAGGCCAGTGTTCAACTGCTTGAACGTAGAGGTGCTTGGAGCAAAGTCAAGAGTGGATCCCAGACCGGCTGGGTTCGCATGATGCACTTGCGCGGTGGGGTGATGTTTGAAGAGGCGCCACCCCAGAGCAAGTCCAGCGGATTGCTTTCGAGGTTCAACCGAATACTCGGTGGCAGCCCGCAAACTAGCCAACGCGCGCAAAGCGCCACGGTCGGTATCCGCGGCCTGTCGCCCGAAGAGCTGAAGGCAGCCGCGCCGAATCCTGAGGCGTTGGCGGCTGCAAGGTCGTTCGCCGTGTCTAAGTTGGAGGCGGAACAGTTTGCCAAAGCGGCAAGCCTTGCTGCCGTGAAAGTTGATGACCCTGTTGCCGGCGGTTCGGGAGGAGCCAAGTGAAACTGAGTCGCCTGGTGCCGTCGTTGATGGTGGCAGTTGTGGTGGGGGTGGGTTCGCCGGAAGTACACGCGCAGTTCCCCAACTTCAACCTGAACAAACTACAGGATACGCTCAAGAAAGGCAGCGAGCTCTTAAAGAAGACCCAAGATGCGACCGTTGAAATGACCGAGGCCAATGAGACTGAGACGGGGGACGGCATGGCGGCTAACTTTCTCGGTGCCGTGCCACTGCACGGCGATGCGGCGCTACAGCGCTACGTCAACCGCGTGGGTCGCTGGGTGGCAAGTCAGTCGTCGCGTCCGGATCTCAAATGGTCGTTTGCCGTGCTGGATACGCCCACCATTAATGCGTTCGCCGTTCCCGGAGGGACAATCTTCTTGTCGATCGGACTGGTCAAACGTCTCACAAACGAGTCTGAGTTGGCGGGCGTGATCAGCCACGAGATCGCCCACGTGATGCAACGCCATCACGTGAAGGCAATTCAAGTGCTTGCCACGCAGGATCTACTCAAGATGGGTCTCGCCGAGGCCGCAGACCGTAGCGGCAAGAGTGGGCTGGCCAAAGAGGGTTTAAAGGTTGCCGTCGCAAGCGGCATGGATATCATGGCCAAGGGGCTGGATAAGGCGGACGAGTTCGAAGCAGACCGCATCGGCGCGGTATTGTCGGCGCGCGCCGGTTACGACCCATACGGCCTGGTTGCGGTGCTGCAGATGCTCGCTGCACTCAAGGCGGAGGAAACCGGTATTTCCTTGCTCATGAGTACGCACCCAACACCCGGCGACCGGCTGGTTGAGCTCGAAAAATTTTCCACTTTGCTGGATAAGTTCTCCTCGCTGCCGCAGCTGCCCGACCGCTTCGCGGCAGTCATGGCTAACATCAAGTAATCCTCGGCGGAGCCGGGATGTTTGAAGGGAACTTCTAATAACCTACTGCGCGGGCGAATCTGTCAGTTCCGGTGCTCGCCGTACACTGGGTACGTGTCCGCTCCTCACTGCCAACTTCACCCGCTCGCGACGGTTTTTAGAAGTTCCCTTTTCGCTACAACGCCGGGGAGTATTCATGGGGTAAGCGACGAGTCGTCAGTATCAGCTTCGACTTGCGCCCTGCTTTCTGCAAATCGTCACCCACCCCTTACACCAGTGCCGCCCGGTGCCCACAATTGTGCCATTCCCCGCTGTTTTATCAGTGGGGTTTACCAACAAGGCACCCAACATGAACCCAATGACGACTACCCGTAAAGTTCTGCTGTTTTTGCTGTTCGCCACCGTTGTGCTGGTTGGCGCGGCCTTTGTGCTGGCCAACTCCAGTGGTGTGTTTGGCGCGGGTCATACGCTGGTGCTGTTCGACGAGAATTACTCTGACTCAGTAATCGGTTGGATGATTGCGATTCCGATCGTGTTAGTCGCCATTGTGATCGCCCTTCTAGCACTGACCATGGTGGCGGTGATGATTGCAATCGTGATGGCCGTGGTACTGTTTGTTGCGCTGGTCGTCGCAGTCTTTGCGGTATTGCTCGCGCTGATTCCAGTTGCGGCGTTTCTTGCCGTGCCGGCAGCAATTGTTTGGGCGCTCATCAAGGTCAATCGCCGGAATGCGACTGCGCGCGCCCTAGCAGCTTAGAGACGTTGCGGAATTGAAGCTTGACCGGCAATCACCCAAACGAGGACACCTTTTTGGTTAGGTGAACGAGATGACCTTGGCGGTCATGGATGGCGGCAAGGGGTCCGCATCAAACGCTGTGTCGCCGTCTGCGTTGGCTTCCCCGGTCGCTTGCAAATTCTTGAAGTCAAAAAGATCACCATCGAGCAGGTGAGATGGCGAGACGTTGGCCAGAGAGCGAAAGATATTTTCGACTCGCCCTGGAAATCGGCGATCCCATTCGTTCAACATCTGTTTGACCTGCTGGCGTTGCAAGTTGTCTTGCGAGCCGCACAAATCACATGGGATGATGGGGAACTGTTTCCACGCCGCATAGGCTTCCAAATCCCTTTCTTCAACGTAGGCAAGCGGCCGAATGACAATATGTTTGCCGTTGTCGGACACCAGCTTCGGCGGCATTGCCTTAAGGCGCGAGCCATAAAAGGCGTTCAAGAAAAATGTTTGCACGATGTCATCGCGATGGTGACCAAGCGCGATTTTGTTTGCTCCGAGTTCTTCGGCCACGCGGTAGATCACGCCGCGTCGAAGCCGTGAACACAACGAACACATTGTTTTGCCCTCGGGGATGAGGCGCTTGACGGTGGTGTATGTGTCCTGCACCTCTATGCGATACGGGATACCGAGACTCGTCAAATACTCCGGCAGGATGTGTTCCGGATAACCCGGGTGCTTTTGGTCAAGATTAAACGCGACCAGCTCAAATGGCACGGGTGATTTTTCGTGCAGACCCAGCAGCACATCGAGCAGTCCGTAGCTGTCCTTGCCGCCGGACAAACAAACCATCACACGGTCCCCGGCCGCGATCATGTTGTAGTCGGCGATCGCTTCACCGACCTGCCGACGCAGGCGCTTGGCGAGTTTGTTTTGCTCCAACTGCTGTTTTTGCGCTGCAGACGTGCTCATAAGCAGATCTCCCGTCCGCCATCCACTGCAAGAATTTGGCCGGTAACGTATGGTGCTTCGAGCAACAAGAACTTGACCGCCCCGGCGATATCGAGTGCGCTGCCGACGCGCTTGAGGGGCACTTGGTTGATGATGCGTTCGCGCTCGGCGGGCGGGTAGTCTGGCGATGCATCCGGCCACATGATGGCACCCGGCGAAACACCATTCACTCGTACGTCAGGCCCGAGCTCCAATGCAAAGGCGCGTGTCAAACCCGCGAGTCCAGCTTTGGCGGCGTTATAGACGACAAAATCTTTTAGCGGGTGCTCGGTATGTATGTCAATTATGTTGACAATTGCGCCCTTGGTCTGGCGCAGGTACGGTGCCGCCGCTTGAGACAAAAAAAGCGGCGCCTTCAGATTCGAACCCATGATGTCAAGCCAATCGTCAAGGTCGATTTTGCCAACGGGTGTCGCGTAAAAGGACGATGCGTTATTCACCAATCCGTCCAGCCGCCCGAAGCAGGAATGCGCTTGGTCGATTAGCCCTGTCAGCGCATTGTCGGCGAGCAAATCCCCGGTGACAACGGCTGCAGACTTGACGCGCTTCTGATTGAGGCTAGCGGCGAGTGCGTCAGCTTCCGCTGTGGAGCGATTGCAATGAATCACGACGTTGCAGCCGACCGCGTGCAGGGTACGGGCGATTTCCGCGCCGACACGTTTCGCCGCGCCGGTGATCAACACCGCTTTCGGCGTCAGAGTTGCAGAATCTTGGATTGCGGCTGACATAATCGTATTTTAGCCGACCGTCCCCGAACACTCCCCGAGCCGTGCGTATCTCTGACATAACACCCGCCGCGTCAATGCCGGCACTCGTTGCCGATAGTCGCGCCCACGTCCAGCGCTGCGAGGCTATGTTGCGAGAGGAGATTCGCGCCCATGGCGGTTGGATACCGTTTTCCCGCTTTATGGATCGGGCGCTGTATGAACCGGGGTTAGGCTACTACGCCGCTGGCGCGAGAAAATTCGGTGCGGCGGGTGATTTTGTCACCGCACCGGAGATTTCCGGCCTGTTTGGCGCATGTTTGGCGCGTTCAATTGCCGAGACGCTGCTGCAAACGGGTGGCAATGTGTTGGAGTTGGGCCCGGGCTCCGGCAAACTCGCCGCCGACATATTGACGGCACTAGACGCCGCCGGCGCGTTGCCTGGCAAATATTTGCTGCTCGAAGTCTCGGCTGATTTGCGGGAACGACAACAACAGCGGCTTGCCGCGCTTCCAGCACATCTATTTGACCGCTGTGAATGGCTGGATTCACTACCGGGCACATTTGTCGGTGCCGTGGTGGCGAATGAAGTCCTCGATGTCCTTCCTGTCAGTCTTGTCAGCTATGCCCCTGAGGGGCTTTGTGAGCGCGGTGTGTCACTGCGCGGCGATGAATTTGTCTGGCGGGACAAGCCAACATTACCGAGCGACGTACAAGCCCTGGTTGATACGGTGAATCGGGCTGTGTTTGCGAACGCGCCACCAACTGACTACTTAACAGAATTCGCCCCACAGGTGCCGACACTAGTGGCTGCGGTCAGCGAGTGTTTGCAGCAAGGTGTGATGGTGTGGATTGACTACGGCTTTCGCCGTGCAGAGTACTACCACCCGACACGCAATAGCGGAACCTTGATGTGCCACTACCGCCATCATGCCCACGCCGATCCATTTTTGTATCCCGGTTTGCAGGACATTACGGCGCACGTTGACTTCAGCGCCGTTGCGCAGGCGGCCGTCGGTGCCGGGGCGGAATTGATCGGATACACAACCCAGGCCAATTTCCTGCTTGCGGCGGGCATTACTGACTTGCTGACAGGACACGATCCTCGCGACGCCGCACACTATCTTCCTCTGACCAACCAGTTGCAAAGGCTCGTTTCGCCCGCCGAAATGGGGGAGCTGTTCAAGGTGATCGGGTTTTCCAAGGGCGGTTTGAATATTAAGGCGTTGGCCCTAGCAAAACAGCTACCGCTCTAGGTGCATCAAACTTGCGACGGCGGATTGATGCGTTAGACTTACGCATCACACGTTGCGCAGTTGTTTATGTATACATCGGGGAGAACAAGATGGGACTAACCATTGGTGTGCCGCGGGAGGTGTTCCCGGGCGAAAAACGCGTTGCGACGGTGCCAGAAGTCGTCGAGAGGCTGCTGAAACTTGGGTTTGCAGTGGCCGTTGAGTCTGGTGCCGGTGCACAAGCCAACTTCGACGATGCGGCTTACACCGCTGCGGGTGCCTCGATTGCGGACTCTGCGGCCGCGTTGTGGGCAAGCGCGGACGTTGTGTTCAAGGTGCGGGCACCAAGTAGCGATGAAGTCGGCCTGATGCACGAGGGCCAGACCTTGGTGAGTTTTATCTGGCCAGCGCAGAGTGCCGATTTGATGACCGCCCTTTCGGCAAGAAAGGTCACCGTGCTGGCGATGGATTGCCTGCCGCGGATGCTTTCGCGCGCACAGAAGATGGATGCGCTGACCTCGATGGCTGGTATCAGCGGCTACCGGGCGGTGATTGAGGCGGCAAATGTATTCGGCCGATTTTTCAGCGGCCAGATCACAGCGGCGGGCAAAGTGCCACCAGCCAAGGTATTCATCGCGGGTGCAGGTGTTGCGGGTTTGGCGGCAATCGGCACGGCGGCTAGTATGGGTGCCATCGTTCGTGCCAACGACACCCGCGCCGAGGTCGCCGACCAAGTCAAGTCGCTCGGTGGCGAATTTGTCCAGGTGGATTACGCTGAAGAAGGCAGCGGCGGCGGCGGTTACGCCAAGGTAATGAGCGAGGGCTTCCAACAGGCACAGCGCGAAATGTACGCCAAGCAGGCACGTGAGGTCGACATCATCATCACCACCGCGCTGATCCCCGGCAAGCCCGCGCCCAAACTCATCACGGCCGAGATGGTGGCGTCGATGAAAGCTGGCAGTGTCATCGTGGACATGGCCGCCGAGCAGGGCGGCAACTGTGAACTCACCGAGCCAGGTAAGGCGGTGGTCAAACACGGCGTCACCATTATCGGTTACACGGACTTGACCAGCCGCCTGGCTAAACAGGCCTCAACGCTTTACGGCACAAACCTTTTCCGACTGGCCGAAGAGCTTTGCAAATCCAAAGACGGGGTGATTAACGTCAATATGGAAGACGACGCGATTCGCGGCCTCACGGTGATTAAAGACGGTGCGGTGACATGGCCGGCCCCGCCGCCGAAGCTGCCGCCCGCACCTGCGCCGAAACCGGCTGCCGCGGTCGTCGCGAAGAAGGGCCACGGCCATGGCGCGCCATCTGCACCGATGTCGGGTAGCAAACTGGCGGCCATGTTCGCGATCGCCGCCGCGTTGTTTTGGTTTGTCGGGGCGAATGCACCACCGGCATTCCTCGGCCACTTCACGGTATTTGTGTTGGCCTGCTTCGTGGGCTACATGGTGGTCTGGAACGTCACGCCGTCATTGCATACGCCGCTGATGAGTGTGACAAATGCGATCTCGTCGATTATCGTCATCGGCGCGTTGGTGCAGATTGCGCCGCCTGCCGTTGCCGGTGTCTCGAGACCAGATGAGTTGATAAGGTGGATCGCCATTGTTGGCATCGCGCTCACCGCCGTCAATATGTTTGGTGGATTTGCCGTCACTCGCCGTATGTTGGCGATGTTCAGAAAATAGGAGAGAGGCCATGTCAGAGAGTTTAGTCACGGTCGCCTATATCGCGGCAATCATGTTGTTCATCATGAGTCTGGGGGGGCTGTCCAACCCGGAAACGTCGCGCCGCGGCAACCTCTACGGCATGATTGGCATGGGGCTCGCCGTGTTCGCCACCATTTTTGGTCCGCGTGTGACGGCTGCCGGTATTCCTTGGATCATTGGCGCGATGATTGCCGGTGGTGCCGTTGGTTTGTACGCGGCACGAACCGTGCAGATGACACAGATGCCGGAACTGGTCGCGCTGATGCACAGCTTGGTGGGCTTAGCCGCTTGTGCGGTTGGGTTCGCGAGCTACATCGACCCAACGTCGGTGGCGAGTTTTAGTGGTGCGGAAAAAACCATTCACCACGTTGAGGTTTATGTAGGCATCCTGATTGGCGCAGTGACTTTTTCCGGGTCGATCATCGCCTTCCTGAAACTGTCCGGAAAGCTCGGCGGCAAGCCGCTGCTGCTGCCTGCGCGCCACTGGCTGAATTTGATCGGTCTGATTGTAGTGATCGTGTTTGGTTACCAGTTTATGAAGGCACCGACCATTGAAGCCGGTATGGTGCCTTTGCTCGTGATGTCGGTGATCGCGCTCTTATTTGGTATTCATATGGTAATGGCCATCGGCGGCGCGGATATGCCGGTGGTGGTGTCGATGCTCAACAGTTATTCCGGTTGGGCGGCGGCGGCGACCGGCTTTATGCTTTCGAACGATCTGCTGATTGTGGTGGGCGCGTTGGTCGGTTCCAGCGGCGCGATTCTGTCCTACATCATGTGCCAGGCGATGAATCGGAATTTCATCAGTGTGATTGCCGGGGGATTCGGTGGCGGCGCACCGGTCGCTGCTGGCGGCGAGGCGACGGCACATGCGGGTGAAGTGGTCCCGGTCAACGCGATTGAAACCGCTGAACTATTACGCGATGCCAAGAGTGTCATCATCGTCCCGGGCTACGGCATGGCGGTGGCGCAGGCGCAGCATACGGTGTATGAAATTACCAAAACACTCCGTGAGAAAAAAATCAACGTGCGTTTTGGTATTCATCCGGTTGCAGGCCGTATGCCGGGCCATATGAACGTGTTGTTGGCGGAGGCGAAGGTGCCTTATGACATCGTGTTGGAGATGGACGAAATCAACGACGACTTTGCCGATACCGATGTGGTTATGGTGATCGGTGCGAACGACATCGTCAATCCCGCAGCACAAGATGATCCAACCAGTCCCATCGCCGGGATGCCGGTGTTGGAGGTTTGGAAGGCGAAGACCACCATCGTCATGAAGCGCAGCATGGCGTCGGGTTATGCAGGCGTCGACAATCCGCTGTTCTACAAAGACAATAACCGCATGCTGTTCGGCGACGCGAAGAAGATGTTGGACGAGGTGCTTACGGCACTTCGCGCCTGAGCGCATCATGTAAGAGGGAACTTCTAAAAACCTACTGCGCGGGCGAATCTGTCAGTTCCGGTGCTCGCCGTACACTGGGTATGTGCCCGCTCCTCACTGCCAACTTCACCCGCTCGCGACGGTTTTTATTGATCCGGCAATAAAATATGAATAATTAAGAAGACCCCGCTCCCGCGAAGGCGGGAGCCTAATATCGGAATCTGCTGCGTTAAATAAAATTGG